>CAZIKK010000004.1:0-243 GCA_964539975.1 uncultured Clostridia bacterium
CAGAACCTGACGCTAACTCTTCATGAACTACAGGGTCAAAAGTGCCGTGTTCACCTGGCGCATAAGTGACGGTAAACGTATCAACGGGCTGAGAATCTTGTTGCCACTGAGCCGTGTAAGTCGCATCTTCAGTAACCGTAGCTGCCGGTGTGGGATTCCATCCGATAAAAGTATAACCTTCTTCACCGGGTGTCTCAGTAGGAGCAGCAGGGGTGTCAGAACCTGACGCTAACTCTTCATGAA
>CAZIKK010000004.1:343-149952 GCA_964539975.1 uncultured Clostridia bacterium
CTACAGGGTCAAAAGTGCCGTGTTCACCAGGATTGTATGTAACCGTATAGGTATCTGGCGGAGGACTGTCTCCCTCGATGACAACAACACTAGCAGAAGCGGTTTTGTTGCCAACAAAATCTGGTGCGTAAGTTTCAGCGGTGTTGGTGTAGGAGCCTGCTTCAGAGTACGAAGTTGTAAGATGAATCGTCTTGGTATTTCCTGCCTCCAGTACAATTGATTCTGATATATAGTTCAATGTGTCATCTTCAACTACGATGTTATAAAGCTCGTGGTTACCTGTGTTTTTTACTGTGATGGTGTAAGTCACTGTCTCGCCAATCTCTACTTGTTGAGGATGAGCTGTTTTGGAAATGCTTAAATTATAAGTGGGCACAAATCCTGTCATCCAAATATTCAGCGTCCCTCCGGCTTCTACACCAAGATCGAAAGTAATCGCTTCACCATCAACGAGTATTTCTTCAATCATGTCTGTCACATACTCTCTGTAATCAGGTCCATTCCAATGCTGGCCTTGCTTGGACAATGGTTGTTGAGTATCGTTATTGTATACTACAACAACACTTTCTGCATTTCCTGGAACCCCTCTAACTTTTATAAAGTTTGTGCTTTGTGGTGCAGCAAATGCAAAGTTGACTGCACTAAACACCAAAATTAAGACAAGTATCAAAGCAAGTATTTTTTTCTGTTTCATTTGTTTCCCCTCCTATTAGTTTGTTATATCTATAATCTATTTGATATCACATGTGTGATTTGATGCCGTTATACAGCCTTGGCTTCCTTCATGGTTTCAACAAATAAGTTGGCAATGTGTGGATCAAACTGAGTGCCAGATTTAGATAATATTTCGTCTAACGCAGCCCTTTTGGACATTGGCTTTTTGTAGGGCCTTTCTGTCACCATGGCATCGTAGGCATCCACAATGGAGAAGACTCGGACAACTTTTGGAATCTTTTCACCTTTGAATAAGCCAGGGTAGCCAGTTCCATCCCACTTTTCATGATGCAGCAAGATGAGCTCATCAATAGCAATGGTTTCACGCGATTCTTTGATGATATTGTAGCCAATTTCGCTATGTCGCTTCATGTCTTCCCACTCTTCTTCGTTCAAAGTATCTGCTTTTTGAAGAATTTCTTCAGGGATACCAATTTTCCCAATATCGTGGAATTCACACAGCAACATGAGTTCTTCCCTTTCTCGATCGCTTAACTGAAGTTTTTCACCTATAATGGAACTAATGTGCTTTAGTCGTTCATAGTGGGCCTTGGTTTCAAAAGTGATGCCTTCAAGTTTTTGCTTCAGATGGTTGACCATGGCTAATTTTGCTTCTTTGCCTTCCTTCAGCTTTAGAAAATACATACGATCTTCCGCTTTTTTAATTAAATGGTGAATGTTTTCCGTCTCTTCTTTTTTGGTTGCAATGCCAAAACTGATGCTGATGGGAAAAACATCCAAAGGATTGAGCTCAAAAGATTGTTTGATGCGTTGAACCACTCGATAAGCTGTTTTCTCAGAAGTGGATGGCAAAAGAATCATGAACTCATCCCCTCCGATACGGCTTACAATGTCTTCTTGCCTAGCCGAACTTTTAATTAACTGAGCCGTCTTTTTAAGAACGCGATCCCCCATTTCGTGCCCGAAAGCATCATTGATCAATTTTAGTCCATTTAAATCTCCCATCACGATACTTAAGGGCAATTGTCGCTTCGTATTTAAGCGAGCAAGCTCTTCTTCGAAGAAACCCTTGTTGTACAAGCCTGTCAGGCTATCTCGGTAAGCTTTGTCAAAGTCCAAAAGATTATGTGTGTAGCGGACACCCTGCAAGGCTTTTTCTACCGATTTTTTTAAAGGCGTAATATCAGTGAAAACAATCATCAGAGCATCCATATCATCGCTAAAGATGTTGACTAGGTAAGTTCTGCCATTGTTGCCAATCCGGCACTCGAATTTCCTTCTTGTGCCAGGAATCAAGTTGTAAAAGAGATCCTGTATTCCAAATATGATCTTATGGTCTGTCAAAATATTAGAGATCTTCTCACCAATCACTTTTTCTGGTTCAATAGTGGTGATTTGTTTAAAACTGTCACTAACTTTAACTAAAACATAATCCACAAATTCACCATTTTTATTAAATAAAGACTTGAATGTGAGAAAAAAATCATATCTTGAAGGGTATTCCATTACAATCACTCCCCCAGTTTCATAGCAACAAGATGTCTGCTTATGTGTATTGTAGTAAATGGAAATTACATTTCAATTACATATAGGAAAATTTCAAAAATTAAAAAAAATAACAGCCAGAATAGGCTGTTATTGAGTGAGGTTGACGCCATCTTAATCGGCAAATAACTTGTTTGGCTTATATCCGTAATAACTGTCTGAAAAAATTTTCTCGGCTTCTTGGTAAGAAGGGATTTTGGGAGATAACTTGGTAGCGACAGCTCTTTCAGAACTTTCAATAAATTTAGGCAATTTATTGAAATAGGCTTTTTCATCCACACCCAAATCCTTGAAACTATTTTTCATCCCTAAGTCTGAAATGAATTGCCACAAATGGTCAACCAGCTGTTGGCATAAAGCCTGATCGTCTCCAGAATAACCTAATCTCTTTGAAATATTGACGTAAGCAGGATGGGGCGAGTGAAAAGCAGTAGTAAATGGCAATAGCACACCACACACCAATCCATGAGGCAAGTTAAAATAGGGGCCTGGCTGGTCCAATCCATGGGCCAATCCGGCACAGGAGTTGGTAATGGCAAGACCGGCAAGGCTAGCTGCGTTATGGCATATCTCTCGTGCAGCACTTTTCTTAGAGACACTCACCTCTTTTCCAGCAGACAACGGCAAGTTTTCGAGTAGATCCAAGGCAGAGGACATGGCCAAAGAAACCACCATGGGAGGTGTGACCTTGCATACTGCAGCTTCCAAAGCATGCGTCAAGGCATCCAATCCGGTGAAGGCAGCGATGTGATCTGGCAGCGTGTCTGTCAAATCAGCATCAAGAATGGCATAAGTGGGGATTAAACGGTTATCTAACATTAAATGTTTCATATTGGTTTTTTCGTTGGTAAAGACAGCTGCTGAAGTGGTTTCTGAGCCGGTTCCGCTGGTAGTAGGGATAGCGACTAACTGAGCCAATCCTGTTGTGGGAGGCAAGCCATAAGGAATGAAGGCTTTTTCAAAAGTCATCTCAGAATGTTCATAAAACAACCACAAAGCCTTTGCTGTATCCATTACCGAACCGCCTCCAATTGCGATAATTAAATCGGGTTCAAAGATTCTTAACGTTTCAACGGCTTTTTCAATGTCATCAAAAGTGGGTTCTCGACGTATATCGGCGACAAATCGGCATTCGCCACCACCTCTGGCAATGCTGGCTGTGATTTTTTGTTGCCACTGTTCACCAATGACACCACCATCATAAACCACTGCTGCTCGCTTTGGCTTAAGTTGACCCAAAAAAGCAATAGACCCCCTACCCATGACAAACTGACTGTTTTGCAAAAGGGAAAAAGACTGATTCATTCATCTGCTCCTTTCAAAAATTATTGGGAGATTCAAAAGATCTCATTCACTACTATCATAGATGAAAACCCTTTCCTTGTCCATGGATACATGTTTTACTTGAATGATGGAACTTATTGATTCATTTGACGTCTACATGAATGTATCGGACACAAAATAAAACTAGAAAGGAAACACAAAATGAAAAAAATCGCAATCGCAATCCTATTGGTCATGAGTCTGGCATTAATGGGTTGCCAGGGACAAACAGAAACACCTGTAGATGATCCGGTGAACATCGACATGAGCCTAGAGGAAATTCTTGATGAAATGTATGCCCTGACAGGATTGGAATGGCCAAATCTTGTCAAGACACCTGTGGATGATGACAACATGGCCTACATGCTGGGAACAACAAACTTTGAATTCGAAGAGGCCCTTGCCTCCGAGCCTATGATGTCCGCACAAGCTCATTCAGTAGTTCTGGTAAGAGTTGATGCAGATGCCAATATGGAGACCATTAAAAAAGACATCAAAGACAATGTAGATGGCAGAAAATGGATTTGTGTTGGCGTTGAAGAGGACAACATCTTGGTGGACAGTTCACGTCAATATATCGTGTTGATCATGGACAATGAAGGTAGCGAAGCTTTGTTAGACGCATTCCATCAAATCATGCAAGGATAAGCTTGTTATGGTTTTCTCAAGTATACAGTTTTTGTTTTATTTTATGCCCATCGTTATGGTGGGCTATTTTTTAACACCTGACTCTCATAAGAATAAAACACTCTTTGCCAGCAGTTTAATTTTTTATTTTTTTGGGGAACCCATTTATATTGGGTTGCTCCTATTCTCAATTATGATCGATTACTTTCATAGTCGCATCATCGAT
This sequence comes from uncultured Clostridia bacterium, assembly GCA_964539975.1. Classification (GTDB taxonomy): domain Bacteria; phylum Bacillota; class Clostridia; order Tissierellales; family Dethiosulfatibacteraceae; genus 38-11. The sequence goes on from CAZIKK010000004.1 coordinate 4,740, forward strand.
CATCACTTTGGATCAAAAAAAGCAACAACCGCCCTGATGTCATCCATTATTTTAAATGTTGGACTCTTGTCTATTTTTAAATACAGCGACTTTATCATACAAAACACCAATAAATGGTTCAGCACGGAGATTCCATTATTGGACATTCCTTTGCCCATTGGAATCAGTTTTTTTACCTTCCAAACCATGAGTTATACCATAGACGTTTATCGTGGACACGCGAAAGCTCAAACAAGCTTTTTAGGGCTGGGAACCTATGTCTCTCTATTCCCTCAATTAATTGCAGGACCCATCGTTAGATACCGAACCATCAGCAAAGATCTAATCCAAAGACAACATAACTTTGATAAAGGTTTTTATGGGATTACTCGGTTCATCATCGGTTTATCCAAGAAAGTGATTCTTGCCAATAGTTTTGCTGTTTTAGCCAATGAACAATTGGCGGCATCTCAACCAGACGTCTTATTGTATTGGTTGAGCGGTGCTGCTTATATGCTTCAAATCTACTATGACTTTTCAGGATATAGCGACATGGCTATTGGATTGGGCAGCATTTTCGGGTTTCGATTTCCGGAAAATTTCAATTATCCCTACAGCGCCGGCTCCATCACCGAGTTTTGGAGACGCTGGCACATGACGTTGGGACAATGGTTTAGAGATTATGTCTACATTCCCTTGGGAGGCAATCAAAAAAGCCCACTTAGAACACTTTTCAATCTTTTTATTGTGTGGGCACTGACAGGTCTATGGCATGGCGCAAGCTGGAATTATGTACTCTGGGGGACGGGATTTGCTGTGATTTTAGGACTAGAGAAAAAATATCTGCTCAATCTATTGGCGAAATTCCCAAAAGGGCTGGGTCATATCTATGTGGTGATGGTGATGCTATTGTCATTTGTCTTGTTTAGATTTGAAGATTTAAGCGTCGTGTCTCGTGTGTATCAAGGCATGTTTGGATTATCGAACTTGACTCTTATGTCCCAGGAGAGCCTTTATCTTTTGAAGAGTTATAAAGTAGTGTTAGTACTGGGTATCATTGGGTCAACCCCAATGGTTGCAAATATTACCTGCCTATTTACAAATCAAATGAAAGGTGCGAAATGGATAGGAATCGTTGAAGTAGCAAGCTTGTTCTTTCTATTCTTGCTGTCGACCAGTTATTTGGTAGATGGATCCTTTAATCCTTTTCTATATTTTAGGTTTTAATCATGCAATTGAAAAGAAAAACCACCTTAATGGCGGCATTGATTGTTTCAATTGTTTTGTTGAATTTCATTAAAACCGATCAAACGCTATCCATTTGGGAAAGACGCGAATTAAAACAATTCCCAGATATCAAAACAGAAGCCTTTCTTTCAGGAGAATGGTGGATAGATTTTGAATCATATGCGTTAGACCAATTCGTGTTTAGACAGGAATTTAGGCGACTAAAAATCTGGTTTGAGGAGTCAGTGCTTCGCAAACAAGATTTGTCTGGTCTTTTCTCAGAAAAAAACCACTTGTTTAAAATGCTCAACTACAAAGACATATCCGAGCTTGATCGATTTGTTTCTTATATTGAACATATAACAACTGCTTATTTTCATGACAATCGGATCTATTATGTCCATATCCCCGATAAAACGCGATACAGCGACAGAGAATGGCTGATTCAATGGGAAACAGCAACAGAAGCTTTTCTGAAAGAGAATCTCCAAGGGCTATCTTTTATATCCATTTCCAACCAGCTAAGCCTTGAGCATTTTTACGCAACCGATACCCATTGGAGACAAGAAACCCTCCATCCTGTGGCTCAATCCATTATCGAAGCAATAGGGCAGGAAATACAATATGACAAAAGTGAGTTCATAAAAAAAGAGTACCCTCAGTTCCTAGGTGTTTTGTATGGTCAACTGCCAAACCGAAAAACAAAAGAAACATTGTACTACTTGGAGCATCCTAATTTTCAATCCTACACCATTCATGATTATGAAAAAGGCAACATCGATATGTATGACCCTTCCAAGTTGACAGGCATGGATGGATACGATGTATTCTTATCCGGTGCCTCTCCTCTACTGGAAATTATCAACCCTCATGCCCAAACAGACAAAGAACTGGTTTTGTTTAGGGACAGTTTTGGCAGTAGCCTGTTGCCATTATTAAGTTTACAGTACGAAAAAATCACTGCCATCGATACCCGGTATGTTCCAGTATCGTATTTATCTAAACTACTTGACTTTTCACCAGAGCAAGATGTTTTGTTTATGTACAGCTCAGGGATAGTGCATCAATATGAAGCGTTGAGATGAGTTACCCAATGCTATCAACCAGGTCACATTTCAAAACCTCTGCAATTGCAGAGGTTTTGATAGTTGATTGTTGGTTAGGTTTCTAGTTTGTGACTCTATATGTTCGAGTTAACTTACCTTCCTCACTTACGGTAATGGTGATATCAATTGATTGAGACAAGTTGTATTTACTCTCAACAGGATCGACCACCACCACCGCACCCAAGGGCTTCGTAATCACTAGACCTTGGGATCCATTTCCTGAAACCGAATAAGTGACAATGTCTGGATCAAAGTTAGGCGATAATGTTGTGTTCCCCTCAAATGACAGGCTTAATAGTCTGGCATACTCGGTGATGGCGGTTACGTTAATGATCACACTATCTGTTAACACAGTAGGATTATCTTCGTCATCATCTAAAGCGACAGACACTGTCAGGTTTGCTGAGCCACCTGGATTGATCCCTTGAACAAGAACGGTGTTAGGATTATCCTCATCTTCCTCAAAGGTAATAAAAGCGGTTTCCCCTTCTATTGGACTTGTCCATGAGATCGACGCAACGTTGACCCCTTCAGGCAAACTGGGCTCAATGATAACTTTTAAGACTTCATCTGTTCCAACAGAAAGGTTTACCGAACCTGTAATGACACTATCGTCACTGCGCACAATTTTGGCTACAGAGGTTTCGGACACCACCGTTACAGTTACCTGACGCCATTGGGTGTTGTCTTCTACGCTAGTGGCCCGGATAGTAGCTGAATGGCCAATATCACCTGTTGCCCTAACTAATGCGATTCGATCATCAGAGTCAATAATTTGAAAACCCACGCCCATATAAACACTCCAATCAACGGCTTTATTGGCAATGAACAAGAACTCTTCCCCTTGAATCATCCCAAAATTGATTTCTCGATTAAGTCGAACCTCATCAGAAGCCGATAAATTTGTGACAGAGCTGTCTTTGAGTAGTTTTAAAGCTGTACCAGATGTTTCGCCTAAGATTTCGTTGTTTTTGATAGACATATTAGGAAGCCCCACATCCATATCAATGGAATAGGCTTGATCTTCTTCCAATCCTCTAATAGAAAGGTTCAACAAGTTAGGGGAGGCTTTAGTGAAAGACAAGTCTTTTACCTCAACTCCTAACAGTCTTGTTTGTCTATTGTCATCTGCATCGAGATAGCTGTAATAAACACTTTCATTTTCATAATAAATATAATGGTAAGGGTCCTCAAAAGTCACTGGTTTTGAAGTTTCTATGGACACTACAGAGGCAAAACGCACGGCTTCTGTAATGCCAGTTGTGGATAAACGGACAGAAGTCTGTACTTGATACTGGTCTGACCCCTTGGCAAAAATTTCATTGCCAAAAAACAACAGATTGAATGCCAAAGCGACCAACAATCCAACAATTGCCAATGCGATGATGATCTCCAACAACGTGGCTCCTCTATGATTTTTCATTTTATCTAACACATGATCACCTACTTAGGGAATTACACTGGAGAGGACGACACTCTCCGAACCATTACCATAAAAAACCTTTACAGTAACCGTGGTCATGACGGAGTCTACCAAGGTTTCAGATCCAACACAATAGACAAAACGATGGGTACCATCATAAGCATAATTGGGCAAATCAACGCAATCCGTCAACTTTAAAAAGTCTTCATCCCGTATGGCGTCTAAATAAGCTTCAGACGTATCTCTGCTGATATAAACAGCATCGATCACTTCTTGAGCATCTGACATAGCTGATGTCTTGCTCCCCATTCTAAAAATATGAGCAAAGCTAGTGGTGAAAATCAGAAAAAAACTTAACACCAAAATGCTTAAGATCGCCAAAGCGATGACGATTTCGATCAAAGTCATGCCTTGCTGGTTAGGTCTCACAGTCCTACTTGTCATTTTTATCACCTAATTGTTTCAATTGGTCCACAGATGTTTTATCCATGGCCAAACGAGTAGCGCGTTTAAATCATCAGAAGATTCCGGTTCTTGCAAAATGCTGAAACTACCATGACCCTTAAAATACTCAACTACCGCCATCCCTGTAAACGTATTGCTGCCACCACCGTTATAAATCATTTGAGCGTCTGGTGCGATGATATGAGCCTGGTAGCTGGTATTCCCGCTAAACAAGACGCTTCGGCTTCCGGTTTCACCCTTTGGGACATAAAACAACACATTGCCTGAAAAGCCAACCTGATTCCATGAGCCACCACTAAGATCGATGTCGCCATCCACATAGAATATGACGGTGCCATGCCCAACAAAAGTCATTCCAGAATTACCACCTTGCCTTAGGGATCCTTCTAGGTTTAACATGGTGATGTCACCATCGCTGCCTGTGTTAAAGGTTAGCACGTCTCCTCCGCCAATATTAATAGCGTATCCATGAGAAGCGGTTCCTATTTCATAAATATTGCCATGATTGAAAGTATAGTTGCCGGTAATCCCATTGCTTACAACCACAGTATTAGACGGTGCATAGCCATATTCAGCAATAAATTCATCAAAAGTTGGTTTAACCATAGGGAAACCGGATGTGGAGTTGAAAATGGTATCCCCGGATACATTGTTTAATTGACTGTCAGTAAGTTTCTGAGAGCCACCAGACATGATGCTCCCAGTAATGCCAAAAGACCCCCCAGCCGCCTCGATAAAGGTTTTGGCTGCCACTGCATATTCACCCCAAAAAGGATCTGGGTAGACGTTGCTAATGACCAACGTATTTGATTTTTCAAAGTCATTTTGCACAACCCCAGTAGATTGGATGGTTAGGCTGCCCGGCTGCCCTGTTACGGCTACTTGGTAAGTGCCGTTGCCAAAGGAGTCATTTGGGAAATCCACATTGGGAAAAGTGACGGTGCCCCCTGCTTCAAGAAAAGCAATCATATTTTTCACTTCGCTTGAGGTTTGATTGCTAATCAAATAATCAGCTACAGCCTCAGCAGCAGTGATGGACACGTAATGCGCCTGAGAAAGCTTCTCATGGCGAATGCCCTGTCGCACTTCGGCCATGCTGACAGTGGCCAAAGTTGCACCAATGATGACCAGAACCACCATGATGATCAAAGTCAAGATTAAAGCAGAACCTTTTTCATTATTCACATATCTAAACATGGAATCACCCCTTTTGATTTCCAATAAGTTTCTTATAGATTCACCAAATTAGAACAACCTGTCTTCTCTTGAAAAAGCTGTTCCTTTAACTGTAGTATACCATTAATCTAAACAGATCAAAAGAAAAATTATTGAAGTTGCTTTATTAATACCCAAAAAAGTAAAGGTTATTCAATAAAGAATCAAATCACATGTAGCAATCGTCTTTAGAGGTTAATAAAAATTTTTCAAAAACAATAAAAAAGGATAATTTAGGGAAATTATCCTTTTTTATTAGTGGTTGATTCAAAGATTAACCATCGTTGCCATCAACAGCTTCATATGTTTTTGTGCCATCATCTTTGAAAGTAACAGTGATACCGTCGCTATAAGTATCAGATTCTAGAGTCTTAAAAGCAACCATGCTTTCTATTTCTTTGATGAAATCGGACTCCTTGTAGTCAGTATTTGGATAAATCAAATTACTAATACCAATAATTGTAGGATTACCATCATCATCACCTAATGTGATTGAAACACTTGATTCATCAGGATCTATTTTTGCGTCACCAGAAGATATGATCACTAGAGCAGAATTTGCAACCAATGCTGCATATTGTTCGTCATTCCCTACCTTAGCTCTTTCAGTAAACCCACTAAACCTCGGAATAGCAATTACAGCCAAAATACCTAAAATCGCAATAACCACAATCAGTTCAATCAACGTGAAGCCTTTCTTGTTCTTTAACTTATTAAACCATTTAAACATATGATTCCCTCCTGGAAAAATTTTCACTTCTATGTTCTATTTACCCATTCTAAACAAAAATATTCAATTATTTTAAAAAAATTCTAGTTTTTTTTAAGATACAGTCTGAAGCATATCAAACATGGGCATCATCATAGCGATGACAATAAAGCCAATAATGCCTCCCATCAAGACGATCATCAACGGCTCAATCAAAGAGGTTAGCTTTTGGATGGCTGTTTCTAATTCATCGTCGTAAAAGTCGGCGGTCTTGTCCAAAATATTGTCCAACGATCCCGAATCTTCACCGATTCGGATCATTGAAGGAATCATCGGTGGAAACACCCCATAATGTTTCAATGGTTCTGACATCCCCACCCCTTTTTTTACGTCTTCAGCTACTTGCGCCAATACTTTTTCCACGTGTTTGTTGCCTGTGACGCGACTGGTGATTTCTATAGCCGTTAAGAGTTCAACCCCAGAGCCAATAAGGGTCGACATGGTTCGAGTAAAACGGGAAGAGACAATCTTTGTATTGATGTCACGCAAGATGGGCATTCTCTTTAAAATGAACTTGTCCTGAGCAAGTCGGGTTTTTTCGTTTTGCCGTGAACGAAGGATTAAAAAGGCTGCTATTAATAAACCGGCCAACACCACGTACCATCTGGTTTTAAGAAAGTCGCTGATGGCCAGCAATACTCGAGTAGGCGCAGGCAATGCCACGCCAGATGATTGGAACATGCCAATAAAGGTGGGCATGACCACCAATAACATGAATACAATCACACCTACGGTTACAATGGCCAATACAGCAGGATATGCCATCGCGCTTCTGATTTTATTGTCAATTCGATATTCTTTTTCAAAATGAATGGATAATCGTTCCATGATCAAATCCAGATTTCCACTGACCTCTCCGGCTTCTACCATGCTGATCATAATATTGGGAAAAATGTCCGCATGTTGTTTTAAAGCTTCAGAGAAGGTGTAGCCTTTCTGAAGTTGCTCATAAAGATCGGCAATGATATTTTTGAATCGCTTCTTAAGGGTTTGTTGCTGGACAATATCTAGGCAGTTGATAATGGGAATTCCCGCATTGAGCATGGCATAAAACTGACGGCAAAAGACGGAAAAGTCTTTGTTGTTAATTCTTGCAAATCGATCAAAGACACCTTCTTTATTGTCTTTTGAAGTAGCCTCATTGATTGTGACAGGAAAGAATTTTCTTTCCTTTAAGATGTCAGAGGCGTTGGCGGCACTGGTAGCAGACAAGGTGCCTTTTATTTTTTTACCTCTTGTATCCAAGGCAGTGTATTTAAAATCCGGCATATAATTCTCCCCCCTCCTTACATCATGACGAAGCGCTTAACGTAGTCTTTGTCGATACAGGCATTGAACAAAGTGTCTTTAGAGATGACATCTTTTTTGTAAAGGTTCATTAAATCGCTGTCCATGGTGTGCATACCAAATTTGGCACCTGTTTGGATACTGCTGATGATTTGGTGGGTTTTCTTTTCTCGGACGGTGTTTCGAATAGCCGGTGTGGCAATCATCAATTCGGTGGCCACTGTTCGTCCTCCTTGATTTCTAACTAGCAGTTGCTGTGAAACAACAGCCACCAGGACATTTGCCAATTGAATGGCAACCTGTTGTTGTTGGTGAGGTGGGAAAACGTCTATAATCCTGTCCACTGTAGCGGCTGCACCAATGGTGTGCAGGGTAGAAAAAACAAGGTGCCCGGTTTCTGCGGCGGTGAGAGCTATTTCAATAGATTCCAAATCTCGCATTTCACCAAGAAGAATCACATCGGGGTCCTGACGCAAGCAAGATTTTAATCCTTGTGCAAAATGGGAAAAGTCTGATCCCATTTCTCGCTGGTTCACGATGCAACGATTATGACGGTGTAAGTATTCGATAGGATCTTCCAAAGTAATGATATGGTTATTGCATTCTTTGTTGATGATGTCAATCATGGAGGCCAAAGTAGTGGATTTTCCACTACCAGTAGGGCCAGTAACTAGAATCATTCCCCGCTTTTCTCGCGTTAGATCTTTAAGCTTTGATGGCAAACCCAATTCGTCCAAAGTTGGAATGACCAGTGAAACCGCACGTATGGCCAACCCGAAGGATCCTCTTTGTTTGAACACATTTAGTCTGAATCTTCCTGCATCCGGAACAGACATGGATAGATCCGCATCCCCCTTTTCTTCAACTGCTTGCAATTGCTTATCATTGAGGACCTGCTTGGCGATTTGGTAGGTGTCCTCTGGCGTCAATAATTTGTCGTCCACTTTTTCCAGTTTCCCATCAATTCGCATCGTAAGATAGTAACCAGCGGCAATATGCAAATCAGATGCTTTCATTTGAATGGTACGCCTTAAAATATCTTCGATTTGGTACATCTATTCCCCCTCCTTTTAGTTAGTCCACTGTTTGACCAACTCTTAGCATTTCTTCTACAGTTGTAATACCTTCTAAAACCAAGTCTCGGCAGTTTTCTTCCAATGTTTTCATGCCTTGTCTATGGGCAGATTTTCGGATTAGGTCTGTGGATTCTGAGGTATCAATGACTTGTCTGATATCTTCTGTCATGCGCATGATCTCATGAATGGCCATTCGACCTAGATAACCTGTTTGGAAACACTTCGGGCATCCTTTGCCTCTGGTCAAACGGATGTCGTCTTCAATATTTAAAATTTGTTTTTCAGCATGGGTTATTGGGTAGGTCTCTTTGCAATGTGGGCAAATCTTTCTAACCAGTCGTTGCGCCACAATGCCTTTTACTGAAGTTGAGATCAAATAGGGCTTAATGCCCATGTCGATCAATCGCATGATGGTTGCCGGCGCATCGTTGGTATGCAAGGTGCTGATGACAATATGTCCGGTAATGGCGGCTCTTACTGCGATTTGAGCGGTTTCCATATCTCGGATTTCCCCGATCATGATGATGTCCGGGTCTTGACGAAGAATGGATCGCAATCCACTGGCAAAGGTAAGCCCAGCTTTTTCGTTGACTTGTACTTGGTTGATTCCGTCTAGCCGATATTCCACAGGGTCTTCTACCGTAATGATGTTGGTTTCAATTTTATTAAAGTCACTTAAAACCGTATATAAGGTGGTGGTCTTCCCACTTCCTGTTGGTCCGGTAACCAAAATGATGCCATTCGGTATGTCCAAAATATCGTCAAACAACTTGAGGTTGTGTTCGGTGAAGCCTAAGTCTTTTTTTGACATTAAAAAATTTGCCCGATCCAAGAGACGGATGACAATTTTCTCGCCATGAACAGTCGGCAAGATAGAAATACGCATATCTACAAGGTGTTCGTCTATTTCCATTTCCACACGACCATCTTGAGGGTTTCGTTTTTCAGCAATGTTGAGGTTGGCGATGATTTTAATACGGGTGATAATAGCGGAATGGGTTTGCTTTGAAGGGGTCATCACTTCTTGCAATTGACCGTCTATTCGAAATCTAATTCTTACAATATGTTCAAAAGGCTCGATATGGATGTCACTGGCTCTGGATTTCAAAGCTTGCTTGATGATGGAGTTGACTAAACGCACAACGGGTGCATTTTTAATGGCTTCCAAAGATTCTTCTGTTACATTGGATTCGTTGACATCTCCGTTGTACTGTCTGGCAAAGTCTTCAACGGCTCTTTCGGCATTTTGTTTGCCAAAATACTGATCGATGGCACTGACAATGTCTTTTTTGCTGGCAAGCACAGGCTCGATTTTTAGTCCTGTGGCTATTTCAATGTCATCAATAGCATAGATGTTCAATGGGTCATACATGGCCACAATCAGTTTTTCACCAATGATTTTTACGGGAATGGCGATATATCGGCGTGCCAAATTTTCCGAAATCAACTTTGGGACTTCGGCTTCGACAATATTGTTTTGAATATCGTATTTTTCAATACCCATTTGTGTTTCTAATGTGTCTATGATCTCTTTTTCATTCAGCCATCCAAATTCCACTAGGATTTCGCCAAGTTTTTGACCCGTTTCTTTCTGGAGTTTCAACGCTTGGTCTAGCTGGGTGTTATCAATTTTCCCTGAGGAAATCAATAGATCTCCTAGCTTTAAAGAGCGATTGTTTTTTGAGTTCATCCTGTCCTACCTTTTGTTTAACGTACTTAATATTTATCATACCATATTTTAGCTATATTTCAATGAAATCATTCTTTCTCACACATGATCACCAAACAAGATCATGAAACAAGAATGGCTTTTAGTTTGGCCACCATGATGTCAATTCCTACTAGGTTGTGTCCTCCTTCTGGTAAGATGATGTCGGCAAATTTCTTTGTGGGTTCTACAAATTGTTCATGAGCCGGTCGCACAGTGGTTAAATACTGGGATAAGACCGAATCAATAGTGCGGCCACGTTCTTTCATATCTCGCGTGATCCGTCTAACCAATCGAATATCGGAATGGGTGTCCACAAAGATTTTTATGTCTAAAAAATCCCGAACCCGTTTGTCATAGAAAATGAGAATTCCTTCCAGAACAATGATATCTGTCGGCGGAACCAGTTGGGATTGGGATTTTCTGGTATGTTTTTCGTAATCGTATTGGGGTTTTTGAATGGGTTCTCCTTCCCGCAAAGTCATTAGATGCTGAATTAGAAGATCGTTGTCAAAGGCAAAGGGATGGTCATAGTTGGTGAGCATTCTTTCATCAAGGGTCAAGTGGCTTTGATCTTTGTAATAAGCATCTTGTTCAATTATGGTGAGACTTTTTGAAGGGATGGCTTCTCGTATTTTATTGACGACAGTGGTTTTGCCTGAACCACTGCCGCCGGTGATACCGATAAAGATAGGCTTTCTCATTGGGAACCTCTCTTTTTTCTTAAAATGTACCAAGGGTTCACCGGTTGTTCCATTTTTAGAAAAATGATTTCTTGAGCATGGGGAGCAGACGAAATAGACTCTTGTTTTTCATTCCACATACCTTTGACTTCATAATCGAAATGGCGAATGTCTGGGCCAAAAATTTCAACGGTGTCTCCTACAGAAAACTTGTTGCGCTGTTCAATGGTGGCGATTTGTGTTTCCGGATCATAGGCTTTGACCAGTCCTACAAAATCATAGGTCCGAATATAGGAGCTTGACGTATACAACTGCCCTTCCGATTTAGGATTGCCATAATAAAAACCAGTGGTGAAATCTCTATGGGACGCTTTTTGAATTTCCTCTACCCAGTAGGGGTCAAAGGGTTTGCCTTCTAAAACATCTTGTAAAGCATTTTTGTAGGATCGGACGACCGTGGCATTATAATAAGCGCTTTTCATCCGGCCTTCAATTTTAAGACTGTCGGTTTGCACAGCTACCAAATCTTTAAGGTGTTCAATCATGCACAGATCTTTTGAATTAAAGATAAAGGTGCCGTCTTCATCTTCCAATACAGGATAGTATTCACCCGGTCTTTGTTCTTCCACTAGATGATAGCGCCATCTGCAAGGATGGGCACAATCTCCTAGATTGGCATGACGACCGGTCATGTAACTGCTTAGGAGACATCTTCCTGAATAGGAGATGCACATAGCGCCATGCACAAAGGTTTCTATTTTTAGGGTTTTGTCTTTGTGCTGAATGATGGTGCTGATTTCTTCCAAAGTCAGTTCTCTAGCGAGGACAATGCGGTCTACCCCAATGCCATGCCAAAAATTGGCAGACTGGGAGCTGGTGGTGTTGGCTTGCGTACTAAGATGAATTTCTGCATGTGGCGCATGTTCTTTTACCGCCATGAGAATGCCCGGATCGGAAACAATGATAGCATCTACTCCGATTTCATCAAGGTACTGCAGATAAGTTTCTATGTCTTTCATATGGTGCTCATGAGGGATGATATTTACTGTAATGTAGGCTTTGACACCATGGTCGTGGCAATAGGCGACTGCCTCTCGAATCCCTTCTCTTGTAAAGTTTTGAGCGCCTGCTCTTAGTCCTAGTTGGGAGCCGGCAAAGTAAATGGCATCTGCTCCGTAAGCAACAGCCATTTGCAATTTCTCAAAATTGCCGGCTGGTGCCAGCAGTTCCGGTTTTTTCATAAGGTCCTCCTGTAAATAGATGTGTCAAGGCTTGATATAGCTGATAGCAACGCCGTCTCCCAATGGCAGCACAGTGGTTTCCAAATCAGGATGGGTGCTTAAGTAATCAAGGTATGCCCGCATTTCTCTTACAATGGTTCTTTGGCGTCGTACTACTAGTGAATCGGTTGCTGTCATGCCTTTGTGCAGCACGTTATCAGAAATGATCAGGCCTCCGGGCACCAAGCATTTCTTGGCTGATTGATAAAACTGTTGGTATTTGCTTTTGGCGCCATCAAGAAACAAGATATCATAAGGTTTCGTTAGCCTAGGCAACAGCTCTGTGGCTTCCCCTTGAAGCAAGGTGATGGGTGTGGGATGCTCATAATTTTCTAAGTTGCTGTGGGCTTTTTCCAGCATGTGTGGGCTTCTTTCAAGGGTGGTGATATACCCATTAGGGTCATTGATGATGCGAGACATGAATATAGCTGAAAAACCTACCGCTGTTCCGATTTCCAACACCCGGGTGGCTTGCTTGATTTGAATAAGAAATCGAATGAGTTGCCCCACTTCCTTGTGAATAATAGGGATATGACTGGCTTCGCAGGTTCGTCGAAACTCAGCCATTAAAGGGTCATGGTCTGGTATAAGATTTTGTAAGTAGTCTGATACATAATGTTTGTTTATTCGTTCCAAGATATCACCTTAATTGCGAATGTATTGGTCTTTAGCTCTTAAAAAATCGTTATAGTCATCTGTGAAGTAATGGGAGCCGTCTCCCTTTGCCAGGAAAAACAGATACTGGGTATCATCAGGGTTCACCGCGGCTTCTATGGAAGCTTTGCCAGGCGAATTGATGGGGCTTGGAGGTAATCCCCAATGGATATAGGTATTATAAGGAGACTCAATGGCCAAGTCGTCGTAGGTCAAAACACTTTTTCTTTCTCCCAACACATATTGGACTGTGGCACATGACTCCAATCGCCAACCTTGTTGGATTCTGTTATAGAAGACAGAGGCTACAAGAGGCCGTTCGCTGTCCCATTGGGCTTCTCCTTCTATGATGGCAGCCATGGACATGAGTTGATTCAAATCCATTCCTTCAGGTAGATTGTTTTCAATGACTTCATGATAGATGTTTTCAAAGCCATCCAATAAACGTCGCAGGATGTCTTCTTCCGTGGCATCCAAATAAATATTGTAAGTGTTTGGATAGAGATAGCCTTCTAAGCTGTCTACTTGAAGAGATTGAAGAAAAGGATAGTCCTCTGCAAAATGGGACACATTGTGCGCTAAATCCATGAACACATGTAAGTCCAATTCTGTTTGCCTTACCAGTGCGGCAAGGGCTTCTTCTAATGTGAGTCCTTCCTGAAGGGTGATGTTGCGGGTACGCGACACATTGCTTCCTTGATTTAAGAGTTGAGCTATCTCTGGAAGTGTCATGCTTGGATTCATCTCGTATTCTCCCGCTTTGAAATCGGCTCCCAACTGATTCAATCTCAAGTAGAGTTGGTAAACCGTCTGGTTTTGAATCAAGCCTTGGTCGTGGAGCAATCGACCAATCCCATTGGGAGAGGTTCCCGATGGGATGGTGACATAATGAGGTGTTTCGTCATGGGTGTTTACAGCTTCTAGGTGGCTTTGGTAATAATGGACACCATAAAAACTTGCTCCAATGATAATCAATAGGATGAATAGTAGAATCTGTTTTTTCATGTTGAGCCTCTTATTTTTGTCCAGGTTTTACTTCCATGATAATAGGCAGAATCATAGGACGTCGCTTGATTTCACTGTAAATGAATTTGCTAAGATCATCTCGAATGGCATTTTTGATAGGAGACCATTCTTTGATATTGTTTTCGAAACATTTGTTTAAGGTATTTTTTACAACCGTTTTAGATTCGTCCATTAAATCTTCATTTTCTCTTACGTAGACAAACCCTCTTGAAACGATGTCCGGTCCAGAAACCAATTGACCAGTGCGTCTTTCAAGACCGACGACAGCAATGATAAGGCCGTCTTCTGACAAGTGCTTACGGTCTCTTAGAACAATATTGCCTACATCGCCTATTCCCAATCCATCGACGAGAATATTTCCAAACTGGGCTTTTTGCGTGGTTTTAATGTCTCGCTTGGTGACTTCTACAATGTCTCCTGTGCTGGCAACCAAAATGTTTTTTGCTTTAATTCCCAAGCTTTCTGCCAATTCGGCATGTTTGCGCAAATGTCGAGATTCTCCGTGTACCGGCATAAAGAACTTGGGTTGTAGCAAGGTCAGCATTAGTTTCAAGTCTTCTTGCTTGGCATGACCCGATACATGGATATCTTGCATTTTATCGTAGATGACTTCCACATTTTTTTCATAAAGTTGGTTGATGACTCTGCTGATGGTTTTTTCATTGCCTGGAATAGGGCTGGCTGAAATGATAACCGTGTCCCCTTCTTTTAGTTCTATTTTCCGATGGTCGCTGGCAGCCATTCTAGAAAGTGCCGCCATGGGTTCTCCCTGACTCCCTGTGGAGATAATGACCAATTCTTTGTCTTTGTATTTGTTAATGTCGTTGACATTGATGATCAAATCCGGTGTGATGTTGATGTATCCTAGTTCTGTTGCCACTTGTATGACATTCAACATACTTCGTCCAGAGATGACAATTTTTCTTTTGAAAACTTTTGCCGCATCTATGATTTGCTGAATGCGATAGACATTGGAAGCAAAGGTAGCCACTACAATGCGCTTTTTTGCTTTCTTAAATAAGTCGGTAAAGTTGTTGGTAAGGGTCGCTTCCGACATAGAATAGCCAGGGCTCTCTACATTGGTGCTGTCGGACATGGCCAATAAAACCCCTTTCTTGCCGTATTCCGCTATGGTGTGTAAGTCAATGGGCAGTCCACCTACGGGCGTATAATCGATTTTGAAGTCACCTGTATGGAAAACTACGCCAATAGGGGTTGTGATAGCGAGACAGGATGCATCAGGTATGCTGTGATTGCTTCTAATAAAGTGAATCTTGAAGCAACCAAGTTCAATCTGATCTCCATGATTGACGGTGTTTAATTCCGGCACTTTCACCGGATGTTCCAATAATTTTTTCTCGATCAGTCCTAAAGAAAACCGGGTTCCATAAATAGGGACATCTATTTTCCTAAGTAGGTATGGGATAGATCCAATATGGTCTTCATGACCATGCGTGATCACCAATCCCCTGATTCTTTCTTTGTTTTTGACCAAATAAGTGATATCAGGTATGACGATGTCAATTCCCAACATTTCATCCTCTGGGAACCCCATGCCACAATCTACAATTAGAATATCTTCACCATATTCAAATACTGTCAGATTTTTACCGATTTCACCCAATCCCCCCAGAGGGATCACCTTTAACTTTTTGTCGTTTCCTTTTTGCATTTTTTCCTCCTTTTTTGGCAGTCAACACATGTCCCGAAAAACTTGAGGGTATGGTTATGAATATCGAACTCATAATTTTTCTCAATGTGGTCTTCAAGATCTTGAAGCAAGTCAATTTTAACTTCCATAATTTTTCCGCACTCAACGCATATTAAATGATGATGTCTGTGAGATTCGTCGTCAAAATGACTCATTTCAAACCTACTGCAGCCATCATTAAAATTCAATCTGTAAATAATGCCGATCTTTTCAAAAAGTTTCAATGTTCTATAAACCGTAGCCAGTCCGATTTCGGGATGGTCTTCTTTAACGATCTCATAGATTTCTTCAGGACTGAAATGTTTGCCTTCATTCGCATGAATGACTTCAAACACCACACGTCTTTGGGTTGTTAGTTTGTAGCCTGATTCGTTTAGTTTTTCTTTAAATATTTCAAAATTTTGCATATTTCCACCACTCTTATTTGATTTTTATTATCAATAAGAGTGTATTATTAATTAAGGATTTTGTCAATTATATAATCTCATCTGCCATGGCTTCGTAGATGTCAATGACTTCTTGAAGTTCTTCGTCGTCTTCGATCATCAGGAAAAGAGGCTGATCATTTTCGTCTCTATGGACTTTGTAGATCATGCCTTCATCGCTGTCGGGATATCTAAGAACGGCATATTCTTCTTCGTCTAAGTGAAAAGTGGCGAGTATTTCGAGTGTTTCTTTTTGACCTTCGTCATTGATTAATTCAATATAATCATTCATGGCTTGCTCCTGTTCTATTTTTATCCAAAAAAGTGGTCAGTATATTGACCGCTGCCAGCTTGTCAATCACTTCTTTTCGTTTTGCCCGGGACACATTGCCATCGATCAGCATTCTTTCCGCCATAGTCGTGGTCATGCGTTCGTCTTGAAAGATAATTTCTTGTTCGTATCGATACCGCATTTTCTTCACATATTGCTGAACTTTTTCTGCTTGTATGCCAATGGTGCCATCCAGTTTTTTGGGTAGTCCCACCACGATCACGTCGACTTGGTAGGTTGTGATGATGTCATCTAATTCTTGAAAATCTTTTTTGTAGCTAATGCGTCGGATTGTCTTGACACCTTGAGCCGTTAGATTCAAGGGATCGCTGACAGCGACGCCGATCGTGTTGTCTCCAATATCTAGAGCCATATATCGTGTCATTGTAGCCTTCCTTTTTCGTATTTATTTAAATGATTTTAATGCAAAAGTCTTGGCAAGCGGTGGCACAGTAACTGCATAGGACACATTTTTCAGGATCCACGACAGCCTTTTTATCAACCAGCGAAAGCGCTTTTTGCTGACATCTAGACACACAGGCACCACATCCTGTACACCACCATGCGATGTTTAATTGTCGATGTTTGTTCTTAATGGCTTGCTGCCATTCCTTAGGTAAAGGCTGATTTTTGTAAACAGCCCAATTAAAATCTATTTCTTCTCTATAACGCATACCAATAGCTATCCAATCCACTAAAGGCGATTGAAGGACAAAGTTCAAGGCATGGATGGGATCTTGTGTCAGATGCCCTCCTGCAAAGGGTTTCATGGCCAGGACTTGTTTGCCTTTTGATTTAACAATAGCCAATGCTTTTTCCATGTCTTGAATGGTTCCATCAGGGATGCCCATACCGAATTGATTAAAGATGGGGTGAATGATATCTAACGCGTCATAAACGCCAACTTCTTGGACACATGTGTGAAAATGTGTTGAGATACCCACCTTTTTAATGATCCCATCGGATTTATATTTTAATAATCGCTCCAAAGCGGTATAATGGCCTCTGAATGTATGGATGCTTTCTTGCTCGTGAAGCATGAAAACATCGATATAATCTGTTCCCATTTCTCGAAGGGCTTGATTGACACTTTCTTCCGCTGTTTCTTTGGAGTAGGCATACGACTTTGTGCTGATCAATAAAGGTTCTCTTCCCACCTCTCGAATCAATTGGCCTAAAATATCATAGGTCTCATATAGCTCGGCGGTGTCAAAAAAATTGATGCCTTTTTCAAAGGCGTATCGTAGTAGAGAGACTTTCTCCGTTAAGTTCAGTTGTGATTGTAGTGGACTTAAAGACAGTGTACCGTAACATATTTTCGATGCATTGGCAAGTGTTGGCATAAGAAACTCCATCAAAAAGAATATAGCAGTAGGCCTACTGCTATATCCGTTTAGTTATTCAAATCCTTTAGATAGTCGTTCAGTATTTCTTCCAATAGTTCGTCTCTTTCGACTTGCATAATGATGCTTCGTGCATTGTTATGACTTGTAATATATGTAGGATCGCCAGATAGGATATAGCCAATCAGCTGACTCACAGGATTGTATCCTTTTTCGTTTAAGGCGTTGAGTACGGACCTTATCACTTCTTTAACTTCATTTACATTGTTCAAGCCAAAGTCGAATTGAGTTGTCTTGTTCGTTTCCACCATAACCACCTCACCTCTCATTATAAGTAAAAACGGACAACAATTCAATCTATTTTATCATTTCTTTCATGATTTCTTTGGCTCTTTCAAGGGCTTGACTGATTTTGTCCGGGCGCTTTCCTCCCGCTTGGGCAAAGTCAGGTCTGCCACCACCACCGCCTCCAACTATTTCAGCGGCAGCTTTCACAATTTTGCCTGCATGGAGTCCGGATGCCACCAAAGACTTTGAAATGGATGCGATCAACAGCACTTTTCCATTGTTTTCTGCCGCCAGAACAATGGCAGCATGGTTGTGTTGGCTGGTGATCATATCTGCCATGTTTCTCAGACTATCGCTGTCTGATTGCCCAAGATCAAGGGTAAATAAATGGATATCTTTGTAGGTTTCATAATCATTCAACAATGATTGGGCCTCTTGTTTGATTGCTTCGTTTTTGTATTGGTTGATTAGTCGATCCTTCTCTTTTAATTCTTTTAATAGTTGATCTATTCTTGGCTCAATCATTTCGGGTGGGGTTTTTAACAATTCTGCTAAATTAAAAGCTTTTCCTTCATAAGCTTTTAAATAATCATAAGCGGGGCGTCCCGTTAAGGCTTCAATACGTCTGATGCCTGATGAGATACCGCCTTCACCGACTATTTTGAATAATCCTACCTGGGCTGTGTTATTTACGTGAGTGCCACCGCATAATTCGCCTCCAGCCCCTTCTATGACCACGACTCGCACCTTGTCTCCATACTTGCTATCAAACAAAGCTGTGATGCCTTTTGATTTGGCTTCATCTAGGCTCATTTGATCCACGTGGGTAGATAGCGAGGCGAAGATTTTTTCGTTGACTAGAGCTTCTATTTGAGTAAGTTCTTTTCTGGACGGACTTTCAAAATGGGAATAGTCAAATCTCAAACGATCTTTTTCTACTAGAGAACCTGCTTGATTCACATGACTGCCTAACACTTCCTTTAGAGCCCAATGCAGTAGATGGGTGGCTGTATGATTGGCTGCCGTCATTTGTCGGCTCTCTCCATCCAGAATTACTTCAACTTTTTGATTTAAAGACAGTTGACCCGTTACAGGAGAGACTTTGTGCAAAAATATGTCGTTGTTGGCTTTTACCACATCTACTACTTTCACATGAAGGTTGTCTGCCAACAGTTGTCCTCTATCTCCTTTTTGACCGCCACTTTCAGCGTACAAGACGGTTTGATCTAAAACCACATACCCGTTATCTTCCAATAAGGTCACTGGTTTGAACTGGGCATTGTACAATTTGATAATGGTGGCTTCTGTTTGGGTTTGATCGTAACCTTTGAACCGTGTGGGTGCGACTTCTTCTATGACCAGATCTGACCCCGTCCAATCCTCTCCAGATCCAGATCCTCTAGCCTTTCTAGCTTTTTCCTTTTGCTCTGTCATATAGCTGGAGAAAGCGTCAAAGCTGACATAATAGCCTTTCTCTTTTAGGATTTCTTCGGTTAATTCAAAGGGGAACCCATAAGTATCGTATAGTTTAAAGGCTTTTTCACCAGATAATTCTTTTTCGTGGTGGTCCTTTAACTCCTGACAATAGCGGTCCAGTATGGACATGCCTTGATGGATGGTTTTGTTGAACTTCTCTTCTTCCATGGTGATGATTTTAAAAATTTGTTCTTGGTTTAGTTTTAACTCAGGATAGGCTTCACCCCAATGTTGAATCACTTCTTTGGATAAGTCAGCAAGGAAATGATCTTCTATGCCCATCAATTTTCCATGCCTAGAAGCACGTCTTAGCAAACGTCTTAATACGTATCCCCTACCCTCGTTAGAGGGGATAACGCCGTCGCCAATAAGAAAGGTGATGGCTCGAGCATGGTCAGCAATGATGCGAATGGAAATGTCTGTTTTGGGATTGGCTTTATAGGGTGTTTGGCCTATTTTTTCAATCCATTCAATGAGGTTCATAAAAGGAGCCACTTCAAAAACATTGTCCTTGCCTTGAAGAACAGCCGCTACTCTTTCCAGTCCCATGCCTGTATCGATATTTGGATTTGCTAAAGGATGGTATACACCTTCTGAGTCTTTGTCAAATTGAGTGAAAACCAAATTCCAAATCTCAACGTATCTGTCACAATCGCATCCTGGTGCACATTTGGAGTCGGAGCAACCAAATTCGGTGCCCTTGTCGTAATATATCTCAGAGCAGGGTCCGCTGGGGCCCACTTCTAATTCCCAGAAATTGTCAGCTTTTCCAAGCCGAACAATGCGTTCTTCTGGCACGTTTACCTCATCTGCCCAAATCTGGTAAGCTTCATCATCTTCATGATAAACGGATACCCAAAGTTGATTTTCTGGGATGGCTAATTCCTGTGTGAGAAACTCCCATGCCCAAAAAATGGCTTCCCGCTTAAAATAATCGCCAAAAGAAAAATTTCCCAACATTTCAAAAAACGTGCAATGTCTGGCGGTGTGCCCAACATTGTCAATGTCACCCGTTCGGACACATTTCTGACAAGTGACCATGCGCTTGCTTGGAGGGGTGTCTGCTCCAGTGAAATATTTTTTCAACGGTGCCATTCCGGCATTGATTAGCAAAAGTGTCGGGTCATTTTTGGGGATTAAGGGAAAGCTGTGTACGGAAAGGTGTTCTTTCTTTTCAAAAAAAGCGAGATAGCTTTTTCTGATCTGATCTATGGAATAATTACTCATCATTGCCTCCGTAAAAATTTAACTCGTCACTTTGACGAGTTTTCAAGTAAAATTATAATGAAGTCATCCTCTTTTGTCAATCATACCGCCACCTATCAGCCGATCTCCTTGGTAGCAAACCAAAGATTGTCCCGGTGTCAGTGCTCGTATGGGCTCTAAAAAAGTGACTTTCAATTCATTTCCTTCCCAAGCGAGGGTTGCAGGAAGTTCTTTTGAGGTGTAGCGTATCTTGCATTGAAAAGTTTCATTAGTCAGATTGATCTGTTCATCAATGAGGTTGCTGTTGGTTAAGAGACAACTTTGATGCTGTAGAGCCATTTGGTCGCTCAAAGTGATCTCGTTGGTTTCTGAATTGATGTCCACTACATAATGAGGGGTTCCCAATGCAATCCCTAGCCCTTTTCGTTGCCCAATGGTGTAGCGATGAATGCCTTTGTGTGAGCCCAAGACTTTTCCTGATGAGTCTACAAAATTTCCGACTTTGCTCTTGGGGTCAAAATATTGCTCGATAAAAGGAATGTATTGATCATCTTTTATAAAGCAGATCTCTTGACTTTCTTGTTTATGATAGAGGGCAATGCCTCTGTCTTTTAATAGTTGTCGCGCATTTTCTTTGTCGGCGATATCACCTAAAGGCAGCAACAGTCGAGGCAAATCTTTCTCTTTTAATTGGTATAGATAATAGCTTTGGTCTTTTTTTTTGTTCGTGGCTTTATGAATCTGATAACCGGCAGAGGTTTTTACTACTTTAGCGTATTGACCGGAAGCAATGTGATAAATGCCTCTTTTATCGGCCTCTTTTATGAAGTGTTGGTATTTAATGACTTGGTTGCATTTCACACAAGGATTTGGGGTACGGCCGCTTTCGTATTCTTTGTGAAAATAGGCGATGACTTCTTGTTTGAAAAGATCTCGGATATCCATCACAAAGTGTTCAATACCTAATTGATGCGCCACTTGCTTGGCATCATTTATTGAGGAGGCCATTTCCTCAAAACGATGCTGAACAAATGTGGTTCCTATTACCTCATAGCCTTTGTCTTGGAGCATAATAGCAGCGGAGGAACTATCTATCCCCCCGCTCATTCCCAACAAGACTTTGTTGTTTTTAGTGGTCATGGTCGTGAACATCCTCATCTGGTTTAAAATCTTCTATTCCTTTGATGATTTTTCCAGTTTTTTGAGCATAGTCAAACAAAGCGGATTTAACAGCTTGTTCCGCCAATACAGAACAATGCACTTTGACTTTTGGCAAGCCACCTAAAGCTTCAACCACAGCTTTATTGGTTAGTGACACAGCTTCGTCCACATGCTTTCCTTTTATCAAGACGGTCGCCATGCTTGAAGAGGCAATAGCAGATCCGCATCCAAAAGTGAGAAATTTCACATCGGTGATGATATCATTCTCATCAATTTTCAAATAGATTTTCATTATATCGCCACATTTGGCGTTGCCTACTTCCCCAACGCCATCAGCGTTTTCAATTTCTCCTACATTGCGTGGATTTTTAAAATGATCCATGACTTGTTCTGTATACATTTTATTTCCTCCTGTTATATAAAGGTGACATTTGTCTTAATCGATTGACGACACTTTTTAAAGCTTCTATGGTTTTATCTACTTCTTCTTCTGTGTTGTAGACGGATAAGCTCAACCTTAGTGATCCATGGGCAATTTCGTGAGGCAACCCGATGGCCATAAGCACATGTGAAGGATCTAAAGCACCTGATGTGCATGCTGAACCACTTGAAGCGGCAACGCCTTCCATATCCAGATATAGAAGCAATGATTCTCCTTCGATAAACTCAAACGAGACATTTACATTGCCGGGAAGTCGGTTGGTAGGGTGGCCGTTTAATCTCACATGATCGATGACTTTTGGTATTTGCTCTATGAATCGATCTCTCAATGCCATGACTTTTTCAGTATGAGCAGCGAGATTTTGATAGGCTATTTCTGATGCCTTGGCAAATCCTTGAATGCCTGGCACGTTTTCTGTTCCCGCTCTTTTTTTCTTTTCTTGGGCGCCTCCATGAATCAAATTGTCAATACGGATACCCTTGCGAATATACAGCAAACCTACCCCTTTTGGGCCATGAATCTTATGGGCGGAGGCAGACAACAAATCAATATTCATAGCGGTGACATCTATGGGAATGTGTCCAAAAGCTTGAACGGCATCTGTGTGTAACAACACGCCTTTTTCTCGAGTGATTTGGCCAATTTCTTCAATAGGCTGGATGGTTCCGATTTCGTTGTTTGCCATCATGATGGTTACCAAGATGGTGTCTTCTGTTATGGCATTTTGCACGTCTTTAGGATTGACCATTCCTTCTGAATCGACCTCTAAATACGTGACTTTAAAGCCATTCTTTTCCAAGTATTCACAAGTATGCAAGACCGCGTGATGTTCAATTTTTGAAGTGATGATGTGGTTTCCTTTGTTTCTATTGGCATAAGCGACACCTTTGATAGCCCAATTGTCTGATTCTGATCCGCCGCCTGTGAAGTACAACTCATCTGGTTGTGCTTGAATAACGGGGGCGATGGCTGCTCTTGCTTCTTCAAGAGCTTTTTGGGCTGTCTGTCCAAAATGGTAGATGCTGGAAGGATTCCCATATGTTTGTGTAAAATATGGTTGCATGGCATCAGCCACTTCTTGGTGGACTTGTGTGGTTGCTGCATTGTCTAAATAGATCATTTTCATGGTCTGTTAACCTCCTGCTGATTTTGTTTGACCATATCTATAAGATAGGTTTTGTCGATTACATCATTGATTCCGGATTCTATTTTTTCAAAAATGACTCGAGTCGCACAAATGGATTCTCTGGAACAGCTTTCTCCAGTCAAGCATTCTGAAGGGGTGATCTCTCCTTCTAAAGCTCTCAGGATCATACCCACTGTAATTTCTTCTGGTGGTCTAGCCAATAAATAACCCCCATTGACTCCCCGAACCGTATTGATGTATCCCTGTTTTCTTAATTTGGCCAGCAGTTGCTCCAAATAATTTTCTGAGATACTGTATTTAGTTGAAATGGTTTTTAAGCTTATGGGTCCGTCTCCATAATTTAATGCCAATTCAAAGGCAGCTTTTAGACCATATCGTCCTTTTGTGGATAATATCATGTGTTTCACCTCAAATCCCTACTAAAATGATAGTGTATTCTCAACAAGTATAATATACCCGACTAATCTTGTCAACTATCAATGTGTTTACATAAAAAAACCACGTCA
Organism: uncultured Clostridia bacterium; assembly: GCA_964539975.1. Lineage (GTDB taxonomy): Bacteria > Bacillota > Clostridia > Tissierellales > Dethiosulfatibacteraceae > 38-11. The sequence goes on from CAZIKK010000004.1 coordinate 28,674, forward strand.
CCGTGGTTTGAACCGTATCACTAGTTGATGTAGAAATCTTCCTCAAGAAATTCTATGAGGCCAAATTCCATTTGTAGCAACTTCAGCTTTGCCTCGTATTCTTCAAAAGCAATCTCATCATTGCGCAACATGGTATCCAAAACGCGCTTGCCTCCATCATACAGGTACAGTTCCTTGCTAGGCCAGACAATATTTCTGCCAGCTTCTTTTTGAATGGTTTTTTCCAATGAAACTTTCAATTCATTCTCATTGACTTGATGGCTTGAACCAAGTAGATAGATGTTTTTTAGGCTAATAGATAAATCGTTGCAAACTAGTCGACATTGCTTTAAAAACTTCAAATGGTCCGGTGTGATTTCCATCATATAATCGTCAAATAAAAAATGTTCTTCAATTTGATTGTTGTATTCGATTACCAGATGGTAGCTGCCCTCTATGGTTGAACTTTTAAGTTTTTCATAAATCAAATCGATGGAAGCTGATTGGGAAAAGTCTCTAAAATCAATATAGAATGTCATATTTCCTCCTCTGTATCCAATTTCTTTATAAAATCCAAATAACGGTTGATATTTTTTTCATATCCAACGTGTTTAGGATTATATAGCTTTTCACCGTTAAAATCAAGTGGAAAATAGTTTTGGGATACATACCCATAAGGATAATGGTGAGGATACAGATAACCTAAGCCGTGTCCTAGCTTGGATGCTGACTGATAGCTTTTGTCTTTAAGATGGTTGGGCACTTCAGGGTTATAATGATTCAACAATTCCATCGTCTTATTGATGGCTTCATAAGCCGCATTGCTTTTTGGCGCGCATGCGATGTAGACGGTTGCTTGAGCCAAAGGAATTCTGCCTTCGGGCATGCCAATAACATGAACTGCATTGAAACAATTCATGGCAACATTCAAGGCATGCGGGTCTGCGTTACCTACATCTTCCGATGCAGCGATTACGAGTCTTCTTGCAATGAATTTAGGATCTTCGCCTGATTTGATCATTTTACCCAACCAAATTAAGGCAGCATCAGGATCGGAACCTCTTAAACTTTTTATAAAGGCAGAGGCCACATCATAATGCTTGTCTCCAGATTTATCGTAGTAAGCGGTTTTATTTTGAATGCTCTCTCTGGCATCATTGATCGCTATATGATGAGAGTTTGTTGTTAGAACAGCCAATTCCAATGCATTTAGTGCTTTTCGAGCATCGCCTCCGCTGTAGTCTGCCATTAGCTGTATGGCATCTTCGTCTACTGCCAGATCGATTTTGGCCTCTTGAGCCAAAACACCATCAATAGCACGGTGAAGAATGGTTGCCACATCTTCTGTGGTCAAAGCTTTTAACTCAAATATCATGGAACGGGACAGCAAAGCGTTATTTACTTCAAAATAGGGGTTTTCGGTGGTGGCTCCAATTAGGATGATGGTGCCATTCTCAACATAAGGCAACAAGGCATCTTGTTGGGTTTTATTGAATCGATGGATCTCATCAATAAAAACAATGGTTTGTCGACTGTATAAAGAAATCTGCTGAATAGCGTCTTTAACCGCTTCTTTAATGTCTTTGATACCTGAAGTTACAGCGTTTAATGTCTCAAATCGTTTTTTAGTCATCTGTGCGATGATGCGAGCCAACGTGGTCTTTCCAGTCCCAGGCGGCCCGTAAAGAATGATGGAGCTTAAACGGTCAGCCATGATGGCTCTTCGAAGCATTTTGCCTTCTGAAAGGATATGAGATTGTCCAACAAAATCATCTAGGTGTTGGGGGCGCATTTTTTCAGCCAAAGGACTGTTATCTTTAAGAAAAGCATCGTATTGACGGCTAAATAGATTCATATTGGCGCTCCCCTTTCAAATTATAGTGAATTAGTCTTTGTAAACGTCCATTAGTTTGGCGACGCGATTGACTAATTCTGACTGCGGTTGTGTTTGTAATATGCCGTGGTTCATAATATCGGCAATTTCAGCCATGTCTGACTCTTGTAGACCCATAGATGTAATAGCAGGCGTGCCTATGCGGATGCCGCTTGTAACAAAAGGACTTTCCGGATCATTAGGAATGGTGTTTTTGTTGACTGTAATGTTGATTTCATCCAATCTTTTCTCAGCTACTTTCCCGGTTACGTCTTTGTTTCTTACATCCAACAAAATCAAATGGTTGTCTGTCCCGTCGGATACTAACCGAAACCCTTTCTTCTTTAACTGAACGGCTAATTCTGTTGCATTCTTTAGAATTTGTTTTTGATAAGCAATGAAACTGTCTTCTAGTGCTTCTTTGAAACAGACCGCTTTGGCAGCGATAACATGCATCAAAGGGCCTCCTTGTATACCTGGGAAAATGGCTTTGTCTACCGCCTTGGCATGTTCCTTTTTACATAGAATGGCACCCCCTCTAGGCCCTCTAAGTGTTTTGTGAGTAGTTGTCGTAACAAAGTCCGCATAAGGAACGGGACTTGGATGAAGACCTGCTGCTATCAAACCAGCAATATGTGCCATATCTACCATTAAGTAAGCACCCACTTCATCTGCTATTTCTTTGAATTTAGAAAAGTCGATGATTCTAGAATAGGCACTAGCACCGGCTACAATCATTTTAGGTTTTTCTTTATGGGCAATCTCTCTGACTTTTTCATAATCTAAGGTTTCTGTCTTTGGATCAACCCCATAAGGAATAATTTCAAAATATTTGCCTGAAATATTGACAGGACTTCCGTGGGTCAAATGCCCACCCTCTGAAAGGTTCATTCCCATTATTTTATCTCCAGGATCCAGGACGGCAAAATAGACGCCTAAGTTTGCGTTTGCGCCAGAATGGGGTTGAACATTGGCGTGTTCAGCTTTGAATAATTCTTTCAATCGATCAATCGCCAAAGTTTCTGCTTCATCTACAAATTCGCAACCCCCATAATAGCGTCTGCCTGGATATCCTTCGGCATACTTATTGGTCAATTGGCTACCCATTGCTTCCAAAACAGCCATAGATACCACATTTTCGGAGGCAATCAGCTCCAGATTTCTGTGCTGCCTAGCAATTTCTCTCTGGATGGTTTCATAGATCTCATAATCTTTTTGCTTTAAATTTTCAAACATCCCATTCTCCTTATTTGTTGTATTTGATGATAATTGACAAAAGTTCTTCCAAGGCTTGGTCTGAATCCACCTCGTCCATCCTCTCCTTGATGCAATTTTTGGCATGGTTTTCAAGAATGATGCCGCTCACTTTGTTAAGAGCAGATCGGGCTGCAGAAATTTGTGTCAGAATGTCTCCACAGTACTCCCCTTTTTCAATCATCCTTTCAATGCCTTTGACTTGTCCCTCAATGCGTTTCATACGGTTCAAAAGTGATTTTCTCGAATCCATTTTCATCCACCTCTGTACGGCGTTATTTTTTCGATCATTTTTGTTTTCTTGAATAGAAATCGATCAAGCAAACGTAATAAAAAGAAGGAAACACTTAAAGATAGAACACCTGCAATTGCTGAAAAAGCGTCTTTTTGACTGTCGGGGGCCAGCTGATATACCAATAGAATGGTCCCTACCATGACCAACAAAGGAATGCCATAAGCTATTGCAGAAAAAGCCAGTATGTTTTGATCTTTGGTGGTGACTTCTAATAATTGGCCAAGTTCATACTCTTGGTTGGTCACCTCGATAAAATGTCCTTTTTCAGTACAGTGACTGCCACAGGAGGCGCAGTTCTCTCCACAAGCAGAGGCTCTTGCAACTTTTATGGTAGCTATATTGTTTTCAATTTTGACGACTTGCGCAATTTTGTTCATTCTATCAATCCTTTTCCATTATTTCATGTACCACATGTGAGGCCAGCAATAGACCAGCCGATGCCGGTACAAAAGCGTTGCTTCCTATGGCCGTTCCATGTTGTTTTTTTGAAGGCAATTCCTTTGAGAATACAACCATGTGCTTGGAAATGCCTGCTGATTTCAATTCTTTTCTCAACCGCTTGGCCATAGGACAGTTATATGTTTTTGAAATATCAGCGATTTCAAAGGCTTGTGGGTTTTTTCTAAAGCCTGTTCCCATGCAACTTATAATGGGCAGGTTGTGTTGGTGACAGTAACTAATCAGTGACCGTTTGGCCTGTATGTCATCGATAGCATCGATGACGTAATCCACCGAAGCTTCACTGAGCAAATTCGGGATATTTTCATCGGTTAAACGTATCTGATGAGAAGTGACGATTAATGGGGGATGAATCTCATTTAGCGCTTCTGACAAGACTTTTGTTTTAGGCTGTCCCAGTGTAGGGTGAGTTGCATATAATTGTCGATTCAAGTTAGTCATTTCATAGCAATCAAAGTCAATCAAAGTAATGTGACCGACAAATGATCGCGCGATAGCCTCAGCACTGTAACTGCCCACACCCCCTAAGCCTGCAATTAAAACATGGGCTTTTCTGAGTTTGTCTACTTTCTCTTTTCCATAAATAATTTCCAATCGATCCCAAGGGTTCATCGCTTAATCCTACTTATCTAATTTGATGCCAAGTTCTTTTAACTGGTTCTCATCCACAAGGGTTGGAGCCCCTGACAACAAGCAAGTAGCGCTTTGTGTTTTTGGAAATGGAATGACATCTCGAATGTTGGTCATGCCTGTTAGAGTCATGACCAGTCTGTCTAAGCCATAAGCGATGCCACCATGTGGTGGGACCCCATATCGAAAGGCATTAATCAAGAATCCAAACTTGGCTTCTACTTCTTCTTCAGTCAATCCCAACGCTTTAAACATGGTTTGTTGCAAAGCACGATCTGTAATACGAATGCTGCCACCTCCTATTTCATCACCATTGATGACGATGTCATACGCTTTTGCACGAACGGATTCCGGATCCGACAACAGTTTATCTACATCTTCATCTACAGGTGAGGTAAAAGGGTGATGTTTTGCCACTAGTCGGTCATCTTCTTCATCGTATTCAAACAAGGGGAAGTCAGTGATCCAGACCATTTCATAAAGTGTTTTATCAATCTCGTCAAAATCTGTGGCTATTTTTTTTCTTAAGGCGCCAAGGCCATTATTAACCACCGATTGTTTGTCGGCAATGACCAATAATAAATCTCCTACTTCCATTTGTGTGGACTGAACGATTTGATTCTGCTCTGATTCACTGAGAAATTTGGCAATGGGTGAATTCAAACCGTCATTTGTCATTTTGATCCAGGCCAACCCCTTCGCATCGTAGGTTTTGACAAAGCTTTCCAATTTAGATAAGGCTTTTCTAGAAATCGATTCTTCTTTTCCTTTCAATAGAATCCCTTTGACACTTTTACCAGGTGAGGTGTTTGACTTAAACGCGTTAAAGGCGGATTCTTTGAAAATGGCTGTCAAATCTATGAATTCGTAACCAAAACGCAAATCCGGCTTGTCTGAACCGTATCGATTCATGGCTTCGTCGTAGGTCATGCGTTTAATTGGCAATGTGATGTCGATATTTTTGACTTCTTTGAACACTCGTTGGATCAACTTTTCATTCAAAGCAATCACGTCTTCAATGTCCACAAAAGAAAGCTCCATGTCCAACTGGGTAAATTCTGGTTGGCGATTGGCTCTTAAGTCTTCGTCTCGAAAGCATTTCACAATTTGATAATAGCGATCATACCCGGCTACCATCAATAGTTGCTTGAATATTTGAGGTGATTGAGGCAATGCGTAGAAACTGCCTTTATTCACACGACTTGGCACTAGGTAGTCTCGCGCGCCTTCTGGAGTGGGTTTGTTAAGAACAGGCGTTTCTATTTCCATAAAGCCGTTTTCGTTCATGAATTGGCGTATCACTTGTGATGTTTGCGCTCTAACGGCCAGATTTTGTTGCATGAATGGTTTTCTTAAGTCTAGAAATCTATTCTTTAAACGCATCACTTCTGAAGCGTCGTCTTCATCTTTAATGTAAATGGGCGGGGTTTCAGATTCACTGAGGATTTTGATGAAACTGCTTTCAATCTCGATGTCGCCTGTTGCCATTTCTTTATTCTTAGACTCACGTTCTCTTATTTTTCCTGTAATGGACACGACATATTCGCCTTTTACTTGGGAAGCTTTTTCAAAATTTGTTGGGTCTTTGGTCTCATCAAATACAGCTTGGACAATCCCTGAAATGTCGCGCACATCAATGAACACCAAGCTGCCTAAATTTCTTTTTTTCTGTACCCAACCCATAACGGTTACTTCTTCGTGGTTGTTGGATAGATTTAAAACGCCACACTTATGCGTTCTTCTGCTATTTCCTAATTTTTCCATGTTTCCTCCTAGAAATCACAAAGGGTCGTAACCCAGTGATGTATTTAATGCTGATTCAATTTTTGCATGATTCTGCTTTAATTTGACGGCATAGGTTGAAATGTCTTTATTGTTTGGGATCCGTGTAAGGGTGTCTTCATACTTATTGATTATTTTTGTCACACCACCGGCACCAAAACCAAGGATAGTTTGCTCTTCTTCAATGATATTAATGTTATAAAGACTTTCATTGCCGGGTGTGCTCAAACCATAATTATCCATGTTTCCCACAATGTTTTTTTGCCGATAAAGATAGTAAGGCTCCATCTCTAAGGCTTGTAGCTCAATTTGATAGGCTTGATTCATATCACTGAGAGTTTCGAAATCAAGTTGGTTTACATAATGTTTATCGTAGAGAGTGGATCCCTTCTTAATCGCTAAGCTATGTACGGTTACATTTTCAGGCCTAAGTTGTTTTATGACATTAAGATTTTTATTGACATGGGTCGTGTTTTCTCCAGGAAGACCATTTATAAAATCCATATTAATGTTGTTAAAACCGGCTCTTCTTGCCCGTTCAAAGGCGATAAAGATGTCTTTTGAGCGGTGGTTTCTTCCTATCTTCTGAAGAGTGTCATCATCCATCGTTTGAGGATTAATGCTGATTCTATTGGCTCCATATCTCTTCATAATGGCTAGTTTTTCAGACGTAATGGTATCTGGTCTACCCGCTTCGACGGTGAATTCAGTGTCACCAGGATTAGAAACATTCGACAACTCTTTCATCAGTTTTTCTAACTGGTTAGCACTTAGGATGGTTGGGGTACCTCCTCCGATGTAAATCGATCTAATATTCAAGTGGTTCCGTCTTGATATATCAATGCCCCATTTGATATCTTCTAGTAAATATTCCAAATAGGTTTCCAGCTCTTGACTATTATTGCATACTTTGGATAAGAAAGTACAATAATGGCATCTTGATGGACAGTAGGGTATGCTAATGTAGAAGCTGATGCTTTTAGGATCATTTATCAACCGATCTTCTGTAATTTGAGCAATTTTAGCCAGGTTTTGGAAAGTTTTTTTCTCCATGGCATAGGTTGAGGTTAGAATTTCTTCCAATTGAATAATGCCATATTTCAAAAGATTCTTCCTGACTAATTTCACTGGTCTTGTCCCCGTTAAAATCCCATAAGGTGAGGTCTTTTCATATAATCGACTTAGTAAATGATAAAGCGCATGACGTATCATGATTTTTGTCTGCTGATGAGGATCCTCATGGAGATAGGATAAGTCATCCAAATGGACACAACTTTTTATCACTACCTTATGATTCTTAATCAACAGGGCGATTGCTTGATCATTTTGATAGATTATTTGTATGGTGTCTGTGCCTGTTTCTCGATAAGTGTTTTCAAATGTCACAGACACTGTATGGTCGAAAATGCGAATGGTGTGATAAAGGTCCAATGACAATCCAGTTAAGTCGGTCTGGATGATCAAGTTATTTTTCATTTCAAAAATGGGTTATGCTTCTTCTCCCATCCAATGGTAGAAGGTGAATTATGGCCTGGGTACACTTTGGTATCGTCTGGATAGGTTAATAATTTTGTTTTAATAGCGTGAATCAATTGTTCAAAAGAACCTCCAGGAAAATCTGTTCTGCCAATGCTACCTTGAAACAAGGTATCCCCTGTGAACAGCGCATTTTCACAATAGATGCTCACACCTCCTGGTGTATGCCCCGGTGTGTGTAGGATATGATAGGTCAAGGTGTCTACAGCGATTTCATCCTCTTCTTTAAGCAGATGATCCGGAGAGAATTCGATGCTTTTTCCAAACATGAATTTCGTCATATTTTTACTCCCTTCTTCGACCATAGGCTGATCCAGAGCATGAAGGTAAATGGGAACATCGTATTTAGATTTGAGTTCGACTACACCACCTATATGATCCCCATGGCCATGAGTCAAGACAATCCCTATAGGCTTGTATTGTTGCTTTTCAATATGGGAAATGATCTGATTGGCATTGGCACCCGGGTCAATGATTAAGACCTCTTTTGTTTGATTGCTGCCAGTAATGTAGCAATTTACCATATAACTTCCAACTAAAATTGTATCTAATATCATTATAATCCTCCTAAAATAATCGTGTGCTATCAAGTAATATTGTCACGGGGCCATCGTTAACCAAAGACACCGCCATTTCTGCCGCAAATTGGCCGGATGACACAGATACACCTTGCTCTTTCAAGCTTGAAATGTATTTTTGATACCATGCATCCGCTTGACTAGGTTCAGCAGCCTTGATGAAGCTAGGGCGTCTGCCTTTTCTAGCATCTCCTTGTAAAGTAAATTGAGAAACAACCAATACTTCTCCTTGAATCTCTTTGACACTTAAATTCATCTTTTGATGATCGTCTTGAAAGATCCTCAAGTTCAAGGTTTTATCGACCAGATACTGAACATCTTTTTCTGTGTCTTCCTGACTGACTCCTAAAAAGACCAGCAAGCCATTTCCGATCTCTCCAATGATGGTATCGTCTACGCTAACGCTGGCTTTTGAGACCCTTTGTACAACTGCTCGCATGCTGCCTCCTTGCTATTTTTTGTATCGATAAACATCTATCACACCATCTACTTTTTTGAACCCTTTGATTAAGGCATCCAAATCTTTTGAAGCTTTGATTTCAAAAGTCATATTCATGATGGCGATACGGTCTTTGTTAACCCGTAGGTTTAGATTGATGGCGTTTAGCTTCAAGCTTGAATAGATGTTGGTGATCTCTTGAAGCAGACCCGGGCGATCAACAGATTCAATCTGAATCTCTGCTGTGTAGGTCATCTTTTCACTGTTTGCCCATTCAACCTCAATTAATCGGGCTTCCTCATCACCACTCTTGATATTGGTGCAATCTGCCCGGTGAACAGATACGCCTCTGCCCCTTGTGATGTAACCCACAATGTCATCTCCTGGTACAGGTGTGCAACATTTTGAGAAACGGACCTTTATATTATCTAGTCCTTTTATGATGACGCCTGATGTGGGTGTGGCTCTAGGTTTTGATAAAGGCGATTGTTGCTGCGGTTTGTCTTTGAACCGCTCTTCATATTGATCTTTGTAGATCGTTTTGAATTTCCCGATGAGTTTGGTGACCACCTGCAGTTCGGTAATAGTTCCATGTCCAACAGAAGCAAATAAGTTTTCTGTTGTCTTGAAGTTCATTTTCTTTACAATGTCTTGAATCCAGTCCTCTTTAAACAATTCTTGAACTTTGAACCCTTGCCGTTTGATCTCTCGCTCGATGGCCTCTTTGCCTTTGTCTATATTGGTGTCACGCTCTTTGTCTTTGAAAAACTTTCGAATTTTACTTTTGGCTTGGCTGCTTTTGACAATTTTCAACCAATCACGACTTGGGCCATTGCTACTTGATGAGGTGATGATTTCTATTTGATTGCCATTTTTCAGCTTATAATCCAATGGTACGATTCGCCCATTGACTTTTGCACCAATACATCGATTGCCGACACCTGAATGGACTCGATAAGCAAAATCAATAGGAGTTGAACCGGCTGGAAGGTTAAACACATCTCCTTTTGGGGTAAAAACAAAAACCTCATCCGTATAAAGGTCTATTTTTAGAGCTTCCATGAATTCTTTCGGATCATTGGTGTCTTGTTGCCAATCAAGCATGTGTCGCAACCAGTTAAGTTTATCTTCAAAATTGTCTTCGTGAACGCCTTCTTTGTATTTCCAGTGAGCGGCGATACCGTATTCAGCTGTTTTATGCATTTCAAAGGTTCTTATCTGTATTTCAAAGGGTTCCCCATTGTTTCCGATCACCGTGGTGTGCAAAGATTGGTACATATTGGGTTTTGGCATGGCAATATAGTCTTTGAATCGACCGGGCATAGGTTTCCAAAGCGTATGGGCAATGCCTAGGACACCATAGCAGTCTTTGACTGAATGGACTAATACCCTAATCGCAGTGACATCGTATATTTCTTCAAACGTTTTGTTTTTATGATACATTTTTTTGTAGATGCTATAGATGCTTTTAGGACGACCACTGATATCAAATTCTATTTCAGCTTCTTTCAATTTTTCTTCTAAAGTATCTATTATGCTTTGAATGTATTCTTCTCTGACTTTTCGCTTTTCTTTAACTTTTTCTGTGATGTCTTTGAAACCGTCTGGATTAATGTATTTGAGTGATAAATCTTCCAGTTCCCATTTGATGGAGGCCATACCAAGACGATTGGCGATAGGCGCATATATTTCCAATGTTTCTACCGCTTTTTCCTTTTGTTTTTCAAGAGGCATATATTGAAGTGTTCGGATATTGTGCAGTCTGTCAGCCAATTTGATAATAATGACTCTAATATCTTTAGACATGGCAATCACCATTTTTCGGAGACTTTCTGCCTGTCTTTCTTCTTTAGACTTGTACTTTACTTTGCTAAGTTTGGTGACCCCATCAACCAAATTAGCGATTTCCTCACTGAAAGCGCTCTTAATATCATCATAGGTCGCTTCTGTATCTTCTACCACGTCGTGCAAAAGTCCGGCTGCAATGGTATCCACATCCATGTTCAACTCTGCTAGAATCAACGCCACGTTAAAAGGATGAGTGAAATAAGCCTCTCCTGAAAATCTGAGGGCTGCTTCCCCATGATGGCTTTCTGCATATTTGTATGCCTTTTCTATGATGGCTGTGTCCGCCATTGGATTATAGATCAAAATATCACTGATCAGTTTTTCTAACAAATTATCACCACCGGTATGATTAAAGGCTGGAATCTCCAACCTTTAATATTTTACTATAGATTTGACGTTGTAAGCTTCTATTTTCTTTCTACCTTGAAGCTCTTCTAGCTCAATGAAAAATCCGATGCCTACCACTTCACCACCTAGGCTTTCAATAAGCTGAGCTGTCGCGCTGACGGTTCCTCCAGTAGCGAGTAGATCATCAATAATGAGCACTCTCATTCCTTTCTCAATGGCATCCCTGTGTATTTCAAGGGCATCTTTCCCATACTCCAAGTCATATTCAAAACGTACGGTTTCGGACGGGAGTTTTCCAGGTTTTCTAACAGGCACAAATCCTGCTCCAATATTAAAGGCTACAGGGGTTCCAAAAATAAACCCTCGTGACTCCGGCCCAACCACAATGTCAACTTGGGCCTCTTTAAAGAGATCTGTTAATTGATTGATGACTTCGTTTAAATAATCAGGGTTTTTCAAGACAGTGGTGATATCTTTAAAACTGACGCCAGGCTCTGGAAAGTCTTCTATGACTCGTATTTTTTCTTTTAGGTCCATCTTTTTTGCCTCCTAGAATAGATACTTAATATATAAGAAGTTATTTCTATATTTATATTGTAATTGTTGCTGTGCTTCTAAATGAATGACTGTGTATAGGATCATTTCTTCATTAATGCTTATATTATATATTTTGTTGATGTAGTTCACAAGTTTTAAAATCTCGAATTTGAAGATTTTGCTCTTATGCTGACACAGCTCTTTCGAAATAATTTCAAGTTGTTGTTCTGTAGGTATCCAATTGGATTGGGCAAAGTCTATTAGCTTTTCATTTGGACTAAGAACATCATTCTCAAAAATTAAAGGGTGCTTTTGTTTGTACTCAGAGGCTACTCGACTTGACAGCTTTCGCTCATAAATTTTTATCAAGAATTGTCTTTTTAGATCGACAAAATAGGATCCTGTCATATCCATAACGTTGAACTGTAAAGTCGTGCTCCCGTTATAATGGTTGACCTCGAATTGTCCAACCAATGGGTTTTTCCGGGTAAATTCTTTCTTGTCTTCCGGTGTGATGTTAAATTTGATCAAATCAAATCGTGATGCCCCCAACAATAATGATGCCTTTAGATGGTTTTCTTGAGCACCGATGTATTTATGATGTATGATATCGTATCCGCTGATCAAGTAAATAGGTTTCTCGTTTTTCAAGCCAAAAGGCTCCATTACATCATTGATTCGTATCACTGTGTCTAAATCAATGTGGCAAGTGGCATCTAAATGATCGTCTACTAGCACTTCTTTAACAAAATCTTCGTCATTGAATGTTTGATGACAATAAGCCAATAACTCATCTTTGAACCGTTGAAAATTCTTTTCTTCTATGGTCAGTCCCACCGCTTGAGGATGTCCTCCTGACTTTACTGTCAGGTATTCAACCTGTTGGATGGCTTCGTACAAATTGAATCCCGGGATACTTCGGCCAGAACCTTTGTAGTGTTTACCAGACTTTGAGAAAACAAGGGATGGCTTATGATACTTTTCGGTAATTCGGGAGCTTACAATTCCAATCACTCCTTCATGCCATTGATCACCTTGGACTATTAACATTTTGTTCGATCGTTGGTTTTGTATCTTTACTTCTGCTTGCATAAAAATATTCTTTTCTATCTCTTTGCGTTGATGATTAAAATCCGTTAATTCCACCGATAATTGAGAAGCATCCAGTATGTCGTCTGATACCAGTAGTGCCAACGCAATATCAGCTGTTTCCATTCTACCTGCAGCGTTTAGCTTGGGGGCCAAATTATAAGCTAAGGTATCTGAAGTAATGGTTCCCAAATCGACATTTGACAAAGCTAACAATTGTTGGATGCCTGGCAGTGGATTGTTATTGATTTCATTTAATCCATTTTTGACGATAATCCGGTTGGTATCGATTAACGGGACTATATCTGCTACCGTACCAATGGCAGCTAGTTGGATAAATGAAGATAAATCCAAGGATAGTCCTTCCCATTCAATCATCCCTCTCACAAAATTGAATGCTAAGCCGGCACCACATAAATGTCTGAATCGTGACCCTTCTTCACTCACATGTGGATTGACAATCACATTTGCCAACGGTAAGGTCCCACTTTCTTTATGGTGGTCGATGACAATAACCTCCAACCCTGAATCTACAGCAAATTGAATTTCATCGTAATTGGAAATGCCACAGTCTAACGTGACTAAAACATGAGCCCCACTCGCGATGATATTGTCGATGGCATCATGATTCAAGCCATATCCATCGGATTCCCTGTTAGGAAGATGGTAATCATAATCTGCTTGAATTGCTTTTAAAATAAGAACAAGCTGAGCAGTGGAGGTTACACCGTCAGCATCGTAATCACCATATAAAAATACTTTTTTGCCGGCTTTGACTGATTCCCCAACCAGCTTTACCGCTTCATACATGCCTTGAATATCAAAGGGATGGTTGAGAAAAGACAAATCTGTATTTAGATAATTGCGTACTTGTTCTTTTTTTATGACGTTTCTATTTTGGAGAAGTTTGGCGATTGAACGGTCAATTCCAAAATCATGGGTCAACTGATCTGATATTGCTGGATCCCACTGTTTGACTTGATATCGTCTTTTCAATCTGTGGACTCCGCTTCTGTCTCGGGTAGCGTCTCTTTTGGTTCAGCTGGTTCATCCTCTTCTTTTGGAGACTCAACCTCCACAACTGGTTCTTTGATCTGATCTTGAGTGGATACGATTTTTATTTGTTGTTTAAGATCCCCTAAGTTTCTTTCTGTTGTGTCCAGTTCTAACTTTAAGTCAGCATTGATACTTTGAAGGGAGGTGTTTTCCTCAGATGTTTGGTCAAGTTGTGTTTTTAAACGATTCTGTTCGTCTTCCAAAACTTTGACACGTTTATTCAAAGATTTGATTTCACGCAATCGCTTAACCTTTCCAAACGTGCTTAAAACAACGGCAACCAGCGCACCAAGACCAACAGAGGCTAGAATTACAAGTGCTTGAGACATTTCTGTCTTGAGAAAGAATAGGTCAATTGAAACCGTCTCTCCGTTTTGAATTGCAAAAATAGCGATAAATATGGAAACTATCAATAATAGAATAAAACTAACTTGCATATTGAACCTCCTGTCTTTTTTTACATTATACTACAGATGCTTTTTCTTTGATAGAGCAAATTACTTGGACGCCTTATTGGGGTTGTAGTAATTGATTCTTGATTTTCTTATTTTCAGTCGATACCATATAGGACTGGCGATGAAAATGGAAGAATAAGTCCCTGCTAAAATACCCACAATTAGGGGAAGCGCAAATTCTCTGATGGCCTCTACACCAAACACATATAAGGCCGTTATCGCAAAAAGAGTGGTCATAGAGGTATTGATAGATCGTACAATCGTCTGAGAAATGCTCGTATCAATTATTTCTTCAAAAGGAACTTTATGCATTGATTTCATGTTCTCCCTTATCCGGTCGAATACGACAATCGTGTCGTTAATGGAATAACCCACAATGGTTAACATGGCGGCAATAAATGAGCTATTAATAGGTATTCTTAGAATCGAGTAAACAGCGATGCCGATTAAAACGTCATGCAACAAAGCGGCTACAGCTGATAGACCAAATTGCCATTCAAATCTTAACGTGATATATATCAGAATACCAATAGCTGCAATTAAGACCGATATCAAAGCTCTGTTTTGTATTTCTTGACCAATGGAAGGCTCGAATTTTTGCTGATGTAAAAAGGCTTCTTCCGTTAGTTGATAGCGCTCTTTAAACTGAGAAAACACTTCATAGCGTTCTGGGCTTTCCATATCAAGTGTGGTTTTGATGATCACTTGAGTTTGATTCAATCCAGCATGAACAATACTGGCACTAGGGTCGAAAGAGTCTGTGATTTCTCGAATCTCTGACACTTCTATTCTTTCATTCAACTCAATTTGTAAAAGAGTCCCTCCTGAGAAATCTATGCCTACATTCAATCCTCTAATTGGTATCATAACTAAACCAATCAGTATCACGACTAGGGAAATGATGAGAAATAGTTTGCTTTTCTTAATGACTTGTAGTTTCATCTCGCCACCTCCTTTACGCCATACATTTTCTTGCTTCTTGTAAGATCCATCTTGACAACCAATTTAAGCAATAATCTGGTGATCACAAGGGCTGTAAACAAAGAAGTAAGAAGGCCAATCAGCAATGTTACGGCAAAACCTCTGATGGGGCCTGTCCCAAAATAAAACAGGACTACTCCAGCAATGAGTGTCGTAACATTCGCATCAACAATTGTCGACATTGCGCGTTTGAAGCCTGAATCTACAGAGGTTCGAATGGTTTTTCCAACTTGCATTTCTTCTTTAATGCGTTCAAATATGACGACATTGGCATCAACAGCCATCCCAACTGACAGGATCAAACCAGCTATTCCTGGCAGTGTCAAATTTGCATTCAATCCTATAACAATCCCTAAAACTATCAAAATATAGAGGGTTAAAGCTACGTTGGCAACTAGGCCTGGTAATCGATAAAAAATCAACATAAAAGCAAAAATAAGGATTAAACCAATCATCGCAGCAAATATGCTACGGTCCAAGGATTCTAATCCTAAGCTTGGCCCTATAGCAGATATCTCCACTTCTCGCATTTCAACTGGCAGTGCACCTGCTTTGATCAAGTTGGCTAAATTACTGGCAGAGTCAATGGTAAAACCGCCTGATATAAAGCTTCGGCCATCTCGAATATGAGCGGAAACAAAAGGAGATGAGATGACTTCATCATCTAATACGATTCGAATAATTCGATCTTGTTCCATTGGTTCGTTCAACAATCTTCCTGTTGCTTCTGAAAAGGCCGTGGCACCAATGTTATCGAATTCAAGGGATACACCGATTTCATTTCTTTCATTATAAGTTACAACAGAATCTCTCACATTTTGTCCCGTAAGTATTACGGTTCCATCGGGCTCGATAAATTGCAGCATGGCTGTTTTGCCAATTAAATCGATGGCTTCTTGAGGGTTGGAAAGCCCTGCAAGTTCAACACGAATTCTATCCCTGTTTTCAATGGTAATGTTAGGCTCAGATACGCCTAATCCGTCAACTCTCTGAGCGATAATTGCCCGGGTTTGTGCCATTTTCTCATCTAATTCTTGTCCTGTTGCATCTGTCACAGCTTCCAGAACCACATAAACGCCTCCTGAGAGATCCAATCCAAGTTTGATTTCATCTCTATAAGGACTGATCTTGTATTGGTCCATTTCTAATCCGTATATTGAAAGATACACTGCTCCCAATACAAGTATCAGAATCAAGGCAAATACAAGTCTATTCTTGTTCTTCATAAAACGCCTCCTAAATAAGCTCTAAAAAAAATTATACCTTCATACAAGGTTTTAATCAATAATATTGTGCAACCAATTCAAAATAACGGGTGCTAATCTCCATTATATCAGCCCTTTCCGCATCGGTTATTTGACGGACAATTTTGTAAGGATTACCCATGACAACGGAATTGTCAGGAATTACTTTACCAGGTGGTATCAGCGTACCAGCAGCGATCATGCAGTTTTTCCCAATCACACTGCCATCCAATACGATTGCACCGATGCCAATCATTGAGTTGTCTTTTATTGTACAACCGTGCAAGTTGACATTGTGTCCTACTACCACATGGTCTCCAATAATTGTAGGAAAACCAACAGCTGTATGGACCACACTGCCATCTTGAACATTTGAGTACCTGCCTATCTCAATCCTGTCTCTGTCGCCTCTTACAACAGCATTAAACCAGACACTCGATTTCTCTTTCATTGTTACATCTCCTGTCACGACAGCCGTTTCCATTATCTTTGTCTCTTTATGGATAGACATTTCAAACTCTTTAAGTTTAATGATCATTGTTTTCCATCCTTTCTATTCTCTCAGCTTTAAGTCTTATGGCACATTCGATTCGCTTTTTTTCCATCTCGCAACCCATTTCGTAGGGCTTTCCTAAGTCTTGATTGAAATGATACGCATTAGCATGACATCCGCCACTACAAAAATATTTGGCCCAACATTGCTTGCAGGCTTCTTTAGTCAATACATTGTTTTGGTAAAATTGGTCTTGGATATCTTTGTTGGTGATGCCTGAAGACAAAGTTCCTATTAAGAACGATTCATCCCCAATGAATTGGTGGCAAGGATAAATATGTCCTTCCGGTGTAATAGCAATGTATTCATTGCCCGCACCACACCCCGCTATTCTTTTGTATAGGCAGGGGCCTTGATCTAAGTCTATCTCAAAGTGGAAAAAGCTGAAATCTTCATCCGAATCCATCCGTTCTTTGTAGAGCTTATACAAAGCATCGTACTCTTCTTTGACAATATCTAAATCCATTGGCTTTATTTCCAATTTATCTCCTGGTTGGGTAACCACTGGTTCCATCGATAGACTTTTGAACCCAAGAGATCGTAGATGGGCCACATCATCTGCAAAATGAAGGTTTTTCCCTGTAAAAGTGCCTCTAATAAAGTAGGATTTCTCTTTTCTTTTTTTTACAGCAGCCTGCATTTTGGGAACCACATGATCATAACTGCCTTTTCCAGTAAGCGTCTTTCTGATTTCATCATTGGTTTCTTTTGTGCCATCTAAGCTTAAAACAATGTTGTCAAAATAAGTGTTGATAAAATCCATTTTTTCATCATCTAATAACACGCCGTTTGTCGTGATGGTATATCGAAAATGTTTATTGTAAAGAGGTTCCTTTGCTTTTCCATAATGGACGAGCTCTCTTACCACCTCAAAGTTCATCAATGGTTCGCCCCCGAAAAAGTCAACTTCCAAGTTGGTACGGTTTCCTGAATTTTCAAGGATGTAGTCCATTGCTTGCTTACCTGTTTCCAAAGACATTAAAGAACGATGTCCTTGGTAGTCTCCTTGTGAAGCAAAACAGTATTCACATGTTAAATTGCAATCATGTGCCACATTTAAACACATTGCTTTTAGAACAGGTTTTAATTTGGGGACAATATCATTTGAGGCGGTAAATAATAATTGTTTGTCAACAAGGTCTTTAATGGCATCATAGGCCTCATCTACGTCTTGTTGACGGTATTTGTTGCTCAGTTTTTCTTGATCGAGTTTCATCAATTGAGAATCCAGGGTTAATATATCATAAACAACGTCACTGATTTCATGAATCAACCCACTGTTGACATCAATGACAAAGTTTTTCTCATCTAAATTGAAAAGGTGAATCATTCTTCCTCCTTCAATAAAAAAGCAGTGGTTATCCACTACTGTTTTACTTCTCACATTTCTGGTTGCCTACAGTGCAGGATGTTTTACACGCCGACTGGCAGGATGTTTGACATTCTCCACAGCCCTTTGAAACAAGGTTGTGGCTAAGTTTTTTTGTAGTTAAGCTCTTAATATGTTTCATAACTTCCTCCTGTGTATGATTGCTCTAACATTATAGCATATGATTATCTGATTTCAAAGACAAATTTTGGACATAAAAAAAAGCCCGCAGGCTTTTAATATGCTAATTGTCTGTCTTTTCAGATTCAGATTCGATTTCCATTGTGTCATCCTCGTAGTCTGATGGATTCACGACACTATGAATGGCCCATTTTTGCATTTTCATCCTTTGTTTGTTGTAATCTAGCTCGATCACAATGTAATCATCGTACACTTTCACAATCTTACCGAAAATACCACCGATGGTGACAATTTCATCACTTTTTTTAAGTGATGCTCGCATTTCTCGAACAGCCTTGTCTTTTTTTCTTTGTGGTCTGATCAGCATGAAATAGAAAATCGCAAACATGGCGATCATAAATATTAAACTCGTAGTTCCTTGATCCAAATCAATAACCTCCAATTTTTATTTAATGTAACCGTATTGTTTGTAAAACGTATCCTTGAATTCAAGGTATCGTTCGTCTCTAATAGCTATTCTAATATCTTTCATTAGATTAATCAAGAAAAAAAGGTTGTGGATGGTTGCCAGACGGCCTCCTAAAATCTCGTTTTCCTTGAAAAGATGCCGTATGTAGGCTTTGCTGTAATTTTTACAAGTATAGCATTCACAATGATCATCGATAGGGGTAAAATCTCTTCTGTGCACGGCATTTTTTATGGCGATGCGTCCATTTCGTGTCATAAAGGCTCCATTTCTAGCCATGCGTGTGGGCATGACACAATCTGCCATATCCACGCCTCTTTCAACTGCTTCAAAAAGGTAGTCTGGACTGCCCACCCCCATAAGGTATCGTGGTTTGTTTTTTGGCATTTCTGGCACTAAATAATCCAAAACCTCATTCATTAACTGTGCTGGTTCTCCTACACTCAATCCACCAATGGCATATCCCGGAAAATCTAAATCAACCAATTGCTTCAAACTCTCCATTCTTAAGTCTTTGTACATGCCTCCCTGGATGATGGCAAACAAAGCTTGTTTTGACGTGTTATGATGGGCTTCTTTGCAACGTTTGGCCCATCTAGAGGTTCTTTCCATTGATTTTTTGGTGTAATCATAGGTTGCAGGATAAGGTGTGCACTCATCAAAAGCCATAATAATGTCGGCGCCAAGAGCGTTTTGGATCTCTATAGCTTTCTCAGGAGAAATGAAATGATCAGAACCATCGATATAGGACTTAAAGTTCACACCTTCTTCTCGAATGGTTCGCAAGTTGCCCAAACTAAACACTTGGAAACCACCACTATCTGTTAGAATAGGCTTGTCCCAATTCATGAAACGATGGAGACCACCCGCTTCTTTCACAATGTCTGCACCAGGCCTTAAATACAAATGATAGGTGTTGCTTAAGATGATTTGTGCCTCTATTGACTTCAATTCTTCAGGGGTCATTGTTTTGACAGTTGCTTTTGTGCCAACTGGCATAAAAATAGGGGTTTCAACAATCCCATGAGGTGTTTTCAATTCGCCCAATCGTGCTCCGCATTCTTTGGACTCATATAGCAGATTAAACTCTATTGCCATTTTAACTCCTTTTAGTAGATCAGCATGGCATCTCCAAAACTGAAAAACCGGTATTTTTGAAGGACAGCTTCTTTGTAAGCTGACAGGATAAATTCTCTTTCGGAAAAAGCACTAACCAACATCAATAAAGTGGATTCTGGGAGATGGAAATTGGTGATCAAGCCTTCCACCGCTCCAAAAGAATACCCTGGGTAAATGAAGATGTCTGTCCATCCTTGGTCAGGAATAATTTTTCCACGTTTAGTCCAAATGGTTTCTAATGTTCTAGTGGTGGTTGTACCCACTGAAATAAGTCGTCCCCCATTCTTTTTTGATTGTTGAATTTTAGCAGCATTTTCTTCGTTTAAATTAAAAAATTCCGAGTGCATGTTGTGTTCTTCAATCTTATCGACCTTCACAGGACGAAAGGTTCCTAACCCGACGTGCAGGGTTAAGTATGCCAGTTGAATGCCTTTGTTTTCTAGTTGACTCAGCAACTCTGGTGTGAAGTGAAGTCCTGCTGTTGGCGCAGCAGCTGATCCTTCATATTTGGCATACACCGTCTGGTAACGTGACTTGTCTGCCAACTTTTCACTGATGTAGGGTGGTAAAGGCATTTCGCCCAGTTCATCAAGAATGGTTTCAAATATGCCTTCATAGTAAAATTGAATTTTCCTGATGCCTTCTTCTTTATCTTCCAAAACGGTTGCTTTAAGCTGGTCGGAGAATATAATTTGATTTCCCGGCTTCAAACGTTTGGCAGGTTTTGCTAAAGCTTCCCATACATCTCCCTGCACTCTGTTTAATAATAATAGTTCAATGACAGCGCCCGTTTCTTTTTTGCCAAACAACCTTGCAGGAATCACTTTTGTGTCATTTAGCACCAGACAATCCCCTGGGTGCAAAAATTCAATGATATGATGGAAATGATGGTGTTCAATCGTTTGATTTTTTCTGTTTAATACCATCATTTTGGATGAAGCTCTATTTTCAATAGGTGTTTGCGCGATTAATGATTTTGGCAAATCAAAATAAAAATCCTTGGTGGTTAAATTGAATGTGGTCACTTAACTTCTACTCCTGTGTAATAGTATTGGATGATTTCTATGTAATTATATCCGGCATCAGCCATTCCTCGTGCTCCATATTGGCTTAATCCTAGTCCATGTCCAAATCCTCTGCCATAAACATCATACGAGTCGGGAGAGGTTGACTGGTGAACTGTTCCATTTGCAGTTAGAACTGGCATTTCTGTTTTGTATAAAATGGGCTTGTATCCTTGAGTGGTCAAAACATTTTGACCTCCTAAGGTTTTGTTTGAGAGGCCGTTTGCTGTCATAATCGAAGCTTGTTGATTGCCTTCGAAGGCATACCATGTGCTGCGAAGATTGCTATAGCCTAAAACGGTGCGGGTTTCTTCTTTTTCCAATATAATTTCTCCTATGTCGGTTACTATGGCCAACTCCAAAACACGATTGAATTCAGAGAGGTTCTTTTCATAGATATCGTAAATCTTATTTGCACGGTAACCATTCTCTCTGAGAGCACTTAACAGTTTTTCTTCAGAAAGTGCGATGTGCCATTCGGTATAGGGTGATATATTAGAATACGGGTCGTCTACACCTCTAATATATGGCAACGGATTTCTCCAAACATTTTCAGAGTTATCCGTTGACCCTCCTGAAGTTGAATGGTAATAGGCTGCAATCACGGTATCGTTATAATAGATCAATTGTCCTTTGGTTTCTTCTACAGCCTTATTGGTAGATTCTCTTTCTCCCCAAATGCCATTGTAAACTTGACTGTTTTGATTATCCTGAGCATCGTAAGGTGAAGCATGGATGGGACCAATTAAGGACAGTGCATAAGATCTTGCGGCTATTGCTTGTACCTTCAGAGCTTCCAAAGGCCAAGATGCAGGCATTTCGCTTGCAACCACTCCTTTTAGATAAGCTTCGATTGCCACTTTGTTGATGGACAAAAGACGATTGCCTTCAATGATGTAACCACCTACCGATCCACGATAGGGTTTCCCGTCTATGTTTACATAATTTCTGTCTGGATGGTCATTTTTGATGAAAAAACGATAATCGTTTGCCAACGCTACCATTAAATCATTTTCATGATTGTATAATAGTATCATCTCAATATTGTCATTGATGATCACATTCAAATCATAGTCTTGCCGGATGCTGTCTCGAGCATTTCTTGCGGCATCCAGTGTCAAATACTGTCCTGTCCACAATTGAAATGAATTTCCATTTGTATAGATATATGTCTTGAGACCAAATTGTGAAGCGATCTCTTGTTGTCTCTTCTTGATGCTTTCGTAATTGGTTTCGCGGTAATCTGTCAAAATCAAGCCATAGGGTCCAATGTTTGTAGATAGTTGTTGCGTATTGTAAAATCGGTAATTTTCATGGCTGCTATAGTAGCCATTCACTCTTAAATGGATCATTTTAGATGGCAATGGCATGATTGGTTGGTCCGTTCCGTCTTGATGATAGAACAGTTTCATCGTATCGTCAGAAGAAATTGTAAAGAATTCGTTTTCTAATCTCGGAGATCGGATTCGAACTCTTATTTCATCTGCAAATGCGTTCATGGACAATAACAACGTGATTAATAGGGTTAATAGGATAAATCTTCTTAACAATTTCATCTCACACCTCAGTTTCAAAAGAAATTTGTTTGGTATCATTAAAGGGTATATCAAAGTACCTATAAGCTTTTTCTGTTGCTACGCGACCACGAGGTGTGCGACTTAAAAACCCTTTTTGCATTAAATATGGCTCACAAACATCTTCTAAAGTCACACTTTCTTCTCCAATGGAAGCGGCTAAGGTATCAATGCCTACCGGACCACCTTTATAGTAATCTATGATGGTACGTAACAGCTTTCGATCAACTTGATCAAATCCATAATGGTCAATTTCCAACATGTCCAGTGCCAAGTTTGCAATGTTATGATTGATAATGCCATTACCTTTGACTAAAGCATAATCTCGAACGCGTTTTAGAATTCGGTTGGCTATTCGTGGTGTTCCCCTGGATCTTCTAGCAATTTCAGCTGCTCCTGTATCATCTATTTGTATTTGCAGAATTTCAGCTGAGCGTTTCACAATGGATACCAATTCCAGTTCGTTGTAATAATCCAACTTGCAAATGACACCGAAGCGGTCTCTTAGAGGTGACGTTAAGGATCCCGCACGGGTCGTGGCACCTATCAAAGTAAATTTTGATAAATCAAGACGAATGGATCGGGCTGAAGGCCCTTTTCCTATGATAATATCTAACGCATAGTCTTCCATGGCTGGATACAAAATCTCTTCAACACTGCGATTCAATCGATGAATCTCATCTATAAACAAGACGTCATTGGTGTCTAAATTAGTCAGTATGGCCGCCAAATCACCCGGACGTTCAATGGCTGGTCCTGATGTTATTCGGATGTTAACATTCATTTCTCTCGAGATGATTGCTGACAGGGTGGTTTTTCCAAGCCCCGGTGGCCCATACAACAACACATGATCCAATGGTTCACGACGCATTTTAGCTGCTTGTATGAAGATCTCCAACTTTTCCTTCACCTTTTCTTGCCCTATATACTGTTGTAACGTTTCAGGTCGAAGGGTGGTTTCTATTTCTTCTTCTTGTTCCAGCATGCGTGATTGGATAATTTCATTATTCTTTTCTCTTTCAATCATGTCTTATCCTACTTCCCTAGTTTTTTCAATGCAAGCTTGATTACTTCGTCTTCTGTTAGATTGGTTTGATCAATTCGTTTAAGTATGCTTTGTACTTCACTCGGATTAAAGCCAAGAGAAACCAAAGCTTCTAATACATTGTCATAGTAGACACTAGTGACTGAATCTGATTGTGGCAAGTCGGTATCCAACACATCTGCTTTAAGTTTGTCTTTTAGTTCAATAATAATTCTCTCAGACGTTTTTTTTCCTATACCGGATGCTTTTGAAATAAAAACATGATTCCCTTGTGCAATGGCTTGTTTGATTTGAGGCACATCTGATAAGGATAAGATTGCTAAAGCTGCTTTTGGACCGACACCGCTGATTTTAATCAATTGTTCAAAAAGAACAAGGGCTTCTTCAGAGATAAAGCCATAGAGTTGTATCATGTCTTCTCTGACATACAGATGGGTATAAACAGTCGCTTCATGATTGAGCACGCTGTCTCTTAGGGTATTGGACGAGGTATGTATCAAATAGCCTATCCCCTGGTTTTCAATTATGAGTTGATTTTCTTTGATTTTTTTTACGTAGCCTTTAATATAACCGTACATACTTCCTCTTTTCTTTGCTGGACTTTTTTATACTCTAAAGGAATCTTTGAAGCGCAGAGAATGGGCATGGCAAACTGCTACAGCCAATGCATCAGCTGCATCATCAGGTTTCGGAATTTTCTTTAGGTTTAGAATCACTTTCACCATTTCTTGCACTTGTCGCTTATCAGCTCGTCCATAACCCACCAGGCCTTGCTTGACTTGCAAAGGGGTGTATTCGAAAACATCAATTTGTTGATTGACTGCAGCCAAGATGTGGATTCCTCTAGCCTGACCAACGGTTATGATGGTTTTGCTATTCTTGAAGAAAAAAAGTTCTTCAATTGCCACAGCTTGTGGTTGATAGATATTGAGCAGTTTCATATAGGTGTCATATAAGATTTTTAGACGTTTGGGCATTTCCATATCGCTACTTGTTCTAACAACGCCATAATCTAAGGTTTTAAAACGATTCCCTGTGTATTCAATGACACCAAAGCCAGATAAGGCATAACCAGGGTCAATTCCAACTATTCTCATATTGTCCTCTTTATGATTCCTCTATTTCATCTAGTTTGACATTGTGGTAGATTTCTTGAACATCATCATTGTCTTCGAGTGTTTCTATCAATTTTTTTATCTTATTATATGTTTCTTTTTCTGAAATGGCTACCATGGTTTTCGGAATCAACGTCACCTCTGAGCCTAATAGTTTATAAGGTCCTGATTTGAAATTTCCCAACACTTCTTGGTAGTTCTCCGGTGAGATTAGAATTTCGTACAATTCTTCTTCAATTCTAACATCTTCTGCACCATTTTCAAGAGCATACATCATCAGTTCATCCTCATCTATGTCTTTATCTTTTTCAATTGCGATAATCCCAACGCGATCAAAAAGATAGGAGACACAATTGGTGGATCCTAAATTGCCATCATTTTTAGAAAAATAATGGCGAATGTCCGCTGCTGTTCGGTTTTTGTTATCTGTCAGACAACTAACTATAAAGGCTGTCCCATTTGCTCCATAGCCTTCATAGACAATGGCTTCGTAATGATCCATATCCTCGCTGCTTGTGCCTTTCTTTATTGCACGTTCTATATTGTCATTGGGCATGTTTTCAGACTTTGCTTTTTCAATAGCATTGGCTAAATTCGCATTGTAGTCCGGTTCGGGTCCCCCTTCTCGTGCCGCCACTGTAATGGCTCTTGCCAATTTTGTGAAAACTTTCCCTTTCTTTGCATCTTGTCTGCCTTTTCTATGTTTGGTGTTTGCCCACTTTGAGTGTCCTGCCATAACAGATCTCCTGTTTATTGTATTTCGTAGACTTTTAGTCCATCTTTTAAATAATATTTGGTTTCTTTTACTGATACTTCAATGTTGCCGGAAGTAAGATTATTCAATTCTGAAATGATCTGATCCATCATTTCTTTTAGAATTAAAATTGTAAAGGTAGGTGTCTCATTGTATTCTTTATTTACAATGATGATACTTTCCTTGTTTAAGTAGTTTTCCATTGGTCCGATATTGGAATAGTCAAATATCAATTCTAAACGGGCAAATATGGCGGCTTCAAGGATTCTGCTTTTGTCTACAACGCTTTTAGCTGTTCCGCTATAGGCGCGAGCCAAACCTCCTGTTCCCAGTTTTATGCCTCCGAAATAACGCGTCACCACTACGGCTAAATTTGTTAAATCTTCGGCTTTCAAGTAATTGATCATAGGGATGCCTGCAGTACCATTTGGTTCTCCATCATCCGAGTAGCGTTGAATTTCTTTGTTTACTCCAATGATATAAGCGGAAACGTTATGGCTTGCATCCCCGTGCTTTTCCTTTATCGATTGAATAAAAGCTTGAGCTTTCTCTTCTGATTCTAAAGGTTGACTATATCCTATAAATCTCGACTTTTGAATATAGGTTTCCCAAGACGATGTGTTGAGAATGGTTTTATAGGTTTTTTCCATGATGGGTCTCTCCAATGTATCTTTCATAGATCTTCTCTCTTGTCTTAAAGGTGATATTTGTGCCAGTTTCGTCATGTTCACGACTAATTATGTCTGTCTTGTTCTCAATAAAATTCAGGTCACCATAATCATTAAAGTCAATATGTTGATGGTAGATTTGGGTTTTCCCATAAATAATATTTAGTATGCTTTCTTCAAGGCGCTCCAGATTAAAACCTGTCTTAGCCGAAATATATAGCTCTTTTTGATTGGCCCCGTTAATATGAGTCAATTGATCTGCTTTGTTATAAACATCCAGCTTTGGAATTCCAATAGCATCAATGTCACTAAGGATTTTTTCCGTAGTGCTTTTCTGAAGGGCTAAGTTGTGATTGGTGCTGTCCATTAAGTGAATAATCAGATCTGAATGAGTGATTTCTTCTAATGTGCTTTTGAAAGATTCCACCAGCTGTGTGGGTAATTGATTAACAAAACCCACTGTATCTGTGATGATAGCCTCGTAGTGATGTTGCAGTTTTAGCTTGCGATTCTCTGTTGTCAACGTGGCAAAGAGTTGATCGTATACAAACACTTGTTTGTCTTTTTCAACGCCATATCGAGAGAGCATGGTATTGATCAGTGTTGATTTGCCCGCATTTGTGTATCCTACAACAGCTATGACAGGCACATTGTTTTTGATTCGACTTTTTCTGTTCTCTTCTCTGACATTGATGCTTTTTTTGAGTTGTTTTTCAATTTCGTAAACACGACTTTCTATGTGGCGTCTGTCCGTTTCCAATTGTTTCTCACCAGGTCCCCTAGTTCCAATCCCCCCACCAAGACGTGACATGTCAATGCCCTTTCCTTTGAGTCGAGGTATGGAGTACTTCAGTTGCGCTAATTCAACCTGTAATTTGCTCTCGCGGGTTTGAGCTCTTAATGCAAAGATGTCCAAAATCAACATCGTTCGATCTATGACACGTGTTTCCAAAAATTTTTCCAAATTGCGTATTTGTGAGCCACTAAGCTCATCATTAATAACGAGTAAATCTGATTCTGTTTCTTCCATTACCGCTTTGATCTCCCCAACTTTTCCTTTTCCTAAGTAAAGTGCGCCGTCAGGTCGATCTTTGTCTTGAATGACTTGGCAGACAACCTGCCCACCGGATGCTTCCACCAATTGTTCAAGTTCCAGCATTTGATCTTCAACATATTCTTTTGAGTATTTTTTTCTGATGGTGGCTATGACGCATTTTTCCATTAGTTGGATCTCCTTAGATTGTTATTGTATCTTGTTTGTGCTATAATTCAAAAAGTTGAATGCATTACCTTTTTGGTTCAACTTATGTTATCACACAGGGTTTTCTATGACAAGAAGTGCCTGTAATAATCTTAATACACTCTTAATCTTGATATGATATAATAATACTCTAGCAAAAGCAATGGAGGTTTTTTGATGTCTGCTGAAAAAACAACAGCCACCACTAAAAAAAGAAAAAGAAAGAAAAAAAGGAAATTCAGTTTTTTTAGATTTGTCCTTTTATTAATTGTCATAGCATTATTTGTGGGTGCCGGTGCTGCCATTGGTATTGTTTCGGCTTCCATTCGAAACGCCCCTACCATTGACCCAACCATTATTATGTCCATGCTCTCAGAGAGTTCCAACATTGTAGATGACAAGGGAAATGTCATTGAAATTATTCAGAGCACAGAAGACAGAAAAATCATTTCTATTGAAGAAATGCCTGAGGAGTTAACCCAAGCGTTTATCGCAATAGAAGATCATCGATTTGAAGAACATTTTGGGATTGACATTAGAAGAATTGTAGGATCAACCATTCACAACATACAAGTTGGTGATTTGAGGGCTCAAGGAGCCAGTACCATAACACAACAGTTGGTAAAAAATCTTTACCTCTCAAATGACAAAAGCTTTGACCGAAAGTTCAAAGAAATGTATTTAGCCATTGAAATGGAACGTGTTTTGACAAAAGATCAAATTCTTGAATACTACCTTAATACCATCCCTCTTGGACAAAGCAGCAATGGCGTTCAAGCCGCAGCTTTCACTTATTTTTCAAAGGATGTCAGTGAACTGACACTAGCAGAGTCTGCTTTACTGGCGGGTATCCCAAGAGCAGACAGTAGATATGCCCCTTACACGAGAGTCGTCACTGGTAATGAGGGAGAGACAGACCCTGAAGATATTGTTGGATACGTTCATGTATCAGGCACTCGATATACCTGCATTTACAACCCTACCTCTGTAGAGCGTCAACGCGTTGTATTGGCTAGAATGCTTGATCTTGAAATCATCACTCAGAGTGAATATGATGATGCTTTAGCTCAAGATATTCGAGCAAGCTTGAATCCAGGTCAAAAACAAAACACGGAGATTTCATCCTATTTCACAGATTACGTAAAAAACCAAGTGGCAAGAGATCTAATGGAGGTCTATGACTATACCTATGAACAAGCAGAAAACCTTCTTTATACAGGCGGGCTAACCATCTATTCCACAATGGATTTAGAAGTTCAAAAAATCCTGGAAGAAACTTACGATAATTTCGCTGAAAATTTGTTAGGAAGTGAGATGTCTGGAGAATCAGCACCCTATATTGTTGACTGGAGATACTTCAGATGGAACAGCGATGGATCAAGTTCAGGGACTTTGGACGGTCAAGAAAATATACTGAATGACAGTGGTCATATCATATATTTTAGAAAAGACCATCTTTTCACAGAAGACAATGAAGTGTATCTGAATCCGGATGAATACTCGTTCAGTGATGATGGCGATTTGGTGATCACTTCTAAAAAATTCACGCTTCACAATACGATCATTGATGTCGTCGATTTATATACGATCAAAGACAATTATTTGTCTGTTCACAGTGTGGGTGGCTTAAATATCGGGGATCAGTTTGAGATAATTGAGTCAAGGGCCAATAGAGGAACTTTCAGTATTTCCTCATCCTATCTGAACTCACGTGAAGACTTTTATAGAATAGACTCCGACGAGCGTCTGATCATCAATAATGACTATTACTACTTTGATCATGGCGGTATTTTACAGCCGCAATCCTCCGCAGTAATTATGGATCATCGAACCGGAGAAATTAAGGCATTAATTGGTGGTAGAAACATTGAAGTAAGCAAATCTTTTAATAGAGCGGTAAGTTCTGCAAGACAACCTGGTTCCATCATTAAACCGGTTTCTGTTTATATGCCGGCCATAGATAATGGATATACTGCTGCCAGCATTATTGATGATACTCCGTTGTACAATGATGCCGGGGAACGTTGGCCTAAAAACTGGTATGAAAACCAGAGCTACAAATATTGGGGGCTTACAACTTTGAGAAAGTCAATTGAGTACTCTCTCAATATTAATGCCGTTAAGGTTTTGGACGATATCGGTTTGGATTTGTCCTTGAATTATTTAGACAAGTTCGGTTTGGTTGACTTGAAAAATCCGGAAAACGACAATTTTATCACACCTGAAGAAAATAGGGCTTATAACGATATGAATTTAGCGGCTATGGCTTTAGGCGGCCTTACTCGAGGTTTCACTAACCTAGATATGACGGCAGCCTATGGTGCCATCGCCAATGACGGTGTTTACCGGGAACCTCATGTATACACAAAGGTCACAGATAGAAATGGACGTGTCATCCTTGAAAAAGACCCTGAATCCAACCTTGTTGTGACCCCACAAGTTGCTTACATCATGACAGATATGTTAAGAACTACCGTTACTCACGGCTTGTCTCATAGAGCGGCACTCCCTCGTGATTACAATATTGAAGTTGCTGGAAAAACCGGTACAACAAGTGATAATGCTGATATATGGTATGTCGGATATTCTCCCTATTATGTAGGTGGCATTTGGATCGGTAATGATAACTCTCAAATCAAAGTCAGCACTGGCAGTGGTTCAACTTCTCGATTTTGGAGCAATCTTATGACCGAAGTTCACAAGAACTTGCCACCTGCTCAATTTGAACGCCCCGAAGGACTTGTGCGCGTTAATGTTTGTGCAGACTCCGGCTTGTTGCCTTCTGATTTGTGTAGTCATGATCAAAGAGGCAGTCGAGTAATTTCTGAATACTTTGTCCGTGGAACTGAACCAAACACTTTTTGCGACATTCATGTGGAAGCTACTGTATGTGCAGGATCTGGGCTGCTACCAAATCCTTATTGCCCTCCGGACCAATTGGAGACAAGAGTATTTATTTCTAGAGAAACTCTGTATAATCCCCTATACAATCCTAATGTTAGAAATGTAAGTCATGATAGCTTGATTGCAACCTATGAGTATTATCAACAAGTACGAGATGAAATACGTAATGTGGACAATCTAAGTGATGAAGAGATCGCTGATTTCTACGATAATCGCGTTCAATTAGTGAACGGCGTGATTGTCTATGTTGATGACATAGCAGTCGTAGATCTGTACTTAAGTGGCTTGAGAACTCAAGATTATGCGTACCAAGTTCCCATCAACACTTGCACCATTCATAACCGTTATCATTGGAATGTTTATCACCAAGCACAGGATGCGGAACCTTCTGAAGACCCAGATGAATTCGACGAGGATATGACACCTCCTGGTAATGATAATCCTGACAATCCTGCTGATGGACTTCCAGATGAAGGTCAAAACAATCAAAACAATGGCAATGGCCCACCTCCTGGTAATAGCAATGCGAATAATAACTAGGCATTAAAAAAAGAGGTCTCTTATCATATCTTGATAGAGACCTCTTTCTTACTTCTGTTTAAACGCTTCTAATACATTTCCCCTAGCATCCACTACCACAATCGCCGGGAAATTTTCAACTTCCAGTCTATAAATTCCTTCTGGTCCAAGGTCTTCATACGCGATACTTCTCATGGCTTTAATAGATTTTGAAATCAAGGCGGCTGTCCCACCTATCGCACTGAAATAGATCGCTTGATTTTTGGCGATGCTATCAATTACTTCCTGACTTCGATAGCCCTTTCCAATCATTCCTTTCAAACCAAGATCCAATAGTTTTGATGTGTAAGGATCCATACGGTAGCTAGTTGTTGGACCGGCTGAGCCTATTACTTGACCAGGTTTTGCAGGTGTTGGGCCTACATAAAAAATGGTTTCACCTTTGATATTAAAAGGCAATTCGTCTCCTTGCTCCAATGATTCAATCATTCTTTTATGCGCTGCATCTCGAGCTGTGTACAGGTGTCCTGTCAACAAGACCTGGTCCCCTGCATTCAAATCTCTCAAGCTTTTTGATGAAATTGGTAAGTCAACTATTTTCTTTGACATAAATCCCCCCTAAATAACCGCCGAGGCATGGCGATAGGCATGGCAACAGATATTGACAGCTACAGGCAATCCTGCAATATGGGTTGGGTAGTGTTCAATGTGTACCCCTAGGCAAGTTGTCTTTCCTCCAAATCCGCCAGGTCCTATATCGAGCGTATTGATTTCCTTTAAGAGCTCCTGTTCTAATATGCGATAGTTTGAATCCTTAGCCGGTAGTCCAAGATCTCTTATCAAGGCTTTTTTTGACAATAGTGCTGCTTTTTCAAAGGTCCCACCAATACCTATCCCAATAACAATGGGAGGACAGGGATTTGGACCCGCCTCTTTAACGCAATCAACGACGAAAGTTTTCACACCCTTTACACCGTCTGCAGGTTTTAACATTTTGATCTGACTCATGTTTTCTGAACCAAACCCTTTCGGGGCTACGTGAACAAAAATCTGGTCTCCTTCAACAAACTGATAGTGTATGATAGCAGGCGTATTATTCGTTGTATTCTTTCGTGTAAAAAGCGGATCACCTACGACAGATTTCCTTAAAAAAGCTTCTGTGTAAGCTTCTGATACGGCTTCATTGAGGGCTTTCTCTATAAAACTTCCTATTATTTGGACTCGATGTCCTATTTCCAAAAAAATCACGGCCATACCCGTGTCTTGGCACATAGGAATCTGTTCATCACGGGCAATCACATCATTGAATATGATTTCGTCCATAATGGATTGAGGGATTTTATCTACTTCTTGAGTCTTTGCCTCATGTAAAACCTTTAGCATGCGACTCCCAATATCATGGTTTGATTGAATCAACAATTTCTTGACCGTTTCTTTGATCAAGTCGGACTTAATAACTCTCATTCTTCCTCCTACTGGAATTTCAGGTTCGGAATTGCATTTAAGTGGTAATCTGCAAACTCTTTTCTTTGATATTTAAAATCTCCTGCACATCCAATCATTGCTGCATTATCTGTACAAAGCAAGCTTGATGGATATGAGAAGTTGAAGCCTTCTTGTTGACACCTTTGAAGCATGACCTTCCTTAATCTTCCATTAGAGGCTACTCCACCAGCCATGTTAATTGTGGTCAGATCAAATTTCTTGGCAGCTTCAATGGTCTTCTCAACCAAAACGGCCACTACTGCCTCTTGGAAGCTAGCTGCAACATCGGGAATGTTGATGACCTGTCTTTTCATTTTCATGGTGTTTTGGTAGTTGATAACTGCTGATTTTAGGCCACTAAAGCTGAAATCTAAAGAGCCTTTTTCAAGAAAAGCTTTTGGGAAATCAATCGCAGATGAATGGCCTGTCTTTGCTATCCGTTCAATGCTTGGACCTCCCGGATATTCCAGCCCCAATGTCCTAGCAACTTTATCAAAAGCTTCACCGGCCGCATCATCTCTGGTTTTTCCGACTACATGGTATTTCCCATAGTCTTCTGTGACAACCAGGTGCGTATGACCACCTGATACGACTAAGGTTAAAAAGGGTGGTCGAAGATTAGGTTTTTCAATAAAATTTGCGCAAATGTGACCTTCTATATGATTGACAGCAATCAGAGGAATATCTAACCCATATGAAATGCCTTTAGCATAATTGATCCCAACCAACAAAGCTCCCACCAATCCAGGACCTTGGGTGACCGCAACGGCGTCAATTTCTTCCAAAGCACATTGGCTTTCAGCCATAGCACTTGACACAACGTCATGTATGACCGCTATGTGATTTCTTGAAGCAATTTCTGGCACAACTCCTCCATATGACTTATGTATATCAATTTGTGAATAAATTTGGTTGGCTAGTACAACCCTTCCATTTCTAACAACTGCAGCAGCCGTTTCATCACAGGAGGTTTCAATCGCTAATATATGTCGGTCTTTCATACCATCCCCTCTTTCTTTATCAATTCTGTCGCTAAGATATTTTTATATAAAAAAGTACGCCTAGCCTTTCTTAAATAGCAAAAAGCAATAATTTTTTCATCTTCAATGGCCAAAACTTTTATAGTCCTTTCCGTAATAATGCCTTTATTATCATAAACAATTTTTACCAAATAGTTCTCTTCCAGAGATTTTTTTAATCCATACATCTTCAATCCACCTGTGTCATTTCTTTTATCATAACATGCGCATTTTCCATAGGTTGTTTGTAATAATCCGGTATCGTATGAACCACTCTAAACCCGTGGTGCTCATATAAAGAGATAGCAGCTTTATTCCCAACTCTTACTTCTAGGACTATTTTTATCACTTTCTTTGCTTTTAAATAACTCAGGACATTTTCCATCAAATAATGTCCAAAGCCTTTTCCCCTTTGATATGGGCTAATGGCTAAATTATTAATAGATGCTTCATCGTCTAAAATCATTATCGATATATACCCAATCAAATCCTCTTTCATCCAAAGGCCGAGTAATTCAATATGCTTGCTTGTGATATCCGATCGAAACATGTTTTTATTCCATGGGTCTGGAAAGGATAGATTTTCAAGATTGACAATCTCTTCCAGTGAATCTAAAGTACATGGCCTAATTTGCAACATTTCCTTTCTATGGCACATTCGTTTTATTCCTTTCCGCTTGGGAGGGTCTAATATAGTTAGGGGCAAAGGATTCTATGCTTGTCGATTTTCCTTGAAGATAAGCTTGGTAGCCCAGTTCGCATATAGCATGCGCTTTTATAACATCCTCGTATGTGCTATCAGTGAAGCGTGGCACACCTCGATTAAGATAGAGGGATTCAATCAAATTCTGATGTTTTTTTGCCCCATCTCCCACAAAAAAAGGTTGACTGTGTTTTGTCGATAACTCCTCGATTAAAGAAGAGATATGGGACATGTCGGGTGAAGCTAACTCAATGAACTCATTGTTATTCCATTGGTAAGTTGCATGATAAACTCTATCTCCCCTTGCATCAATTAAAGGAATGATGGGGTTTTGAATATATTTGATGTTATAAGCCAACGCGGAAGTTGCGCTAATAGAGGCTATGTTTTGATTTCCAACAAAACCAATCCCTTTTGCGATAGCTCCTCCAATGCGTAGCCCTGTGTAAGATCCCGGGCCCTCATCAATGGCTATCAGATTCAAATCTAAAGGTTTAAGATCAAGTGACGTCAATAAATCAACTATGAGCGGCATTAATTTCTCTGAATGTGTCAGCTTATGGTTTAACGTAAACTCGCCCAATAATTGTCTGTTTTTCATAACAGCGCAAGAGGCAGCCGTACTAGATGATTCAATTCCTAAAATAATCATATCTTCCCAACTCCTTAATCAGGCAATCAAACACGTCACCTTTTCCAGACAGTTCTATTTGCCGTATACCTGTGGCTGGTTCTACATGGATAATTAGGTATACCTTGTTTTCAGGCAACAATTCTTTCAGTACTCTAGCCCACTCTAGAACAAACAACCCTTTTGAATAGATGTATTGATCTATGTCAATTTCATAAGCTTCTTCTACCCCTTCAAGACGATAGGCATCCATATGATGAAAAGGCAGATCTCCGTCATAAGTCTTAACTATGCTAAAAGTTGGGCTGGTAATAGGTTCTGAGATATTCAAATGTTTGCCGATGGCTTTTGCTAAAGTTGTTTTCCCAGCACCCAAGTCGCCATCTAAACAAATAATGCTTCCTTCTTTGGCGCATGTGACAATCATTTCGCCCAATAATTCTGTATGTTCCAATGTTTTTAACTCAAATCTAATCCATTCATTGATCATTTTTGTCTCCTTCTATTGTTGACTACATCCATTATACATAGTTATTTTTGAGACATCAATAAAAAACAGCTTGTTTGATCAAGCTGTTTAGTCTGTCTTGGCTCTTTTGCTTATTTATGTAATATGGGTGAAACTTTTTTGTATAATAGCACTGTAACTGCTGACACAGCAATTCCCTTCACAAGATTGAATGGTAAAACAGCAAATAGCACCAATGATTCTAAGCTTGTGATTGATCCATTCAGCGCGTTGCCCATATCAACAAAGAATTGAATCGGTACGCCATACACTCTTGCATAAACAGGCAACAAGACAAAGTAATTTGCCAATGATGCAAAAATGACCATGGTTACAATACCTACCGACAGTCCAATCAATGCAGATCTCATCGTTTTGTTACGGTGATAAATGTAGGATGCAGGGACAACTAATGCGCAACCAATCACAAAATTTGCCGCTTCTCCTACCCCACCAGTTACCGTTCCATTGAGTACAAAATTAAGAAGAATTTTGATAAACTCAATCATTATCGCCGCAACAGGACCCATGGCAAATCCACCAATTAATACAGCGACTTCGCTAAAGTCCAATTTGTAAAAGTTGGGTGCAAACCAAAGAGGGGTTTGCAATAGCATCAATACGCCTGCAACAGCTGATAGCATTGCTATCTTGGTTAGTTCTTTTGTGTAGCCTCTTTTTTTAGCTACAGTTGTTTTTAGTGACATGAAAATACCTCCAATTCTGATTGATTCAGAGACAAAAAAAGCCTCTGATATCCTCAGAGGCATACTGATAGAATTAAAAAATCAAACAGATCTTCTATCATCCAGACTTTACTGTCGGTATCGGAATTGCACCGATTCAACCAATTGGTTCGCGGACTGTCACCGCCGGTCGGGAATTTCACCCTGCCCCGAAGATTCTATGGTTAGTATAATCACCTTTTTGTGTCTTGTCAATCCTTTGTGAAAATATTATTATTTTTGCATGGTTTCATTCGCTTAATGTCTCTTCTACACCTAGTGTTTCTTCGTCGGTCTTTTTGCCTATAAATTTAACGAAGAAATAAATACCCACAAAACCAAAGGCTAAAGCCAGTAAAGAACCTAGAATGCTATTGAATAGACCCACAATCAAATAGGAAATGATCGCAAAAGCTGCGCCAGTTATAGCGTAAGGCATTTGAGTTTTTACATGGTCTATGTGGTCAGAGCCTGATGCCATGGAAGACATGATAGTGGTATCCGAAATGGGAGAACAATGGTCACCAAAAATGGAACCTGACAACACAGCGCTTAATGTAGCCAATACGACTGGGGATGTGGTTGGATCACCTGTTACATAAGCACTTGCAAGCGGCACAGCTAAAGGAACGACAATAGCCATTGTGCCCCAAGATGTTCCTGTTGAAAATGCCACCAAACAAGAAATGGCAAATACTAATATGGGGAGCAAGAGTGATGGAACGGTTGTAGAGACGACTTGAATTAAGAAATCAGCTGTTCCGACATCTCCAACAACTGAGCCAATCGACCAGGCCAAAATTAGAATGATTGCTGTGATTAACAAGGATTTGCATCCGTCCACCCAAGCATCGAAAACTTCTGATAAATTCATGATTTTTCTGCTCAAAGCCAATATACCTGCCACAATACTTCCAATAATAGCAGCCCAAATCAACACGACCGAAGCATCTGCATTTCCAAAACAATCACGGATGGCCGTGATAGGTATTTCGCCTTCACCCAATACCCAACCGTTATACCATAATCCAAAAAAAGTAGAAAGAATTAAAACTAAAATAGGTAATACTGCGTTAGAAACTTTAAGTTCAATTTTTCTATTGTCTGAAAATTCTTCAAAATCCAAATTGGACATAGGCTGTGCATTGTCCGACAATAATTTTCCTGTTGTTCTAGCTCTGACTTCTGCGTCGTACATAGGACCATAGTCTTTTCTTTGGAGTATTAAATTATAGATTAAAACCAACGCGAAAATATTATAAAATGCATAAGGAATTGTTCTTATGAAGACCATGAAAAAATTACCTTGAACGCCCATATTGGTAAACACGTCTGCAATAAGTCCTATTTCGTATCCAATCCATGTCGAAATGAACGCCATACCGGCAACAGGCGCGGCGGTGGAGTCAACTATATAAGCTAGTTTTTCTCTTGAAACATTCATTTTGTCCGTTAAAGGACGCATAGTCGGTCCAACAATCAGAGTGTTTGCATAATCATCAAAGAAGACCACAATGCCCATAAGTGTGGTAGCCAATTGAGCACTTTTTGCATTTTTAGCTTTTTTTGCCAAAGCTTCAGCAATGGCTTTAGTTCCACCCATCTTTCCTATGATTCCAACCATACCGCCGATTGAAAGAGTGAAAATAATGATCCCTGCGTTCCACTCATCAGCCAAGCTTCCCAAGATATATGTGTCTAAGGTTCTCAAAAATGAAATGAAAGGATTATAGCCATTGAGCATCATGACGCCTGAGAAAATGCCGATAAACAAAGACAGGATAACTTGCTTCGTTAAGAAGGCTAACGCAATGGCAAGTAGCGGTGGAAGCAAAGAAAAAGCCCCATATGGGCTACCGCCATCATCTGCAAAAACAGGAACAGACATGACAAAAATGAGCAACAAAACCAGTCCAATGATACGATATTTGGTTTTCATGACAAACCCCCTTAATATGATTTAGTTAATGGAAGATAAGTATATTTATTATTATGTATGACTATATACACTCATTGCCATTGAATAAATTATATCATAAAATATCCGGAGGTTAAATAATTATTTATTCACTTCTCGAAGTCATTAATTACAGAAAAAAGGTCGTCATAATTACTTATCACATACTTAGGACGGTGATCCGAGTCCATAGAAGCCAACTTTGACCATCCAACCAACACAGGTGTAACACCTGCATTTCTTGCACACTCAACATCATATACGGTATCTCCTACAAATAAGGTTTCATGTGGTTGAGCTGATAATTCCCTCAGGCATTTTTCAAGAGGTTCCGGATGGGGCTTATGAAATTCGCTTTCAGTAGCGGTTATAGTACATTTAAAGTATTTCGTAATATTATACATTTTAAGAACTTTATCTGTGCTTTCTCTTATTCTCGATGTCACAATTCCAAGAGTATAATTATGCGTATGGAGCCTCTTGATAATCTCAACAGCTCCGGGGTATAGTTTCATAGTAGATTCAAAATTCTCATTATGGTAACGACGGTATTCTTTCAGTACGATAGGGTAATCTTGGTTAAATTCTTCTTTTAAAACGTTCTCCAAGGTTTCTCCGAATGTTCTTTTAATATGAGACTCTTCCATAGTATGGCCTTTAAATATTTTGTATATGTGTTGGAATGAGTCAATGATCAATCTCTCTGAGTTTGCCAAGGTACCATCTAAATCGAAAACAATATTTTTTATCATCCTTTCTCCTTTTACAAAAATAAAACTGCATTTCTACAGTTTTATTTCACTGGTATTTTATTGTTTTATCGGTTCTCCAATAGGATCGCCTTCATATTCTATAGAAATGGTTTTGATAACTTGAGGTTCTTTTGGTTTGTCCCTGAAATCAGTTTTCATTTCTGCAATTTTGTCTACTACCTCTATTCCTACCATGACTTTGCCAAAAGCCGCATAACTGTTATCCAAATGGGGTGAATCTTGATGCATGATAAAAAACTGAGAGCCTGCAGAATCTGGGTGTTGTGCTCTTGCCATAGATAAAACACCTCTAGTGTGATTTAGATCATTGTCGAATCCATTCTGCTTGAATTCACCTTTAATGGCATATCCGGGTCCACCGGTTCCAGTCCCAGTGGGGCAGCCTCCTTGTATCATAAAACCTTTGATGACACGGTGGAAAACCAAACCATCATAGAAGCCTTTTTGCGCCAAGGATATAAAGTTTTTGACTGTATTCGGTGCTTTGTCCAAGTATAATTCACCTTGTATCTTATCACCGTTTTCCATTTCAATGACAAATTTCGGATAGATCATATAGCCTCCTCTATCAATTTTTAAGTTTCAAAGTTTTGATGGTACCAATAAGCTGATGGTAATGGCTTGAATCTAGGTTCCCATAACTTGTGTGTTGCGACAATCGATTATAATAATCAACCAACCATTCTTGTGCTTCCACTGTGAAACCTACTTCTATTAGTCCATAAGTCAGGTTTAAAAGATAGTGGTTGAGAATTTCAAATTGATCAATCGCCCTTGTAATCGTTGATGTTTGGATTCTTGATTCTAATTGGTTCCCATTAATAAAAGACGACACATTAAGACTCAACTCTCGGTATTCTATTGCCCATGCATAGAATTCAGCCAAACGATCGGTATTGATAAAATAATCAATAATCAAAAAATCTAAGTTAGCTTGTTGATACGCATCAACAGTAGTATATTTTATACTTGTCATGTAGTCAACTATTTCTGAATTGACATTATATTTGATCATTTCTGTAAGCAAAAGGGTTTTTTCATCAATGGTCAAATTGTTTTCTTCTTGAAGGACATTGAACAATTCTTCACTGAGGTTGAGCTTTTCTTGATCACTCAAGTTGCTATACTTAATCAAGTAATAGTTTAGACCAAACCGATTAAAGTAATTCTCCTCTTTGAGAGTCTTGAGTGTTTCAAGTGGTGTTTTGTCGTAAAGGGGCTCATCTCCTGGGAAAATATATCCGCCAAATTCCAAATATTCCAATGTGGTGATTGCTTTTATGAAATTAAAGTCGTTGCTTGTCAGATTTCGATTATCATATTGGTGAAAAAACGGAAACCCATCACTCTTTTCTTTTCTTAAATATCGCACTGATTTTGGCAACTGTGCTTTTGAATACGAAGCCTCTTGATAGATTCTTTTCGTTAAAACCGCTGCTTCTGCCCTACTCAGATTTGTATTAGGTCTGAATTGATTGTTGTTGTACCCGATAATAATTCCGTTGTTATAGAGCAAGTTTAATTCATCGTAGTACGGATTATTGGTGCTAATATCTGTAAACGTCAACGATTCATCCGTTATGCTTGGTAAATTCAGCGTAGCCGTCAGCAAAGCAGCCTGATAGCGTGAGATGGGACTACTTGGATTTAGTTTGTCTCCTGGAAATACATCATAAATAGTGTAATCAATGGATGGATTTGAAACCATATAATGGTTGAAAGATAAAATATATGTGTACGCCCAATGATTGATGCTGATATCTGTGTAGTTGAGGCTTCCCCTTGTGTTTAATGAAACCATCTTATTTTCGTTTCCGATTTTGTACAAAACCTTCAAGTACTCCGCAATACTGATTGACTGATCTGGCCTAAAAGTATAGTCACCATATCCATTGAAAATCCTTAGACTA
Source organism: uncultured Clostridia bacterium (assembly GCA_964539975.1). Lineage (GTDB taxonomy): Bacteria > Bacillota > Clostridia > Tissierellales > Dethiosulfatibacteraceae > 38-11. Next base: position 69,299 of record CAZIKK010000004.1, read on the forward strand.
TTGGTGGCTGTATAAATATCAGATTCTGCCCAGTGATTGTATACATCATAATAAAATGTATTGGCATGGCTTGTCAAAACTGGTGTGAAAAGCAATACCACGACCAGTATCATGACCAACGTTTTTTTCATAATAACCCCTCCTTGTATAATAGGCTTATCTCATCTCTTTGCTGTTTTTATTTCAAGTGTTGTGACTATTTGATTGTATGTTGAATAAGCTTTAGTTCGCAATTGGTCAATTCCAGCTTGTCAGCTAAAACCTTATTTGCCTGATGCTTGGTAAGTGATTTTGGTATATGAAAGTAGGGCAAAAATTTTAGATTGTAGGGATAATATTCATATAAACCTACTCCAATTCTTTTTGTGGCTGTCTTTATCAAAAATTCAAAAATATCTGAATTCAAATAGTTTAAATCATTTGTACAATCATGTGTATTGCTTATTGACCACATCATATAAATATCTGCGCTGAAGAATAAGTTGGCATCATCATAAGTAAAATAATTGCCTTTTGATTTATAGGGGAAGATGATTTTTTCTCTTTCGAAGAGTTGTTCATCTCTTGGCCATTGCAAGTGGTACCACTCTCGATAACCCCTTATGCATTCTCTTCTTCTCCCCAATCGATCCTTGTACTCACTGAGATATTTATAAATATTAGGGTATTTTTCAATCGGATAACCATTAGTGTATATTAATTTATACTGATTATATGATTCGGATGTTAATTTGCTCTTAAGTAAACTCCCTTTTATCCATTTTTTCAATAATTCAGTTTCAAGACCATACGTTTCAATGATCTTATCATTGACAATAAATGCTTTGTCTAATCCTGTGATTATTCCTTGGTTGAACTCATAAATATCTGCAATTCTAAAAGAAGCTTGCTGTTTAATCTTGTTGATTAAGCCCGAAACATTTTCATTAGCCAGTTGCCAAGTTCTCTGATGAAATACGCTTTGCTTAATCTTATAAGATTGGTCCATACCCTGGCGCTTAATTGTTGCGAGAGAATCATTTTTTTCTTTTATCAAAGTGATAATTAATGGGCTTACGTTTGCATTGCTAAAAGGGTTGTATCCTGCATAATCGGTTATGTGTTTTATGGTGTAGTGTTTACTGATAAACGCTCTAAGCTTTTCTGAGTAATTAGCCTCTATAAAATAACGCGATGTGATATAAGATAAAACGCCTTTCTCAGTTAAATCAAAGTATCCTTTTTCAAAAAAGCAATAGTAGATATCGGATTTATCATTAAAAACTTGGAAATGTTCCTTTAATTTTGTCTTGTAACTTTGTTCAAGGTTCTTGTGTCCAATATAAGGAGGGTTTCCTATGATTATGTCATACTTGATGTCTTTATTGTGAAACAAGTAATCTTCGTTAAAGATAAACGGTGTCTTGCAACTGTTGCTAAGTATGGAAATATTCATAATAGCAAGTTTTGAAGTGAAATAGTCTTTTTCATATCCAAAAAGATTGTTTTCTATCAAATGATTTTTGAATTGACTTTTATTTATCTGAAGTCTGCTTTCATAATAAGCTGATTTTTCCATCATGTGTTGATGGATCACTTGAAACACTTTTAGCAAAAATTCGCCTGTGCCACACGCAGGATCCAATATTTTTAGATATGGATTGTTCTCATACCATTCTATTATATCTGTGGTTGTTATCATATGTTCAATTATATCAACAGGTGTGAACACTTGTCCCAATTCTTTTTTTAGTCTAGGAAGTAATAATGCTTCATAAATTTTCCCTGGTAAAAGCGCATTAGATTTTTTTTCTGATTTCAGCAGATCTAAGACTTTTGATCTTGTTTCAAATCCCAAATTATCGATTGGATTTTCATCAAAATAATGGGGTAGTCGTGTCTCATGAAAGAATTTTGTGTACATCAATACCACATCTTTAATAGCAAGGTATTCGTCAGGTTCGTTTTTGATTAATGCTTTAAGCTTTTTAGTCAAGGACATTTGTTTTCCTCTTAGGATTGGAATAATGCTTCTACTTCAGCAATTTCTTTTGGAATTTCTGATGATAAGTTGATATATCCTGATTCAGTTATTAATATATCATCTTCTATGCGAATGCCCAATGATTCTTCTTCTATATACAACCCCGGCTCGACCGTTACAACGCACCCGGGCTTCAATGGAGTTTCTCTATCTCCAACATCGTGTACGTCAAGGCCTAAGAAATGGGACACGCCATGGTAGTAGAAATCAGATAAGCTTTCCAAGTCGACAAGCAAACCTAACTGTATCAAGCCTTCCGCTAAAGTCTCTTTTGCTATTTCATTTAATTGATTTAAGGTCATTCCAGGTTTACAAGCTTCAATAACGCGTTTGTTTGCGTTTAGAACAATTTGGTATATCTCTTTTTGGCGGGATGAGAAAACACCGCTTATGGGAAATGTTCTTGAGATATCAGCACAATACTGGTTAATCCTCGCACCTAAATCAAATAGCACCAAATCTCCTGATTTCATGACATTGTCATTGTTTACATAATGCAATATTGTTCCATTGATTCCTGCTGCCGCGATGGTTGGAAAGGCTGTTTGTGCCCCTTCTGTATGAAGTGTGCATCTAAACTGAGCCACTGCTGTATAGCTAGGCATATCAGGTACAATATATTTTGACATGTTTTGAATGCCTCTCTTTGTGATAGAGATTGCTTTTTTTATCTGGTCTATTTCAAAGGGATCCTTTACCATCCGCAACTCACATAAAAAATGATAAATAGACGTAATCCGGATACCTGGATACTTTTCTATAAAAGTTTTGCAAAATCTTTGAGCTGGTGTCGCAGCATCATGAAAGCTATGGTTTTCAAGATCAAGATATAACGTTTCATATGGATGTTTTGACAATACTTTAATCAAATAAGACTCGAAAGCCTCTTTTGTCAATACCGTCTCGATTCCTGATTGACCGGTAGCTTCCTCAGCGGTGAGAAATTTTCCAATCCATTTCTCTTGATGCGGGTCTTTCTTTTTAATAAATAAACTTTCTTTTATCGTGAAGTTTTTCTTTTCACAAATGTAGACAACCTCTTCCCTATCAATCCCTGTTAAATAGTAGAAATTATTATTGACATAAAAATCATAATTGGCGTCTGCTGACTGGCGAATAAGATCTCCAGAAAACATGATCGTCAAACTATCTTCACTCATAAAATCAAATAGCCGTTTTCGCCTGTCTATATAGTTTTCTTTCATAGAGTTACTCCTTGTCATCATTGATATTTTATTATACCCCATAATGCACAAAAAGATAAGGTATCGCTGTTTCAAGATCCTTACCTTCTGTGATTAGGCCATAATAAGCTACTGTCGTCGCAATGCTTCTACAGGGGGCAAATTTGATGCCATATAAGCTGGATAAACACCAAACAGTAATCCAGATGTCAGTGCTACAACTGTTGAAATTCTAACAGCCTCCAAACTGATCAACGCAGCGAATCCATTTGCCTTAAAAACATTGATCAACCAAATACCAACAAAAATACCCATAATGCAACCTAGAACACTAACATATAGCGCTTCCAAAATGAATTGGAACATCAAATCGGATTTTTTTGCTCCTAAAGCCCTTCTGACGCCAATTTCTCCCGTTCTTTCACTAACAGCTACTAGCATGATGTTCATAATGCCTAGCCCGCCAACTAGCAAAGATACGGCCGCAATACCCCCAAGCAGCAAAGTCATGATCCTATTGGCATCGCTTGCTTCTTGAACGAGTTGGTTTAGACTGGTTATGGTTATGACTTCATCTTTTTGAGTAAATACTGAATCTTCAGGCTGATCAGGAGTAGGTTCTCTTCCTGGCATATCAGGGTCTACAGGCATTTCCATATCTGGTGGAACATCTTGATCATTTCCATTTGAATTTGAAAAATCCATGGTGGTACCTTGAATCTTTCGGTTATAAATCCTACCTAATTGAACCATGGCCAATTCTGCATCAACAGAGTCTTTTGATTTTGCCCATATTTCATCTACAGAACGAATATTGTTCAATTTCATGGCTGTCGTGTAAGGAACTACAATTTTATTGTCGATATTTTCAGCTTTCCCATCACCTTTTTGTTCTAGTACACCTACAATTGTGAAGCTTAAATTCTCAATCGTGAGGGTGTACCCGACTGGACTTCTCCCATTTAATAGAGAAGCTGCCACATTATAACCTAGAACACATACGGGCGATCGGGTATCTACATGTAGCGTTGAAAAGAAGTTTCCTGCAGCTAATTCATGGTCTTTGATTTGTGGGTAGTAGCTGTTAACTCCTAACACTTCAATATCGCCTCTTGTTCTTCTCCAACGAACATACTCCTTTGATTGGATTACAGGAGTGGCATGTTGAATGGTTTCAACCCTTTCTAGAACTTCTTTGTATTCTTCGCTGTCAAATTGGTAGACTGCATTGTTTGCTTTCATGACAATCACATTCTCGCCTAGGCTTTCGAACTGCTCGACAACCGCAACTCTTGCACCTTCTCCTATTCCCATTAAGCTTACAACCGAAGCAACGCCTATCGTAATGCCTAAAACAGTCAGAAAAGTTCTTAAAACATTAGAAATCAATCCGGAAGAAGCCATTTTTGCATTGAAATACATCCGGATCAAAAATGACTTTGTACCTTTGTTATTCTCCATTTTATCACGTCCCACTTATCAATTGTTCGGAAGCAGACTATCTGAATTATTGATATGTTGGCTTGGTAATAGGTCTGAGCTGCTTCCTGTTACGACTTTTTCACCTTCTTCTAGTCCAGACAACACTTCTGCGTATCGATAGTTGATCAAACCTGTTTCAATGGTCCTTGACTCCACGCTATTGTCTTCTAAAAGCACTTCTACTCTTGGCATTCCTTGTTCTTCAAAAACAGCCTCAATTGGCACTAGTAAAGTATCGTTTGATTCTCCAGCATCGATAAAACACTGTGCTTGCATGCCTGGCCTTAGAGCGCCACTTCCGCTAACATCTATTTCTACAGAATACTTGATGATTCCGCTTGAATCTTGTCCAGATTGAGATACCCGGCTTACTCTTCCTTCAAAAACCTCTCCCGGCAAAGCGTCTACTGTGACTACAACAGGTGCATCTTGTCGTATATAAACGACATCTATATCATCAACTTGCGTCCAAATCATCATGTTTCTAGTGTTAAAGATATCGCCGAACCACTCTCCAGGTGAAATGGTTTCGCCTTGACTTCTCCAAAATCCTGCTACAACACCATCCATAGGTGCTGTGATAACCAAATTTTGCTTCATATCTTCGGCTTTTTGAATACTTCGTCTAATGGTATTTAACTCATCTAATCTGTTTTGAATCATTAATCTAACTTCTGCTCCTGCCAATCTGACTAGCGCTTGATCTTTTTCTACATAGTCTCTTTCATTGATCAAAACTTCAGTCACTACCAACTCCTCAGAGGATACCGCATTCTTAAAGATCCGTCGTTCATTAACGTAGCTGGTGACTCTTCCTGTCTCAACCAAGGTTTTATCAGGTAAGTTAGACTCTTGTGTGGTCGGAATACTAATAGAGGCTGTCATACCTGGTTGTATTAATCCTGGATTCTCTGCTCTTATTACACCCCAATGAACATAGGAAACGCCAAATTCTTCACCCGGTTTGGGCTCAGAGGGCACAGGGTTGGGGTTCAAAGTTTCTATATATCCTTCGTAATAGCCTTCAAAATTTCTAAATTTCAATAATACGCGTTGTCCAACATACAAATCTTCATATTCACTGGCACGTGCTTTAAACTCCATCTTATACTCAGAGTCGTCTATGATGTTGGCAATGACATTGCCAAGCTCTTCACCTTGTCTGGCACTTAATTCTGTTACTCTTCCTGCAATAGGAGCAACAATGATGATGCCATCATAAGGATTGACACTTTCAACTTCTCTTACATCTACACCTAGGAGTTGAGCTAGTTGATCTCTTTTGTTTTCCAAATTGGCTCTTAAATCACTAATTCTATTGTCTAAATCGTTTGAAGTTAGTCTTGCAACTGGCTCTCCCATAGACAATGAATCACCTTCTTCTGCCAAAAATTCTGCTATAACATAGGAGATCCCATAGAATTCAGGGTCTGAAACTTGTGGGACACGTATGCCTCCACCGTAAGATGCATTCAACTGTCCGGAAGTGTTCACCCCTACATTTATGTCTCCTCGAATAACTGGTGAAGTTGTGTAAGTAGTCTTAGGTCCATCGTCTGGATCAACGCTTGGCATCAATTGATTAATTGCATAATAGCCTCCCACTACCACTAACATCAGCACAACCAAAATGGGTAAATATCTCTTTATCATTTTCTCCTTCAAATTACTCTTTGATATCGATTTGATGAATACTGCCATCCATCAGTCTTATGATTCGTTGTCCATAGGCAGCTATTGTTTCCTCATGTGTGACTTGTACAATAGTCATCTTGAAATTTTGATTCAACTCATTAAATAATTCCATGATATTATTTCCTGTCGTAGAATCTAAGGCGCCAGTAGGCTCATCTGCTAATATAACGGATGGATTTCCTACAATTGCCCTTGCAATGGCCACTCTTTGTTGTTGACCGCCTGAAAGCTGTGTGGGTAAGTGCTTCATTCTATCCTTAAGTCCCACCTTTTCAAGCGCCTCTTCAGCCATTTTTCTTCTTACTTTCCCTCTTATCCCCCTATAAATCAGCGGAATTTCAACATTTTGTAAAGCATTAAGTTCTCCAAGAAGATTAAAGCTTTGGAAAACAAATCCAATAAAACGGTTTCTAATTTCTGACAATTGGTTGTCATTCAACTTCTCTACACTTGTCCCATCAAGAATATACGTCCCTGAAGAGCTTTTGTCCAAACATCCAATTAAGTTTAAGAGCGTTGATTTTCCTGATCCTGAAGGCCCCATGATTGAAACAAATTCTCCGTTTTGAATTTCAAAGGTAATGTTTTTAAGGGCATGTACTTTGATTTGTCCAACCTTGTATTCCTTGCATATTTCGTTCATCAATATAACACTCAATTTAACACCTCCGTCAACACCTATTATAGACGTATTTGGTAAATTAAAGTTCCATAAAATAAAAAAATAAGTGAAAGATCACTTATTTTAATATGTCGACTTCAATCCCATCAATCCAAACGGATGCCTCTTCATTAAATACAATGAAAACATCTATTCTTTCTGCATCTCCCAGCATAATAGCTGTTTGAGAAAGCGTCCATAGATTCTTTGTCAAGTCAACTTTCTCATTAGAATATGTGCTGATTTCTCCATTCTCTATTACTTCTACAATGACAGAAGGCGATAATCCTTCGGTCTCTGTCGTTAGTCTCATAGATAATCCTACTTGCCTGTTCTTTAAATATGAAAAGTCATCGCTTTTTAAATCTACAACCGCAAAAAGCGTCTTCTCACCCGAGGATACTTTCCCATCTACTCTCAGTGAGCTGTATCCATCATAGAATTTAGAAAAATCTATCTCTGCGACCTTTTCACTTCCTGCTTTTTGTAAAAGTTCGTCATTGTAGTATTCATTAATGGTTTCAGGAAGATTTGGCGAGGTAGGTTCGCCTTGTGTCTGATCATTAGATGGGTATTGAATCTCGTCATTTATTGGCGGAATATTTGGAAGATCTGATTCAGCATCCGCATTGCTGTCACACCTTGTTAGCAATAAGAACAACAAGGGTATCGCAATGATCAAGGCAATGGCAACTCCTCTCAACGTTTTGCTTGTCGTCATTTTTGTCTCTTCAAGCGGCTCAGTCGTTTCACTCTCTTTGTCTTCATTCGTCTCAAGTCTAGTTACATCGAATTGGCTTTCAGATTGAATAGAGTTGTTTGAGACAGCGACAAGCGCATAGGTTGGTGAAGATTTAAAAGCTTCGCAAACTTGTCCAATGTGCATATATTGATTGGAAAAACAACGCATCACCAAACGTTTGATATCAGGAGGTAACTTTTCTGATATCTCATAGTTGTCAATATATGATTTTGCATAGATAAAATGAATATAATTACCAACTTCCTTGACTAATACACTTTCGCTGATGTCGTATGCTTGGCTGAATTTAAGAAGGTTTCTAAGGACAATCTCTCCATCTGCCACTAGAATATTATCCTTTTGTATCATGGATTCTTGAATGAGATCCGGATATTCCTCCAACTTTAGAAATGTATCTAGAAGACGTTCTGTAAGATTTAGTTGGTCACTCATTGTTAAATCTGTTTGGATGATATAATCTTCTAAGGGGATGCTATCCAAAATACTGGTGGCGATGTATGCCCTGTCCTCATTTTTGGTTGAAGCAAGTATTGTTTCCATTTGTTCCACCAACAAGTTAGAATCAATAAGTTCGATGATTCTTGGTGCCATAATGATGTTATTATAAAACTCAGTTTCGTTTTCATTGTTCATACATCTTGTGATTCTTTGTAAGTTGTTTTCAAAGATGATTTCTTTTACATCGTAATTATTTAAGTATCCCATATCAAACCCTCACTGTTTTCACTCATTGCATATGCACTCTCTTATATAAAAGTTTAAACCTGAGCTAAAATAAAATGAGCAGTCATTGCTCATCTTCTTCGACTTCATATTCAACACCACTGACAACATGATCCGGGTCAATGTTGTTGATATCTTTATTATAATACTTCGCCAATGTCCTGTCTACCAGATGCATTAAAATAATAAATATGACCAAATCATCCAAAATACCAAAGCCTAAAATGGGCAAAGGAATAAGGTCTATAGGGTTTAGGATGTATAAAAGCAACAAAACAATGGGGACTTTGTCCCTTAGTCTAACTTGATGACTAAATAACAGTTTAAACATCCACCTTAATTTACTAAACAGTCCCATTTTATCAGTTTTCTGTTTCACACCACCCATACTGTTGTGTGCTTCAGTTTTTTCCTCAACTTTTCTTCAAAAGGATTTTTTTGGTCTGGAGATTCTCCCATTACGACTGTGTTAATTTCATTCTCTTTTGCAAAAGTCACCAACGTAGCCAAGATGTTTTTTGAACGCTTAACAATTAGTTCCGCACCCATTACCTTCGTAATTCCAAACAAGTATTCCAATGCTTCTCCATCTGAATAATTATCTAAGAAATTATCTTTTTCATTGACCACATGTATGACATATAAATGATCGTTCTCATTTTTCAGTAAGGATTTCCCTTTTTCTATCAATCTTTCACAAGTCTTTTGCTGTGTGACACAGACCATGACATTGTTTTGGTTGTTTTTCACTAATTTGCTCCTTCATATTTATGGCGGGAGTATGTGGGAATTGAACCCACCCAGGACGCTATGAACGCCCTACACTGGTTTTGAAGACCAGGAAGCACACCAGCACTCATCTACTCCCATTCGACAACAAAGTATATCATAATAATCTAAAATCATCAATCCCAATTGATCCTTGAAATCCACTTGCAATCGACATATGATGGAACACTAATCCATTTTCTTTATTAATTTTAGCATATACAATCGATAAAATCTATCCATCAAATGGTTGTATAGACCTCCTCTATTTCAAATACTGGTAATTCTTGTAAGGGAGTCGTGTCTTCTAACATTGTCAATAACCCTTCCAACGTGTCCAAGTTTGTCAATAGAAGTACGCCATTCTCAACAGATTTTCTTCTGATGATAAAGCCATCTCTGGTTGAATCATTTGCTTTGGTTGGTGTGTTGATGACCAACCCACAATTACCGGAATCAATCAAATCTAGTATATTGTTTGGTTCGCCTATCTTATTTATTTTTTCTATTTTCACTCCATTTTCTTTTAAGCTACTGTAAGTTCCTTTAGTCCCGTATAATTGATAGCCAAGAGATTCAAGCCTTTTTGCCAAAGGCATGAATCTTGACTTGTCTTCTGGTTTAATGGTAACCACCACTTTTTTGCTTTTATCAGGAGGATTGATCCCTGCACTTATAAAGCCCTTTATCAGTGCTTCATGATAGTTTCTGCCAATGCCAAGCACTTCACCTGTGGATTTCATTTCAGGTCCTAAGCTTACTTCTGTCCCTCCGATTTTTTGTGAGGAAAACACAGGCACTTTAATGGCTACCATGTTTGGAGGTTGATAGAGACCTATTCCAAACCCCATATCTTTCAATTTTTCTCCCATCATGGTTCTTACTGCCAATTCGATCATTGGTATGTTGGTGACTTTACTTATAAAAGGCACTGTTCTGCTTGATCTTGGATTTACTTCTATGACATAGATTTCATCGTCTTTCAATACGAATTGAACATTCAAGATTCCTTTGACTCCCAACTCTAATGCAATTTTTCTAGTAGCGATCTCTAGATTATTTATATGTGTTGCTGTTAAAGATTTAGTGGGATAGATTGAAATGCTATCACCTGAATGAACCCCTGCTTTCTCAAGGTGTTCCATTATTCCAGGAATTAAGATTTCTTCTCCATCCGCAATAACATCTACCTCTAATTCCAATCCTAACATGTATTTATCAATTAACACTGGATGTTTTTTGTCTTTTTTGAAGGCCATTTCCAAGTAATTGATCAAAGCTTTTTCATGATATGCTATTTCCATCCCTTGTCCGCCAAGAACATAAGACGGCCGTACCAAGACAGGATAGCCTATTTGTTCAGCAACCAATTGTCCTTCATTTATATTCCACACACCTTTCCCTATAGGTCTTTTGACGTTTAATTTTTCCATCATATCGTCAAATTTGTCTCTATCCTCAGCCATATCAATATGATCTGCGGTGGTTCCTAAAATGTTGACGCCCATTTTCTTTATGAATTCTGCTAGTTTGATCGCTGTTTGTCCGCCGAACTGGAGAATGACTCCTACAGGTTTTTCTTTTAATATGACATTGTAAACATCTTCTTCCGTTAGTGGTTCAAAATATAGTTTATCTGACATGTCAAAATCTGTACTAACAGTTTCTGGATTGTTATTGATCATAATGCTCTCATACCCAAGATTCTTAAGAACTGTCACACAATGTACGCAGCAATAGTCAAACTCAACTCCTTGTCCAATTCGAATAGGGCCAGATCCAATAACGACTATTTTATTCTTGTCACTTACAATCATCTCGTCCTCATTGTCATAAGTTGAATAATAGTAAGGTGTTTCGGCTTCAAATTCGCCACTACATGTATCCACCATTTTGTATGTTGGGTATATTTCAAACTGAAGCCGTCTATTAAATATCATATCTGGTTCACAGCCCATCAAGTCTGCCATCCCTTTATCTGAAAAACCCATCCTTTTAAGTTGATTCAACCATTGAGGGGTCAAATCTTCAAGTTTAACGCGTCTTAATAATTCTTCTTGTTCAATAATATTTCTAATTTTCTGTATGAAGAAGGGATCGATCTTTGTATAATCATGAATTTTTGACGCACTGTAGCCTCGTCTCAACATTGAGGCCAGTATATATAAAAGTTCATCGGAGGATACGGCTATTGCTTCTTTTAATTGAACGAGTGTGATGTCATCGTATTTTTTGTTGATTAATGTGAATTGCGAAATTTCTAAGGATCGTAACGCTTTAAGAAGTGCTGCCTCAAAATTATTTCCAATACCCATTACTTCTCCGGTTGCAATCATTTGCGTGCCAAGGCGACGATTGTCACTGTAGAGTTTGTCAAAAGGCCACTTTGGAATTTTGACAACAACATAATCCAATACCGGTTCAAAACAAGCGGTCGTTTTCTTTGTCACTGAGTTTTCAATCTCATCTAAATTTAATCCCAGAGCAATTTTAGCTGCTACTTTTGCTATTGGATAGCCCGTTGCTTTAGAAGCTAAGGCTGAAGATCGGCTGACTCGTGGGTTGATTTCGATTACTATATATTCGAAGTTATCTGGATTTAATGCAAACTGCACATTGCACCCACCCTTAATTTCAATTTCATCAATAATTTTCAATGCAGCCGTTCTTAGCATCTGATGTTCAACATCTGAAAGAGTTTGAGAAGGAGCTACCACAATGCTATCGCCTGTATGAATCCCGACGGGGTCCATGTTTTCCATATTGCAAACAGTGATACAAGTACCATTGCCATCTCTCATGACTTCATACTCTATTTCTTTCCACCCTTTGATGCTTTTTTCAATCAGTACCTGTCGATTTCTGCTTAGGTTGAGACCTTTTGAAAGAATGTTTAGTAACTCTTTTTCGTTTTCTGCTATGCCTCCCCCAGAACCTCCCAAAGTGTAAGCCGGCCTAACTATAACTGGATAACCAATATGATTTGCGGCAATAATGCCTTCTTCTACACCATGTATGATCTCACTTTTTACTATTGGTTGTCCAATTTCTTCCATCTTTTTTCTAAAAGCTTCTCTGTCTTCCCCTGTTTTGATGCTTGCTATAGAGGTGCCTATAACTTTTACCTGGTTTCTTTCGAGAATTTTTCTGTCGTATAAATCAACCACTAAGTTTAGTGAAGTTTGCCCTCCCATGCCTGGCAATATCCCATCCGGTTTTTCTTTTTCAATTATTTTTTCTATGAAATCGATGGTGAGCGGTTCTATGTAAACTCGATCTGCTACGGATTTATCCGTCATAATCGTTGCAGGGTTGCTGTTAACTAAAACGGTTTCGACGCCTTCTTCTTTCAAAGCCCGACAAGCTTGCGTCCCCGAATAATCAAATTCGGCAGCTTGCCCAATAATAATCGGTCCGGACCCTATTACTAAGACTTTTTTAATACTAGTATTTAATGGCATATATGATCTCCTATTATCATTTTTAAAAAACTATCAAAGATAAAACTGGACTCTTTAGGCCCTGGGCTTGCTTCAGGGTGGAATTGAACACCCATCGTCTTTTTTTCACTGTTAAATAGTCCTTCTATGCTACCATCGTTTAAACTCGTATGCGTTATGGTGAATCCTTTGGGAACACTGTTTGGCTTAACCATATATCCATGATTTTGAGAAGTAATCATGACTCGACCATCCAACATAGATTTAACTGGGTGGTTGCTACCTCTATGCCCAAATCTCATCTTTTCCGTGTCTGCTCCACATGCCAAAGCAATGATTTGATGACCCAAACAAATACCCAATATCGGCATGACTCCCACTAGTTTTTTTACCGTATCTATGACTTTGATCAATTCCTTTGGATCTCCTGGGCCATTGGTTATAAACAATCCATCAGGTTGACAACGCATTATTTCCTTATCATCTGTATGTGCAGGAAACATGGTGATTCTACAGTCTCTTTTTTTCAACTCGTTAATAATGCCTGTTTTTACACCTAAGTCAAGCACCGCAAGATGAGCACCTTTACCATCAAAATTAACGATTTGTTTGGTACTGACATTATTAACCGCCTGTGCTGTTGGATTGAAGTTAAACATCTTTTTGATTTGATCATACTTCAAGTCTGTGGTAGTAATCATCCCTCTCATCGTGCCATATTGGCGTATAATTCTAGTGATCTGTCTTGTGTCCACGCCTTTAATTCCAATTACGCCTTCTTCCTTCATATACGAGTCTAAATCCATTTCACTCCGCCAATTGCTTGGAATCTCACACACTTCTTTTACAACCAGTCCATTCGCTTTAATTCCTGTTGATTGAACATCTGAAAAATTGATTCCATAGTTCCCAATCAATGGATAAGTCATCACAACAATTTGTCCAAAATATGAAGGGTCGGTCAATATTTCTTGGTATCCAGTCATTCCTGTATTAAAAACAACTTCTCCCCTAGAGTCTTTAACCTCTCCAAAACATGTCCCTTCAAAAGCCATTCCGTTCTCCATAATTAACTGTCCTTTCATCTTTGCCTCCCAAAAAAATAGCAACCTGAAGCACTATTGTGCTCCGATTGCCTTGTCTTTAAATAATCTTTCATTCCTGTCAGATTCATACGGACTCCTTCTTAGTCTCTCGTACTAAATTAAAGGTTTTAAAAAAGATATCATAACTTAACACTTATGTCAATATTTATTCATCCTCGTGCGCAATTATTTCTTTGATTTCAAACCGTCCACTCAACAGTTCCAGTAAAAAAGATAGTTCCATCGTCTTCTCATTTGATAAGTTATCTCCAAAAATAATTTTTGATCTAACCGTCACAAAATCTCCATACTTATTATATTCATAGTCCATGATGTCAAATCTTTTGATTTCAAATGTAATGCTTTGTAATATCGCACTCACTTCGTTGTCTGCTATGCTTGGAAGTTCTCTTTTTTCAACAATTGCATTTAAAAGGTTAGCCACCGTTTGAATAGGACTCACGTAATCTTTGTACAACAGTGCATTGGTTGATGCAAGAGGCACATCGATATTGTATTTGCTAAAAAAGTATTTATCGCTGGAACTGTTGCTCAACTTCACAAACTCAATGTTTTGATGTGCAGTAGCTGTGTTGATTATTGAATATAGCGTGAGTGCTTCTTCCATCTCATCAAGTTGAATATCTTCTTGGAATTCGTACTCAATAAAGACCGTATCTGCTACGATTGAAATGTTCAAAAAAACCAACTTTTCCATTGATACAAAGTTACTGGATTCCATTGTTCTTTTTCGCAAGAGACGCAACGCTTCTTCAATTTCTTTTGACTCGTCTATCTCAGAAACACCAGAAAGTTCTGAGATTAAACAACTCTGTGTTTTGTTGGGTATATAGAGTTGTAGAAATGCGCTTTGTTCCATTCGGAAAGGTGAGATTTTTACGACACTCTCTTCTTCTTTACCTCTGGAATAGCAGGCCGTCAGTATCAACGTTGAAATAATCCAAATAATCGCTATAATGAATCTTTGTTTTTTCTTTGTCCTCATTGTCTTCTCCTTTATTGAATCGGCAACTTGATACAAAATATGCTGCCCTCTCCAAGTTTACTCCTAACAGTAAGCTCCCCATGATGAAGGTTGACAATTTGTTTTGAGATAGATAACCCCAAACCTGTCCCGCCTGTATTTCTTGATCTAGCTCGATCAACACGATAAAATCTGTTAAAAATAGTTTGAAGGTTTTCTTCAGATATCCCCACACCTGTATCTTTGATTTCGATAACGGCCATTTCTTTCTCTTTATAAAGGCTTACTTCAATGGACCCTTGCTCTGCAGTATACATAATGGCATTGTGTAATATATTGATCACAGCTTGTTTGATTTTATCAGGATCCATTCTCAAGAAAAGTTTCTCTTTTTCTTTTATCAGCACTACGATCTGCTTTTGATCTGCTAACGGTTTGAGCTGTTCTGCCACTTTTCTAACAAGCTCTGTTAATCCTGAGAATTGATAGGACAAAATTAAGTCTTTTTTGTTCATATCTACCAAAGACAACAAGTCTGTCACAATTCGATTTAAGCGATTCACTTCATTATTGATATCCATTAAAAATTCTTTATATACAGATTCTTCTACCTTGTCCTGTGTCAACAAGCTTTCGCTTAACAGCTTAATGGATGACAATGGTGTCTTTAATTCATGCGATACGTTCCCCACAAAATCTTCGCGCTGTTGCTCGACTTCATTCAATTGCACACTCATGTTGTTAAATGAATCTGCAAGAAGCTTAAACTCATCATTTGACTTAACAACTACTCGATCAGAAAAATCACCTTTAGCTAGTTTATTGATCACTGGATAAAATTTATTAATGGGCCTCAAGAAGTGGTTGGATATAATAAATACTCCCAATATTATGATTAGACCAATCGTTAGCATAATTGTTTGTATCGTTCTATTAATGATTTCTACATGATCATATAGGTCATTGATTGAATTTGAAACGAGAACACCACCTCTGACATCCCCTTCCACAAAGACGGGAATAGCAAGATACAAGACATTTCCAATATCATTGAAATAGTAATTGTTCCATGACATTTCTCCAGTGAGTGCCTCATTAATTTCCAGCACCTCCAAGGTTTGTGATTTAAGCTGGTTGTTTGAGTCCGAAATGATTTTCCCACCATTGTCAAAAATCAATACTCTTGAATCCATTTGATTGGCGTATTGCCTGGTTATGTTATCAATATATGTCACGTAGATTGTCGAGTCATAAAAACCAAGGTAATAGTCTATCCTATTCCCAATTTCATAAGACGCATCCTTCAGTGCTTCTACCCTAAACTGGATTTGCCAATCCAACACATACTGAGGAATCAAAGAAGTGAGTAGAATAAATAAGCATACAATTAACAACAAATAGGTGGAAAGCATTTTCCACCTAAAGCTAATGAATCTATTACTAAGTCCTATTCCTAAAATAGTAGCCCACTCCCCATTTGGTTAGTATATATTCATAATTGGTTGTGTCCTTCTCTATTTTTTCCCGAAGTCGTCTCACATGAACATCCACTGTTCTTAAATCTCCAAAATATTCATATCCCCATATGACTTCTAGGAGTTCTTCTCTTGTGAACACTTTGCCAGGGTTAGTGGCTAAAAGAATCAGTAGATCAAATTCTTTTGCAGTCAAATTGATTTCTTTTCCATTAACGGTTACTTTTCGTCCTAAAGTGTTAATCATAAAATCATCCACATAAATCACTTGATCGCCAAATTTAGTTTCTTTGTTTCCTGAACGTCTTAGAATCGCTTTTATTCGAGCCTTAAGTTCCAATATATTGAATGGTTTGGTCATATAATCATCCGCACCGTATTCAAGTCCTAGTATTTTATTCATGTCTTCTCCTTTTGCAGTCAACATGATAATTGGCGTGTCGGATCTTTCGCGTATTCTTTGACATACTTCCAAACCATCAATTTCTGGCAACATCAGATCTAAAATGATGAGATCGTACTTTTGGGCCCCCTGTTTTTCAAGAGCTTCTTTCCCATCGTATGCCGTGTCTGTTAAATAGCCGTCTTGTTCAAGGCTATATTTCAACCCTTTTACCAACAATGGTTCATCGTCTACAATTAGAATCCTACTGTCCATCTTTCACCTCTCAAGTATTTTATTGCACAACTTGCGACTGTCGCCTTCTCTTTTCGTGATCTTTTTCATATCGAAATATTCAAGCAAAATAATCGCCTTTTTGCGGCTAGTATTGAACAAATCTCTTGCCTCCGCTGCCGTCATTTCATTGTTTATATCTAAATATTCTTTCAGTTTATTAGTTAAAGTATTTAGGTAATTATTTTGAATGACAAGTTCATTGTTGATCACTTCTACCTCTTTATTGTATACCATATAGTCAAGCAAAGCATTTTCTCTGTCTAATTCTTGTATGGATTCTTTTTTTACGATGCCATCGTCTTGGCTGAATAATGCGTTAATTGATGTGTATATCTTGAGTTGTGATCCGCTTAAAATTCTTTCAAATCCAAATAACGCAACGTACTCATTAATTTGTTCAATCTCTCCTTTGGTTTTCATATGATTTAATATTTTGTTGAATACCCCCGAACTTGCACTTATCTGAGTATTTTTATATAAGGTCTCCTTGTTAATTCCAGGACGCAAGTTATTGGCTAGATGGTATTTCTTAATTTCATCTAACAACTTGTCTCTTAGTTGGTTATAGTTGGTTTTGTCAATGTAGTAGGGTTTGTCGTTGTCCTCGATAAGCATAACTTTTTCTAATTTGACCAAATGACCGATGCTCGATGTCAATGTATCCATATCCCAAGGAAATAATTTGTGTAAAAAATCTCTCTCAACGAATTCTCTTTGTTCTTTTATAAAAGCGTGTAACACAGTCAACTTGTTTGAGCTGCTTTTTTGTTGGCATGAAAAAATCTGCTCTTTAGACATCGGCTTTTTCCTCAATGGATAAGGATCCAAAATAGTTCCTCCTCCAACTGTTTCCAACGGTGAATAAAACCGAATGATAAACTTATCTCCAAACTTGACCGCTAACGGATCTTCTAACCTTAACTGCGCATAACTACTGTCTCCTGGCATCAGTTCAGCACGTTCAAATAAAATCACTGTCGCCAATGTCTCGGCCGTTCCAGTAAACATGTGGACACGACTTCCATTTTTGATAATGCGCTGAGAATCCTTTAAATGGATTAATTCCACATCCAGTCGTTTTGTACTAAATAAGCTGTCTCTTTTAGCAATTACTTGGCCCCTAGATAGCTCATGCTTTGCTGCAGAAGCAATGTTAATAGCGGTTCTTTGCCCAGCAACTGTCTTTGTTGTGTTTTGTCCATGAACTTGAATGTTCCTAATGCGGTAACCTATTTTATCCGGATAGATACATATTTCGTCATTGATTTCAAAACTACCCTCGATAACTGTTCCTGTTACCACTGTTCCTATTCCTTTTAGTGTAAAAACTCGGTCAATTGGCATTCTAGCTTGATAGAATTCGTTTCTAGCAGGAATTGTTTTCAACACTTGATCAATTTTTTGTTTCAAGCTGTCTATACCTTTTCCCGTGACTGATGAAACTTTAACTATGTCAGCCGATTCTAAAAAAGTATGATTGATATGATCTTGGATATCCTCGGCCACTAACATCTGCATGTCATCATCTACCATATCTACTTTTGTCATAACAATGATGCCTTTTTTTACACCAATCAGCTCAAGAATATTCAAATGTTCAACTGTTTGAGGCATGACTCCTTCGTCAGCAGCAACTACCAACAAGATCATATCCATTCCAACAACGCCCGAAAGCATGTTGTTCAGAAATTTTTCATGCCCTGGTACATCGATAACGCCTATTTGACCGCTTGATTGAGACTCAAAAAAAGAAAATCCAAGATCAATTGTAATGCCTCTGGCTTTCTCTTCTTTTAGACGGTCCGTCTCGATTCCAGTTAAGGCTTTAATCAGAGACGTCTTTCCATGGTCTATGTGTCCAGCTGTACCAATGATAAGATTTCTCATCATCTGTCTCCTCTCTCAATCTTTAGAATGGCTTTCGCGATAGCTTCATACTGTTCTTCGAAAACAGTTCTTAAGTCAATGAGGATTTCTTCGTTTGACACTCTAGTAACAATGGGCGGGTTATTCTTTCTAAGCCTCTCTTCCATTTCTGATGCTGTGATTTGAAATGGTTTAATGGCAATTGCAAAGCTTTGGATAATTGACTGTGGCATTGAACCTCCACCAAATTTTGATACACTTGGAACGATTTCTGTCGTTGATTTTACGTCCAGGCTCTGTATCAAATGCTTTAATCGCAAGGCTTTTTCCTTGATTTCATCCGAGGAGGTCGTCATCATCTTCAGCACTGGAATATTTTCCGCAACAGTCTTTGAGTTCAAATATCTTCTAAAAACAGCTTCCAAAGCGGCTAGCGTAAATTTATCCACTCGAAGCGCTCTTGTTAGTTGGTTTTTCTTAAGCTGGTCGATGTATTTCTTTTTCCCAACAATAATGCCACATTGTGGCCCACCAAGGAGCTTATCTCCACTAAAAGTGACCAAATCGATTCCTTTTTGGATCGAGTCTCTAACGGTAGGTTCATAGTCAAAGTTGTACTCTGTCAAATCTATTAGAACACCACTACCTAAATCTTCAATCACCATAAGATTTTCTTTTCTCGCTAAATCAACCAACTCTTCCGCTTTTGCGCTTTCGGTAAAACCTAAAATGTTGTAATTGCTGGTGTGTACTTTCATTAAAACCTTAGTCTGCTCCGAAACCGCTTCTTGGTAGTCTTTCAAATAAGTTCTATTGGTTGTGCCCACTTCAATGAGCCTAGCTCCGCTGAGCTTCATTACCTCAGGAATTCGAAAGCTGCCTCCGATCTCTACTAATTCACCTCTAGAAACTATTGTTTCGTATTCTGAAGAAAATACCTTTAAGGTTAAAATGACAGCAGCCGCATTGTTGTTGACGACAAGAGCACTTTCAGCTCCAGTTAAAGCGCATATCAACTCTTCTACTAAGTCATATCTAGATCCTCTTGCACCAATACTTAGATCGTATTCTAAATTTGTATAGTGAATCAAAGTGTTTTTTACTTCCTCAAAGATCTCTTTTGATAGGACTGATCTTCCTAAATTAGTATGTATAATCACACCTGTCCCGTTAATGACTTCCTTTAGGTAACCCGTCGTCATATTGATCAAGTCCCTTTCAATTTTATGCGTAATAGACTCTATTCTCTGATGTATAACCGTTTCTTTCACACCTTCATCGATTAAACCTCTTAAAGTATCCAGATTTTTTCGAATTACCGCAATGATAATCTCGCGATCTACATGCTCTGAAAAACAATTGATTTTAGGGCTATTCATCAATATATCTACTTTGGGAATACGCCTGTAAAGTGATTTCTTATCCATTCAATTCTCCATTACTTTAATTGTACATGTATTTCCTTTTGTTCGATTACTCTTCCAATGATTTTGAATAGTTTTTGTTTTTCCAAGTTGTTCAATTCATTTGGTGGTACTGTGATCAGAAGCCCACCTGATGTTTGTGGGTCAAAGCATATATCTAGTACATCATTGTCTGTATATTCTCCAAAATCCATATAGGCTTCGTAGTGTGCTCTGTTTTTGTAAGTACCACCAGGGATCAACCCCATTTCAGCATATCCAATAGTTCCCTTTATGATAGGGATTTTACCAACCTCAATTTCCATAGTGACCTGGCTGTTAACAGCCATTTCATCAAGATGTCCTAGTAGACCAAAACCTGTGACATCTGTGCACGCTGTTGCGGAAAGGCTTTTTGCTATTTCAGATGCTTGCCCATTCAAACACATCATTGTTTCAACGGCGCGGTTGTAGTCAATTTCACTGATCATACCGCCTTTGATTGCTGTGTTCAAAATACCTGTTCCTAATGGTTTGGACAAGGCAATATAATCTCCTGGTTGTGCACCACTGTTTGTAAGAATTTTGTCGCAATCAACAAAACCCATGACTGACAAGCCGTATTTGGGTTCATCATCTTCTATTGAATGTCCACCTGCTAAAACGGCTGAGGCTTCTTTTACTTTGTCTGCTCCTCCTTTTAGGATTTCTGTAAGAATATGGGCGGGCAGACAATTTGGGAATCCAACTATATTAAGAGCTAAGACGGGCTTGCCTCCCATGGCATAAACATCACTCAAAGCATTGGCAGCAGCAATTGCTCCAAAAGTATAAGGGTCATCCACTACTGGTGTGAAAAAGTCAACTGTTTGGATAATGCACAGTTTGTCATTTACTTGATAAACGGCTGCGTCGTCTGCTTTGCCAATCCCAACTAACAATCTATTATCTTCAAAATCAGGTAAGTGACTCAAAACTTGAGCCAAGGTCTCAGGACCTATTTTAGCCGCTCAGCCAGAGCTTTTTGTCATTTGTGTCAATCTAATTTCTTCTAGTGTCATCTTGTCCTCCTAAATAATTGTATTCTAAATACAAAGGATAACAACCATACGTTCATTTATTGTACGGTGATGAGATCTTTCAATGCATCGTACTTTGCATTGGCTATGCCTGAGACATTCATCACTTCTTCTATGGTTGAAAACATTTTTTCATTACGATAGGCAATGATTCTTTGGGCCAACACCTCTCCAATTCCTGGAAGGGTTTCTAATTGTGATTGACTTGCCGTGTTGATATTGATCTTTGAATCATTTAAACTTCCAGCTTCAGAGCTACTTTCATAGTTTTCAGACACATCCGGTTCAGGAATATAAATTTCGTTTATTTCTGGGATGTAGATTTTTTGTCTATCCTTAACCTCGTCAGCACGATTGATATTTCTCGTGTCTGCATCCTCTTTTAATCCTCCTGCCACATCGATTAATGTAAATAGTCGAGTTCCAGACGGTACCATGAAAACCCCAGGGTTGTTAACCGCACCATCAATATCAACATAAATCACTTCTGGTTGACTATCCTTGACTGTGTCAATCTCCGTATTCGTATCAGATTCTTCAAGTTGAGAAAAATCTTCACTTTCATTCGTCTCATCCACAAGATGATTCGTCAATGCGGTGGCTATACTCACGTTACTCAGTTGACTTTTGATAAAAAAAAAGCAACTACCCAGCAACAATGCGGACACGGTTATGATGACTGTTCTTCTACTGATGTTTTCCATATAGTCCCCTTTACCTTTAGTCTATTTATCATTTTAATCTATCATACCAAAAAAAAGAAAAACTTACAATTTATATAAAAGTTTGCTATACTGTTTTTGGCAATCAAAGCGGAGGATATCATGAAAAAATATTTACTAATCATTTTTTTGCTCACCTTAATATGTAACACAGCTGTAGGTTACAGTGAAGATAAACTAGATTGTCCTTCATCTGTTTTAGTGGATGCTCATTCTGGAAAGATACTGTTCTCCAATCATTCAGATGAAATCCGTTTCCCTGCTAGTTTAACCAAAGTCATGACAGCCATACTTGCTCTTGAGATGGGAGATTTTTCAGATATTCTTACGGTAGATGATTCAACCCCCTACACAATTGATGGTAGCCATATAGCCCTTGAACCTGGAGAACAAATAAATTTTGTTCATATGCTTAATGCTTTGTTAATCGCTTCGGCCAATGATGTCGCAGAGGTAATCGCCATCAATTATGAGGGCTCGGTTGAAAGTTTTGTTGATAAAATGAATGAAAAAGCAGTGGAGTTGGGAATGTCCCAAACCCATTTCACCAACCCACATGGCCTTCATGATGAAAATCATTATTCAACGGCTGAAGATATGGCTAAACTAGCTGTTTACGCTTATAAAAACGAGACCATCCGTGAAATTATTGAAAAACCAAATTACACGATTCCTCCCACCAACATAAAAAATGAAGAACGCTATTTAAACAACTCAAACAGACTGCTATCAGGCGTTGGTTATGGCAACCAGATCATCATTGACGGTTATTACGTGGACATAAAGTATGAAGGGGCAACAGGATTCAAGACTGGCTATACACCTGAAGCCGGTAGTTGTTTAATCGGATCTGCAAAGAAGGATGATTTGGAGCTAATTTCTGTTGTGTTAGGTGGCTATATCACAGAAGTTTACAGCGATACGGTTAAATTATTCAATTATGGTTTCGATCACTTTGAAAATGTCCAACTCGTTGAATCCGGCATGTTTTATAAAAATGCACGTCTTGACAATCTTGTCCTTGAAGAGGTTCCTCTCATCACAAGCCGTAGTCTTTCTGCTGTCATCCCAATCGAGATGAAAGCGTCTATCTATGAAGTTGTTGATTATTACGATTATGATATTCCGCTTAGTAAAGACGAAAGAATCGCTTTCGTCTCCTATTATATAGACAATGAGCTTCTCGGCTCTGTCGATCTAATCTCACCTATCCAAGTTAATGCTATCGGCATGCCTAACGAGTCCGATTGGGATAGGTTGGTCCCTATCATTAAACAAATCTTCTTTATCATCTCCATCATTATACTTCTGGTGTTCTTGTTAAGAGTCTATAATATTCTTCGTATTCAGCGTATCCGCAGGAAAAGAAAAAAGAAAACTGGCCTTTAATGCCAGTTTTCTACTCCGTATTGTTCTATCTCTATATTATCACCATCTGCCCATAGTTGTTCTAATTTATAAATGCTCCTTTCGTCTTTATGGAAAACATGCACAATGATATCACCATAATCTAACAGTATCCATCTCTTGCTTGACATTCCTTCTTTGCCTAATAGTTGGAAACCTTGTTTTGACATAGTATTATCAATTTCTTCAGCAACCGCTTCGGCTTGTCTTTCATTATTCACAGAGCAAATAACAAAATAATCGGTAAACGATGAAACTTTCGAGAGATCTATCAATTTAAAAGCATAACCCTTTTTACTCTCACAAGCTTTCAATATTGTTTCAATCATCAGGTTTGTTTTGTTCAAATTACAACCTCCTCCTTTTTTTGTACCATGCCAAGGCCTTTACAGTATTGGCGTGTATTTGATTATTGTTTCGTTTTAAATAGTTTAAAGTATGTTCCAACAAACAAATCAGCCCTCTTTCCAAATCTTCGAAAGCCACTTCTCTTATTTTTTCAACACCATCATAATGTCTGCCAGCATCTATCCCATCTGCCACGAAGACAATTTTTTCCAACATGGACATGTTTTCTCTACCTGTTGTATGATAGCGGATGGCATTTAAAATGTCAACATCCGAAATACGAAAGCGGTCCTGTGCCATATATCTACCCAAAACCGCATGCTGCAATTGAATGTTTTGCTTTGTCGTTTGATCAAGTATAATGTCATACCCTCTTATTGTATCAAAAATCAACTTATTGTTCTTTAGTTTGCCACAATCATGCAAGTAGGCTGCTACAGCGGTTTTGTTTAGATCTTCACCCGCTATTTTAGCTAATTTAAGTGCGGTACAAGATACACTAAGAGAATGAGCTTCTCTTTCACTCCCAATTAAGTTGACCAATTCCCTTTGCCAAACGTCTTTATCCATCCACTCCTCCTGCCAAATTATACAGACCATTCTTCCGAATGTAGGCTTCCACTGTTTCAGGAAGTAAGTATTTGATGGGTTTATTGGTCATTAATCGAAATCGGATATCTGTTGATGAAATTTTGAGTAATGGTGCATTCACAACATGTATTTCAGCACCATATTTTTGCTTTGCCTGGTGAATTTGTCTGTCAAGCAAGTCCTTGCCGTATCCAGGTCGATTTACTGCGATAAACGCGCAAATTCTGAATAATTCTTCTGGATCTTTCCATGTTGACAAGTCAAGTATGGTATCTGCGCCAGCTATAAAGTACCATTCAACATCCGGATAGTTTTTTTTCAAGTATCGGATGGTTTCAATGGTATAAGAAGGCCCTTTTTTTGTAACTTCATAATCAGAAACATCAAAACAAGGATGCGACATCGTTGCAAGTTGTGTCATCATGTAACGGTGTTCTGGGGAAGTAATGCCATCGCTTGACTTGTGAGGTGGTTGACCCGTAGGAATGAAGTATATTCTATTTAATGAAAACTCAAACATAACCTCGTTGGCTATCACCAAATGTCCGTAGTGAATGGGATCAAAAGTGCCTCCCATTATGCCATATTTCAACAATTACTTGTCCTCCTTTTATGGTGATATCATTATACAATATTGACTTACGGATTACAAATACACAAATCACACTTTTACACTTAAAATATATGTTATAATATTTTCATACGTCTATAAAGGAGTGAATCCATTGAAATATTTAGCCATACTTGGCTCAACTGGTTCCATTGGTACCCAATCTCTTGAAGTGGTTCGTGAACACCCTGATAAATTAAAGGTTTTGTCTATTAGTGGCCACTCGAATATTAATCTTTTGGAAAAGCAAATCCATGAATTTAAACCAAAACTTTGCGCTGTTATGGATAAAGAAAAGGCTAAAACCCTCCAAAGTCGTGTTCCTGGAACAACAAAAATCATTTCAGGAATATCTGGATTGTCTGAATGTGCTTGTCTTGAAGGCGTGGATTTGGTTATTACAGCCGTTTCTGGCATGATCGGCCTTGAACCTACAGTCAAAGCTATAGAATCAGGAAAAGCCATTGCCTTGGCCAACAAAGAAACCCTCGTTGCTGGCGGCGACTTAGTCATGAATTTGGTGAAGTTGCATCATACTAAAATCTTACCAGTTGACAGCGAACACAGTGCAATCTTTCAATGCCTACAAGGAAATATCCAAAATCCTATAAAAAGAGTTATTCTAACCGCTTCAGGCGGCCCATTTCGAGGCAAAAATGCCAAAGAACTTGTGAATGTATCTATGAAAGATGTATTGAATCATCCAAATTGGTCGATGGGAAAAAAAATCACTGTCGATTCAGCAACGCTTATGAATAAAGGCCTTGAAGCAATAGAAGCAAAATGGCTCTTTAATCTTGATGATAGCCAAATCAACATTGTCGTCCATCCCCAGAGCATCATCCATTCCGCGGTCGAATTTCATGATCGCTCTGTTATCGCACAGATGGGATTGCCTGATATGAAACTCCCGATTCAATACGCTATATTTTATCCGAACAGATTGCCTAATTATAGCAAGTCTCTCGATTTGACAGCACTGGGTGCCTTAACCTTTGAAAAACCTGATACGACCACTTTTCCTTGTTTAGAATTGGCTTTGGAATCTATGTCGATTGGCAAGTCAATGCCGGTAGTGTTAAACATGGCAAATGAGTTAGCAGTCGCAGCTTTTCTCAATGGTAGTATTGGTTTTATTGATATCCCCAAAAAAATTGAATCTGTTATGAAGCGTCATCAACCTGTTGAACTCGAAAATATTGAGACCATCTTATCTATAGCAGATTGGACAAAAAGAATTTTCGGGAGCGTTTAACGCTCCCTGGTCAATTTGTCTAAATGGCTTTGAATAATTGGTCAAGATTCATAGCTTCTATTACATTGTTTCTTTTCTTTAACTGATTAATCAATTCATCTGCTTCTCCACCAACATAATCTCGATCGACACCATGTAAAATGCTGATCTTTTTTTCAGGCACACTAGCCAACTCCATGAGATTTACTAGATTGTTTCTTCCAAATGGCACATCCGTAACAACAATTTGATCAACTTTTTTCAAACATTTTTTTAACTTATGAATGCTCTCTCCTTTAAAAGAACTGAACGGGTCGTCACTAATGTACTCAAGACCTAAGCTTTCACATACAGATATGTCTGAATCCCCTTCTGCCAATATCCCGCAAGATACTTCGTACCCCATTGCAGTTAATTTTTCCAAAATGTATTCCCCAGTTCCTCCGCCAGAAATGACATGAATCTTAACATTCTTTTTTTTCTGGTTTCCTTTGACTCTTATAGGGATGACTTCATTAGCATTCAATAGTTTGTTTTTTCTTACAATCATTTCCATACGATAGGCTTTTGAAAGAACAAATTCATTGATCACCTGTTCAGGCACATCAAAAATTTCAAGTTTCCCATCTATCAAAAGCAAAATGCGGTCACTAAATCTTGCCGCTAAGTTTAAGTCATGCATAATTGCTATAACAGTCAACCCTTTTAGTCTATTTAACTCATAAACCATTTCTACCGCTTCTAATTGATTGTGAACATCTAAATTGGAAGTAAACTCATCCAAGAACAGTATTTCAGGATCTTGTGCCAATGCACGTGCTGTTATCACTCTTTGCTTTTCCCCGCCACTTAAACTGTTGTAATATCGATGCTTGAATTCCTCTACTCCTGTCTGCTTCATCGCTATAGCAACCTTGTCATCTTGATCCTCATAAAGACTTTGGTTTTTCTTCAGATATGGATTTCTTCCCATCTTAACAATATCCTGCACTATAAAATTAAAAGGCAATGTATACTCTTGAGGAACCACAGCGATTGCTCTGGCTTTTTCTTTAGCATCATACGTCCGAATATCTCGACCTTTCAATCGGATTGTGCCTATATGCTTCAGGCTATTTGATAAACATCGCATTAGAGTTGTTTTGCCTGCTCCATTTGGTCCAATAATACTGACAAATTCTCCTTTGAAAATTGAAAAACTCACACTATCTATGATTTTTTTCCCATTTATCTGATAACTCAGCTGTTCGGCTTCCATTACTATTTCCATCAAAAAGCCTCCTTCTTCTTAGTATACAGAAGGTAGATGAAGAATGGGCCTCCAAAAACCGCTGTTACGATCCCTACAGGAATTTCTTGAGATATGAGGCTCCTAGCCAATGTATCACAAGCCATCAACAATAGGCCTCCTACGTTAAAAGAAACAGGCAACAGTACCTTGTGCCTTGGACCTGTAAAGATTCGTGTAGCATGTGGAACAATCAATCCTACAAATCCAATGATCCCAGATATCGCTACTGCAGCACCCGTTATGATAGAGGTTGTAATAAGAATGATTTTCTTTACCCTTTCAACTTGAACACCAAGATTGCTTGCGTTTTCGTCACCTAGTAGCATAATATCCATGTCCCGTGAAAGATAAAGCAACACGACAAAACCCAACAAACTGTATGGAATAATGGTTAAAACTTGTTCCCACCCTTTGCCAGAAAGGCTTCCCATAGTCCAGTGAATGATTATATGTAAACTTTCACCAAACAGCAGCATCATAACCGACATCAGTGCAGCCAAGAACTGATTCATGGCAATTCCACTCAAAAGAAGGGTTGTAATAGGTACTTCATTACCAATCCTTGCGATTGAATAGACAATCACCACCACCATAATTGCACCAGCAAACGCTGTAATGTTGATTGCTGGAATCCCAAAAAATCTCATTCCAGCAAAAAAAACAATGCTTAATGTGGCTCCAAAAGCAGCACCAGACGATATTCCTAATATGTATGGGTCTGCCATCGGATTTTTCAGGAGCCCTTGATAGGCGACTCCGCTAATTGCAAGTGTGCCTCCCACAAAATAGGATGCAATAATTCTTGGTAGCCTTACGTGTAGAATAATGTATCTTGTAGCATCAGAAATGTCTTCTTGGAAAGAAATCAACCCTAATTCTTCCAGGACAATTTTTGCAATATCCAGCCATTTCACACTAACCGCTCCTATGGATAACGTAATGACGATACCTCCCAAAAAAGCAATGAGCGAAATCAGCAACATTTTTTTATTCTTCAAATCAACACCTTCTTACTCGTTGTCTGTTACTTTCCTTCAAATGCTTGTGGATGAATGGCTTTTGCAACCATTTCAAGTCCTTGAATAATACGAGGTCCTGGTCGAGAAGTGATGTCTTGGTGAAGCAAAAAGACTTGACCTGTTCTTATTGCCTCAATGTTTTCGTATCCGGTTCGATTAAAGATATCTTCAGGCGTCTTGAAGCCATCATCCGCTGTTAAATAGACGTCTGGATTCTCTGTGATCAGCTTCTCAATACTAAACTCAGGGTAAGCTGATTCTGTGTCCCCCGCGATGTTAATGCCATTGGATAACACGATCAATTCATTCATGAAGCTTCCTGGTCCCGACGACATCAATGGATCATGCCAGATTTCATAAAAAACTTTTTTTGCTGGATAGCCACTTACCTTGTCCACAATGTCATTCTGTTGTGCTGTCATTTCTAAAATCATTTCATTTGCTTCATCTGAAGCACCGATGACATCTCCAATACTCTGAATTGTATCATATGTTTCATCAAGATTGCTTGGGTTAATCAACAACACGGCAATGCCAGCATTTTCCAATTGACCAATCACCTCTTCACTCAACCATGCCGCAAAGAAAACATCGGGCTGCGCATCGATAATCAACTCCAGATTGGGGCCATTATAATCTCCAATTTTATCGACAGAAAGTGCCTCTTCAGGATAATTGCAGTAGACAGAAACACCTACTAAGTGATCACCCTTACCCAAGGCATAAATGATTTCAGTGTTACTTGGGACAGAAGATACCAGACGTTCAGGCATTGTCTGAATAACAACTTCTCTTCCCATGCTGTCCGTAACAGTCATAGGATACATTGAGGAGCTATTCAAATCTTCACTCTCAATTGGATCAGGTGTTGTTTCGTTCCCATTCCCATTCCCGCAAGCAATAAGCAATAACATTAAAAGAATTGCCAATAAGATTGTTAATTGTTTTTTCATGTTCCCTCCTAATATTTAACTAAAAAATTTCCCAACCTAGGTTGGGAAATTATCTAATATTAAAAGCATAATATTAAATACCCTTCCCTCCGAAGGTTATTAATAGCGTGCGTTATAGGCAGGTCTCCTGGCTTGTGCATCACCTCATTCCACCCTTCCCGGTATAAACCAGTGGTTGTGAAACTTGTATCACTTACAGTAGCGGGGGCTGCAGTGGATTTTCACCACTTTCCCTATTAAGTATGAACACCTACACACTCTATTCAGTTGCAAAACAATCCTACCATAAAATATCAGTCAATGCAACGACTTAATTTTGGGTAAATTTGTACTTCTCTCTAACTTGGATAATATTTCCACATGTCATTTTGCCTTCTGGACATGGTCCTACAACACATCCTGGGCCAGCATTCTTAAAAAGCGACGGTGCTACTTCCATTACCTCTTTAAGCATCTGAAATGCCATCTCTCTGATTTCCCACTGGGCTCTCTCGCAACATCTCAACCTGAAAAAATGCATTAAAGACCGTGCATTCATTGTGAGCATGATTTTTGTTTCACAGGCATTAGGTAAGACATACCTGGCATCCTCAATAGCTTTTTTTGTCGCTATTGAAGCAGCTCTTTTTTCTGGAATGCCCTCCTTTATAAATGTGTCCTTATGCTTTTTATAAAGCATTTCTGACAAGTCATCATAGATTTTCTGATCTTGTTGCATGGCATGGATAAATAAGTCTCTTGCTTCTTGGACTTGTTCTATCTCAGGTGGAATAATGTATTGAAATTGTCCTTCTGTTACATATCTTTGAGATCTTTGACTATAGCTAGCAATTCTATGTCTGACTAATTGATGTGTTAATGTTCGACTCACCCCTTCAACAGAAAAGGAAAAACTGATGTGCTCAATTGGGGACTGGTGTCCAATAGACATCAGCATATCAATAAAACTAGAAGCTTTATCTTCAGACAAATCATTAAATAACGCATCACCAGGAAGGTCTGAGTAGCATAGTTTTGCTGCTGCTGCTACTAGTTTTTCTGGATTTGGCGTGTGTGCCACTAACTTGACTCTCAACTCTGCATTCATGATCATACCTCATTTTTTTCATTATTTTTCATTATACACAATTTTAACTATTGTAACAAACTTTATAATTTGTTATATTATTAACAGAGGTGATCTTATCAAACGTTATAAAAAGGGTGTCGAAACAAGAAATAACATTATAAATGCTTCCAAATCACTTTTTTATTTACAAGGGTTTGACCATACAACGGTTCAAAAGATTGCAGATTTAGCTTCTGTCAATTTGGGCTTGCTGTCTTATTACTTCAAGACGAAAAACAATATCATCAAGATTATTTTCACAGAGTTCTATGAAAGCATCGACAGTATTGTTTGTGATGTTTGTGACAAAGAGGAGCATTTGATCTTGTTTTTCATGGCAAAAGAACGCATTGCTTACGATATCATTTTTAAAGACCCCAACAATTTACGTTTCTTTAAAGAGACCATCCATAAAAATGTTGTGGTTAAAATCATGGAAGAATATACGCTCAACAATTATTTGACCATTAATAAAGAAACAGGCAAAAATATTGATGAGCGGTTTGTCAAATGTTATGCCGCCTTAGAAAATGGAGGCGCTGTCAATATTATTAAAAAGTTCTTTGCAAACGAAATCCAAATTGATTATGAAAATTTAGCAGACATACTCATAGGCTGCACCCCAAGATTATTCAGTGTTGAAGGAAACATCATTGAAGATTATATTCTTAAGTCAAAAGAACTCCAAAAAAAAGTCGATTACTCGAAAGTAAAACTCTTAATATAAAAGAAAGTTCATGCAACTCGGCATGAACTTTCTTTTTAACTCAAATCAATGATACAATTGTCTGATGGCCGATACAACACAAATTTTCTGCCCATGCTCATTACATATTCTGCACCTAATATCTCTGCCAATTGACTTGCTGTTTCTTTGGACTCCAAAGGGCTATTGCTTAGTATTTTGAATTTCACTAGTTCCCTTGCGTCTAAAGTTTCATCCGCTTGTTTTATCAAGTTTTCTGTAATCCCGTTCTTGCCAATATTAATTAAGACTTCTTCTGTGTTTGCTATGGATTTCAGTTGACTACGTTGTTTCCCTGTTAACATGTTTATCTCTCCTATTCTATGAAATCGAATTCAATACCGCATACAACAACAGTATCTCCTTCTGATGCTCCCAGTGTTTTTAACTTCTCAATCACACCTTTGTCATTGAGAACTTTCTGGAAATTCTTGATAGATTCCGTATCTTCAAAATTGGTTGAGTCCACCAATTTTTCCAAAAAGTATCCATCTGCTATGTATTGTTCATTATGTCGATACACATTAATAGTGTCTCTAATTTCTTTTTGTGACAACTTCAGTGCTTCATTTTCGTCATAGAAGGTTACCGGATTTGGCATCTCTTTTAGTTGATTCAATGCGGCGTACAATACTTCGGTAATCCCGGTCTTTGTGACGGCAGAAATTTCAAAGATATCACCCTTCCCTGATAGTTTATCTCGAACACGTTTAATATTCTCTTCGACATTTGGCAAATCTGTCTTGTTTAAGACAATAATTTGTTCTTTCTCCGCCAAAGCCTGGCTGTGTTGAGCCAACTCATTATTAATAGTATAGTAATCCTCAATAGGATCTCTTTCTTCCTGACCTGAAATGTCTATAATGTGCAATACTAGACGTGTCCTCTCAATGTGACGCAAAAACTCAAGCCCTAAACCAGTTCCAGTTGATGCACCCTCAATAAGACCAGGGATATCTGCTATTAAAAAGCTCTCTCCTGTTGGCATTTTAACCACACCAAGATTTGGTTTCAATGTTGTGAAATGATAATTGGCTATTTTGGGATTAGCGCTCGTGGTTACCGATAAAAAAGTTGATTTACCTACATTAGGAAAGCCAATCAATCCTACATCTGCAATCATTTTGAGTTCTAATATAACCGTCTTTTCTTCTGCTTTGCCGCCTGGTTCAGCAAATCTTGGAGCGCGTCGTGTGGAGCTTTTGAATTTAACGTTGCCCCTGCCGCCTTTTCCGCCTTTTGCAGCTATAAAAGTTTGATTAGCCGCATTCAAGTCTGCTAACACAATACCCGTCTCTTCGTCTTTGACCAATGTCCCAACAGGCACTTTTAAAACCAAATCTTCGCCTTTAGCGCCATATTGGTTTTTGTTTCTTCCATCTTCTCCATTTTGTGCTTTGAAAATCTTTTTGTACTTAAAATCCATTAAAGTTCTAAGCCCTTCATCAGCAACAATCACAATGTTTCCACCTTTGCCGCCGTCTCCTCCAGCAGGTCCACCCATTGGTTCATATTTTTCACGTCTAAAAGCAATAGAACCATTTCCGCCTTTCCCCGCTTTTAGATTAATCTTAACGATATCTACAAACATCTTTACACTTCCTTTTCATGTAAAAAACCTACCGAATCGGTAGGTTGCTTTTACGCTTCTTTTGGATAAACACTAACCTGTTTTCTCTTTTTGTCTTTTCTCTCAAACGTGACAACACCATCCACTAAAGCAAATAGCGTATCGTCACCACCCCTGCCAACGTTGTTGCCTGGGTGCAACTTTGTACCTCTTTGTCTGACTAGAATGTTTCCTGCTAAAACAAATTGTCCATCCGCTCTTTTTAGTCCAAGTCTCTTTGATTCACTATCTCTACCATTTTTTGAGCTACCAACACCTTTTTTATGTGCGAATAGCTGTATATTCAATTTTGCAATCATGTTTACACCTCCTCATAATTAAGGCTTATATTCTCGTTAAAATCTTCCAAAAGCAATAGAATTCCCACTTCAAATGTTTTTAAAATAACGCTAGTGCTCTCATTTGCATGATCAATGAATAAAGTCATGACACCTTTTTTTTCATCTATCTTGAATTGCATCTCAGAGGTGGATATACCCGCAACCTCATGAGTTGCATTCAATGCTGTATAAGCTAGAACAGATACAGCCGCGCAAACAATATCTTGACCAGATTCAGCAAACATGGCATGTCCCGCTATTTTAAAGCCGTGATAGGTTTGACTTCTCTTTAGTAAGCTGATTTGTATCATATTAGCCTACTATCTTTTCAATCTTCACTTGTGTGTATGGTTGTCTATGTCCTTGCTTTTTTCTGTAGTCTTTTTTTGCTTTAAATTTAAACACAATGATTTTTTTTGCTTTTCCTTGCGCTTCAACCAAAGCATCCACTGTTACATTTTCTAAGTATGGCTTGCCAACTTCTACTTGATCGTCTTTCGAAATTAATAACACTTTATCAAAAGTAACTTTTTCACCTTCAGTTCTTTCCAGTTTCTCTATTCTTATACTATCGCCTTCTTTAACACGATACTGTTTACCACCTGTTTCTATAATTGCATACATGATTAAACACCTCCTCAAACCAGTCTCGCCTTTGCAGGTACTTGCGTTTTAAAACCTACTCAGTGCGGCTACTTACAAAAAAGAATTATATCTAATTTATACCACTTTGTCAATGAATTTTAAGCCAACACGTACCATATTGATATTATCGACATGTATCAGCTTATTATACAGGAATTGACGCAACTCTTCAATCTTTAAACTACCTGACTCATTGAAACAGATTGTCACTTCTATCTCAATCACCAAGTCTTTAGCTTCTTTTAGTTCTATGCATTCAAGATAATCCGGAACATTAATTGTCTTCTTAACAATCTTTTGTTTCTTTTTCCTCTCTCTTATAATCTCATAGTCCTCGTCAAGAATGCCTTTCAATGTGTCTTTGGCAATTTCCGCTTCTTTTTCACTTTTAAAGAATACCTCTACCCTATATATCTGTCCCGTCACACGAGCTGGGAGTGATTGACTCTTACTTGAAACAACAGCCGTCACAACTTCCATTCCTTTTGGCAACACTTCGTTTATGCTATGAACGAAAGTTGACACATCCATATCTTGTTCCAACTCGATTTCAGCGTACTCGCCTATGCTTTCCACGCCCAATGGTAATGGCGTCGCAATGCTTAATTTAGGGTGAGGGTTGTATCCCTCAGAATATCTAATAGGGAATTTTCCTCTCCGCAAAGCTCTTTGCAACGCTCTTAGCGTGTCTAAGTGAGAAATGAATTTTAACGGTCCTGTTTTAGTGTACTTAAATATGATTTTCAAAACATGGACCTCCTACTAAGCTCGTATTTACTCCACACCCACTACAATAGACTCTACAATCTTCTGTTTTGTCACCGTTTTTTGACTTCTCATGTTCGCTAATCAAATAAGTCTTTTTTACACCACAGTCGATAAAGTCCCAAGCAAGGATTTCTTCATATGATTTTTCTCTTGTTGTATAGAAATCTATGTCAATTCCTTCTTCCTCAAAGGCTTTCATCCATTTATCATAGTTGAAGTGATCTCTCCAACCATCGAAAGTACACCCCATTTCCCAAGCTTTTTTAAGGCCTTTTGATACTCTTCTGTCTCCCAAAGCAAAAACACCTTCTAAAACGCTTAGTTTAGGATCATGATAGCTGTAAGACACCTTCTTGTCTTTAATCTCCTTCTTCAACAAAGCGGTCTTTTCACTAAACGTTTCAACACTATTTTGTGGTGACCACTGGAATGGCGTAAATGGTTTTGGTACAAAACAAGACACACTGACGCTTACCTTTAAATTACCCTTGATTTCTTCTTTTGGTCTATTGAAAAACTCATCTTTAATCTTATAAGCCATCTCTTTGATTCCGAGGATATCTTCTTGCGTCTCTTCAGGCAATCCTATCATATAATATAGCTTTATGGTTGACCAACCTAGTTGATAAGCGGTTTTTATCGATGTCATAACTTCAGTTTCATGAATATTTTTGTTGATTTTGTCTCGCATTTTCTGTGTCCCTGCCTCTGGTGCAAAAGTCAGCCCCGATTTTCTCACCTTTTGGGCTCTTTCGATCAAATCAAAGGTAATGGAATCTAATCTAAGTGAAGGTAAAGACAAGCCAATTCTTCTTTCTTCGTATTTATCCAAAAGCACTTGTGCCAACTCTAACAATCGCGAATAGTCTCCTGTGCTAAGAGAAGATAAGGAGATTTCCTCATGACCACTGTTGTCCAGCAGAATATCTGCTTGCTCCAACAGTTTTTCAACAGACCTTTCTCTAACTGGCCTATATATCATTCCTGCTTGACAAAACCGACATCCTCTCGTACAGCCTCTGAATAACTCCAATACAACGCGATCGTGAACGGTTTCTATAAAAGGCACCACTGTCTTATCAGGAAAGAATGACTGGTCTAGATTTCGAATCATTCGTTTTTTGATCTGAGTTGGCGCATGCTCATACAGCTTGACTCTATCTTGTATCAAACCCTCTTGATTGTAATAAACTTCATAAAATTCGGGAACATAAACACCCTCGATCTGTGATAAAGCTTTTAGAAACTCTTGTTTTTGATAGCCTTCACTCTGATGTTGCTTATACAGATTGATCATTTCGAGTATGACTTCTTCTCCTTCCCCAATAACAAAAGCATCAATAAATTCAGCTAATGGTTCAGGATTATAGGCACAAGGACCTCCTGCAATAACTAGTGGATCTTGTTGAGATCTACTCTTGCTTTCCAAAGGAATTCCTGATAAGTTCAGCATGTTCAATATGTTTGTGTAGCTCATTTCATATTGCAACGTGAATCCTATAAAATCGAATTCTCTTAATGAATCCTTGCTCTCTAATGCAAATAAATCCAATCTGTTCTTTCTAAGTTCTTCTTCCATGTCACTCCATGGCGCGAAAACTCTTTCGCACCAAACCTCTTCCTGTTCGTTAAGTAGATAATAGAGGATTTGCATCCCTAAATGAGACATGCCTACCTCATAAACATCAGGAAAGGCAAAAGCAAAACGAACCTGAATATCCTCTTTTGATTTTTCGATTGAATTCAATTCCCCACCTGTATACCGTGCGGGTTTTTCAACTTTCAACAATATGTCTTCCAAATTGCGATTAATCAACAATTTCACCTCTTTCTTCAAGTATTTCCTTAATCATTTTTATTTCTTCTTTATGGCCTTTTTCATCATATGGGGTTTCAAGGTAAAAAGGTAACTGTTTTAATTTTGGATGTAACATCATTTCAATCAAGGGGTTTAGTCCTATCTCTCCTTCTCCAATTCCTGCATGTCTATCTTTATTCTCATTAAAAGGTTTCATGCTATCGTTTAGATGAATCCCTTTTAATCTGTCTAGACCTATGCACTTGTCAAACTGATCTAAAACACCATCTAAGTCATTCACAATGTCATATCCTGCACTAAAAACGTGGCAAGAGTCTAAGCAGATACCTATTCTATCTGATTGTGTCACGCCATCAATAATTCGAGCTAGCTCTTCAAAATTCTTCCCGATTTCTGATCCTTTTCCTGACATGGTTTCAAGAAGAATTGTTGAGGTAATGTCTTTTGTAATGACTTGATTCATGATTGATACAATGTGCGCTATTCCTAAATCAACGCCATTACCTGTATGACTTCCTGGATGAAAATTGTAGTAGGGTACTGGAAGTTCTTCCAACCTTTCAAGATCTTCACGGAAAGCGTTCTTTGCAAATTCTCGAACGGAATCTTTATTAGAACTAAAATTATATGTGTATGGTGCATGACATAAAATTGATTGTAATTTTTTTTCTGACACCATCTTCTTAAATTCCTTAACATCTTCTTGGTTCAATGCTTTGATCGCACCACCCCTTGGATTCCTAGGGAAGTACTGAAAAGTGTTGCTATCTATTTCGACAGCCATTTTAGCCGCTGCAGCAAATCCTTTTGCTATGGACAAGTGTGCCCCTATTATTATCATCTTTCGTCTCCTGTTTTGTTTGAATTTTTCTAGGAATTATAATATCATAAATGAAAGTACAAAGCTATTATAGAATGATTGGGAGGTCTTTATGGAACATTTGAAAAAGAGTTACGCATTAAAAGGAGAAACACTCATTAAACAATTGAAAAAACGAGGTATGGAAGGATACTATTGTGAAGACAAAAAAAGCGCATTAGAAAAAATCATATCATTGATTGAGCCAAAATCATCCGTGTCATGGGGTGGGTCTCAAACATTGAATGAGCTTGGCATAAAAGAGCACTTCATCTCCGGGGATTACAAGGTTATTGATCGTGATCCCTGCAAAGGATCTGAGCGAACACTGAAAATGCGCGAAGCCTTTTTTGCAGACTATTATTTGACTAGTTCAAATGCAGTATCCTTGGATGGCATGTTGGTCAACATTGATGGAAGTGGAAATCGAGTTGCTGCCATCAGTTTCGGCCCGAGTCATGTAATTGTTGTAGTTGGCATTAATAAGCTTGTCAAAACCGTTCATGAAGCCATTGACAGGATTAGAAATTTTGCAAGTCCACCAAACTGCATCCGAATTGGTTACCCCACGCCGTGCAGTCAATCGGGTATTTGTATGGATTGTTTAGGGCAAAACTCTATCTGTGGCCAAATACTTGTTACTCGAAATGCACGACCTGAAGGAAGAATTAAAGTAATACTAGTTGGAGAATCTCTTGGCTATTAACGTTTTATATAATATAATACATAAAATAAAACAATTCGATTTAAGAGGTTCCTATGATCCGTGTTGACAAAAAATTCTGGAAGCGATTTGACTTCTTGTTAGTAGCCACCGTTGTAATACTAGCCGTTTTTGGCTTCATTATCATAAAAAGTGCCACAACTAGCTTAACAGGTGGCTCTGAAAGATATGTGTCTAGGCAGGTCCTTGCCTTTGTAGCCGGCTTTTTTGCTATGGTGGTTCTGATTTTTATAGACTATGACGCATATGGTCGCTTATACATTCCCATTTATGTTTTTTGCAACCTGCTCTTGCTAGCCGTTCTAGTTTTTGGTTTTGGAGAGGACCAATGGGGAGCAAGGAGGTGGTTGTCTATAGGACCACTAATTTTCCAACCATCTGAGATCGTAAAATTTGGTTTGATCATTTCTCTTTCTAAATTTATTGACTTGCAGAAAGATGAAATCAATCATCCTCTGACTCTTTTAAAGATTCTGGTTTTTGCTGGTTTACCTATCGGTTTAATTGTTATCCAACCAGATTTTGGAACAGGCATGGTTTTTGTGTTTTTCATTTTAGCAATGTTGTTTACAGCTGGTTTAGACTACAAATATTTTCTTTTGTTCATGGCCATCGGCATCTTAATGATTCCCATACTGGCACTTACTTTGGAAGACTATCAATTAGACCGAATCAGAGTGTTTCTCGACCCAACTCTAGACCCACAAGATACTGGTTATCAAGTCATTCAATCAAAACTCGCAATCGGGTCAGGAATGTTTTATGGTCGTGGCTTGTTTATGGGTGTACAGAACCAGTATGGTTTCTTGCCTGCCAAACAAACCGACTTCATCTTTGCTGTTATTGGAGAGGAATTGGGTTTTGTTGGCGGTTTTTCACTTATACTTGTTTATGCCTTCCTTATGTACCGTTTGGTTCGGATTGCTAAGCATGCCCATGACTTATTCGGTTCACTCATCGTTGTAGGAATAACCGCTATGCTCCTATTTCATATCTTCGAAAATATTGGCATGACTATGGGATTGACGCCGGTAACCGGTCTTCCTTTGCCCTTTATCAGTTATGGTGGAACTTTCATGGTTTTGAATATGATCAGCATTGGTCTTGTTCTCTCTGTTTCAGTCAAAAGAGAAGGACTCGAATTCTAGTTTTGGATGGAACTTTTTTTCGTGTGTTGCGTTTAATCAAGTAAGGTTAACCTTTATTAATCCCCCCAACAAGCTGCAATCTATAATCTTTGGTTGCAGCTTGTTCATTCACTGTGGATACTCTTAGAAAACAACCTTTTTTTTACTTCAAGATAACTTTCAGGAAAAGATGCCTCAAAGGACTTGCCATTCAAATAGTTCATCTTGCCTGCTAATTCTAAAAATTCAACACGGTGCGCATGCAGCATTTGACTGTTCACACCTTGGTATCTTCCACCATACTTCAAGTCTCCAATGATTGGATGATGAATATGTTGTAAATGCGCTCTTATCTGGTGTGTTCTCCCCGTCACAAGATCAACTTCTATTTCAGTAAACCCGCCCTCATTGTAGACGGGTGTAATACGTGTTTTGATTTTCTTTGAATCATCTTTTTTGTTGGAAAACACTTGTGACCGTCTTGATCTTTGATTTCTTTCAAGATAAGCTTCCAAATCGAGGGGTTCTCTCAGGTCCCCCACCACTAACGCTCTATAGGTTTTTCTGATTTTCTTTTCTCGAATGGCTAAGTTAATCATTTGAAGAGCATGAAGCGTCTTAGCTCCAATCACAATGCCTGTCGTGTTTTTGTCCAATCGGTTGCAAAACGCCGGCCTAAAGGTGCTATTAGGATCATAACCACAGTGATCTAACAACATATCCACTAAAGAAACTTGCTTGGTTTGATCTGGTTGGACAGCGATTTTGTCTGGCTTGTTGACCAAAACAATCTGTTCATCTTCATACAGGATTCTTAACTTTTGAAGGGTGGGTTGATGTTTTTTGTCCTGACGATAGAGAGCGATTCTGTCTTCACTTAAGTAAAGTGTGACCCTGTCTTCTTCTTTTAAAATGTAATCTATTCTAGCTCGTTTCCCATTCACTTTGATGTCCTTTTTCCGAATTAGTTTGTACACCAAAGAATGAGGCGCTTTACTTAAAAACTTCCTTACAAATCGATCTAGCCGCTGACTAGATTCATCTTGACCAATCTTAAATTCAACCATTTCTACCTCGCTTTTATACGCTTTGTTTTCTCGCTCAATATGATAACTGTTGAATACGTGAAAGAATTGTGATATATTAAACTTGACAAAAATGAATGGAGTGATATCATTTTGAAGCGACTTATTAATGCCATCAGAGACTTTTTTTATGAAGCCACCGATTATGCGATTATTCTATCCGTCGTCATAGTCATTGCCGTTGTCCTTATATGGAGATTCAATATCTTGTTTACTTTTAGTGTGAATAAAGACCCGATTCAAAGTGATCCATTGCCGCCACCCATACATGGTGAGCTTCCAGACACACCTGACGAGCCTGATGAGCCAATTGATCCAGATGAAGATGAAGATCCTGACCAAACTTTCACCGTTACATTGATCATCCCAGCTGGCAGTTCTGCCTCAACAATAGGAGATCTGTTGGTATCCCACCAACTAGTTGAAGAAAGAAGCATTTTTCTTGAAAGAGTAGTCGAGCTTGGATTGGACACTCGTCTTAAATCAGGTAGCTTTGAAGTGAATTCTGAAATGACATTAGATGATATCATTCACACCATCTCACAATAGACTATTTAATCCTATAACCACAAAAGAAACTAATGCTAGTTTCTTTTTTTTATTTCTAGTAACGATCATTCACGTAATAGTCAATGATCGATTTCTTTGTCTTATCGATAAATATATTTTCTTTTTTCAATGCGTTTAACAGCCACAAGCTCTTAGAATGCAAGACTGCATAATTAAAATCTTTTAAAACAATCTCAAACAGCACATCCTTAAGCTTAGATGATTCCATTTT
This sequence comes from uncultured Clostridia bacterium, assembly GCA_964539975.1. Classification (GTDB taxonomy): domain Bacteria; phylum Bacillota; class Clostridia; order Tissierellales; family Dethiosulfatibacteraceae; genus 38-11. Next base: position 110,396 of record CAZIKK010000004.1, read on the forward strand.
TATGTAGTAGGCTTCTACATTTTCATATTGCAAGAATCTTAGAAGTCTGAAGGTCGTCTTGTCTTTCTCATTGTAATAATAGTTTGACTCATCCAAAAAGTTTTTGTAATAGACTAGTTGTTTTGATTTATCCCGTTCGCTTTTTGCCAACAGACTATAATACTTGGCCATCATGTTGTAATATTGATAATTGAAGATGCCTTTTTCATAAGAATCAATCTTTTCAAATGGCTTATAACCTGAGTTCACAATGTAATTGTAATTCATTTCAATATACTCTTTTTTTGTGATGTCTTTATTCATTAATTGCACGATTAGTGAGTCTCTGTTTTTAAAAAATTTGGTGAATAGATTCTCTTTTTTTATATATTCTTTCACGATAAACCCTTTCTATTTCTTATGTAAGTAATGATTATACCACATACCATCCACTTAGTCTTTACTTGTAGGGAGTTTTTTTAGCTCAGATTTAGACAGGTATCTATACTCTCCAAGCTTTAATGTCTCATCTAATATCAACTCTCCCATGGCAATCCTCTTTAAATAGATCACCTTTCGTCCAACAGATAGCATCATTCTTTTTACTTGATGATACTTTCCTTCTTGTATGGTGATTGTAAGTTTACATAATGTATTGTCTGAATGGATGATTTGAACATTTGCTGGTAAGCATTGATAGCTGTCTTCCAATTTTACGCCATTTTCCAATCTATTTATTTGATTATTGCTTAATTCTCCATCAATTTCTACATAGTATTTCTTGGTGACTTTTTTGTTCGGCGACAGTAAATTATGAGCCATTTGACCATCATTTGTCAAAATTAGTAAACCTTCCGTATCTTTATCAAGTCTTCCTACAGGGAATAACCTGATATTTTTCAATCTTTCATCTAATATATCAATTACATTTGTTTGTCTGCTCTCCGTAGAAGAGATGACTCCTGGTGGCTTATTCATCATAATATAAGTAAATTCTTCGTAAACAACAGCCTCCCCACGATAGATGACGGTATCTTCTTTTGTATCTACCGAGCTGGATGGATCCTTAGCAACGTCTCCATTAACAAGAACAACCCCATTTTTGATTTCTTTTTTGATTGAACGTCTAGAGCCATAGCCCATATTGGACAAGTATTTATCTATTCTAATTCTTGACATTATTTCATTCTCCACTCCTTTAAATAATGGTTTTTCAATAACCCATCTTTGACCTTCCCCCATCCGAGAGGAAAGCCATCCATTCCCACAAGGTGCCAACCTTCTTCGGCTTCCACATACAAGGTTTCGCCTTTCAGATACTTAATGCTTTCAATTGATCGTGAATCCAGTCTCAGCATTTTTACAGCCTCTTTTTCAATGCTCATTGCAAATGCCTGGGATGGCATAAATCGTGTATTCTTAAAATATCCCACTTCTACTCCATGATAGGAAGCTGAGAGTGGTAGATTTAGCTGCCAAGGTCTCCAATAAACCTTTTCTTTTATCTTTAAGAGACCCTTCGTATAAGAGCTATAGTCCAATCCTATTGACGCGAAGAATTCTTTGGTATTCTTACAGTCAAATGATTCTACAGGATAGTCCTCTATAAAAGTTTCACTTTGTGCGCCATCTTTTTTTTGCAACAATGCCGCAAAATGACCTTCACCTTTGTGCAAATGAGGCCACACTCTCACTGCTTCTTCCATTCCCTTTATACCACTTCCTACAATACCACGTTTTTTCTGAGCAGACATAGCATGCAGTAGTTCAAAGTCTCTGTTTGTTTCCAAAAACCAACTGATTATGTCTTCATTTTCTCCGACCGAAAAAGTACAGGTGGCGTAAACAATTTGACCGCCAGGTTTGAGCATTTTAGCTGCGCTGGCTAAAACCTCTCTTTGAATTTGTTGATAAGATGATTGCTCATTCTTTTCATAGTATTTGATCATCTGTGGTTGTTTTCTAAACATACCTTCACCTGAGCAAGGTGCATCTACGAGTATTTTATCAAAATAACCTTCAAAAACAGTTTGTAAAACTTTCGGTTTTTCATTTAACACCATTGTATTAGACAAGCCAAAGCTTTGTATGTTTCGTTTTAAAGGCATCATTCTTTTTGGGCTGATATCATTTGCTATCAAAATGCCTTTATTCTCCATCTTGTTTCCAATTTGTGTGGTTTTTCCACCTGGCGCTGCACACAAATCTAATACTTTATTGTATGGTTTAGGATCCAGTATCTCAACAGGAATCATTGCGCTCGGTTCTTGCAAATAAAATAGGCCAGCATGATAATAAGCATCTTTCCCTGGTTTTTCATCATCTGAAACATAATAGGCACTAGGACACCATTCGATTTTATCTTCTAAAAAATTTATTCTTTCTTCAAAATCTTTTTCATCAATTTTTTGAGTATTCCGTCTGATTCCTCTAAAGAGGGTTTTTTTTTGAATCGAATCCATAAATGCTTCATATTCTGAATTCAATATCTGATGCATTTCCGCTTTGGATCTTATTGGCAACATCTCTATACTCCTAAAGTTTTCTTCAAGAGATTCTATCAAATCTAAGTAAGCATATCAATAAAAAACAGCATGCTCTTCATAGCATGCTGTTTATTCTATCATTTAAAGGATGTACTGCTTTAACTCCTCAGGAATTTCACTTTCATCATGGTTGACGCTCATTACTATATCTGCTTCGAACTTATGAGATGCTTTGTCAAGTTCTTCAATTACGTCACTTAAGTTTTCTAAATTAATATTCGCGACTTTATAAAGACCATCGATATAAATCAGTTCAATATCATAGTCAGCAGCCAATACGCCATATACAAAGCCTAAGAATTGTTCTGCACCTTTGATGCCATATTCTTTTGTGTTGATGTACTTGATATTAAAATTCAAATCAAATATGTGTTTATTGTTTGCCTCTAAAAAGAAAATCTTTCCTTTTGCTGTTTCAAGGGCTTTGTGGCTTAATTCTATCATTCTTCTTGTTTTGCCGGTTCCTTTAGAACCACACACTAATTTGACCATTTTAATCGCCTCCAATTCTTTTTATTCATTATAGCATGGATGGAAAAGGTTTTCCATCCTTTACCTTCGTTTGGGATGGTTATTTATAGCTTTACCATTCAAATAGTCAAATTTCATTCCCTGATATAGCTTCTTTTCAGCTAATCTTTTCATGAATTCATCTTTAATTTTCCACCAAGAAGTTCCCCAGTTAGAGAATAAAGTATGTGTTTCGGGCGCTCTGCCAAATAGTCTTTGTATAACTATATTGGGGTCTAAATAGCTTATGAAATCTTCAAGACGCTCCAAATATTCTTCTTTGGTGATCATTTGGATTTCATTTTTTTGATACAGTCTGCCCAACTCCGTGTTATGCAATATATAGAGAGAATGGATTTTTACAAAATCAATTTTGAGAGCAGATAAGATTTTGGCTGTTTCAATGGTGTCTGCTCTATCGTCCCAAGGCAGATTAAGAATGACATGAGCACAAACCTGTATCCCATTTGCTTTAAGCTTAATGCTCGCATCCAAAAACTCAGCAAGCGAGTGGCCTCTGTTAATAATTGCCAATGTCCGATAATTGACTGTCTGGAGTCCAAGTTCCACAGAGATATCTAGTCCTGTTTTTGCTTTCAAGTTTTTCAAATAGGTTACATACTCATCATTGATGCAATCAGGCCGTGTCGCTATGGAAATCCCCACAATGTCTTCTAAAAGCGCTTGCTCCACGTATTTTTCAAAAGTTGTTAATGGGAGGTAGGTATTAGAATAATTCTGAAAGTAAGCAATGAATTTCTCCGCTTTGTACTTTTTCTTAATATATGCCTGATTTCTATGCAACTGTTCTTTGATGCTCATTGTCGCATCATGCATCTCAAATCCAGCTCCCTCCTCACCACAAAAGATACATCCTCCTTTGCCGATATTCCCATCTCGGTTTGGACATGTCGTCTTTAGATTCACAGGTAGTTTATATACTTTACATTTGTATGTCTCTTTAAGATATTTTGCGTATTCATTCAAACGATCTTCCATTGAAATCTCCAAAAATAGTTTCTAGCACCCTTCGGACGCCTTGTTCCTCATGGTTGTATTCTGAAACAAGCTTACTAACAGATTTGACCTCGGCTGTAGCATTTTCTATTGCAATACCAAAACCTGCATTCTTTATCATTTCGATATCATTGTTGTCATCACCTATGGCAATAATTTCGGTTTGTTTAATCTTCTTTGATCTACTGTATTTTTCAATGGCTTTCCACTTACATGCTTCTGTGTTCAATATTTCCATCAATGTTTTTACATTTAGTTTGACTGAAACAGAAGTGTTGAATTTTTTTGGCCATTTATTGGTGACATAAAGCCTGAAACGATCCAATTTGTTTTTATCCCCAGTATAGCAAATCGATAAAATATCATTATCTAAGTAAGTTTTAAAGTCAAGTTTGACCACTCTTCTGGAGCTTTTTGACAAGTAGCCATTGTAAGCATGGTAGTTATAATCCTGTTCAACTATCAGATCATATCCCAAATGACTTTTATCTACATAAACAATTGGATGCAATTCCCACTCTCTTGACAATTGAATAACACTTTGATAGCTATTATTATCAATATAATTGGCATCCAACAGTTCACGTCTTCTTGATGTCCTAGTAATCGCACCATTATTCGACATAATAGCGAATTCAAAAGGAATTGATTGTGTCAATCTGACTGCATCGTTATGGCACCTTCCTGTAGCAATGACAATCTCAATCTGATGATTATGCAATTGTTGAAGATAACTTAAGGTCTCAAAGCCAATGGCTTTATCCTTATTCAGCAAAGTGCCGTCCAAGTCTAAAGCCACCATTTTGTATTTCATTTATTCATCACCTATTTTTTTCTTTTACGGGTTAATTCAGCACTTGTTGTACGGTTTTTAATCGTAACATTTTTCATATTGGCCAGAATTTTTTTGCGGTGCATGGATAACACATCAAAAAACGAAAACGTTTCATAAATATCAATTTTTGCTACATGATCTCCTGGAATGCCACACTCACCAGTAATGGCTCCTAAAATATCACTCGGTTTCGCTTTATCTTTTTTTCCTACACCAATATAAAATCTATCAAAACTACCCGTATCCGTACTTTGCCTAGTTGATTTTTTTACTCTCTTCATTACTTTTTCATTCAAGTCAATATTATTGTCTTTCATAGCAAATGAATAATTCATTTTCAGAAGTGCGGCGATAACGTCTACTGAGTCGTATTCAGAATTGTATAATTGATTTGCCATGTCACGCATGTCTTTCAAATCGCTGTGTACAATATTTTCCAGAATTTCGTTGACTATTTTCTCTTTCCTAATCTCCACTACTTTTTCAGCTGTAGGGATGTTTCGTTTGTTGATGATTTTCTTAGTATATTTTTCTATGTTTGCAATCCGATCCAATTCTTTTGATGAAGTTAGTGTAAAAGAATACCCTTGACTTCCTGCTCTTCCAGTTCTCCCAATACGATGAACATAATAATCTTCCTTGTCAGGAACATCAAAGTTCACTACTGCTTCCACATGTTTGATATCCAGTCCTCTTGCAGCAACGTCTGTTGCAATCAGAATGTTGATGACCCCATTGTTAAACTTGTTTAATACATCCAAGCGTATGGATTGTTTGATATCGCCATGTATCTTATCACAGTTATAACCTTTGTTGATCATCTGTTCCGTTACTTCGTCAACCTTTCTTTTTGTGTTGCAAAATACCAATGTCAGTTTAGGCGAATATATGTCAATAATTCTTGCTAAAGCATCTACTTTGTTGGCATGTTTAACGAGATAATAATTTTGTTTAATTGTGTCCGAAGTCACTTCATTAGATACGGTCTTTATGAATACTGGATCCTTCTGATATTTCCCTTTCAGCAGCAAAACATTTTTGGGGATTGTTGCTGAAAATAGCAATGTTTGTATCTCATCTGATGCATTCTGTAAGATTATGTCAATGTCTTCTTTAAAGCCCATTTTTAACATTTCATCTGCTTCATCCAATATAATCGTTTTGATATGGTCAAATTTAATCACTTTTCTTTTTATCAGATCAATTGTTCTACCAGGTGTCCCTACGATGATATGACAGCCTCTTTTTATCTTTTTAATTTGATCTACAATCGGTGCCCCACCATAAACAGACACAGAGGAGATCTCCATGTATCGGCTTATCGATTTGATTTCTCTTTTTACTTGCACTGCCAGCTCTCTTGTAGGACAAAGAATCAAACACTGAGGTCGATTGTTTTCAATATCGAGATTGTTCAGAACTGGGATTGCAAACGCAGCCGTTTTGCCAGTTCCTGTGTGAGCTTGACCAATTACATCTTTTCCTTCCAAGATAGGCGTAATCGCGTTTTCTTGAATCGCAGTTAATTCTGTAAAGGCCATTGCTTCAAGTCCTTTAATAATTTCTTCTTTTACTTCTAATTCTCTTATTTGCATGTATACATCCTTTTTCATTAATCGTATCATTATAACACGATTCAAATTATTATCAAGGAAAATTTCCTTTCTTGCCAGACAACCTATGTTATTGTTTCCTCGTTAATCAATAGCCTGCCGTTTACTTAAGATTTTCGCAAGGTACTCGTATGTTCTAATGCTGGAGCTGATGCTAAGCTTTTCTTTCGGTGAGTGGATATCGTACATGTTTGGTCCTATAGATACCGCATCCAAATCCGGCATTTTCTCAATAAAAAAACCACACTCCAAACCTGCATGTATTGCAATTACTTTCGCTTTGTTGTCGTTCATTTCTTCGTACACCTGTATCATCAAGTCTCTCAAAGGTGATTTTAATGAGAACTGCCATCCCGGATAAAAAGCTTTCTTGCTCACAACACACCCTGTCATCTCTCCCAACTGCACCAAGTCACCTACAAATGCATCTAAAGAGGATTGAATCGAACTCCTAGGAGCACACACGATTTGTATCGATTCTTTATTGGTCTTCACCACACCAGGGTTGTTTGATAGGATCACTAAATCCACTTCTCTATTAGATTTTAATGGTCCATAAGGAATCTGGTTGATTAATTGTGTGTATCTTTCAAAAGTTTGATTGCTAAGCACTCGTTTATAATCGCTTTGCAATGCTTCTGTTTCGACGCGTATCTCTGTCTCAGAAAAAGTGTATTCATTCTCAATCGTCTTGACGATTTCTTTGACTTGTTTTTCAATGTTATCAAAACTGTTGGTTTTAATGATGGCGCTTCCTTCTCTTGGAATGACATTTTCAGCAGACCCACCAGTCACTTCAACCAATTCAACTTCTGATGCGATTTCTCGAAGAATACGGCCCATTATTTTATTGGCATTTCCTCTATCTAGGTGAATGTCCGCACCTGAATGACCACCTTTTAAACCTTTTAGATCAATTCTAACTGGTGTATTCTTCTTGCTTTCTACCCAAATTAATGGCAACTCAAAGGATACTCTTCCGCCTCCTGCACATCCTGCAGTTATAAGACCTTCTTCTTCGCTGTCTAAATTGATCAGCTTGCGACCCTTTAAAACGGATGCATCAAAATTCTTGGCACCAGTCATCCCAGTTTCCTCATCAGTCGTTATTACTATTTCTAAAGGCGGATGACTCAATTCATCAGAATCTAATATTGCCATCATCATTGCGACGGCAATCCCATTATCAGCTCCAAGAGTCGTGTTGTCAGCTGTCACAAAATCTTCTTCATAGATTAACGTTAACGGATCATTTGCAAAGTCATGAATTTTGTCTGCGTTCTTTTCACAAACCATGTCCATATGTCCTTGTAGGATAATCGATGGTTCATTTTCATATCCTGGTGTTCCCTCTTTAAATATGATGACATTCATATACTCATCTTGTATTGTTCGAAATCCTTTTTCCAGTGCCCAGTTATGCAAGTAGTTGCTAATCCGTTCCTCTTTTTTTGAGCATCTTGGTATTCTTGAAATCTCTTCAAAATATTGCATGACTTTATGTTTGCTCGTTTTTCCATTGTTGTTCATTGCCATCACTCCTATTCAATTTTTCCAATACGATTGAATGGGAAGAAGCGAAACAAGGCTACTCCCATAAGTTTATCTTTAGGAATATATGGATCTTCCCAAGTCCGTCCATCGTGGGAACTTGATCTGCAATCTCCCAAAAATAAATAGTTGTCTTCAGGTACTTGGAATATTTGTGCTGATTGAGGATAGCCCGTTGTATAAGGTTCATCCAACAACACACCATCTATATAGATTTTCCCGTCCTCATCAATATAAACCTCTTCTTGAGGAAGCCCAATCAGACGTTTTACAAGTACTTTTTCTAGTTCATCTGAGTTGAATACAATTATGTCTCCCGTTTCCAAATTGTCCTTGTCAAACAATTTTGTTACAAAAAGACGGTCTCCAGGCATGATCGTTCTTTCCATTGAACCAGAAGGGACCGTTACCAAAACAAATACAAATTTATTTAGCAACAGCACAATGACAAAAGCTACCACTATCGGTACGATCCATTCTTTAAGTACGTAATTTAGTGCCTTCATTTTGTCTCCTTCCCACTTAAAGGATAATCGGATCTCTAGTCATCTTATTGATTGGTACGCCTTTACCCTCTTCAATAATTACAATGTCTTCAATTCTAATCCCAAACTTGTCTTTTAAATAAATCCCTGGTTCTATGCTAAAGGCCATCCCTTCACCTAAGCATAAATCGTTGTTGCCATTGATATATGGCGCCTCATGCACGGAATATCCTATTCCATGTCCTAGCCTAGTTTTAAAGAAATTACCATAGCCGCTTTCTTCAATGACTTTTCTGGCTTCAGCGTCAACCATTTTGGCCTCAACACCCACTGATACCATTTCAATCCCTTTGTTTATTGAGTCCAATACGGCATGATAAGCTATCAACTCTTCTTCTGTCATTCCTCCAACAAATACTGTTCGTGTCATGTCAGAACAAAGCCCCTTGTATTTTCCTCCTATATCCAGCAATACCACGTCCTTTTCTTGTACAACTCGTTCGGACCCAGAGTAGTGAGGCAATGCTGCATTAGGCCCAGTTGCAATAATTGCAAACTCAGGTACCATTTCCTTTTTTATAAACAATTCATTGACTTTGTCAATTATCTCAGATTCAGATACACCCGGTTTTATAAAGGTCAAAGTTTCTTCCATTACAGAATCTGTTCGTTTGGCGGCTTCTTTCAAAAATTCAATCTCTTCCTTGCTTTTCACGAGTCTGATACTCTCAAGTTGAGTCTTTCCATTAAAAAAGGTTACTGGCACTTCTTCCATTATGTCTAGAATGTTGAACGCTCTAGCGGTTGAGTTGACGCCTATTCTCTTGTTGAGCATGTCTTCTTTATCCAATACTTCTGCTAGAACATCTGTGAAGTTCTCATAATCATACCATCCATAAACCTTTTCTGGAGGTAGATGGTCTTCAACTTCCTCCTTGCTTAGCTGGTTACAAAAGTAAAAATGATCCCCGTTTTGTTTGATGAATAAACCTTGAAATCTTTCGCATAAATAAGGAGAAAAACCAGCAATAAACATTAGTTCTTCTGATGGAACAACCAAAAAAGCGTCTATCCCTTCCAACTGCATCATGTTAATTAATTTTTCGTAGTATAGTTTGTTCATAATCAACCTCCCGCCAATAGATGGTGTATTTTTACATCATCATTTTCATTTAATTGAGTTTGCCCGTATTCATTTTTTTGGATGAGATGACCATTAACTTTGACTACTAATCTGGGATACGTAAAATTCATGATGTCGATGACGTCTTGAATGGTCATGTTTTTTTTATAGTGTTCAAACTCTCGATTATTCAGTAGCATACCTTCCTCCAAAAATGAGTAGAGAAAACATCTCTACTCATCATACAACTATTTTTTGCTTAAATCAACTTATAGATGGGGATTAATGACTTCCAATAACTCGGGTAAGTCCATACCTAATTCTTTTAGCTTTTCAGGTTTTGGCACTCCATTATTCGTCCAACCTCGTCTTTTATAGACTGCATCTGTCAATTTCTCATACTGATCTTCTCTGTATCGCCTTAGAATCATGATTTTTTCTTCAACGGATTTGTCAGAAGGATCAATATCTAAATCATTTTTGAGTTGTTTGTCATATCTTTCGGCTCTTGAGGTGTATTCTTCTTGTGTGACAGGCCCCATTGTTCTATAGGGTGTTTTGTCAAAACTCCTTAGCCCTTTACCCATTCTGATGTTAAAAATTCGTTGGAAGTTATAAACTCGTTCTGACTGTCGTATCATTTCATCGTTGTCAATCTTTATTCCAGTAATCCCATAATACAATTTGTGGTAATTATCCACATGTTCTTGTATTTTCGCAGGTTCTTCCGTTTCCGAATTGTCAGCTGGTGCAATATCATTCCAAGGCAGTTTACATAATCCCAGTAATCCAAACCATGTCCTGAACATTGGGTAATAATGTAACGCTTCTGCCTTATCTTCAAAGGTAGGAATTTGGTTGTTTACCATATCCATGAAAATCAACCAAGCCTCATCGTGTTGTGGCCCTTTATTTGTCAGTCCGTAACCACCTTGTTGAGCTAGTGACTCTTTAGACAAGTATTCTGAATACTCCAATCCTTTTTGTTCAGCTCCAATGTCTTCAAGAAAATCTGCATCGGCTCCATATTGTTCCACAAAAACCTTTTTCATTCTGTGAACGCCTTGTCCTGCTATTTTACCGAATCCTTCTCCTTTTGCCATTTGATGAATTAAAGCTAAGCTAGCGTCCGTATTACCAAACTTTAACTCTAATCCCCCCGTAATTTCCTTGTTGACAATGCCACGCTCATAACATTCCATGACAAAAGCTGTTAGTGTGCCATAAGAAATTGTGTCAATGCCATATGTGTCACAATAAAAGTTTAGCTCAAGAATGGCTTCTGGATCAAAAATACCACAATTAGCTCCTAATCCCGCAGCGTTCTCATATTCTGGACCATCTACCACAACTTTTTGACCTTTGTAAGGGCCCGTTTTTAATTCAAAGTCATCGACTGCCTTGGCACAAGCTACGGAGCATCCATACCAGCATCCATCCGGCATGTTTTGAGAACAATAATTTTTTATGAACACTTTTGATTGTATGTTTTTTGTATCGGGATGCATCCCATACTGAAAATTGTGAACAGGCAGTAGGTCATACTGATCCATTATTTCAATAATGTTGGCTGTCCCAATTTTTCTCATATCATTTTGCAAATGGTCGTTATGAGCGACTTCTTTATGCAATTTGATGCCTGTTTCATTAATGATACTTTGATCAAAAGCCTCATTCAGATTTCCTTTAACTTCTTCAGCGATGACAACAACAGCTTTGATTTTTTTGTTTCTGAATACAGTTCCTATTCCACCTCTTCCTGCTTGCTTCATCCTTGCTGTCTTTCTTCTCAAATCATAAAATGTGAAGTTAAGAATGCCGATTCTTGTATGCTCAGCTGCTGTACCCGCTGTAATCACAGAAACCAATCGTTTATCTCTTTCACTCTCACCGTAGATGTGCGTCAATTGTTCTCCTAAAATATGCCCATCCACTGCTTCGAGAGGTGCCTCTTCTATTCTAACTGTTTGATTTTTCCCATCAATGATAATGATCACATCATTTTTAGCTTTTCCTTGTATTTCAAGAGCATCAAATCCACTAAATTTCAAATACGGCCCAAAATATCCACCCACATTTGAATCTATAGGAATGTCTGTTAATGGCGATAAACTGCATATCAAGCTTTTCCCTGATCCAGGATACTGTGTAATCCCACCAACAGGACCTACTGCAATGACAATCTCATTTTCCTCAGAATCCCATCTAGTTTTCGGATTGACCGCATCCCATAGATATTTCATTCCATAGCCTTTACCACCAATAAATTTCTCTTTCATCTCTTCTGGAACTTGCTTTTCTGATATTTCATTATTGCTTATGTCTACATACAAGGTCTTGTCTGTATATCCTCTAAAGAGACTCTTTTTATTGTACTCGTATTCTGCCAACAATTTTCTGTTGTCAATTAATTTATTCAAATCCATTTTCTACCCTCCTAAAATTCACGTATCTCAATGGCTCCTGTAGGACAAACTTGCGTACACAAACCACAAGCTATACATTTGAAAGGCTCGTGATGATCGTCGTGTTGCATCATCGCCTCTTCAGGGCAGAAACCCACACACATATAGCAGCCAACACAATCTGTCTTATTTAGCCTTACAACTCCGATCACATCTTTTTTCAAAGCTAGCGTAGGACAGACCTCTGCACATACCCCACATTGCGTGCAAATGGTTAATCGGTTCCACTTATCCAATGCTTCAACTTTAATACGCGACTTGTCTCGATTGTTTTCTTTGAAATAAGCAGTGGAACACTTTTCTTCGCAAGCACCACAACCAATACATTTGCTTTCATCTTTGATTAGTCTTTTCATAATTCACCTCCGCGAATACTCCTAGATTACTCTTATTACAAGCACTATACACTAATTGTAACATTAAACAACTGATGGCTCAAGGATTAAGTTGTCCTCAGCAAACCTCTCTAATCCTAACATTGAAGCATCGATTCCTTCAGATTGTCCGGTTATCATCTCAGCTATTATTCGTCCCGTCAGTGGTCCAAACATAAAACCATGGCCGCTGAATCCAATTGCCATGTAAAAACCTTCAAGCTCGTTTGCTTTGCCGTAAATGGGTTGTTTATCAGGTGTGATGTTATATAAACCTGCCCATTGACGAATAACTCTTAAATTGGCCACTGGTGGCAGAACGTTCTTAATGGTCTTTGACATTTCTTCCAGGAATTCCCAACTAGCTGTCACTCGTAGATCTCTAGGTTCGTTGTCGTCGCCCCTACCCATAATAAAGGGGCCTTTTGGATTTTGTTGGCAATATAGATTCATTGAAAAAGACATGACCATTGGTCCTTGAACGTGCTCAACGGGCTCCGTTACCAATATCTGGTGTCGCTCGGAGTAGACCGGAATATCAACTCCCACCATCTCGCACACTTGCTTTGAATACCCACCTGCAGCATTCACAACCGTATCTGTCAAAATTTCTCCTTTACTCGTCACAACTTTAGTGATGCGATTATTATCTTTAACAATGTGTTTCACCTCAGTGAATGTCATAAATCTGACACCTAAACGTTTGGCAGCTTGATAAAAAGCATCTGTGGCCAAAAAAGGATCCAAAAACCCGTCTTTTTGGCAAAAAGCAGCCTGTTGAATGATTTTTTCATTCAGATGTGGTACGATCTCTTTCGCTTCTTTAGGTGTGACCATTTTTGATGGGATTCCCAATCTATTTTGTAAACTTACGTTTTTCTTGAATTGGTCGACTTCTTTGTCTGTTGTCGCTAACAGCAAATAGCCACCTTGATGGAATTCAACATCGCGATGGTAATCTAGGATTTCGTTGGCATTTTCATAGAATTGAATACTTTCTTTTGCCAGCAGACAATTCATCTCTGTTCCCCATTGCATTCTAACTCCAGCACCGCAACGCCCAGTTGCTCCGCTTGCTATAAAGGACTTATCCACCACAATAACGTTATTAACCCCATGGACGGCTAAGTTGTATGCAATTGAACATCCAGAAATACCTGCTCCTATAATGACAACATCTGCCTTAAGTTTCATTTCTTTCAGCCTCCTCTGCAATCAAGCTCATTTTGACGCCTACGATTGGTGGTCTACTCATTTGCATTTTTAATTCATTGAAATCCTTTCCTGTTGCCATAGCTAGTTCTCTCAAGACTATGTGTCCGCAGGTTTTTCCCTGACAAGGTCCCATTCCAATTCTGGTAATCCGTTTGATTTCTTCGAATGTATGATACCCTTCATCAATCAACCTTCTTAGTGTCTTCATATCAACATCCGAGCACCTGCATACCATAGTGTTTTCATCTTTTGACATCTTGACTCCTCCTTATGCATTTGAAGTCGTATAGTATATCTCTGGGTACTTCCAACGTGATTAAAGGCGTTCTATCATATGACTTTGGATTTCTAACTTTTATAACTTTTACCCTCGCAAGAAACGCTCCTTCTCTGTCTAAACCCGCCACCTTCTCTCCTACTTCTGGAAGCGGAACCATTTCATATGGAATTGTATAATGAATGTAGTCTTTTGATTTTGATCCATCTACTATTGAAATCGCCAATCCAGGACACTTTGTCAAGCAAACAAGACAACCTGTGCAATTTTCACTCGTGACGTCCGGGCGTTTGTTGATATTCTCTCCGATGTGAATGGCCTCGAATCTACATGATGTCGCACAAGGGTTGCAAGGGATCTCTTGATAACACTCAATCACAGCAACTGGCCCCTTATTAATTCTTTCTAGGCTTGGAAAAACCGAAATAATCTGTTCTTTCGTTGGGATGCCATCTTTTTCAATCATTATGAGACCTCCTCTCAACTGCAGTCAATCCTCTTCTAATTCCTTCTCCTTCCGGTCCAGATCTAAGGTCATGAAGTTGTTTTTTGTATTCTTTCTCCAAGACTACGAATTGCTCATGTTTTTTTCCAATGCTAGCTGATGCATATAATCCTGCTAAATGGCCTTCAACCATAGCACTGCTCGCCTCTTCTATTCCGCAGCTATCCCCTGCAACAAACAAGTTCTTAACAGAGGTCTCGTATTCTGAACTTCTTATCGGTACAAAACCACTCAAAGAAGGGACGTATTTCATCATGCATCCTGCCATAGACAAAAGTTCATTCAATGGTGATAAGCCTACAGAAATGCACATAACATCCGCCTCAAATTCTTTTTCTGTTCCAGCTATTGGTTTAAAAGACTGATCGACTTCACTAATCACAACCTTTTCAAGAACACCCTCTCCTCGAGCTTCTTTTACTGAGTGATTCGTTAAAATAGGTATGCCTAATCGCCTTACTTTTGAAGCATGAACTAGGTAACCACCTATTTTGGATGCCGCATCCACAATGGCTACCACTTCTACACCGGATTGTATTAGTTGGTAAGATACAATCAGCCCAATATTTCCTGCGCCAACCATTAATACTTTATTCCCAGGTTTTACACCATATACATTCATTAACGTTTGCACAGCACCTGCTCCATATATGCCTGGCAAATCATTGTTAGGGAATGCAAGAAATTTTTCAAATGCTCCTGTTGCAACGATTGTAGTCTTTGGTTTCAGTTTGTAATAGCGTTCTTCGTTTTCTAATAGACTGAGCACTTTGTCTTCATACAAGCCTACTACGGTTGTGTTGTTAATCATTTGAACTTGGCCTTCATAAGGTTCAAGCTGTTTAAGAAGGATATTGGTAATATCCATCCCTCGAGTGGATGCGTACTGTTTCTCAGATCCGAAAAACATATGGGTTTGTTTATTAAGCTGGCCTCCCATCAGTGGATTTCTTTCTATAAGTGTCACTTGGGCACCTGAAGCAGCTGCTGTATAAGCTGCACACAGTCCTGCAGGCCCTCCTCCAACGATGGCTATTTCCGTTTCTTTCATGATAGATCCCCCTTGTCTTGTTGCATTTCAACAGACATGCCTTCTTCCAACAAGGTGACACATGTCTTAACATTCGATTTGCCGTTGACTTTCATCAAACATGAGGAGCAATTGCCAATCGCACAATAAAAACCCCTAGGCCTATGTTTGAACAAACTTTTACCTAATACTTTGACGCCTGCTGCATGCAGAGCAGAAGCAATTGTATCTCCCTGTTTTCCTTCCATCTCGAGGCCTTCAAACTTAAAACTTAAAGCACGGGTTTTTTTGAAATTTAAGATTGGATGTTCATTTATCCTCATTTCGTGACACCACCTTTTTACCATTTAGTGAAATTACAATGCAATTTTTGTACCAAAAAACAGGATATGTCTACCCACCTTTTAATTGAGTCATATCCTGTTTCGTATAGGTTGCTTGTTTAGATCATTAAAAATAAGTGTCAGATTATTGGCATTTCGTCAGTTTTTAGACACTTATATTGTGCTTCTCCATCTTGTAATATAATGTTGCTCTTGGAATTTTCAAGAATTCCGCTGCTTTTTTTTTGTTATTATTGTATCTGTTCAATGCGTCTTGTATCAATCTGATTTCGTACTGATTGATGGCTTGGTCTAATCCACCTGTTTCTTCTTCCATCGCTAACGGTTCCAACTTATTAGTAAGATAGTCTGGCAGGTAATTTGGCAACACTCTTCCTGATTGATGCTGCTTTGCGAGCAAGACCGCTCTTTGAATCACATTACGCAACTCCCTTACATTGCCTTCCCAGTGGTGATGCTTTAAAACATGATGTATCTGTTCTGGAACTTCCAGTATGTTCATCCCATTTTCCATACAGTATTGTTGAAGAAATTTATTAGTGAGTAAGTAAATGTCTTCTTTTCTTTCACGCAAAGGAATCAATTGGACTTGAAAACTATTCAATCGATAAAACAAATCTTTTCTAAATTTACTTTTCTTGATAAGACCTTCCATATCCTGGTGTGTAGCAGAAATTATTCTTACATCTACTGAAATCTGTTGACTCCCGCCAATTCGAGTGATATATCCCTCCTCAAGAGCTCTCAGTATTTTTGGCTGCAACGTTAACGGCATATCTCCTATTTCATCCAAAAATAATGTTCCCCCATTTGCTTCCTCAAACTTTCCAATCTTTCCGCCTTTTTTTGCACCTGTAAAAGCGCCTTCCTCATATCCAAATAGCTCGCTTTCAAACAACTCCATAGGTATTGCTGAACAATTTAGAGGAACTAGCTTTCCCTTTCTACCACTTTCATGGTGAATTGCTCTTACAAAAAGTTCTTTGCCTGTGCCACTCTCGCCCGTCACAAGAATATTCATGTTTGAGCGAGACAAGTTTTTACACAAATTTATCAATTCTATAAATTCTGGATTGTTGCTGATAATATGAGAAAAATGATTCTCACCTTGAAGCACACGATTATATTCTCGCTCTAATTCTGATAAGCTATCTTGGGTTTTTGAAAGAATCTCTGACAGTTTGACAAATTCTGTGATGTCCTTGTCTCTTGCCAAACCTCCAATCAAATCTCCCTGATTGTTATACATTGGAATTGCGCTGATCACTGTGTAGGTATCTTTCCTAGGTTTGTTGTAAATGTTGTAAAAAGCCTGTTGTGTATCAATGACCTTTGGGAGTAGTGAGTCTGGAAAGAATTCTCTCAAATCCCTTCCAATGATAGATTCTTTTTTTACCTGGAAATAATCCTCGGACATTTTATTAAAAAATAATGTTCGATAGTGAGTGTCTATCACAGTAATGGCGTCAGGGATATTATCAAGTATGAATTCAAATATCTCTCTTTCTTTTTCATTAAAGATCATAAAAACCGTCCTTAACTTGTTTCTTATAGAACTCTTCGATGTAGACATGTTCAAGATTCCAAAACTCTAAGAACTCAAAAAATTCCGTCTCTGATTCTTTGTCTGTATCCACTTTTTTACTCCCTCTTATCATCATGTTTTTAGGTGTATGTGTCATGGATATGAATTCAGTCAACGTAACCTCATATCCATGCTTCTTCAAGAAAAGTGCTCTTAAAGCATCTGTAACGAGAGCAGCCGTCCTTTCACGCATCAAGCCATGTGACAACATCCCAGACAATGACTCATTGTTGATTTTATGGTACAACTCATGCTGGCAGCATGGGACCGCCAATATATATTTAGCACCCCATAAAACCGAATTGACAATAGCAGCATCTGTCGCTGTATCACATGCATGTAATGAAATCACCATATCCAGTTTATTGATGTTTTTGTAGTCCTCAATGTTTTGATGAATAAATCTCAAGTGATCATAGCCTAACTTCTTCGCAAGTTGATTACATAACTCAACCACATCTTTTTTTAGATCTAATCCAACAATATGTGCTTCCTGCTTCTTGATTTCATTAAAATAATAATAGGCTGCAAATGTCAAATAGGCCTTCCCACTACCGAAATCTAATATGTGAATAGGTTCTTCAAAAAAAGCCGATTTTACTGTATGATCCATGATCTCCAAGAACTTGTTAATCTGCTTGAATTTATCGTATTTGTTCTTATAAACCTTCCCCTGTTCATTCATGATCCCTAATTTTATCAAGAATTCACATGGCTTCCCATCTGGTATAAAATATGTTTTTTTTCGGTCGTGATTCAAGTCAATTGATATCACAGATTCTTTCATCTTTTCTTTAAGATTTACATTTCCTTTTTTAGAGATCATTCCTTGCATATGACTATCTACAGTTTCTATGTTAATGAAGCGGTACTGTTTCAGTAAATATCCCATCAGGACGCCAATGCCCTCTTCCAATAAATAGTTCCTGTGGAAATGTTTGTCTCCAATCCGAGAGGCAAATTGCAGGTGATACTTACCAGCGAGCATCACTGGTTTTATGTCTATTCTAGATGGTGATTCGAGACTGTTTCTCGGTCCAGATAAAACCAGCGATAGAACTTCTTTGTTCACTAGCCTTTTATGCAGCTGACTTTTTCCATCTTTCATGATTTTCTTTTCCATGAAGACTTTAATGAGACAATCTGGTTAAATACAAGTCTTTGATCATTAGTGTCTCTATCAATGATGAAATACCCATGTCTTAAGAATTGGTATCGATCGTTGACATTGGTCTGAGCTAATCCTGTTTCAAGTTTACAGTTGTCTAACACTGTAAGCGATTCAGAATTGAGTTTTTCTATGAAGTTGGTTTTATCGTAATTATCATCACTCATCATGTAATCATATAGTCTAATCTCAGCAGTCATGCAGTTTTGAGCAGAGACCCAATGGAGTGTGCCTTTCACTTTTCTTCCTGTGAATCCTGTTCCACTTTTCGTTTCAGGATCATAGGTGCATTTCAACTCAATGACTTCTCCTTGATCATTTTTAACAACTTCATTGCATGTAATGAAATAAGCATGTCGCAATCTGACTTCGTTTCCAGGGAATAGTCTAAAGAATTTTTTTTCAGGCACTTCCATGAAGTCATCTCTTTCGACATATATCTCTCTTCCAAAAGGAATCCACCGTTTCCCCATTTCTGGATTTTCCGGATTGTTTTCTGCTTCCATATATTCAATTTCATCTTCTGGGTAATTTGTAATGACTATTTTAAGTGGATCCAAAACAGCCATAGTTCTAGGAACTGTGAGTTTGAGGTCTTCTCTAATGTGGTGTTCCAACATTTGAATGTCTACTAAACTCTGAGCTTTTGACACACCAATGTCATCACAAAATTTCTTAATAGCTGACGCTGTATAGCCTCTTCTTCTATACCCAGAGATAGTTGGCATTCTTGGATCATCCCAACCGTCTACATGGTTTTCTTCCACAAGTTGTTTTAAGTATCTTTTGCCCATCATGGTCTTGGACAAGAAAAGTTTTGCGAATTCAATTTGCTTAGGTGGTTCTTTCTTATAATCATTGAGATTGTTTAATACCCATTCATACAAAGGTCTATGGTCTTCAAATTCAAGCGTGCATATAGAATGGGT
This sequence comes from uncultured Clostridia bacterium, assembly GCA_964539975.1. Lineage (GTDB taxonomy): Bacteria > Bacillota > Clostridia > Tissierellales > Dethiosulfatibacteraceae > 38-11. The sequence continues at coordinate 129,947 of CAZIKK010000004.1, forward strand.
AATTCCCTCTATTGCATCTTGGATAGGATGTGCATAATCATACATTGGATAGATGCACCATTGATCCCCTGTATTATGATGGCTAGCACGAAGTACACGGTATAAAACGGGATCTCTCATATTTAAGTTTGGGCTGTTCATATCAATTTTCGCTCTCAAAACCCGCGTGCCGTCTTCAAATTCTCCAGCCTTCATTAATTCAAATAATTGCCGGTTCTCTTCAATCGCTCTTTCTCGATAAGGGCTAGGTTTTCCTGGCTCTGTCAAAGTTCCTCTGTAGGCTCGTATTTCTTCCGCCGAAAGGTCATCTACATAAGCCAAGCCTTTATCTATGAGTTCAAGAGCGTATTGATACATCTGCTCAAAGTAATTGGAAGCATAGTATACTTTTCCATTCCAATTAGGGCACAACCATTTCACATCATCTATTATCGCATCTATATAGGTATTATCCTCTTTTATAGGATTGGTGTCATCAAATCTTAAATTGAAATTGCCTTCGTATTTTTCTGCCAAACCATAATTCAGACAAATGGATTTTGCATGGCCTATATGTAAAAAACCATTGGGTTCAGGCGGAAATCTTGTATGGATTTTTCTGCTATATGTTTTTTGTTTAATGTCTTTGTCGATGATTTTTTCTATAAAGTTGTTGGCTTCAATGATTGGATTTGTCATTGGTTCCTCCTGTTGATTCGTCGGCAATTATTGCCGTATAATATTAACTATTAATCTATCATAATGTTTCACTTAAATCAATCCGATCTCCATTGGTTTTGTCGTTTACAACATGGTATTCATCTGATATGATTAATACCATGTAAAGTGGGGTGAAAACTATGGATAAAATTGGATTCATTGGAGCTGGGAACGTCACGAAAGCGATTATTACTGGTATGGCAAGAAACAAGTTTGACTTAAAAAGAATCTACATCAACTCTAAAACAAATGAAACAAAAGAGTCGTTAAGTGTAGATTTAATGGTTCTTTGTGCAAAAGACAATGTTGACTTGGTGAAAAAATGCAAGTACATTTTTCTTGCTATTAAGTCACACCATTACAAACATGTCTTTGATGAAATCAAACCTTATCTCGATCCAAAAGAGCATGTGATTATAAGTCTGGCACCAGGCTATTCTATAAGAGAAATTAATGAAAACATTGGATTATTTAACCTGAAATGCATGCGTGCGATGCCAAATATTCCTTCATTGGTAGGAGAAGGTATGACTGGTGTTTATTATGATAAGCATTTGTTCACAAGTGAAGAAATTGAAAAGATTAACGCTATCTTTAAAGGTTTTGGTGAGATACAATCTCTTGATGAAGAAGAACATATGGATACATTAGTCTCGATATCTGCTAGTTCTCCAGCTTATGTCTATATCATGATCGAAGCTATGGGAGACGCAGGTGTTTTAACTGGACTCCCAAGAAAGATGTCTTATGCATTGGCTGCTCAAGCAGTAATGGGTGCCGCAAAAATGGTGAAAGAGTTAGATTTGCATCCTGGAGAATTAAAAGATGCCGTCTGTTCTCCTGGCGGAACCACCATTGAAGCAATCAAAGTTCTGGAAGACAGAGGATTTAGAAGCGCTTTGATTGAGTCCATGCTGGCGTGTTATAATAAGGCAAAACATCTTAAAAGATAACAATGGCAGGCTGTCAGAAACTCTCAGCCTGCTATTTTTGTCAGCAAAAAAAAGACAATTGGAATGAAAATGGCAGGAAGCATATTACCAACCTTAATTCTATCCTTCAAAATCATATTCAACCCAATTCCAAATATCAGCAAGCCTCCTACCGCCGTCATTTCACGTACAACCATTTCTGTCATAACATCTTTTACCACACTTGACAACAAAACAATTGATCCTTGGTATATAAACACTGAAAGACTAGAAAGTATCACGCCTATCCCTAAAGAAGCAGTCAAAGCAACCGAAATAATACCATCTAGCAAAGATTTTGCAAACAAAACATCATGCTTATTCAATAAACCTCCTTCCAAAGCTCCAATAATAGCCATTGAACCGATACAAAACATCAACGATGCCGTAACAAAGCCTTGTCCAATTCTGCTATCACCTTTACTGAAAGCATTCTGGAGGCGTTCACCAAATTTATCCAGTTTTTCTTCAATGTTAATCATTTCTCCCATTAAAGCGCCTATGACCAAACTACAAATAACCAAGAGAATATTTTGTGTCCCCAAAGCCATTTGGAGCCCCACTAACATCACAGCCAGACTCATCGCTTTGAATATGTTTTCGTTGTATCGTTCAGCAATTAGGTTCTTAAACATATACCCAATCAGACTGCCTACAATTATTGCCACTGTATTGACAATGGTCCCAAGCATAAAATCTCCTCCTTAGCTAAAACACCATTGAATCAAGCAATGACAATGGTTTAGTCTTTAGTATTCATTTTTCTGTCGATCAATCTTCATCTCGTTGAATCTTCAACCCAAAATCACCCAATATTCGATTAACACGAGTCTTTTTATTTATCTCTTCTTGACCATAATCCGCCATAAAGAAAATTCTTTCAAACAAATCTGCATCTTTTAACACTTCTTCATACGGCCCATTCTCTTCATTCTTTTTCGAGTGCTTTGACAGGCTAGCATAAATAATTCCAATCTCACTTTCATCAAACAACCCAGAATCTGCCAATACCTTTTGCACCATCAAAGCGCCTGTTATGCCATGAGCTTCTGAATAATCGTCATTAACTATTCTACCTAAGTCATGGAGTAGTCCTATTATATATCCTATCTCTGGATCCAACCCTCTCTTAAAAGCCGAAGCAGCGGTAAAATAGGCCACGCCATAGCTATGTAGCATGTCATCAAATCCTCCATCATCAAACACGTAACCTGTTTCATTGATTAGCATAAGATTCTTGTTGATTAGTTCCATTATATACTTAATTCTCTCCATACTTTTACTCCTCTTTAAGCGTAGTCATTATTTATAGACTCATTTCTTTAGAATATTCCACCGATTGATTGCGTCCGTTTTTCTTTCCCTTCATCAATGCCATATCCGCATGTTTAAGGGTTAACGCCGTAATTCTAAATAGGATGGAGTTCTTTTTTTTTGATCATCTGTTAATTCTTCCTTCTTTTAATCAGCAATCTAAATTATTATATTACATTACTTAGCTTCCTTCAATCCATTCGTATCAAATCCACTATTTTGTCGTTACACAAGTAATCTGCATTCTCATGAAATGACACCTGTTTACGGTTGGCAATCTATTCAAAAAAAGAAACGGACAGACCTAATGATCTGCCCTGCCAAAAATTTTGGTGCCGAAGGTGGGACTCGAACCCACACGAGTGTTACCTCACTGGATTTTGAGTCCAGCGCGTCTGCCAGTTCCACCACTTCGGCAAGCCCATAATATAGATATTAGCACATTGCAGCTTCCAAATCAATATCTTTTTTAAAATTCAATTTCTAACTATTTATCAATATATTTATTTCGTGCTTGTACATGCATTTTTTTGTATTCTCTTCTGCTTTGTGTTGCCTTATACTGCCCTCACAACAGTTTTAAAGCTTCCTTAAACGGCAACGGCTTGCATAAAAAAAATCCTTGCGCAATATCACATCCATACTTTTTCAACAATAAAATTTGACCCTTGTTTTCAACACCTTCTGCTATTACTCTAAATCCCAAGTTATGTGACAAGTCAATCATTGATTTTAATAAGAATATGTCGTCTTTGTCCGATTGTATGTGACGAATGAATTCACGGTCAATTTTGACATAATCTATTGGCAACTGCTGTAAATAAGTCAAAGAAGAATAACCAGTGCCAAAATCATCCAATGCAATTTGGATGCCCATCTCTTTCAGTTGATTCAATTCATCAATCGTTTTTGAAGGATCTTCTATTAACGCAGTTTCTGTGATTTCGATTTCAAGTTGATTCAAGTATTCACTATGCTCTTTTAGCCAACTTTTGAGGTATAGGAACAAAGCACTGTTAGTTATTAATTGGCTAGATATATTAACCGCTATGGTTAAGTCGGATACTCCCAATTGTCTCCACTGCTTCAAATGATTAATCGCCTCTACCAAAACCCATCCTGTAATATCACTGATTAATCCAGTACTCTCTGCCAGCGGAACAAAATCTCCAGGCATCACTAATTCTCCCGAAGGTTTAACCCAACGAATAAGGGCTTCCATACCTATAATTGTATTGTCATTTAAATCGTACTTTGGTTGATGAAAAAGTTGAAACTCGTTGTTGAGAGTAGCGGCTTTCAAATTACTTATCAAACGCATTCTTTCCCATGCTTTCTCACGCATTCCCAACTCATAAATGCTATAACTATTTTTACTAGATTCTTTTACATGGGTCATGGCTGTGTCTGCGTTTTGAACAATTGTGTCATGGTCAATACCATCACGAGGGTAGACTGCAACCCCTATGCTAACTGATATGAAGAATTCAAGATTCCTATATTCCCAAGGTTCTCTAATATGTTCCAATATTGGATCAATCTTAGCATTGACTTCATCTTCAGTTTGAATACCGGTTATCAACAATGCAAACTCATCTCCACCTGTTCTTGCAACAATATCTGGAGAGTTGGTGTGGTTTTTCAAAATGCTTGCAACATACTTAATCAGCTCATCTCCCGCTTTGTGTCCCATTGTATCATTTATGTGTTTGAAATCATCAATGTCAATCAAAACGTAGGCAAAAACGTTGTTTCCAGTCGTGTTCTTCTGGGTGTATTGATTTGCCAATTCTTTGATCATCATTTTGTTGGGCAAAGAGGTTAGTTGATCATAGAACGCCAATCTATTTAGTCGGTCCTGTAGTTTTTTTTGTTCAGTGATGTCTGTATGAGATCCTGTTATTCGTTGTGTTTTCCCATTTTCTCCGAACACAGCCTTTCCTTTGCTTAAGATCCAACGATACTCACCTGATTTGCATCTTAGGCGAAATGTACTTTCAAAATTTGCCGATTTTTTGTCTAAAAACTCTTGGACATCTGCCTCTGCTTTTTCCCAATCATCTGGGTGGAAAATACTTTTCCAAGCTTCTAATGTATCCTCTAGCTCTCCCTCTTCATAGCCAAATATTTTCTTTCTCTTTATTGAAAAGAAAAAATGATTATTTGCAATGTTCCAATCCCAAATGCCGTCATTTGACCCTTCTATAATAAGTCGATAGCGTTGCTCACTTGACTCTAATTCTTTCCCTTTTTCTATTAATTCAAGGTTCATTTGATTCAAAGCCTTGTATCCGTTAAAACTAGTATCTACTGCCGTTTTTAGCATCTTTAGCTTTGCCCGGATAATTAAGTAGAATATGCTACCTGAAAACAAGACATAGACCCAACCTTTAACCGTTTGAAGGTTCATGAATGTTGTCACATCTTTGACAAAGGTTGCTAATAATATATCTGAATATCGAATCCAAAGCAAACCCAACACAACGTAAACTACAAAAAACTTTAACGATTCACGTCGTGGTTGAATTTGATAAGCTGTTTGTTGCAAATCAGCGTGTTTTTGAGAAAATTCCTTAAATGATTTGGCTCTTGCATTCTTTTTCTCTTCCATAGCTTCCCCTTAACCCCTCTTATGTTTTCCAAACACGAAATGTTAGCTTAAAGATGACTCTTTTGTCTTTTTAATGATTCTTATGCCGAGATTCTTAATCTTATAATGCAGTGTTTGTCTTGGAATCATTAGTGATTTTGCCGTTTCAGTAATTGAAAACTGATGGTTTGCCAAAGCTTCCTCCAACACAGATTTCTCATATTTATTGATTATCTCTTTTAGCGATGTATCATTCTGTATATGGCTTCTCCCCTTTGCTGAATCTTGCATCCCCACTATCAGCTTTTCAATGCTTTCAGGCAAATCCTCTGTTTTTAAACTGTCATCTTCAGACATCAGCACGGCAAATTCTATGGCATGTTCTAACTCTCTGACGTTTCCTGGCCAATGATAGTGTTGCATTTTTTTTCTTGCTTCAGGAGAGACTAGACGAATATTCTTATTGAATTTCTTGTTGAATTGATCGATAAAGTGATCAATTAGCACCAGTATGTCTTCCTGCCTTTCTCGTAAAGGTGGGATATGAATATTGAGAACGTTTAGTCTATAAAATAGATCTTTTCTTAATAGACCACTCTTTAAGGCCTCGTCAGGACGCACATTCATAGCTGCAATAATCCTGACATTTACTTTTCTAATGTACTTGTCACCAATTCTTCTAATATATCCATCCTGAATAACTCTCAGCAACTTAGCTTGCAGGTTAATGTCCATTGCATTTATCTCATCAAGAAAGAGTGTTCCATTATCTGCCAATTCAAACAAACCCGCTTTGTCTTTTGATCCTGTGAATCCTCCTGCTGACGTCCCAAAAAGCAAACTTTCAAGCAATGTTACCGGTATCGCCGCGCAGTTTTGTGCGATAAAAGGATAGGTTCTTTGTTCACTTAAATTATGAATGCTTTGAACGACCATTTCTTTCCCGGTACCCGTTTCTCCTGTTACCATCACAGGAGAAGGGGTTTTTGAAACTTTCACAACTCGCTCTTTTAACAAATTAATGGCTGTACTCTTGCCTATGATGCTTTCCAATCCAAAAACAGGTGCCTCGCTAATGGCTGTTTTCTTTTCATCTTTTTTGTTTAATGTCAGCTTCTTGTTAATATCATCGTATTGTTCTATATCTTTAGATATTTCAACCGCTCCAGTTATCTTTCCGTTATTAAAGATTGGGTGTGTTGTTGTTACAATGGTCACAGCTTTGTGGTTGTGATTATAGTATCTTTGAATATCGCCAACCATTGGTTTGCCTGTCGCCATCACTCGTAGCAAGGTGCTGCTATCTTTATCCAATTTTTGAAACACATCTAAAATATGTTTCCCTACAGCATTCTCAAAACTTACACCTGCCTGATTGTTTGCAGAAGCATTGTAAAAAACAATTTCACCGATGTCATTAACCACGATAACACCGTCATCGATGTTGGCTGAAACAATTTCTAACACCCTTTTAAAGTCCATTATTACCTCACTCTATCCTTCTATAATTAATGTTATTATAACACAAAAGAGACGTCTGTTGTCAGACATCTCTTTTACATTTCACATCAGAAAGACTGCTCTGTTCTGTTGATAATCTCGTCTTGTAGTGCTCGTTCAAGGTTGTTGAAATGATCGCTATATCCTGCTACCCGCACAATTAAGTCACTATACTCATCAGGGTTTTTTTGTGCTTCCAATAATACCCTTTTGTCAAAAACATTGAACTGAATGTGGTGTCCCTCCAACTGGAAATAGGAGCGGATAAAAGCAGATAAATTCTTTAATCCTTGATGTGTGTTCAACGCACTTGGTGAAAATCGTTGGTTTAAAAGAGTGCCTCCCGTAAGTTTGTGTGGCATTTTAGAGGCTGATTTGATAACCGCTGTAGGCCCATTCACATCGGCTCCCTTTTCTGGAGAAATACCATCTGGCAAAGGTTTGTTGGCCAATCTGCCGTTCACAGTTGCCCTCGTTACTGATCCGAAATAAACATGACAAGTTGTTGGCAACATATCGATCCGATATGTCCCACCATAAACAGTCGGTCTGTTGGTCACTAATTCATGGAAAATTTTAAATGCTTCCACCATCAACTCATCTGCATAGTCATCATCGTTACCATATTTAGGCGTGTTTTTTAATAGAATCTTGTGAATCAGTTCATACCCGACAAAATTCTCATCTGCAGCCTTCAAGAGATCACCCATTGAAAAACGTTTTTCATCAAAAACATTGTATTTAATAGCTGACAAACTGTCAGCAACTGTTCCTATTCCCACACCTTGGATATACCTAGTATTGTATCTTGCGCCGCCTCTATTATAGTCTCTACCATTCTTTATGCAATCATCCGTAATAATTGACAAAAATGGCGCTGGCATGTAGTCACCGAACAATCTTTCAATGATATTGTTGCCTTTGATTTTTATGTCTATAAAATGAGCCATCTGTTTTTTATACGCTTCCATCACTTCTTGAAAACTATTAAAAACTAATTCTTCATGAGTCTTTATCCCTAATTGTCTATCTGTCTCTTTGTCAAATCCATTATTCAAGGTTATTTCTAGCACTTTTGGCATGTTAAAATAACCTGTCAATATATACGCTTCTCTGCCGTGAGCACCTGTTTCAACACAACCGCTAGCTCCACCAAACATAGCATCTTCTAAAGATTTACCTGCATTTATCAATTCTTCTATCAATTCTTCCGTATTATAGAAAGCAGGCTGTCCCCAGCCCTCACTAGCAATTTCAACCGCTCGATCTATGAACTCATCAGGTGTTTTTTTGCTGATTTGCACATTAGAACTTGGCTGAAGCAGCTGCATTTCATCCATTACATCCAATATGATATAAGATACTTCGTTAGCTCCACTCTCTCCTGTGTATGGATTGATCCCGCCCGTATTAATATTGGCAAAGTCCGTATAAGTTGCGCTTTCTTTCAACGTTATCCCTACTTTCGGCGGTGCAGGTTGGTTATTGAATTTTATCCATAAGCATTCAAGTAATTCATGTGCTCTTTCTTTTGTTAGTAGACCCTCTTTTATATCCTTTTTATAGAACGGATACAAATATTGATCAAGTTTTCCTGGAGAGAACGCATCCCAGGTGTTTAACTCTGTTGTTACTCCAATATGAACAAACCAGTACATTTGAATTGCTTGTGCAAATGTATGAGGCTTGTTGGCAGGTACAACTTTGCAATTCTCAGCAATCTGCTTAAGTTCTTCTTTTCTTTCAGGATCTTTCTCTGAGTTTGACATCTGAGAAGCAAGGTCTGCGTACCTTTTGCCATAAGCAATAATCGCATCACAAGCGATTAGCATGGCTTCTAATTGGTTTCTTTTGTCTAGTGCTTCTTGGTCTTCTAAATAATTCAACTGATCTAATTGCTGTTGGATATCAGCTTTAAAGTCCAAAAAACCCTTTCTATAAATCTTGTCATCTGCAACCGTGTGCCCTGGTGCTCGTTGCTCCATAAATTCAGTGAAAACCCCCGATTCATAACACGCCTTCCATTCCTGACTCATGTTTTGAAGGATTTTATGTTGCATGGATCTTTTTTCCCAATAAGGAATGATTCTATCTCGATGATTAATCTTGTCCTCTTCACTAACTTTGAACGAAATGTAATCCCGCTTGTCCATCACATCAAGATCTTCCATTGTGTGGCAGCATAATTCAGGAAATGTAGGTGCAGTCTGAGGGTTTATTCCTTTTTCACCTACAATCAATTCTTTGTCACCTAAGTATAAAACTCTGTTTTCCATGTATTTTTTGAAACTCAATGCTCTCAAAACAGGAATACTCTCAATGTTTTCATGTTCAAGATAAGCCTCTGTAACTAATAAAGACCTTTCCATACTTAACCTTGGTTGACTAGTGATGCTTTGAATGCGTAGTTTCCTGGTTCTATCTGTGGATCCTCTTTCGACTTTTCCCATTTCAACCTCCAATTTTAATGTTTTTTACGCCTGATTCTTCAAATCTCTCTTTTATTCTCAACAGCTCTTTTTCTTTTGGTACATGGAATAAATCTCGCGGATATTCTTTCCCTAACTTTCTGTATTTGTGTTCAGACATGTTGTGGTAGGGCAAAAGCCTGACTTTTTGTACATCCAGATGTTTCACGAACTCAATCATTCTCTCTATTTCTTTCATTTCATCATTTACGCCCCCTATAATTGGGAGTCTCAGGTCTATTTTTGCTTTTTGTTCGATCAGCTTATGAAGATTTTCAATAATCAACTCGTTAGAAACACCTGTATAATACTTATGTTTTTTCTGATCTATCATTTTAAGATCGTATAAAAATAAATCCGTATATTCTATTATTTCATTTAGATTATGAATCTTCCAGTAACCACTTGTATCAATGGCCACATGAATGTTTTCGCTTTTTAGATTTTTTGCTACTTGTAAAACGAAATCTGCCTGCGCCAGTGGTTCTCCTCCAGAAAACGTGACACCACCACCTGAATTTTCATAAAAAACTTTGTCTTTTAAAACTTCTGTTACTAATTCATCCACTGAAACCTCTGATCCAACCAATTCCCTCGCATCATTTGGGCATTTTAACACACATAAATCACAGGCTATGCATTTTGTCATATCTGTCACAATGTGCTCACCTTTTTTATGAACGGCTTGAGCAGGACACACAGATACGCAGTTTAAGCAATGGGTACACTTTTTAGAATCCCACATCATCTCAACTCTATGCGAAAAGCTTTCAGGGTTGTGACACCACATACATCTCAATGGACAGCCTTTTAAAAAGACAGTAGTCCTAATTCCTGGACCATCATGCACTGAAAATTTTTGTATATTGAACACTTTTCCTTTCATAGGCCATCCTCTTTTTGTTTGGTTAATACTTAATTATGCAAAATATGTGCCAACTTTTTTTGCTTCTCTTGTCTGTTTCTCAACAAACAAGGAGAAAAAAATGGTCCATAAAGACCATTTTTTTTACATATGTCGGTTTTTTAATCGTTGCTCAGTTCTAGTAATTGAACTTGTATCGTTAATGAGCATTTACCCGCCTATCACTCTGAATCCTTCTGGTAAAGGATCTTCCTCGTCCAGAACCATTTGTCCAAAGCCCATGATATAGGCATCTCCACCAATTTCAGGAATAATTGCTTTCATTGAGCCAACCGTTGTATCTTCAACTACCTTGCCTGTGAAGATCGTATCAATAATACTTTTGTTGTACAATGTCATCCCTGCTTCTAATTGACCTTTCGCTTTCATTAACGCCACTCTACCAGCTGTGCCAGTACCAGTCGGTGATCTATCTATTTGTCCATCGGCAAAAATACATAAGTTTTTACTGATCGCTTTGTCACCCGCATAGGTGACCTTATCCATGAAAATGGTTCCGTAGATGCTATTCAGTCCTGGTTCTTCTGGATGAACAACACTATACTGATCCATCACTTTGTGTTTAATCTCCATCCCTTTTTTGACAAAATATTCTATATTTTGAAGCGTCAATTCTTTTTTCATTTCTGAAGCATTGACGTACACGTAAAAAGCACCACCAAAAGCAATGTCTGCATTGATTTCCCCACAACCACCTACATCAACACGTATGTTTTCATTATATACAAAAGAAGGCACATTGATAAATCTAATCTGTCCAATTCTATTATTTGTAACCTCTGCATAAGCAGTGATTCTTCCTGCTGGAGAGTCTATGGCAATTTTGTTTAACCCCTCCTTGCAAGTGATCATACCTACTTGAAGCGCGACTTTTGTCACAGCTATAATACCATGTCCACACATGGTGCTTAACCCTTCATTGTGGGTGAACAATACCCCAAAGTCTCCATCTTTCGTTACTGCTTCAGTCAGAATGCATCCATACATGCCACTGTGTCCTCTTGGCTCCAACATTAGCATTTTTCTTACACCATCATAAGATTGTTTTACCTGTTTTCTTTTTTCGAGCATCGTGTTTCCCTTTATTGGTGGAAACCCATTTGTGATGACTCTCAAAGGCTCCCCTGCCGCGTGTGAATCTATGTAACTGATCATCCGCTTAAAATTCATTCTTATTCTCCTCCCATTTGTAATTTATAAAAAGTGGCAAGACAATATGAATTGATTGTTTTGCCTTATTAATCTTTAAGCAAGTCTTATGCCAAACCCTGCATTTTGTCTTCTGTTTTTATAAGTGTTGATTTCACTTGAATTTAGCATGCATTTTTATGTTTTTAATCATCTTAGTTAAAAGAACGACCATTTTTTTGACATAAATTGATCAATTCTAGTTATTTCTATATTTGATGACTCATTTTTGCGTTCATATGGAAGTTATATTTTCCGGTTTTGATGGCATCAGACAAACTTAATTTCGATGATAACCCATAAAAAAACAACCGGTTAAGGCCAGTTGCTTTTCGATATATCTCTTCTATAGTCCCAATAAATAGGATGCAATACTAAAATAAGCAACCAAGGCAACTGCATCCACAATTGTGGTGATTAAAGGACTTGCCATAATAGCCGGGTCAAGATTAACCTTCTTAGCCGCAATCGGCAGTGTACCACCGACAACCTTAGCTAGCACAACCGTTAAAAACAAACTAATACCCACTGTTAATGCTATTAAAAACTCCTCCCCTTCTAGATAATAAATCCTAAGGAAATTAACAACTGATAGAACGATTCCCACTATCAAACTTACCCGGAATTCTTTCCAAAGCACTTTCCCAACATCTTTTAATCGAATTTCGTCTAAAGCCAATCCCCTTATAACCAAAGTCGCTGATTGGGATCCAGAATTACCTCCTGTATCCATCAACATTGGTATAAACGCCGTCAATACAACTACAGCCTGCAAAGCATCTTCATAGCGTTTAATAATATTTCCTGTAATAGTAGCTGAAATCATCAATACAAGCAGCCAAACCACACGATGCTTCGCTAAATTAAATACATTTGTTTTTAAGTACTCTTCGTCCGATGGTTGCATAGCAGCCATTTTCTGTAAGTCTTCTGTGTTCTCTTGGTCAATAATATCTACCACGTCATCAATTGTGATAATTCCCACCAACCGGTTTTCATTATCAACTACTGGCACAACCAACAAGTCGTATTTTTTCATAAGTGAAGCTATTTCTTCTTGATCTGTGTGGGTATTGATAGCAATGATGTTTGTTTGCATGATTTCTTCGATCACTACTTCTTCATTGTTGATGATCAGTTTTCTTAAAGAGACAATCCCTTCCAATCTCCGATGCTGGTTCATAACATAACAGGTGTTGATGGTTTCTTTATCCACACCGGTTTTTTTTATGTGCTCAAGCGCTTCTTTTACAGTCATTTCTTTCTTGAGATCTACATATTCAATGGTCATAATGCTGCCAGCAGAATTCTCAGGATACTTTAAGAATTGGTTGATCAATTCACGTTTGTTCTTGTCTGTATTTTTAAGAACTTTCTTCACAATATTTGCCGGCATTTCTTCAAGTAAATCTACTGTATCATCTAAAAACAGTTCATCCACGATGGTTTTTATTTCTTTGTCTGCTATTGCTTCTATCAAATATTCTTGCTGCTCCGTCGTGATATAGGAGAATACATCTACTGCTATTTCTTTTGGAAGTAGACGGAACATAACCAATACTTTATCCATGTCCAATTCTTCAAACACTTCCGCAATATCCACAACATTCATTTCTGTGATTTCGTTTTTGGCTTGAGAGAATTTTCCTTCTTCAATTAGTTTTATTGCTTTTTCAATCATATAGCCCTCCTTTAGAGCCATACAACCTCTATCAGGTGGCACAACTCTGAATTATTTTTATTTTTCTCTATTCTGTTATCCTGCATCGGATCCGAGTCCATACCGTTACCACCCACCTTTTTTCAAATAAAAAGAGTCTTCAACAAGTAAAAGACTCCTCAAAAATTAAGTCAACTCATCTTCTTTCACTCGTTGAGTTTTAGCTCTATATGGCGTAAGTTGCTAGAACAGCTCCATTAAGCAATACCTTAATCCGATAAAGCCTGTTGACCCATTGGCATCTCTCGATGTTTCCGGGCAGAAGCATATTTCCATATAGTAGCCTCACCTAACAAAATTCTAATGTGTTTTCATTATACCCTCATCAAAAACATTTGGCAAGTATTTGATCTACAGAGGTTATTGTAATTTATCCCAACTCACCATAGTATCCAGATCATTTCTTGTTTTGTTTTTCGCCGTTTCATATAATGGGTATCCAATAGGTATTAACGCAATCGGCTCTAAATGATTCGGAAGGTCCAATATTTCAATGCATTTTTCCGCGTCAAAAGCACATACCCAACAGGTACCCAAGCCTTGGTCGGTTGCAGCCAAAGTCAAATGATCCACTACAATACCCAAATCTATGTCACAGTGATCTTTTCCGTCTTTTCTTTTCCAAGATTTACTATGGTCTCCTAATGCTACAATAACTGCTGGTGCCTTTTGAAACCAGCTAATCTCATAAGTTGTCTTTATTTCTTTTAATTTTTCTGGGTCTTGTATCACTAGAAAGTGCCATGGCTGAAGATTTACTGCAGATGGCGCAAATCTGGCCATATCCAACACCTTCAAAATCTTTTCCTTTTCGACTTCTTGTTCTTTAAAACGCCTGACAGAATAACGTTTCTGCATTAATTCTTTCAATTCCATTTCCAATCCTCCCTTAAAAATTTTCTAGACTCATTATACCAAAAGACAACCTTAATATAAAGGTTGCCTTTAAGTTTACCCATAGAATCTTCAAAATGTTTATTGCATTAGTCTTGTCAATTGGTCGATCTGATTTTTGAATCTCCCTTCAAGAATGCCTATGATTTTCCCTATGCCAAAAGCAGCAAATACAGTTCCTTCTCTTACTCCAAAAATGCCACCCATGAAAATCAAAGACAACACAACAGCCAAGCTGACGGATAGACTATCAAAAGCAATCTTAACTCTATAAAAATCAATCTTGGTCAGTACCTGAATAGTTTGTACCAATCCTTCAGGTGGCATTAGAACCAATTGGGCCCTAACATATAGAATAATTCCGACAGAAATGACAAACATACTTATAACCAATAATCCCAATCGAGCCATATATGTTTCAGGCGATAAAGAATAAACCAATCGATTGGCAAACGATAAAAAGTAACCGAAAATGACTGAAAACAAAATCTGGGTTAAGCCAATCCATTTAAACTGTTTCTTCAACAAAAAAATTTGGATAACGATGTAACACACAAAAACAGTTGCCGATACACGACCCATTTCAACTTCTGTTATCAAGCTAATCACATAAGGCAAAGAATTAACTGGTGATACACCGAGATCAGATTTGATTGAAATCGCAACACCTAAAGCAATTAAAAACAGTCCTACACTGTATACCATAACCCTTTTCCCGAAACTTGCCATGATAAGACGCTTTTTACCTCTCATGGTTTCTCTCTAAAGCCAGGCACTGTATAACATTCTACTACACTTCCTATGATGCTTTGAGTTCCTACTCGGATATAAGGTCCTTGAAACACTCCATTGTAAACAAAGCATCCAATCAAATAATTGTAAGGGATGAATTTCATTTTATGTTCTTCAACAGACAACATGTCAATTTGAGGAACGTCACAGTATTCTTGAATCAAGTAGGATTCTAAACTCTTTTTTTCAAGTATTTCTTTCCACAAATGCGCATCAAAGTCTTTTCCAGCGTAGACACCATGAGACGCGTAGCGATCATCTGGTTTGATAATCAAACTGTCTTTTTTTGAAAGGTAGTCTTCCAACACGGCTGAATTTTGTGTATCTAGAATTGTCGTATAGGGCACATGCTCTTCTACAAATGATCTTTCTTGCTCGCTGAGAAAAGCAGTGGCTATCTTATCATGTAGAATCGAAAAGAATTTCTTGTTATGTGGTATCTGAGACCGTATAGATCCTATTGTACAAACGTAGTCGTTCATAATTGCTTTGATAAAATCCTGGAGTTCTTCTTTGTGTTCGATGATTTCCCAGCTGACCAATCGTCTGTAAACAGCATCGATTGGTTGATCCTCGTAAAACAACCTGTCACCTTTCATTTCTAACAATCTAGCATCAGCAACTATGCAATGATACCCCGCTGTATTGAACACCTTCTGAAACTCTGTGAACTCCTGTGGTATATCACCTGAAATTAAGTCTACAATTGCAACACACGGTTTTTCAGGTCTCACCTTTCTGAATGTTTGACACCATGCTTCATAGTTTTTTTCAAAAACATGAATCCATGTTTCAAAATACTCTCCATCATTTCTAATCTCTTCAGCCAATCCACTTTCAACTATTGTATTTGACGTGCCTATTATTCTTTGAAGCTCTCTTGCCTCTACCATGCCTGAAGAGCCGTCCGTATTGATTTCGCAGAATTGATAACGACCTGTTTCAACATCATAAAACAAATCAATTCTTGCTACTGGAACAGCTTGGTCGTATCCTGATTCTTTAAGAATGAGTTGTTCCATTAATTCAGAAAAACCAAAGAGTTTACGAAAACTAGGATCTTCTAAGTACACCCGAATCACCTTGTCGATGATTTGGATCATCTTTCTTGTGATAAACTCTAAATCATTCCATTGTTTATCTGTCAGCACAAATGGTTGAAATAAAAAGTCTACAGGCTTCCCCTTGTATTTGGCTGGTGAATGCTTCACAGCTTCAACTGCTTTCAAGTAATCCTCATATGCTTTGTTTCGGTCATTTTCAATCCAATCTTGATAAGTTTCCCATAGTCTGCTTTTACTTGTTCCCATCACAATTCCTCCTGTTGCCAATTATGCGCTGCGCACCATGACAAAGCATGAAACCCAAATTTGTCTACAAGGTTTCTACTATGCATGGCCGGAGTTGTTCTACGCGAAACAAAATCATCGAAGGACTCAATCCACCGTTTCTCAATTTCATCTGCGTTTTCTTTTGCTTTGGCTAACAACGTTTCTAGAATCTCTTGACAAGTCTTGCCATCATACGTAGCTTCAAACCCTTTTTGTTGCA
This sequence comes from uncultured Clostridia bacterium, assembly GCA_964539975.1. Lineage (GTDB taxonomy): Bacteria > Bacillota > Clostridia > Tissierellales > Dethiosulfatibacteraceae > 38-11. The sequence goes on from CAZIKK010000004.1 coordinate 146,559, forward strand.
TCTTCTTTCTTAACTCACACAACTCGTCATCTGTCATGTTTAACGATAGCCTATACAATTCGTCAAGATTATTGTCGTTGTAAAAAAGATTTTTGATAAGAGCTGCCAGACCTAAACTCAAAGGTAGAGGGACCGAATCTGCCATTCTAATTTCAATATATCGTCGTACTCTCACATCTGGAAATACCATAGATAACAGATGGTCAACTTCCGTGTCTTCATACTCCAAGAAGTCTTGGATGTCTTTGGTGCGTATTTTGCCCGTGCTCATAAACTCTCCATATCGATTCACTAAAATGGGTGGCGTTTCCAGAATGTAACTGGCATAATCTTCGTAGCTAAAAGCTTTATTCATAACGCCTGGTATGATGCCGCACCTTTCAGAATCTGTATTATCCCATATGGCCGTTCTTAAACTATACTGCTCAACTGGTTTTTTTTGACAATAGGGGGAATTATCGGATAGCAATGCTAAAAATGGTGATAAGTAATGTGCCACTCTGAATTTCTTAATAAAATCATCTTCGTTTCGATAATCGATTACTATCTGGATTGAAGCCGTATGCTTCATCATATGATGACTTAAATGGCCTGTCTGACTAAAGTATTCAGACATATGACGGTACCTTTTCTTAGGATTAAAAGGGAGTTCGTCTATTCGAGATGTAGGATTGTATCCGATACACATTATCAACATATTCTCCTTCTCCAAAATTGGTGAAATATGTTGTAAAAAGTGCCAATAGGCATTGTAAAGATCTGTCAGTTTTTCTTTTGCTATTAAGCTAATCTCAATTTGCCCACCAGGTTCTAATGTAATGATATAATCCGAGTGTTTTAATCCTATTAAGTGAGTCTCTTCATAAATTCCCTCATACCCTTTTCCTTTCATTTGATTCAAAAGATACTCAATACCATATGCTTCATAATAATCTATTGTTCTCAATGAATCTTTTTCTAATATAATATGTTCGATTTCCAATCCAATTTGTAAGTTGTTATCTCTTTTTTCACCTTGCTTTAATAATGAAACAATCTTTTGTATATGACTTGCGTCTTGATCCATTGCTTTACACTCCATCACTCTTTATTTTGTTTTGTAACAAGTCTATTAGTTTTAATTCAGGTACCGGTCTTGAAAAGTGATAACCTTGCAATTCATAGCAGTATTTGTCGGATAGATACTCTGCATCTTCAGGAAATTCAACGCCTTCTGCCAATACTCTCATCCCAAGACTTTTAGCCATTGCCATAATTGCATTGGTAATGGGTATTGCTTTTTGATTCTTGGTTATGTTCGTGATGAATGCTTTGTCAATCTTCAGCTTGTCAAAGCTCATTTGATATAATAGCGATAGCGAAGAATGGCCTGTCCCAAAATCGTCTATCGCAATGCTGATCCCTTCTGATTTTAGTTTGTTAAACAAGTATTGGCTGCTATTTGTAGATTCCATAGCATGAGTTTCTGTCACTTCAACCTCTATTAGAGAAGGTTGAATTCTATGGTTTTTAAGTATCATCATGAATTTTTCCACAAAACCTTCATCAGAAAACTGTTTGGCTGAAACATTAATTGCGACTTTTTCTATTCCCAAATGGCTTATTTTGTTTCGATTAATCATCTGACACACTTCGTCAACAAGCCAATAGCCCATTGGAATAATTAACCCTGTTTCTTCAGCATAAGGAATGAACTCATTAGGTCCTATCAAGCCTTGCTTAGGATGATGCCATCTCATCAGTGCTTCTATTCCTATTATGTCATAACTATTGTTCCTTACTTGAGGTTGATAATAAACTTTCAGCTGGTCTTTTTCCATCGCGTGCACAAGTTCTTTCCCTAAAACAAACAGCCTTAACGCTCTACGGTTCATAGAGGCCTTAAATAATTTCATCGTGTTCTTTCCAGATTCTTTCGCACTCTTTAAAGCAGTATTGGCATTCTTGATCAACATATCTTGATCCACTCCATCGTCTGGGTAAAGGCTCATGCCGTATGATGCTGTCAGATTCAATTCGTGTCTGTCTATGATCATCTGTTCATTGATGCTGCTATTGATTCGCTCCACTAACATCAGCATTGTTTCCACTGATTTGATGTTTCTAAGTATTACTGTGAAGTCATCTCCGCTAAATCTGAACACACTGTCGCTTTTTCTTAGACTGCTTTTAATTCGGTTTGCTATTTCAATAAGAATCTGATCCCCTATGTTATAGCCCAATGTCTGGTTTACAATCGAAAAATTATCAATGTTAATCACCACAACCGAAAATTTTTCTTTTGATTCGATTGCTGTAGCAATGGTAGACTGAAGTTTATCTTGCAGCAAGTACCGATTTGGCAACTTTGTCAACAAATCAAAGTTTACGCTGTAATTGAGTTTGTCCATCATGTCAATTTTTTCTGTTAAATCTGTGCAAATAGCAAAGTATTCTTTTATATTGCCTTTTCCATCTTTAACTGAAGAGATTTTTGCCCATTGCAAATAAGCGCTTCCATCTTTTTTACGATTCCATATTTCTCCTTCCCATTCGCCTTTGCGAAGGATGCTGTTCCACATGTTATCATAGAAACTCTTGTCGTGCCTATCTGATTTTAAAACATTGGGATTCTTTCCAATCAACTCATTAAATTCATATCCTGTGATTCTTGACACAGCAGGATTGATCCATTTAATTCTATTATCTTGATCTGTAATCATGATGCCTTCAGAGATCTGTCTAACAACATTTGTCATCATCTCCAAAAATAAAGTTGGTTCTTGTTTTTCTTGGATCTCTTTGAAATGACCATATATGAAACTTTCTCCTTGAATTTCAGTAATCGTACCTTCCCCTTCCACAAAGCAAGTTTCTCCATTCTTTTTGATGCATTGAACGGTGTATACAGCAGTCTTTATCATATTTTCCAATCGCCTATCGATGTTGTTTTTTACTTTCTCATGATCATTTGGATGAACTGTTTCAAAGACACTCTTTCCTATCAATTCATGTGGTTCATATCCTAAAATTTCTGCAAGGGTTTTGTTTACATGAACAAAATAGTAACCTCTTAGAAGATAAGTTCCATCTGCTTTATGATTTAACTGCTCTACTAGATTTATAAATTTTTCATTTCTGGATAGATCTTTGTCATAAATATTCAAAAAAAGCCTCCTAAAACTATGTTTCAAGATAGTATTCTATCATATTTTCATCGGTAAGGGCTATTCTCTTTCTTTAACTGATAAAAATTTCAAAAATGTATTGAGCGATTCTGGAAAAACATCTCATTAAATGCTACACTTGTTATCAAGAATGTATTAAGAATCCTGTCATGCTCTTTGTTGTCATGATACGCAACGTGGCAAACTATATCAGCAAGTATTTTTTATTTTCTTTGCGAGTTCATAAC
>CAZIKK010000005.1:0-82422 GCA_964539975.1 uncultured Clostridia bacterium
CAGAATGATTGGGATCAATACCATAACTGACATGAATGATTTATGTTTTGCATCTAAGAAAATCGCACCAAACATTCCCACAGTCAAGACACCCAAAAGAATCCCTAATAACCACCCTTTGCGTTTTAGCCATCGCATGCTTTTGGCGGGGTAGACACTATCCTGTTGAGCTTTTCGGTACCATCTATGAAATCGGACATTACGATATAAATGTCCTGCTAATAGAACAAGTAAAGCCGGAAGAAAAATCATCCCAAAAACGCCTGTGTTCGAGTGTAGCCTTGTATATGACAAAGGAAACATTCCATAGACATTCCAAGCGTTGACTGCCAATAACAATACACTGCTTATGGTTTCCATTTTTTTCTGCGCATTGATATTATCTATCTGAAATGATCTGGAAATTGGCTCTAAATTCAAGCCTGGATCTTTGTAAAACACCTGGATATTTTGTTTGGATACTGCCAGTTGCCAGCCTTTGTTCACTTCCTGAGAGATGTATTGGGCTACTTTTTGTTTATCAGCATTTTCAAAAGCTTTTAATTCTGGGTAAATGGCTACCACAAATTCCAATATTTTAGGTTCACATCTTTGATACCTGATATAGTTCCACGATATTTTATCAACCAACCATCCTTGACTAGCCATATTCGAAAAATGCGCTCCCAAAACGGTCCATTGTGTAGGGTCAAAAATCAGCCATTCGTATTTTTTCTTCATGTTGTTTGTTCTCCTAACGTTTAGTTGCTCTCTTAACAAATCGTCCAACTATCATTTTATCACACTGAGACTTTCAGAAGAAATTTTTTTATCTTGAAAAACCGTTGTTTTTGTAATAATAAACATTTGACAAACCGTCTGAATAAGTTAATAATAAAGGTATTATAGCCTTCCTTGGTAATCATCATAAGATAGAATCAAAGGAGGGTATTTATATTGTGAGGAATGTGGTATGAATACTAAAAAACACTCATCTCATCGCAATCATTATATCTTGTTTGCTGCTTTGTTGGCTTTTTGGCTGATCTTGTCACCAAAAATTACAATTGAATCTGTTATAGTCGGTGTAATAGGCGCTTTAGCGGTGACTTGGTATAACCGGCACCTTACCATGAGTGAAGACGAACTAAGCTTGGATTCCTTTACTACAATTGGTTGTGTGTTGACTTATCTCAGGCATCTCCTTGTGGCTATTGTTAAGTCAAATATTGAGGTCGCCAAAATTGTACTCAGTCCCAAAATGCCTATATCTCCTGTATTTGTGAAGGTTCCCGTCCATGCAAAAAAAGATTTTTTCAAAGTTTTATATGGCAATTCCATCACACTGACTCCCGGCACTTTAACGGTTGATATTGACGAGACCTCTTACCTTGTTCACGCGTTGACTGTGTCATCTGCTGATGATCTCCAAGGTAGCGTGATTGAGCAATGTGTTTTATCCATCGAAGGAGGCGACAAATGATACAAACAGCTTTCACAGCAATGTCGATTTTTTTGGCGGTATTGTTTTTTTTCTGTCTATATAGAGCTTACATCGGTCCCAATGCGGCAGACCGCGTCGTTGCAATCAATGTCATCTCAACAAAAGTCACCATTCTGATTGCTTTGATCGCCGTTGTGACAGATCAGTATGCTTTTATCGATGTGGCTTTAATTTATGCAATGATGGGGTTTATCGCTACCATCTGCGTGTCCAAATATATTGAAAAAGGCAAATTGTTTTAGGAGGCATGCTTTATGGCAAAACAAATCATCATTCTACTCTTATTGACCGGCAGTTGCTTCTTTTTTTTAGTGGGTACCGTAGGCTTGATCAGAATGCCTGATGCCTTTTGTCGCATGCATGCCACTACAAAGAGTGATACATTAGGTGCTGGTTTGGCTTTATTGGCGTTAATGATTTACCGCGGCTTAGATGTGATCAGTCTTAAATTGTTTATCATACTGGTTTTTATATGGATCACCACTCCTACAGCAGCTCATATTATGGCAAAATCTGCCCATAGTCAAAAAAAGGATCCTTCTCGCGGAGGTATAAAATGAGGTATCTAAATGTGATTCTAATTGTTTTTCTAATTCTGTGCGCTGTAGCTGTGGAACGTACTCGAGATTTAGTGGGTGCTGTGATCATTTTTGCCTCTTACAGTCTGGTTATGGCTTTGTTGTGGTTGTTGTTGAGAGCCCCTGATATTGCTATGACGGAAGCGGCTATAGGTGCTGGTGTTACCACGGTTTTATTTATTGGTGTAATCAGTCGTACAAGGAGGATGGAAAAATGAGAAAATCCCTTATATTGATTGTATTGGCTGGTCTTTTATTTGTGTTGCTCGGTAGTATCTCAGAAATGCCCGGTTTGGGTGGTCTGGAAAACCCCTCATACAATGAGGTCCCTCGCCATTATCTAGAACACGCCATCGATGATACCAACACCGCCAATGTTATCGCCTCCATCATAACCGATTACCGAGCTTTCGATACATTAGGTGAAACAACTGTCTTGTTTACTTCCATTACAGCTGTTATCTCTGTGCTTGGCAGTGGTGTTGTGAAATTTTCTGACAAGGAGGAAAAACACTAATGGATGATTTGATTGTAAAAACTATCACTCGAATTGTCGTGCCTTTTATCCAATTATATGGTTTGTTCATCATCTTGCATGGACATATCTCACCAGGTGGTGGGTTTGCCGGGGGTGCGATCATTGGTGCCAGTTTAATCCTGTACACCTTGGCGTTTGGTCTGGAAGCGGGGCATAAAGCGGCTCCTCATGGCATTACTTCAAAAATTGAAACTGGTGGTATTCTTTGGTTTGTCTTTCTGGGTTTGATCGGTATCTTAGCTGGTGGTTCTTTTCTCGGAAACCAAACAGCTGGTTTTCCTATGGGTACTTTTGGCAATATTCTCAGCGGTGGCTTAATTCCATTGGCAACCCTCGGCATCGGTTTCAAAGTGGCTAGTACCATGATCACGCTCTTTCATAACACCATAGAGGAGGATCCCATTGATTAATTTTTCCGCAATTGTCGACAATATAAACTATATTGGGGCATTTGTCCTGTTTGTCATTGGACTCTACACGGTCTTGACTCATCCAAATCTATTGAAAAGAGTGATTGGTGTCAATATCATGGAGACTTCCATTTTTTTGTTTTTTGTTTCTATTGGTTATGTCCGCGGTGCCCAAGCACCTATAGTCGTCAAATTGTCCGGTGAATTGATCTATGTCAATCCTTTACCTTCCGCCATGATTTTGACAGGTATCGTTGTGGCAGTCAGTATAACCGCCTATGCTTTAAGCTTGATCATAAAACTCCATGAATCCTATGGCACCATTGAATTGGATGAAATACTAAAGAAAGAAGGTGAGGGGATTGATTAGCTATCATTTGCCTGTTTATATTCTGGTTTTGTTATTAGTTGCTGCTGTTCTCACACCTCTTAGAAAGTCAGCTTATAGCACTGCTTTTAAGCTAAAGGTTTTGATTTTTTTGGGCTTAGCACTCATTCTATCTCTAATTTTATTCATCGATGTGACCAACAATCAATCTTTCTTTTATAACTTCGGGGATTGGAACACAGTCATTGGGATTGAGTTTTTGGTGGATGGATTTTCTTCTTTGATGACATTTGTTGTATTGTTCATTGCAACTCTAATCGTTATTTATGCTTTTGGAGATATCCCTCACGAACTAAAGCCTAATCAATTTTATTCGTATTACGCCCTTATTTTTTTATTGTTGTTTTCAATGATTGGGATGATCTTCACCAATGATTTGTTCAATCTTTATGTTTTTATGGAAATATTATCCTTGACTTCTTGTGGCATCATTTCCATCAAACGCAAAAAAGAAAATTTGCTGGCCAGCTTCAAATACTTGATGTTAGGAACGATTGGCTCTGTATCTATCTTGATGGGGATTGCTTTGATTTATATGGTAACCGGACACCTCAATATGTCCGCTGCTCATGAAACCATTGCTAGTGTCTGGCAAGCGTACCCTCGAAATATTCTCATTAGCTTAGGGTTTATCCTGACAGGACTTGGCATCAAGGCGGCCATCTTTCCTTTGCATATCTGGTTACCCGATGCCCATTCTACTGCACCAACACCTTCAAGCGCTTTGTTATCTGGGTTGGTAGTGAAAGTCTACGTATTCACAATGGGAAAAATTCTCTTCCGTGTCATTGGCAAAGAAATTGTTGTCGCAATTTCTATACATGAATTTTTGACCTATTTTGCGGCCTTGAGTATGATTATGGGTTCCGTCTTTGCCATCGGCCAAAAAGACATCAAGCGCTTGTTGGCTTATTCAAGCGTTGCTCAAATTGGCTATATTTTTCTTGGTATCGGATTAGCTACGGAAATGGGGTTTTCTGCCGGGTTGTTCCACGTAATCTCTCATGCCTTGATGAAATCGTCACTTTTTTTAAGTGCTGGTGCCGTGATTTACCAAACTGGAAAAAGAAATATTCGTGACCTGGATGGCATTGGTTATCAAATGCCTATCACGATGGTTGTTTTTTCTATTGCAGCTTTTGGCATGATTGGTATTCCCGGTCTTAATGGATTTATGAGTAAATGGTACCTTAGCTTGGCAGTCTTAGATGCCGGAAAACCTGTCTTCCTATTAATCATTTTGCTGAGTAGCTTTTTAAATTCTATCTATTATCTACCTATTCTGATCTCTGCATTTTTAAGAGACAGCAAAGAAAGAGAAAATGTTATGGTGATGGATCATCTTCCAAAATCCATGCTCTTTCCCATGGTTATCTTATCCTTAGCTTGCTTGGTTACCGGGTTTTTCCCCAACATCATTATGAATGTGGTTGAACGGGCTGTCCCAACCTTTATGTTGACAGTTAATTCACTATTTTAGGAGTATCACATGAGACTTTTCTTTAAATCTGATCACAATCCCCTTGAGCAGAGAAAACTGTTCCCCGACTTTTTCTGTTTCAATTGCATCGTTGTCTTCATGCTCTATTTAATCATGTTTGGTCTGATTGTCTTGGTCACTATTTTTGGGATGGACATTTTCCCTTCTTTCCTAAAGATCCCAAGACGGTTTTTTGGGGACTTGGCTTCTCAAATCGGGTACATTCCATATTTGCCTCTGATCATCATCTTCTTTCCTTTGTTAGGAGGACCTATTGAGGCTTTGTTGGGCAGAAAGTCCGAAATGTTTCGGGATACTTTAGTCGTTAATTCAACTTTTATCACCTTTTTATTGATCCTTCTCATGTATCCTCAGGTTATGGCCAATCAGATGTTTTACACCATCCCAGGTGTATTTGGCTACGGACTGAGTTTTAAGGTCGATCTACTAAGTTACATCATGGCCACCACCGCTGGCGTGCTTTGGTTTTTTGTCACCATATATGCCCATGATTACATGGGTATCGAAAAGCATCGGAATCGTTTTTATTTATGGATGTCCATTACCTTCAGTGGGATATTGGGAACCCTCATGGCTGGTGATTTGTTCACTATGTTTCTTTTCTTTGAAATCATGACGTTTAGTTCCTACATGTTGGTTGCCCACAATCAATCCAAAGAATCTATGTTGGCAGGTAACAGCTATATTTTCATGGGTGTGGCTGGTGGTCTATCGATTTTATTGGGGATGGTTCTGTTGTATGCCAACACAGGTACCCTCGATTTTGTCCCTCTTGCGAAAGAGCTGGCTCGCCTTGGCTGGATCAAATATGTGATCACTGCTTTGTTTGTGGTGGGCTTCGGAATCAAAGCCGGTATGTTGCCTTTACATATCTGGTTGCCAAAAGCACATCCCGTCGCTCCTACACCGGCTAGTGCTTTATTGTCTGGTATTTTGATTAAAGTTGGTGCTTATGGCATTCTTAGACTTTCTGTCAGTATCTTCATGCCAAATATGCATGAAATATCTGGTTTTGACGATCCCTTATGGGCTGTTTCCAACAACTTGGGTTTCATGATCATCTGGATGGGTATTGCCACCATGGTGGTGGGTGTGTTTCTTGCTCTGCAACAAAGCAATATGAAAAAAATGCTGGCTTACCACAGCATCAGTCAAATGGGCTATATCATCATGGGTATCGGAGTTGAAGCTTATTTAGGTTATAAAGGAGGCATGGGATACGCGGGGAGCATCTATCACATTGTCAATCATGCTTTATTCAAATCCTTATTATTTATGGTCGTAGGGCTTGTTTACCTAAGAACGCATGAATTGGACATGTACAAGCTGGGAGGGTTGTGGAAAAAATTGCCCTTTACGGCTATGGTTTGTTTAATAGCAGCGTTGGGCATCACTGGCATGCCTGGTTTCAATGGATTTGCCAGCAAATCATTGCTCCATCACGCCATCATAGAAGCTTACGAATACGGTCATGCTTCCTTTCGGTACGCTGAAGTGCTGTTCACCGTTGCCAGCATTGGGACAGCTTGCTCATTTATTAAGCTTTTTGGGTTGGTCTTTTTAGGTAAATGTCCTGAGCATTATGAGAACATTGAGGGAGAAAAAGGAATGATGGATTTGGCGATGGGTGGACTCGCTTTGTTAATCATCGGCATTGGTCATGCCCCCAACTTCCTTATGGATCGATTCATTATACCTTCTGCACGAGGATTGACTTTTGAACCCGCTTTTATAGACAACTATCTTGTCAACATAAACTTTTTCAATGCCACTGATATTACCAGCATGCTCTGGGTTTATGTGTTTGGCACCCTTGTTTTCGTCGTTGGAATGAAGTATCATTTGTTTCATCTCCACTTTTATGAATGGTTGGATATCGAACGCAACATCTATCGACCCATGTACAGTGGAGTGGTGTCCATCTCAAAAGGCATTACCGATCGCTATGAAAAAACAATCCTACAAAACGACCTAATTATTTATTCTGTCATTCTGACACTCATGCTTTTTATACTGGCTCGCTTTAGCTAATTGCTAATAGACTATTCCCAGAGGTGATCTGTTATGGACTTAACGCGTATCATTGTTCAATTGTTTCTACCTGCATTCATCATTATTTTTGGAATTGTTGAAGTACTGGTAATTCCCCTTTTAAAAGGCAATCGCCGACTCACTCGACGAATTTCGGTGAAGGTTTTAATTGGCATTACCACCCTCATGATGCTTTTAGCTTTTGAAGAAGTGCAGAAAGGGACTATTCTCTATGAAATACCTGGGCTTTTTGGAAATGGCATCTTATTTAAAATTGATTATCTAAACTACATATTGATGATTTTTGCTGGGTTAATCTACCTGGCTGTTAGCTTTTCAAGTTCTATGGATGTAAAGGCCATCGGGAGGGAAAGAACCTTCTTTATCTTTTATGTTATCTCTTACATCTCTACCCTCGGCACTTTGATGGCTGGAGACTTGTTGAGTTTCTTCCTTTTTTTCGAAATTATGACATTTAGCACTTATGCACTCTTGACCCATAAAAGAACGCCAGAAGTCATGTCCTCTGGAAATACCTACATCTACATGGGAATCATTGGTGGATTAAGTATATTAAGCGGTATCTTGATGCTTTCCGCATACACTCAGAGCTATGAATGGGTGAATCTGGCAGAAAAATTCAGCGATTTGAATTACGTGAAATACATTATAGCGGGTCTGTTCATTATGGGATTTGGAATCAAGGCAGGAATGGTTCCTTTCCATTTTTGGGTTCCAAAGTCTTACCTGGATGCCCCTTTTTCTGTGAACGCTTTGTCCTCAGGGATTCTAATGAAAATTGGCGCCTATGGTATCTTGCGTGTCGTTGCCACCATTTTGTCAACAAGCTCGCCCACCATTTCTGCTAACAGCCTTGTTTGGATCACTTCTAAAAACATTGGCATTGCTGTTATCTGGCTTGGTATATTGACCATGGTAGTCGGTGTTTTCATGGCTCTGTTGCAAGGAAACATGAAACTCATGTTGGCTTATCACAGTGTCAGTCAAATGGGCTATGTAATCATGGGAATTGGTGTAGCTGCCTACCTAGGATTCAGAGGGCCCATGGGATTTGCCGGAAGTATTTACCACATGGTGAATCATGGTTTGTTCAAAGCTGTCTTATTTCTTTCCGCTGGTGTCGTCTATTTCAGAACCAATGAATTGGATATGTACCAATTAGGCGGCCTATGGCGAAAAATGCCTATTACCGCGGCATTAACCCTTGTGGCAGCTTTGGGAATCACTGGTATGCCTGGATTCAATGGATTTGCCAGCAAATCCATTCTTCACCACGCCATTGTAGAGGCATACGAGTATGGCCATCCCTCTTTCCGATATGCAGAACTGATTTTCATGCTGGTCAGTGCCGGAACTGTCTGTTCATTTATCAAATTTTACCGCTACATTTTCCTAGGCCCAAGACCTAAACGTTTTGACACCATCGAAGGAGATATGTCAAGAATGAATTTCCCCATGGCGCTTCTTGCTGCCTTCATCATTTTTATAGGCGTGAATCCTTCTCTCTTTCTTGAACGCCTGATTATTCCAGGTCTGTTGAGCTTTACATACGATGCGAATTTTATCAATCAATACATTGTGGACATGAACTTTTGGAATGCTTCCGATCTTTTGAGTGCTGTAATGGTATACCTATTAGGTGCGATCATTTTTGTTCTTGGTCAAAAATATCATCTATTCCAAATGCACCTTCCAAATTGGTTGAATGCTGAACGGTTTTTTTACAAACCCGTTGAGGATTTTTGTGAGAAGTTTCCCAATTATTGTGTCCAGAGATTTGAAAACAATATGGTTATTGGTGATGTCATGATTTACTCCATTCTTCTAACTGTTGTTTTGATCATGTTGTTGATTTCACGCTTGTTTCTATAATCCCTTTTGTTGTTCCCAGCCAAGATAAAGGGCCCCGATGGCACCATCTTGAGCTGGTTTTTTTATCATCACCTTTGGATAGGCTTCTAGGATTCGTTGGCTTAATGGCTCCCTAATCTGATCCATTTGAGTCATGATTCCACCTAATAAAACAAGCTCGAAAACCTCTTCTTTGTTGTACAACGAGTCAATCACCGCTTTGGCAAGTTCAAATAACTTTACTGAAGCCTCCTCTAAAATATGAGCCGCTGCATCATCTCCCTCGTCTGAAGTGGCGGCAATTACTGGTGCCAATTCAGCGATTCGTTTTTTATCTACTTTGGGATCGTGGACAAACCCAATTAAATCTTCTGGACTATCAAGTTTTAAATGATACAAAATCCTATCTGTCAACTTTGTCCTATTGAGTCTGCCATCATAAGCCTGCATCATTGTTTTTAATGCCTGCATCCCCATGCCATAACCGCTTCCTTCATCCCCAAGAATGTGCCCCCAACCTCCTGCTCTCACCAATTTCCCTTTCTTCATCCCAACAGCTATTGACCCTGTGCCACTTACCACACCTACTCCTTCCGTCTTTTCTAAAGCACCAACCAACCCGGTTGTTGCATCGTTATAAACGTAGATGTCGCATTTTAATCCTAGACCTTTCAACATATCATGGATTGTTTTTTTATCTATCTCTCGATCAACGCCAGCTATTCCTAGTGAAATAAAACGCAGTTGTTCTAAGTCTAGGCCATTTTCTCTTTGATAGTATGCCAACATATCCTTGAACACTTTCAAGGTTTCATGTCGACCCACCGCATAATAGTTGGAAGGTCCAAAACGACAACTGTTCAGTACGCGTCCAGATAAATTCGCCAAATGGGTTAGTGTCTTAGTTCCTCCTCCATCAACTCCTATGGCATATCCTTTACTCACTTTTTTCTCCTATCATTTCTGCTATGATCTTAATCAGCTTTTTCACTTGTGTTTCTGGCGTAGCCCATGAAGTGACTAGTCTAATCGCTGTCCGTTTCTCATCAACCACACACCACCTGTAGAATTGGTAAGTTTCTTCCAACACATCGATTATTTGGTTGTCCAGAATTGGAAAAATTTGATTGGATATGGGCTCGTTGAGAAAATCTATTCCCATTTCTTTTAACGCCTTACCTATTTTCGCTGCCATAGCGTTGCTGTGGGCAGCATTTTTATAGTACAAATCTTTTTCGAACAATGTTCTAAACTGAATTCCCAACAATCTTCCTTTTGCTAACAACCCGCCATTTTGTTTGATATGATAACGAAAATAGTTCTTTAAAACGGGATTGCTCAACACTATCGCCTCTCCGATCAAGGCTCCGTTTTTGGTCCCTCCAATATAGCACGCATCCGTCAAACGCGTCAGATCAGACATTTTTACATCATTTCCAGTAGCCATCAACGCTGATCCCAATCTTGCTCCATCCATGAACAAGAACAAGTCATTAGCTTGGCAAAACTCATGAAGCGCTACCAGTTCTTTTTTTGTGTAGACAGCGCCTATCTCAGTTGAATTTGAAATATACACTAGCTTAGGTCTGACCATATGCTCGTCCACATGAGCTTCTAACACAGGCTTAATCTGATTTGGAGACAATTTCCCAGATGGGGATTCAATCAAATTGATCTTATGTCCCTTTGCTTCAATTGCTCCTGTCTCATGGACATGGATGTGTCCTGTGGAAGCGGATATGACCGATTCGTAAGGTCTTAGAGCAGAAGCTATCACAATATAATTTGCTTGGGTTCCTCCAGATACAAAATGAACTTCTGCTTCTTTATCTTGAAGAGCCTCTTTAATCAAATCCTGAGCTCTCAGCGAAATGGCATCCTCTCCATATCCTTCTAATTGCTCATCATTCGTGTCTATCATCGCCTGCAGTATGTCAGGATGGGCTCCTTCATTGTAATCACATAAAAAACTGTATCTTTTGTCTTGCATGTCATGACCACCTTTCTTGTTCTTTGTTAAAGTTATTATACCTTTTTTCCATCTTTTTTTAAACATGGACCTGTCTGATAAATGATGCTTGACATGGCTTGGTCATTCATTTATAATGGGTTATACCCCTCTGGGGTATTTTGTTTGCAATGGAGGTTCCGATGTCACAAATATATCTAAAAACAAACCGCATTTTTTCCCCTTGGCGCAAATACGCCTGGATTTTTACTTTGACAGTCGCTGTGGGTGGCTTATGGTTTCCCCTATTAGGGTTGTTGGTTCTTCCCGTGATGTTAGGCTTAACAGCAGTCTCTTTTATTAAAGGACGTTATTGGTGTGGTAATATTTGCCCTCATGGCAGTCTGTTTGAGTCTTTACTTGAACCTTTCGCTGTCAACCGTCACATTCCTGATTTCTTGAAAACAAAAGCCTTCGGTATCGGTTTTTTCGCTTTCTTCGGCTACAACCTATTTAACCGATTTATTACCGCTTCCACTCACTGGGGCAGTTTGCTTTTTTGGGAAAGAGTGGGATTTATATTCGTAGCCAGTTACTTAATGGTAACCATTGTAGGAGGGTTAGGCAGTGTCTTTATCAGTTCAAGAACTTGGTGTACCTTTTGCCCAATGGGTACCATGCAAAAAGCTTCCTATTGGCTGGGAAGAAAAACCGGTATCAGTAAACTTGGGGACGAAAAAATCAAAATTTCCCAACTTGACGCATGTATTAGCTGTGGCAAGTGTGCAAAAGTCTGTCCTATGCAATTAAGTCCGTACCAGTCTTTTTCCGACAAAAACCAATTTGATTGTTCTGATTGCATTAAATGTTCCACCTGTGTCAAAAGCTGTCCTGTTCAGCTGTTATCCTTGGAGAAAATTTCTTAAAGAGCCGATGGCTCTTTTTTTATTGAATCGTTTGTCAATCATTCATAAATACTATATAATTAAACCTCTAAACAAGAACAAAAACGTTAGAAAGGATTCTTATGCAAAAGAAACTTATCTTGGCTGAAAAGCCTTCTGTAGGAAATGAACTTGCGAAAGTATTGCATTGTCAAAATAAAAAAAATGGTTATATGGAAGGTCCAGATGCTATCGTAACCTGGGCTTTTGGTCATTTAGTCACCTTGGCGGACCCAGACGCCTATAATCCAACTTATGCTCAATGGCAATTGAGCGATCTTCCTATTATCCCTCAAAAAATGGATTTGGTCGTTATTAAACAAACTTCCAAACAATTTAAGATTGTCTCGAATTTGATGCGTCGTCCAGACGTCTCCTCTATTATTATCGCCACCGATGCCGGTCGAGAAGGAGAATTGGTTGCTCGATGGATCATTGAAAAAGCCAATGTCCGCAAACCCATCCAGCGTTTATGGGTTTCTTCTGTAACCGAAAAAGCTTTGAAAGATGGCTTTAGAAGCCTAAAACCGGGAACAGATTATGAAAACCTTTATGCTGCAGCTGTGGCACGAGCTGAAAGTGATTGGATTGTGGGCATCAACGCAACGCGAGCCTTGACCACCCGACACAATGCACCCTTGAGTTGCGGAAGAGTTCAAACGCCAACCCTTGCCATCATTCGACAAAGAGAAGAATTGATTCAACAATTTGTTCCCAGAACTTATTACGGGCTAACTGCTCAAACAAAGAATCTCCTTTTTTCATGGCAAAACGAATCCACAAAGCAGTCATCCTCTTTTGATTTGGATGTCGTTAAGTCTATTCAACGTCAAATCGCCCAAAAGGAAGGTGTTGTTACCAATATTCAAACTAATAAGAAACACGTGTATTCGCCATACTTGTATGATTTGACTACTCTACAGAAAGATGCCTTTCAATTCTTTGGTTATTCGGCAAAAAAGACCTTGTCATTGATGCAATCACTTTACGAAACACATAAAGTGGTCACCTACCCCCGAACAGATTCCCGATACTTAACAGATGACCTTGTTGATACATTGGGTGATCGATTATCAAGCATCAACTTGGACCCTTATCGTAGTTTTGCCTTCAAATTGCAACACCAAACTTTGACAATGTCTAAGCGTATTGTTGATAACAACAAGGTAACCGATCATCATGCCATTATCCCAACTGAAGTATCCCCTCTTCAAGGTGCTCTCAGTTTTGACGAAAGAAATATCTACGAGCTAATCATTAAACGTTTTCTATCTGTGCTTATGCCACCTTTTGTTTATGAAGAAAAAAAGATCTCCATGACACTAAATAACCACTTGTTCACAACAAAAGGCATCCAAGTTATAGACTTGGGCTGGCAAGTATTGGAAAAAAACAAAACCAAGGAAACCCACCTTCCTGAAATGCAAGTAGGAGATACACTCTCCATCAGTCGGTTAGAGTTGACCACTGGAAAAACACAACCACCCTCACCTTTTGATGAAGGTACGTTGTTAAGCGCCATGGCAAACCCTGTCGCTTATTTACCCAAAGGCCATCGTCATCTAAAAGATATCCTCCATGAAACAGGTGGGTTGGGCACCGTTGCAACTCGTGCCGATATAATTGAGAAATTATTCAATCAGC
The DNA here is from genome assembly GCA_964539975.1 of uncultured Clostridia bacterium. Taxonomy (GTDB): domain Bacteria; phylum Bacillota; class Clostridia; order Tissierellales; family Dethiosulfatibacteraceae; genus 38-11. Next base: position 13,338 of record CAZIKK010000005.1, read on the forward strand.
AGCTCATCCTTTCCAAAGGCAAACACATTGCCACCACCCACAAGGGTAGGCAATTGCTTGATTTGGTGCCGGAGGCATTGAAATCTCCACTACTAACTGCGGAATGGGAGAGTCAATTGGATCAAATTTCCCGGGGCAAAGGGACCAAGCGTGATTTCATTGAAAAAATGCAAGATTATACTCGTGAAATTGTACAAAATATCAAAACAAGCGATGTTGAGTTCAAACACGACAATCTATCTACCACAAAATGCCCCCATTGTCATCAATTGATGCTAACTATAGAAAACAAACATGGCAAGCGACTGGTCTGTCAAGATCGAAGTTGTGGACATAAAATCCAGTTATCTCGTAAAACGAATGCCAGATGTCCCAATTGTCACAAGCAACTAGACATGGTGGGTCAGGGGGATCAACAAACCTTTATCTGTCCTTCCTGTCATTATAAAGAAAAACTCTCTTCTTTTGAAAAAAGAAAAGGCGCACAACGAAAAAAAGGCGGTAAAAAAGATTACCACCTTTACAAGAAAAAACTAGAAAAAATCGAAAATCAAGCTGCAGCTGAAGACAATCCTTTTGCAGCCTTGGCTCGATTAAAAGATAAGTCTGACAAATAAACCATTCAGTGGGGGATACTTATGAAGCAAATCAACTATTCCCGTTTGAGAGAAATTTCTAATCGATACAAAAACCATCACATCACCGCTTTTAGCGCCCAGATGGCTTTCTTTCTCTTTCTTTCCATCTTTCCACTTGCTATGTTTATTCTCTCCATCGCATCCAGGCTTAACTTGAATGTAGATACCTTGGTGATGGAATTAGAAAACGGATTGCCTCAAGAAACCGTTTCAATGATCATGAATGTCTTTAGCAGCTATTTAAAAAACGACAGTCTCAGTCTGCTATCTATTTCTGGAATAGCCGCTCTCTGGTCTGCTTCAAGAGGTGTCCATGCATTAATGAGAGCCTTCAATATGGCTTACGGGCACAAAGAAACAAGAAATTTCATCAAACTTAAACTGACCTCCATGTTTTACACCTTAGTTGTTATCCTTTCCATCATCGTCACCATTGCTCTGCCCGCAATAGGACATGGCTTTTTTGTCTATGTCAATTATTTCATCCCTGTTTCTCCGGTTTTTGTCAACCTTTTTTCCGTCATCAGAATCATTTCTAATGTGGTCGTTTATGTATTTTTCATCCTGTCTATCCACAAGGTGTTGCCTGCAGGACACCTTAAATACAAAGACACTTTATATGGAAGTCTCTTTTCCATTATTGGTTGGTTGATCCTCTCATGGGCATTCAATTTTTTCATCACCACATTTTCCAATTATGCATTGATCTATGGTAGCTTGGCTTCTATGGTCACTCTAATGATGTGGATGTATTTAATGAGCACTGTGATGATGCTAGGCGCAGAAATCAATTCAACCATTCTCGCCTTCAAGAACAATGACTATCCCTTCAACCAAACCATTTTTATTGATGAATAAAACTCTTTTCAAAGTTTCAATGTGTCTAAAACTCGTACAATAAGATCGTAGGTATACCCTTTGCTCAATAAATGTCTATTGATTTTTCCCTTTATCTGTATGTTTTCAAGCCCTCTACCTTTAAGTTGGGACTGTTTTTTTATAGCCAATTCCATCGCATTTTCATAATACATCGTTTGGTCTATTTCCCTAAAAACTTCTTCCACCACATGATTATCTACACCTTTCTGACGTAACATCCCTTCTAGTTTAATTTTTCCATATCGTTTGAACTTCATTTTATCTCGCACATACATGCGCGCAAACTGCGTGTCATCCAAATAACCTTGCTCTGTCAGTTTTCGGATGCTTGCGGAGATGCTTTCTTCTCCAAAGCCCTTCTCTTTCAATTTCTGACACATTTCACCTTCAGTCTTTTGACTTCTGGCCAATATTTTTAATGCAACTTGAAATGCGCGTTGCTTTTCTTCTTCTGTTAAAACATCCTCAATAAACCCTTTATCCAAAGTCGCCCCCTTTTGGATGCCAAATTTTTCAACCACCTCTCGTTGGAGTCCAAAGGCGAACGCGTCATCCAAATAGATACTCATTCGTTCATAGTTGTGTTTTTGGGATTCTATTTTTGTCACAATCATTTTTTCACCATCCCATTATATTTTTCTTCATATGCCTCATTATATCATCTTATTTCTCATTGTGTCTTGCATTTAGGTGTCTAGATGCATTATTATGATAGATAGAATATTCAAGGAGCGTGTGATTATGAGCAAAGTTTATTTTATTGAGGAGAAGAATTTAGATGATAACCGTTTGGGACATCTGGCACTAGTATTATTGCAGAAAATAGTTTCTGACACAGACCATGCTTTTCAAAGTCCTTTACCCATCAAAGTTCATTTTGGAGAAAAAGGCAATGAAACCTATATGCCTCCTACTTGTTATACCCCCATCATCAATTTCTTAAAATCCCAATCCATTATGCCTATCTACATTGAAACCAATGTTTTGTATAGAGGTGCGCGGACAACATCTGAAAGCCATATCAAATTGGCGAAAGAGCATGGGTTTACACAGATACCGATCGTCATAGCCGATGGTGAGACAGGAACAGATTATGACGAGATTCCTATCCATAAAACCTATTTTGAAACCTGCCGGATTGGGAAAGCCTACCAATCATATTCTCAATATATCGTCATGAGCCATTTCAAAGGTCATAATGCCGCTGGATTTGGTGGCGCGTTAAAACAACTGGCAATGGGTTTTGCTGCAAGAAGCGGGAAATTTGAGCAACACTCAGGGATTTCTCCCATCGTGACCCCAGAAAAATGTATCGCTTGCGGTCTATGTGTAGAAAAATGTGATTTTGATGCCATCCACATGGATTCTGTCGCCACCATCGACAGCGACAAGTGTGTTGGATGTGCTGGTTGCATTGCAGTATGCCCGGAAGGAGCTATCCGAAATGACTGGGGTGGGTCCAACTTTCTGGAGAAACTGGCCGAGTACGCCTATGGCGCTTCAAAAGATAAAGATATCATCTACATCTCTTTTGCTCATAACATCACTGCTGAATGCGATTGCATTGGACGACACATGGACCCTGTTGCTGAAAACATGGGCATTTTTGCCAGCAAAGATCCCGTCGCCCTAGATGCGGCATGTTTAGACATGTTGCAAAAAGAATCCAACAGTCAATTGTTCGACAAAGGACGCGTTACTCTGTCTCATGCAGAAAAAATCGGACTTGGTAGTACTGACTATCAGTTGTTGCGTCTTTGAATCTTAAGGAGGAATTCCTATGTCCATCTTAAAAGTTGATCTTGCTTTTGACTATGCTTTTTTAGGAACTCTTGAAAAAGGCCCATTGAAGCTTCCCATTGGTGATTCTTCGGGCGCATTGCTTCCATACGACATGTTGTTAGCTGCATTGGCTTCCTGCTACTATGCCACATTTTTCGAAGTGGTCTCAAAAAAGAGAATCGCCTATCAACAGGTTGAAATAAGTGTTACCGGAGAAAAAAGAACAACCATTCCTTCGACATTGGCTTGGGCAACCTTATCTCTTAAAGTTCATCAAGCTAGTTCCGAAAAAGGCGTTTTAAAAGCCGCTGAATTAGCTGCAAAATATTGTTCTATCTATCAGACTCTATCCCAGGTTGCAGAGATGAAATGGGATGTTGAGTTTTGCTGAATAATGTGTTAAAATTAATAAATCTTGCGTCTAACCTGTAAGGAGGTATGTATATGAAAATAAGTTGTGTTCCAAGAGATACAACAGGTACAAGCGCTTCAAATCGACTAAGAAGAGAAGACTTTGTCCCTGGCGTTATATATGGAAAAGAAATCAACCCTGAAACCATTTCGATTAATCGAAAAGATATCGACAAAGTCATCAAGCAGCAAGGTGAAAATGCAATCCTAGAATTGAGTTTGAACGGAAAAGATTTTGACGCAATGATCAAAGAAGTTCAAAGACATCCAATCAGAGGAGAAGTCGTGCATCTTGACCTTTATCAAATCAGCAAAGACCAAAAAGTACAGGTCTATGTACCCATTCATCTGTTAAATACAGATGTGCTGCCTAAAGATGGTGCTTTGGTTCGACAAATGGATGAAATAGAGTTAGCCTGCGCGGCCAACATCATCCCTAGAAGCATTGAAGTAGATCTTACTGGTCTAACCATCGGTGGTTCCATCTCTATCAGTGATATTTCCATTCCGGAAGGCATTGAGGTATTGGAAGAGCCAGAAGCTGTTATCGTATCTCTTTCTCACGCGAGAGTCATAGAAGATGAAGAGGAAGAAGAGGATGACGAAGAACAAGAACCTGTCTTGATTGGTAGTGAAGACGACGAATAAATCTTACTAAAAATCACTTCATTACATGAAGTGATTTTTTTCATACAATACGGAGGTCTTATGAAAATAGTTGTGTCAACCTTTCCATTTCCAGAACAGAATCTGGCAGAACTTCAAACTTTTTTTGGCCAAATTGATTTTGTGTTCCCAAAATCCAAGGATGATCTTATAAAGGAAGTCGTAGACGCCGATGCCATTATATCCATGGTTTTAAAAGAAGATCAAATCAAAAATGCCCCTCGTTTAAAGTGGATCCAGACTTTATCTGCTGGTGTGGAAGCTTACCCTTTAGACTATATCCAAGAAAAAGAAATCCTCTTAACAACCAGCCGAGGCATTCACAAAGTTCAAATGTCTGAATATGCCATTAGCATGATGGTTATCGCAGCACGACGTCTTGATAGAATGATTGTGAATCAACGCCAACGACTATGGGACAGGAATATCCCTCAAAATGAAATCTATGGGAAAACCCTTGGCATCATCGGTCTTGGATCAATTGGACAAGAGATCGCCAAAAAAGCGGATCTCATGGGGATGAGTGTTTTGGGGATAAAAAACACACCCACTCCAGTTCCTCATGTCAAAGCCGTCATGTCACTGGATCAATTGCCTCAGTTAGTTTCTACCTGTGACTATATCATCAACTTATTGCCCCATACCCAGGCCACCCATCACATTATCAATGAAGCTGTTTTCAATAAAATGAAGTCTGATGGGGTCATGATCAATATGGGCAGAGGTGCGACCGTTAAACAAGCCGACTTAGTCACCGCATTGAAAAATAAAATTTTCCGGCTATATATTTCAGATGTTTTTGAAAAGGAACCTATCCCCGAAGATGATCCTTTATGGTCTATGGACAACCTCATCATTACACCACATATTTGTGGTCCTAATGTGAATTATATGGAAAAAGCCATGGGTATCATTAAAAAGAACATCGAATATTTCATAGAAGGCAAGTCTCTTGAAAATGTGTATTCATTCGATAAAGGCTATTAAAAAAAACCTGCTCTGGCAGGTTTTATCCTTTTAAGTATTCTATTACAGACTCAATCTCTTCTTCGCTCAAATCTCTAAGTTCAACATCAGAGTACGCTCCCAAATCATTGGAAAAAAACTCACACAAATCGTCTACCACCATGTCATCCACATCGTCAAAACAGTCGCCTATACAGTCTTTGAATGTTTCAAAGTCGATATCATTGTGTTTGTCCAAAGATTTAATCAATTTTTTCCAATCTCTGACATTTGCTTCGTAGATACTTTTCAAGAATTTCACTCCCTCATCAAATTATAAATGCAAAAACATTATAAAACGAAATCAGAAAAATATCTACACTTTTTTTGCAATCTGACAAAATCTTTACAATCCTTCTATATGTGGTAAAATGAAGGCAATCCCTTATTGAACGGAGGTTCTTATGTGTATGCAAGAACAAATCCATCATTACTATGAACAATTGGACAGACGCTTCTTTATCGATCAAAATAAAGATTTGGCCCACATTGATGGTCCTCTTTCCATTGGGTTTGGCCAGACCATTTCCCAGCCTTCCCTAGTTTTAAAAATGACCTTACTGCTTCAACCCGATCCCCATTTTAAAACTTTGGAAATCGGTACAGGCAGTGGCTATCAAACCGCATTGCTGGCCAAGTTTTCGCGTGAAGTTTTCACTGTGGAAAGAATCCCTCAGCTATATTACAAAGCTACAAACAGACTGCAACAAATGCCCTTTAAAAACATTCATTTCAAGCTTGATGACGGGACGTTGGGTTGGCCTGAATTCGCACCATTTGATCGCATTATGGTTACGGCTGCCGCTCGTTACATTCCTCCTGCCTTAATCCAACAATTGGCTTCTCCTGGCCGTATGATCATTCCAGTGGGAGGAGCTGAATTTCAAGAACTGCTCTCAGTTACAAAAAACGAATCAGGTGATGTTACCACCACCTGTGAGGATTATGTCCGGTTTGTTCCTTTAATTGGAAAATATGAAACGCCTAAAAACCCATGATTATTCCGATAACTGCCGATGCCGCTATATAGGTTATGGGATGTCTTTTGAATCTTCGGATCAGAAAAAAAATGACGCCGAAATAAATCAACTTTTTCCACTCAAACAGATCTGTCCATTCTCCCGATAAGTTATAAGTTTCTATCTGAAGAATCGACAATTTGATAATGCTATGACCTGCCGCCGCAATCAGTCCTGTCACAGCTGGTCTCAAACCGCTGAAGGCTTGTTCAATCACAGGGCTCTTACTGTATTTTGCCAAATATGTCGAAACCACCACTACAATGATAATGGAAGGCATCACTTCACCTAGTGTCGCGACAACACCTCCTAGTACGCCTGCCACGTTGTATCCAGCATAAGTGGCCATATTGATTCCTATTGGACCTGGAGTAGATTCGGATATGGCAATCATATCCACTATAAAAGCCTCTGAAAACCAACCTGTTGTAGCCGATAAATGTCTCAAAAAGGGTAACGTGGCCATACCGCCCCCTACAGCGAACAAACCTATCTTAAAAAATTCAAAAAACAATTCAAAATATATCATCCTATTTCTCCACTACCTTTCTTGTCAAAATACCAATAGCCGCTGCAGATAGAATGAACACTACCGGCGATACTGTGGTAAACTCGATCCCAAAAAACACTGCCACAAACAACATGATCCCAAGATTGTTTTTCACGCCTTTTTTCCATAATCCTATTACCGAATTCAATATCAAGGCGGCGACGCACACAGCCACTCCAGCAAAAGCGTGTCTCACGAGGTCATTGTCTTGGAAGTTGCTTAAAAACATTGCTATCAAAGTAATGATGATGGCTCCTGGACTTACCACCCCTAAAGCAGCTGCAATGCCTCCAAGAATACCTCTTCTTCTCCAACCAATAAAAACCGCTACATTGACCGCAATAATTCCTGGTAATCCTTGACTGATTGCATAGTAATCTACAATCTCTTCGTTGGTTATCCACTCTTTTTTTTCTACAATCTCTCTTTCCAATATTGGCAACATAGCATAACCCCCACCAAAGGTGACACCGCCCATTTTGAAAAAAGATAAATATATCTCAACAAGTTCTTTCATATTGATCCTCTCTATCCATTAAGTGCTAAATTCGACATTCAATAGATATTTTACAACGATTCTTTTAAACATGCAAAGGGTATTGACAACTTTTGTCTAGTTTAATATAATTGGCTAAAATCCAATGATGTTTTTGGGTGCCTAAACGGAGAATAGGGAATCCGGTGAAATTCCGGAGCGGGCCCGCCACTGTAAAGAACAGGAAGTGACAACTGCCACTCGTCAATGGGGAAGGCGTCACTTGCCGTATGTCTAAGCCAGGAGACCTGCCTAAAAACGATCGCTTAATAAAGCATTTGTTTGAACGATGGAAAGTTCACACTTTGATCAGTGTGGACTTTTTTAATGCACACTGATCTAAAAAACATACACGAGGAGGATTTATGTTGTTATTGAATGAAACCCTTAAAAGAATTGGGCAGTTGGATGCATCCGCCATGACTGAGTGTCAAAAACGAATGGATCAATTGGTCAAACCAATCGGCAGTCTAGGTCGGCTTGAGACACTGGCCATCCAACTAGCTGGCATCACTGGTGAAATTTTTCCTGATTTATCGAATCGAACGGTGGTTGTGATGGCTGCTGATCACGGTGTCTGTGAAGAAGGAGTGGCAGCGGCACCACAAGAAGTCACTAAAATCCAAACTAAAAATATCATCAATGGTGTCAGCGGTCTTGGTCCCTTGTGTCGGTTGTCTCATGCTGATTTGCTTGTTGTTGATATTGGGATCAAAGGAGATCTATCACACCCCAGCCTCATCACTCAAAAAGTCAGACATGGCACCGATAACCTGTCTAAAGGTCCCGCTATGACTTATGACGAAGCTGTTCAAGCCATCGAAGTAGGCATCCACATTACCCAGACAGAAATAGATAAGGGACGCCGTTTGATTGCGACAGGAGAAATGGGTATTGGAAATACCACACCTAGCACAGCCATCTTATCCGTTCTAGGTGATTTCCCTCCCGCACAAATCACAGGACTTGGAGCAAATCTTCCTGAAGATAAACGACACCATAAAGCCCAAGTAATCCAGCGAAGCATCCAAATCAACCAGCCAAATAACGCCGATCCGTTAGATGTCCTCAGCAAGGTTGGTGGACTAGAAATCGCCGGTATGGTAGGTATCATCCTTGGATGTGCCGCTAACCGTGTTCCTTGTGTCATTGATGGTTATATCTCAACCGTTTCGGCACTTCTTGCCTGTCAATTGAACCCTGCCGCAAAAGACTATCTGATTCCTTCTCATTATTCTGTTGAAAAGGGCGCAGCCACTGCAAGCAAATTGTTAGGATTACGTCCCATGCTTGATCTGGAAATGCGTTTAGGAGAAGGCAGTGGTGCAGCTTTGGCCTTTTGCCTCATAGATGCGGCTGTCAAAGTCTGTCAAGAAATGATTACTTTCGAGGAATCAGGCATTCAAGCAGTCTAAAAAAGGGAGGTTTTCGACCTCCCTTATCCTTTATTTCTTGTAAGACTTAAACCTGCCATGTCATATTCCTTGATGCTATCACCTATGCATTGATATTGGGAATTTTTGCCATAACTATCTACTTCATTTTTGTTCTTCATTTGATGACTTAAAGACAAGGGACCGTTGATGCACCCGCCTTCACAAGCCATTCCTTCGATGAAATTCCCTTGGAGTCTCCCTGCTCTTGCCATCTTCAATGCCTTGTCACATTCTTGTATCCCTGAGCAAACCACTGGTTTTAAAAAAACTGACAAGTTTTGTTCTTTTATGGCTCTCTCTATGGCCCCTGTCACCCCACCTGATCGTGCGAACGTCCTTCCAAAATAGGAACCATGTGTCATGGCTTCTCCTTGTAGGGTTTCCAAATCAATCTCATAGGCTTCTATCAGTGCCCCTAGTTCTTCAAAACTGATGGTGTAATCCACTGCCGGCAAATTGCTTAATTCAGAAGATTCTGCTTTCTTTGCTGTGCAAGGTCCAATGAACACAACCACCCCTTCCGGATCTTGAGCTTTGATCATTCTTGCCATGATGATCATAGGCGAAGCCGCCGGTGAAATATTTTCTTTGAATTCCGGGTATTTTTTCTCTATAAAAGATACAAAGGCTGGGCAACAAGATGTGGTAACAAAAGGTTTATGTCCTAATTCCTCTTCCAACAACTGTGCTTCTGTCACTGCTGCTATATCTGCGCCTGCAGCTGCTTCCACCACTTCGAAGAACCCTACCATCTTGAGTGCTTGATGCCATTGTTCGATGCTGACGTTGGCGTACTGAGCCGCTATGGATGGTGCAACGATTCCATATATTTTTTTTCCATGTTCTTGCTGCTTTAATGCCCGAACCAAAGCCAACAATTGAGATTTGTCTGCAATAGCTCCAAAAGGGCATTTGAACACACATTCTCCACAATTGATACAACTTTTTCGATCAATCACCGCTTTTTTGGTTTGATGATTGATGTCAATGGCTCCAATCTTACAAGCTTTAATACAAGGTCTTCTCACATCTGAAATGGCATTGAACTGACATACTTTGCTGCATTTTGCACATTCAATGCACTTGCTTTGGTCTATGGTCGCTCTTTTATTGATGATCTTAATTGCATCCACAGGACAGGCTTCCATACAATGATGAGCCAAACATCCGCGACAAGCCTCTGTAACTGAAAAACGATTGATGGGACATTCATCACATGCAATATCGATCATATCGATCACTTCCCCATCGTATTGATACAACATGTGTTTGATTCTTTCATTGATAATCGCTCTTTCCTTGTAAATGCAACATCTTGTATTGGCTTCAGGGCCTGGTATGATGCGTTTGGGGATTAACAACAACTCATTAATAAGGTTATCGTTGATCTCAGCTCGTATCAGTTCTTTTTGAACTTTATGTTTGATTTCTTGTACATGATTTTCAAATCGAATCATATCCTAACCTTCCTAATAATATATTCTAGTCACTTGTTTCCCGCATTTTTCCAACTCTGCAATCAAACTTTCAAGTATTTTGAATTTAATGTTGTAGGTCATGGGAAAATCAGGATTTTGATGGGCTGGATTTACCGCTTTCCCAATATGTAAATAGACATGGGTGCACTCTTCCATCAGTACTTTTGTCAACAAATCCACTCCATTGTACTGATAAGAGGTGTTTTCATATCCATACGCATCCATATTGTAATACCGAATGCGATCCAAGACTTTGCCCAATGTCAACACCCCTTCAGTTACTAGATCAAATCCTTCTATATAAGCGATGGGTGGGATGTCTCGTTGAATGGTGTCGTTATCCACTTCTATCTCTCTTTTTAGCTCTCTTGAAGCGATGATAGCCGTCGTGCCTCCACAGATCACTTTCTTTCGCCCATTATTTTCCGTCATCTTTTCAGTGAACTTTTTATCCAACCTCACATCTTCAGGAGGCCCTGTGAACAAATCCACTTCTTTCGGACGAGTAGCCTTGATGGTTAGAATAGTCGTATCATCACCAGGCGTTCCGTTGTAGAGGTTGTTACACACTCCTAAAAAATTGCCATTCAATTGACTGGCTGTTTTATTAACCACATGAAGATTCTTAAGGTATTCATTAATATCCTCCCAAGCCCATCCCAGATTCAACATGGCTCCTACTCCGGCATGAACAGCGCCATCGCTGACAACAGACAACATATCCCCTTCTTGAAGCTGGATGTGGCTTTCTAATATTTTCTTTTCAGACAGTTTGATTTCCTTTCTTTGCAAAGGAACGTTTCTGCCATGACGATAAAAAAACAGAGCTGGATTGTCACATTCAGCAATATAAGCATGTTGACAGTCATCAATGATGACAATGGTAAACGTTGAATACGCCAATTGCCTCACTTGGCATTTAGGTAGGGTGTTGAGAATGGTCTCTACGGTATCTCGTAAACTAGCTCCATTCTTCAACATGGTTGTTGCTATTTTGGATGTCAGTGTGGCAAGTATATTGGCTTTCACACCACTCCCCAATCCGTCCGACAAAACCAAAACCGTTTTCCCTTGTGCTGTAACAATCTCAACATGATCTCCGCATAATTCTTCTCCCTGTTTGTTTAAGGATTTATGATTGATGTCTAAATACAACGTCATTTGAACTCTCCCTCTTCTCCCTCAACAATTTCCTTTAAATTCAGCAATGCAATCTTTGCCTCAGCAGTTGTTTCTCCCAACAATCCCGCAATCTCTTGCGCCACTCGCATTTGTCTATCGATAACCGCTGAAACTGTATGCAAAGTGTTTTGCTTCAATTGATAATAGTCTTCGTTTCTTTTTTCAAAATCTGTCACATTTGAAAAAAGTCCTAGGACCAATTTGTGTTCTTCAATATAGATCAAATATTCTATCAATTTAAGATTGTATTGTGTTAATTGTATTTTTTTTCCTATGATGTCTTTCTTGCTGTTGATTACTTCCTCAAAATCATCTTTCGCCATTATTTGCTCGATAGACTTGCCTTTCATCTTTGAAATTGGCACATGGAAAATCTTTTCACCTAATGGGTTCATATCTACAATACTCATGTTTTCATCCAACAAAATGAGGATATTGGGAGATACTTCAAAGATGACATTGGATAAGCGTTCTGCTTTCATTCGCATATTTGGTATGCACATCTCCAAGTGTGAAATGCCCTCCAAAACTGCTTTGGCTTTCTCACGACAACTATCATAACCACATGCGCCACAATTTAACTCATCTTCTTTAGAGTGTTTCGCCATTTTGCTCAAAACTTGACTGATCTGCACTTCATTAAATTCAGGGTACTGGTAACTCTCTCCGCTAAACTCGCGGCTGTAAAGAGGTTTCTCCAGATGCATCAAGAGTGTTTCGTGATAGGTTTTCTTCGAGGGCTTCTCCTTCTTCAATTCTTGATGCAATCGAATTTTTCGCTCAAAAAGACTGCCTGCATGTTCAGGAATGGCTGGCCCTCCTAAGCATGCACCATGACATATATTGGCCTCTATGCATAATTGTTGAAGCCCTCTCGAACGGATAGTTTCAAAAAGTGTCATGCACTCTGTAAACCCATGTACCGCCAAAACTGATTTGCCTCTTGTTTTTGCGACTTCTTTAATACCGGGTAGAATGCCACCATCCCTTGGGTATTTACTGCCCATTTGATCAGCATAAGCCGCTGGATGTCTTGCCACAAATTCATCCAAGCTCTTATGCTTCTCTTCCAGCCAATGATCTAACTCCTCAAAAGAAATAACCGCATCTATTGCCTCTTGATTGGAGGGCACAGAGGCTTCGTGTTTTTTGGATATGCAAGGCCCTAAAAAAACCACAAAAGCATCTTTCCCATAGTGTTCTTTCATAAGCCTAGCATGCAAGACCATAGGAGAGTCTACTGGTATCAAATACTCTGACAGTTCTGGGTAATAAGTCTTGATCATAAGATTTACAGAAGGACAACATGAGGTGATGTAGTTTTGTTGATCCTGTTGAGACATATACTCACTGAACAATTTGCTCACCAGTTGCGCTGCCACACCTGTTTCCTCAACCGCTTCAACTCCCAATCCATACAAAGCTCCTATCAGCTTTTCAGGCTCCTCGTAAATACCTTTATAAGACGGTGCCACACTCACAACAACGCGCTTATCCTTTAAAGCTTCTTCAAAGCAATTCAAATCCGTGTGAATATTCCTAGCATTTTGTGGACAAACCAAAAAACACTTACCACAAGCGATACACTTTTCATCAATTATCTCGGCCTGATCGTCAACGATTCGTATGGCCTTAACCGGACAATTCCGGACACATTTGTAGCAATTCTTGCAGTTTGCTGGGTAAAAATCAAGCACCTTCACTTTGTTCACCCCTGTTGAGTTGCTGGTTTAAAAGCATGACCGCTGTGTCGGGAGTCATGGAATAAATTTCATCTTCTATTTTGACAGAAACAGCCTTTGTGCATTTTCCTAGGCAAAAAGACGCTTTAACAGTGTATTCATTCTTCAAATGGTTGGATTCAATCCAGCCTTTGATGCCATCGATGACATCATAAGATCCTTTTAAATGGCAGGCACTGCCCACGCAAACATAAATATTTTTCATCACAATCAACTCCTTTTCAATGATGAGTATACAATGTGCAATCACCAAAGTCAATCATTATTGTTAATTATTTAACTTGATTTAGTCCTTTTTTTCCCGCTTTTAGCGGGAAAATAGCCATAAAGTATGTATTGTTCAATTGATTGACTGTTTATGCGTTATATTTTTAACGTTTTGTGGTTACTTAAGTCTTCTGCTTTCGAAATAGCATCACGGATCCAAGAATCATCAAGCCACTAATAATATTCAGCTTGAATAATGATTCCTTTAAAAAAACAACTGCGAAAACTGTTGAAAACACAGGCACTAAATTGATAAAAAGCGCCGTCTTGCCCGCACCCATTTCTTGAATTGCCATTTGTTGAATGGTATATCCTAGAACAGAGGGAAATACAGCCATATACAACACGGCTAAAAAGGGCATCCATCCAACTTCTCCATAATTTAGTCCTATCAGCTCCGGCAAAGCAAACGGCAACAATATTAAGGCCGAAAACAGAAAAGTGTAACTGGTTAACTTCAAAGGTGTGAAGTAGGGCAATATTTTTTTTACAACAATACTATAAGCTGCCCAAAGACTTGATCCTAACAACATGAACAAATCCCCAATATTCAGATCAAACTGTAATATCCGTTTTATGTCCCAATTGGAAAGGGTTAGAGTAACGCCAATGAAAGCTATGAGAATCAAAGAAATCTTCCTCCAAGATAGCTTTTCCTTCAAAAATACAGCCGCTAGAATAGCCGTGACTAGAGGGTTCACTCCGTTGATGATGGAAGCCTTCGAGGCTTCTGTGTAGCGAAGGGCATAGAAAAAAAACACATGATACCCAATCATGCCAACAATAGACGCTGCCATTGCGTATTTTATCCGTTCTCTTTCAATTTTCCAATTGGATCTTTCAACGATTATCATTCCTGGAAAAATAATCAAGGCAGACAAAGCCATCCTCAGAAAAGTCAACAAGATAGGACTTAACACATTGACACCCATTTTTCCCGTAATAAATGCACCTGCCCAAAAAACGGTTCCCATCAACATCAGTGCTGTCATTCGTGTTTCTTTACTCATCCACAACCTCTCATCATAATAGAAAGCCGCTTGCAAGCGGCTTTTTTTAATCTATTGAATATGGCAACAAAGCAATGCTCCTAGCTCTTTTTATGGCTGAAGTCACCATTCTTTGATGTTTTGCACATGTTCCGGTAATTCTTTTAGGTAATATTTTACCCCTTTCAGTTGTGTACTTTCTCAATTTATTCACATCTTTATAGTCTATGAAATCAATCTTATCTTTGCAAAAGTTACATACTTTCTTGCGGGGTCTTCTTCTTTTGTTATTCATTGCAGACATTTTCCGAACCTCCTTTAGAATGGAATATCGTCATCGTCAGTGGGTTGAAAAATATCATCTTCTGAAAAATCTGGAAAACCATCGTTGCTATCATGAGATTTTGACGATTTATTCCCTGACGTATTCTTGTCCCCCCAGTCGATGAACTCAACTTTACTGGCTAACACTTCTGTAATATACTTTCTTTCACCTGAATTTGATGTATACGATCTGGTTTGTATTCTTCCGGCAACTGCCGTCATTCTACCCTTAGCAAGGTAATTGGCGCAAGTCTCGGCAATTCTTCCAAACACAACAATAGGAATGAAATCTGCTGTAGGTTTTCCTTGCGCTGCAAATTCAGCTTTTTTGTCCTTAGACAAGTCTTTGTCTACAGCCAAAGTGAAGTTCGTAACCGCCATTCCATTAGACGGGATGAATTTCAGCTCTGGGTCTCTTGCTAATCTTCCAATTAGTACCACATTATTCATAATACATCCCCTATTATTTTTCGTCTTTCACAATCATGTGTCTTAACATTTTTTCGTTAATCCTACAAACTCGGTCTAGTTCTTTGATTGTCTCTGAATCAGCTGTAAAGTTCATCAATGTGTAGTAACCTTCTTTGGTCTTTTTGATTTCATAGGCCAGTCTTCTTTGACCCCATTCATCAACTTTCTCCAAAGTGCCATTGTAACTTGTAATAATGCCTTTCAGTTTCTCAATTTCTCCGTTCCTAACTTCTTCTTCAAGATTAGGATAGAAAACAAACACGCCTTCGTATTTTTTCAATGGTTTCACCTCCTTTTGGACTTCAGGCTCTAATTAAAGAGCAAGGATATAAGCTTTAATATTATAACACCCATGTCTATATATAGCAAGCCAAATATTTGATCTTCATGGTTGGAAGAACTTTGGTTTTTTCACTAAATAAACGGCTTTCTGGTGACAATAATCGCATTTACCATCTTTGCACACTGCCATTTCTGGCGCACAAGACTGTTCATTGACAAAATCATCTAGCGCCATATCTACATGCTCTAAACATGCTTTTTTCTCAATTTCCATTCTTTTCTTCCTTATCCAGAATCACTCGAATCCGATCAGCAAAGTCTTCTAAAAAATGATGAAAGACCTCATATCCAATATCTTCATTCTGCAAAGTCAACTCCGCCACCGTTTTCGGCATAATCCCATAAAACCGTTGTTTGGATTCCTTGGTGATTGGCTTTCTATCATACAAGATAAACCCGTAGTGCTTCATTTCTTTAATGTTTTGATTGATGTAAGCTTTCACAGCAAAGGGAGGTTTTCCTCCCCAAACAGGAGACACAACCACAACCACGGTATAGTCTTTAGGGTCTTCATGGTATTTGATCATGACTCTCTTGCCAATATAATAGTCCCAAAATATTCTGAACCGCCCAAGCTTTCCTTGATACTTATCACTATCTTCTATGGCATCCACTTTGCCATGCAGTTTCGTTGCTATTTCACTGGCTATTTTCTTGCCACTGTCATGCCTTGCGTAACATGCAACCAACACATCTCTCATGATGCCTCCACTGTTTTTTAGAAATCATCTGGCTTCTTTTCGAACTCCATCTCAATTTCAATTGTTTCTCCATCTCTTACAATCGTTAATATTGCGCTATCTCCAGGTTTGTACTTAAAAAGATACCTTTGAATATCTCCCATATCCTCAATTCGCTCATTGTCCATCTTTTGTATGACATCCCCTGATTGTAAACGCGATTTCTGAGCTGGTGACTCTTTGATAACCTCAACGACAACCACTCCATGATCTGCAGACAAGGTCACATTTAGCTGTCTTTCGTACATATTTAATGCAACCCCTCTAATCCCCATATACACATCTGAAACAAAGCCTTCTTCAATGATATCCTCGACGATTCCTTTTGCAATATTGATGGGAATGGAGAAACCTAGTCCCTCAGCCGATGTGATTTTAGCCGTGTTGATTCCAATCACTTTCCCTTCGGCATTTAATAAAGGGCCTCCGCTATTGCCAGGGTTGATGGATGCATTGGTTTGAATCAAAGGTTTCATCACCGTATAGCTATCCAAGGTTATAGAGCGATTTAACCCACTGACAATGCCATTGGTTACAGTCCTATCTAATTCAAAACTTAAAGGGTTTCCTATGGCAACAACGGGTTCTCCAATGATGAGTTCATCTGAATCGCCCAATTCAGCAGCCTTTAATCCTGACTTATCCACTTTAACCACCGCTAGGTCCAATGTGGTGTTCTGCCATAAAACCTGTCCTTCCGCTTCTGATCCATCTACAAATTTCACAATAATGGAATCCGCTCTACCATCCGAAACCACATGTGAATTAGTTAGAATAAAGCCATTGCTGTCAACAATAACACCTGATCCAATTCCTTCTGTGGTTTGAGGTCCAAAAAAGGCATTGTTATAAGTCTCCTTTGTCACAATACCCACCACAGTGTCCATTGCTTTTTCAGCAACAGCCGCCGCATAATAGATCTCGCTGTCTGTATTAATAAGAATCTCCCGTGCCGGGGGTGATTCTATTTCTGATTGCTCTATTGTAGGCAAATACGTAGACCTATCCATCCAGTAATACAAGCCAAAAGCACCCATTAGGACACCAAACAAAGCGCCCGCCAGTCCTGCCAAAAAGACTTTTCGCCCGCTTTTTTCCTTCTTATGTCGACGATCTGCATCTAAGTCAAAATCATTTCTATCATAATAATCCATCACATCATCCCTCCTTGAAGGTTATATTTGTGAAACAGCCAGGGTTTCTACTGTCATCTTATCCGGATTATCTTAATTTAATCTGAATTGCTAAACTTCCATAATACGAGTGCACTTATCTCGGAAAGTCATTTGAACAAACACGTCTTCGTCTACTGTCAGCTTATGGCTTTTTAATGTATTCACCACTGTCTTGTAAGCCAGTTCTGGGAAATTGTTTTCTTGGCTCAAATGTCCTAGCAATACCTTTTCATTTCCTTTTTTGAGCACATCCAACAAAAAGTGAGCTGCCATATCGTTTGAAAGATGACCATGGTCGCTCAGGATTCGTCTTTTCAGTGACCATGGGTAGCTCCCCACTTTCAGTAGCTCCTCATCATGATTAGATTCAAGCAAAAGCAAATCAAATCCTGTCACCTTGTTCTTTATAGTGTCATTAATGCATCCTGTGTCAGTCAATAAGCTGATCTTTCGTTTTCCATCCGTCACATTGAATCCAAAAGGTTCTACTGCATCATGACTAATATTGAACGGCGTCACATGGAGATCTCCAATCACCAACTCTTTGTCCACCACCAGTATTTTCTGATTTTCAGGCTTGATTTTACCAATATACCTCTCCATCGCTACCCATGTTTTCTCAGATGCAAAAACCGGAATATTAAAACGCCTTGACAAAACACCTACACCTTGAACATGATCGATGTGTTCATGAGTCACCAAAATACCCTGAATTTGTTCGGGAAATAACGCCACTTTTCCCATCTCATTCTGTATTTTTTTTCCACTCAACCCTGCATCAATCAAGATATTGGTGGATCCAGCGCCTATATGCTGACAATTGCCACCACTGCCACTAAAAAGTGAACAAAATCTCATACTTTCCTCCGCCTGTTGCCCCTTTATACAGTCTTAATTGGGTTGTCATCTTCAACTCTTCTTATTTTGGCCCCCAAGTTCATGAATTTGTTCTCAATAAATTCATAGCCCCTATCAATATGATAGACATCATTTACCGTTGAAACCCCTTCAGCCGCCAGACATGCCACTACTAAAGCGGCTCCCGCTCTAAGGTCTGTTGCCTTGACATCTGCAGCTTTCAGTTTTGGATTTCCCTTGATGGATGCTGTTCTGCCTTCTACTTTAATTTTCGCATCCATTTTTAATAATTCTTCAATGTATTTGAATCGATTCTCAAAAATACTTTCAATCACAATACTTTCTCCCGGTACAGTCGACAATAAAACAGTCATAGGCTGTTGCAAATCCGTAGGGAATCCAGGATAAGGCAGCGTTTTTATGTTAACAGGCTCCAATTCCTTTTCATAGTGAACCCTCAGCGAATCTCCGTACTCCTCAATTTTCATTCCCATTTCTTTGAGCTTGGCTGTGACAGGCTCTAAGTGTTTTGGGATGATATTATTGATGATTAAATCGCCTTTTGTTACCGCTGCGGCGATCATATACGTTCCGGCTTCAACTTGATCTGGAATAACACTGTAAGAACCACCATGCATAGTCTCTACTCCTGTTATCCGAATAACATCTGTCCCAGCACCACGTATATTAGCTCCCATTGCATTTAAAAAGTTTGCTGTATCCACCACATGAGGTTCTTTTGCTGCATTTTCAATAACCGTTTTTCCCTCAGCATATACTGCGGCCATCATGATATTGATGGTTGCCCCCACGCTAACCACATCCAAATAAATCTTGTTGCCTATAAGTCGATCTGCGCTGACACGGATCAAATCTTCTTTTATCTCAAATTTTCCTCCCAACGCCTCTAACCCTTTGATGTGTTGGTCAATAGGTCTTACTCCGATATCACATCCTCCAGGATAGGAAATGGTCACATCTTTGAACCTTCCTAGACCTGCTCCTAATAGGTAATAAGACGCCCTAAGCTTTCTAGTTAACCCGTTTGGGATCTCGCATTTTTCAATTGTTCCAGTATCCACCGTCATCACACCATTGTCACCAATAGACACTTTCGCTCCCAGTCGACTCAAAATGTCCCTATAAACCAAGACATCTTGTATGACTGGAAGGTTTTCAACCACACATAGGCTTCCTGTCAGAATAGTCGCTGGTATGATGGCTAAAGCCGCATTTTTAAATCCGCTTATATTGACCTTGCCTCTAAGTCTATTGCCACCTTCAATTAAAAGTTTTGTCATTGTAACCTTCCTTTATTTCAATGCATCTGTATATCTGCATGAATTTGTTCTTTAACAGACCTATATTATAATAAATATGAAATGATTTCAACCATTATTCCGCCTCAATCAAATATTTAACCCGTCCACTTTTGAATGTTACTTGCCACACGGGCTCCAAGTTATCCGTAACAATGGTTTGCCAGTTCAGTGTTTGTTCGTCTCGATAATAACACACCCTAATATCCGTAATGGTGTCGCCGGAAAGTTCTGGGAAACGAAGCAATCTCAACAAAGCTTCCACGGCTTGCGTCATTCGAATTTCAGCCTGGGTTTCTCGCATCTCTTTGATGCTTTGTATTTCTACACCTGCTACGCCTTGATGATCTAGATAAAACTTGTAATAATCGTTCACAATCGGTGTTCCCAACTGATGGGACACATATGTAACTTCAACGACCTGTCCCATTTCTACCAATTGGCGTTCGTATCCTTTTAAGTCTATTCCCTGTGTTTTTGTAAAAACTTCCACCCATTGATTTATTTGATTTAAGTCAATCTCCCCGCCTGTTTCAAGACTTCTTTCCATCAAAACCATTTTTTTGCCTTCAATTATTTCTACACTTCTACCATCTTGACCGGCAAAAAATTGATCTTCAATCACCTCATAATAATTCTCACCTAAAAAATCAACAACCACTTGACTCCGACCATCCAAGACCTGATAGGTAACTTCTAAAAGAGGTTTCCTTGTCTCTTCTTTTGGGATGTCTCCCTCTACAAATATCCCCGCCTGATTCAAGGCTTCGATCACTTGCCGCTCATCGACCACTTCTCCGCTCGTTCGACCTCTTTGGATCACTTGTCCAATCAGAAAGACATCCAGCACAATGAAGGCGATGATCAGTATGGTTTTCGCTTTATTCCAATCCATTCTGCCCCTCCCTCTCATGGTGTTGCTCTTCTATGATCGTACCTGTAATGGCGTTAAATATATAACTCCGATCATCTGTCTTAACAACCCATACACTTCTTATCAGTTGATCTCTTGATCTTCTGGAAGGATCAAAGTAAGCTAAATGAATCTCATAAATGCTTTCCAGTATCTTGCTTTTGGCTTCATCAAAACTATAATGACCATTGGCATCGTCTTCCAAATAGAGCTCCGTTATAAAGTCAATATTCTGCTCTACAATCTGTCGAGGATTTAGCACTTCCACCTCTTCCGTTTCAATCCCTGTGTCGTAGTCGATATCTCGTATAAACCTTTGGTAGTAGACCACTCGATTTCCAATGACTTCAATTTGAATAGCCTTCTCCTCTCGTACCTGACTGAAAATGATTGGTCTATCAAATAGATGGTATGAAAATTCAAATCGATAACCGTATTTCCCTTCACGCATCATGGGTGTTACGCGGCTCAAATAACCATCTTCTGGAAAGCCCAAAAAATCCTCAATAAACTGAATAGCCAAACTGAAAGCCTCAAAACTTGAGCCTTCGTCAAGCGCTATTTCCATGGCGTCATAAAACTCCAAGAACCCTTCTTCGTAAAGACGCAACACCTTTTCGTTCCTATAAACGTAATTAATGGTTCTTTCTCGGTCTATAGTCGTTCGAACATAATCAAAGCTATCCTTGAAATAATCCTTGGCAATTCTTTGGACTGCCTCCTGATCTTCCACATCAATTTCTGATTTAATGAATATAGGATTCCATGCCTTTTCACTAGAGGAAATGGGTATAAACGCTCCGGATTCCGACATATTGAATACAGCGTCATAATGCTCTTGAGCATATTGAGTCGCTTGAGCTGTTAATTCGTCCAATTTATGACCCTCTATCGATACGTCCAATCGATAAACATTTCTTCCATCACTGACAAACATGTGTTGTGTTTCTGTTTCATAGGCAATCCATTCCACCCTCGACACAAAATCACTAATTCTAGTATTTCCGATGCCCATGCCTTCTATGATCAAATCCATTGGCATGGGATTGCTAAAATGAATTTTCAAATTGTTCCCTAAGTGGGGGGAAGCCACTACATCCTCTTCCTCATATATGTATCTGAATGCATCTCTAGAAGCTTCTACAAAAACTGTCCAAATCTGTTGGTTTAATGCCCCATCGTAAATCATATATTGGTAATCTGTTGTGATTGAAGATTTTGATGGTCTGATTTTGTCCCATATTGATAACACCTGTTGGGGCTCCTTTATCTCTTCTTCTAATTCCAAGGAAAAATCCCATGATAAATCCAACCACAATAACCCTGATGCATAGATTGAAATGATCACCAGCACAATCAACAATAGATTTTTGAACCGTTCTTTACCCATTGACATCACCCCTTGACACAATGGGGATTTTCAAAGAGAATGTGGTCTTTTCATTTGGGAAACTTTTCACATCGATTTCTGCACCATGAGCATCCGCTATATGTTTCACGATCGCTAAACCCAAACCTGTCCCACCGAAATCTCTAGATCTGGCTTTGTCTACTCTATAAAACCGTTCAAATATCCTGTTTAAATGCTCTTCAGAAATCCCAATGCCATCATCCGAAACATCCACGACGATATGTTCTTCTTTTTCTTGGCATTGAATCCAAATATTTCCCCCTACTTGAGTATATTTGATAGCATTGCCTATCAAATTTTGAAAAATCTGCTCCAACCCATCTTTGTCAAACAAAACAAGGGCATTTGTGGGGTCGTTATTAATGATAACTTTCAGTTCTTTTTCTTCCCAAGCCAACTTTTGCTTGTTCAAGGTTTCCTTTAAAACCTCTCCTGGACTGATGTGGATTTTATTCCAATCCGCTTGGTTATATTCCATTCTAGATAGTTTTAACAAATCCTTCACTAGTCGATCCATCCGATCACTCTCAGTATTGATAACCTGAATAAAGTCGTGAGCAGTTTCTTTGTCTTCTAAAGCCCCTTCTAATAACGTTTCCGCATAACTTTTTATCGTGGTGATAGGTGTTTTCAACTCATGGGATACATTAGCTACAAATTCTTTTCGCATGTTTTCAAGTTTTTGTTGTTCAGTAATATCTTGTATGACGTAGATCACACCCCCTATTTCTGACATTTCGTTTCTGAATGGCGCGTGATTGATACTATAAACATAGTCATCGATATTGACAATGATGTTATTAGTGTATTCTTTCTCTTTTAAAAATGATAAAGATAATTGATAGTCGATTTCCGATAATAGTTGGTCTCCATTAATCCCTTCTTGATTTTCGATCTCCAAAATGCGTATTGCCACAGGGTTGGCGTGAATAATACGTCCTTCCAAATCAAATGTAATGACGCCATCTGCCATGTAATTAAATGTGGTTTCCATTTTGCTTTTTTCTTGGTACACTTGAGAAATATTTGCTTTGAGTTCTTTAGTTAAAGAGTTAAACATCATGGCCAATTGGCCTAGTTCATCATTGGATTTGACATCTACTACTTGGTCAAAATTCCCTTTTGACATTTCTTTGGCCTTCATGGTGAGGTCTTTGATGGGACCTGTTATGCTTCTCGCAAGGAAAAAACCAAGCCCAACCGTAATCAATAAAGCCAAAAGAGTGGCTCTTGTCAACATCGCTGTAGCATTTCTCATCGTTTCATAAACCGTGTCCAATCGATATGTCAAATACAAAATTCCCTCGATGTCACCGTTCTCATTTTTCACCGGGTAAGCCATATGCTTGATTCTTTCGTTGGCTCCACTGTATTCATTCTCCGGTATCATCTCCGCCATTTCTCCTCGCATAGCTTCAAGAACCAATAAATTATTAATTCGTCTGGATTCATAGGCACTCAATTCCACCGTGCTTCCTACCGTGCTCCCAATGATTGTTTTGTTTTCATCATTTAAAATGACGTACAAATTCTCATCATAACCAATTTGCACATTCGCTTCGATCAGCTCACCAATGGCTTCCTGATTGCTTGCCCAATCATCATCTTGAAGCAAGGATGAACTGGCCAGTATAGAAAAGATATGACTCCTCATGGATTGAGTGATGGATTCAAGCTGGATTCTCTCCAGCTGATCTGTGATAAAGAAACCCACAATAGCCAACGCCATAAAAACCAATAAAAAATAAATGATGATTAAACGCCATCGGATGCTTCTAAACATGCTAGCCCCTCCTGAAGTAGTAACCGACCCCTCTTTTGGTGATGATAAACTTGTCGGTTTTAGTTTCAATCTTTTCTCTCAATCTCCTCACGGTCACATCAATTGTCCTAAGGTCGCCATATTCATATCCCCATACAGTTTTTAACAGGTTCTCACGGTTAAATACCTTGTCCGGGTTAAGCATGAGAAAACGCAACAGTTCAAATTCGCGATTGGTCAAGTCAACTTTTTCATCCTCAAGATATACCTCTAGTTTGTTGAAATCTACTGTCAACTTGCCATAAGTCATGATTCTTGATTTTTGAATCTCTTCTGGATCCTTGTAGCGCTCTCGCCTTAAATTGGCTTTGACTCTAGCCACCACCTCTTTCATGCTAAAAGGTTTGGTGATGTAATCGTCTGCGCCTAAGTCAAGCCCTGTGATCTTGTCCGACTCCTCTTCTTTGGCTGTCAACATCAATACCGGCATGGTTACTTGCGTTCTTATTTCTCTTAATACTTCAAAACCACTTTTGTGGGGTAACATAATGTCTAATAGAATCAAATCCGGCATTTCAGAGATCGCTTTATTTACAGCTTCTTCTCCATCGTAAGCTGTAGATACCTCAAATCCTTCTTTTTCAAGATTGTATTTTATAATGTTAGCAATGGGTCTCTCATCATCCACTACGAGTATTTTTACTTTCATTCCTACACCTACTTTATCTAAAAATCTAATACCTTTGATCTTCTGATTTCAACAGTGATTTATAAAGGGGTTTCAACCGGCGATACATTCGCTTGTAAATTTGACGATATTGGTGTTCATAGATCTGGACGTTTTTATCATTGGGTTGAAATACCTTTGAGACCCTCACCATTTTTTCCACCGCTTCGTCAACATCCTTGTATACCCCTAGTCCCACAAAAGCAGTAATAGAGGCTCCTAACCCTGTTGTTTCATAAGTCTGAACCTTAAAAACTTTGCGATTGATAATGTCCGCTGTGATTTGGCAAATTGTGTCACTCTGAGATCCCCCTCCAGACAAGGCGATTTCTTCCATCCTGACTCCTGACTTTTTTTCAAGTCGTTCAATACCTTCTTTGAGAGCAAATCCTATTCCTTCTATGATTGCCCGATACAAGTGGGTTTTGCCATGATAATCACTAAAACCAAGAACAGTGCCTCTTGCCTCAGGTCTTAATAGCTCCTGTCCCCAGAATGGTTGTAACACCAATCCTTCACAACCTGGAGGAATGGTGTCTAGCTTTTCATCAAGGAGTTGAATAGCTTGTTTGCTATCTCCTTGAACGGAAGCAAGCTCTTCATGAGCAAACTCCTTCTCGAACCATTTCACCATCCAATAACCCCGATAGATGGTTATTTCAGGGTTGTACCATCCATATTTAACAGATGGGAAAGGAGGGAATAGCGTAACTAACTCAAAATATTTTTTTGAAGTTGTCTGTATGGTTGCTTGAGATCCTAATGAGATGCTACCTTTATTCAAATCGTTGCAGCCAACTCCCAAAGTCTCACAGCCTTTATCTGATCCTGAAGCCAGAACTTTCAACCCTTTAGACAAACCCGTTTCCTCTGAAGCTTCTCTTGTCACTGCCCCCAAAATAGTTCCTGGTTTTACCAGTTCATGAAGATACCGATCTTCGATTTGGAAAATTTGTCGTTTGATATCTCTTTTTCCTGTCCATCGAAATCTTTTGTAATCAAAGGGCACATGTCCTACAGTAGCCGCCGTGCTATCTTTGTACTCTCCCGTCAATCGATAATTCAAATAGGTAGACAAAAACAAATATTTCCTTGTTTTCTCCCAAATCTCCGGTTCATTCTCTCTTATCCAATTACCGCGAAATTCTCTATTGAATACGTCGGCGATGCGTTTGAATCGAACCATTCTCAAGACCAAGTTTGCCCAAAGCGCCATAGGTCTCACATTACTGGCCATACGAGCATCCATCCAGCTGATACAATCTCTAAGAGGAAAGCCCTTGTCGTCCACTACCACAATGGAATCCCTTTGGCAAGACAAAGTGATGCCCTCCACTTGATGGAACAAATTAGGCTCTTTTTTCGACAAACACCTAATCCCATGGCAGATCATCTCCCAAATATGATCTGGGTCAATCTCTTTCCAACCAGGTTTCAATGATTTGTATTTGTCAACATCATATTTATCTTTATATGTCAAATTGCCTAACGCATCAAATACCAGAATTCTTAGACTTTGAGTCCCACAATCTATTGCCAATACATAACGGTTTTCTTTCACAGTAACCTCTCATTGTTGTGCTTTTTTCCATTATAACAAATTTACACCAAACAACCTAATAAAACCACTAACCCACAAAAGTTTGAATTGATGTCTTCTTTTGTTTGTGATATAAATGAACTATCAATACTCAAGTGAGGTAATCTATGATAGCAGTTGTCGATGGTAAAGGTGGTGGCCTTGGAGCCCGAATTGTAGAAGAATTAAAGAAAGCTTATGGCGATGAAATTCAAATACTTGCATTAGGAACGAATTCCGCTGCGACTATTTCCATGAACAAGGCAGGTGCTGATTTAGCTGCCACCGGCGAAAATCCCGTCGTTGTCAATGCAAAAAAGGCAACCTTAATCCTAGGCCCTATTGCCATTATAATCCCCGACGGACTAATGGGCGAGATTACACCTCGAATGGCGGAAGCCATCTCGTTAAGCGATGCAAAAAAAATATTGCTCCCATCAGATAGGTGCAATATCGATATTGTCTCGACACCGAAGTCACTTAATATGTCAGATATGATTCAAGAACTGGTTGAAAGAGTAAAGGAAGAGCTGTCTTAGAACTCTTCCTCTTTTTCATCTTGATCCTCTTTTATAGGAATCTCTTCTTTGTATAATTCTTCCTCAACTTCTGATTTGCTCGGTAGAATAATCGCCAAAAGAATGTAAACCCCTACACCAACACCCCATGCCCATGAAACTACAAACCAAATCACACGTACCAATGTGGGATCCAAGTCAAAATACTCAGCCACTCCTTGACAGACACCTGCCAATTTTCCCTTTTCTTCATTCTTATATAGTGTTCGACTCATTTGATCACCTTCCTCCATTGTTCTTATTTACTATAGTTCCATCATACAGGTCTAATATTAGTTACCCATTAGTCATTTATTAAAACCACATTAATGTTTTGACTTGTTTTTGCTCATCAAAGGGCTTTTTAACCATTTTTCTCGGTCCACCTTGTAATGACATTCCACATGAAGGGATTTATATCGTTCAATCATTTTCAATTCTTCTTTGTAGCAAACATGGCCTGCATACTCCAATGACTTTATGGAATTCAAGTTATCTTTCCAGACTTGAGCATGTATTTCTCTTACACCTAGCTGATTAAAACAATAATCATACACCACCTGTCTGGCATCTTTC
Organism: uncultured Clostridia bacterium; assembly: GCA_964539975.1. GTDB lineage: Bacteria > Bacillota > Clostridia > Tissierellales > Dethiosulfatibacteraceae > 38-11. The sequence continues at coordinate 40,671 of CAZIKK010000005.1, forward strand.
ATATAACCTTTCCGCCAGTAAGCTCTTCCTATTCTTTCAACTTCAGAAGGAATAATTCTGTTCCCCTCTCCATCTTCAATAGGCTTCCAAATCCAATACATCCCTACAATTCTACTAGTTTCTGAAGAGATCATCGCCCATGACAAAATCTGAGGGATTGACTTAAATTTATCTAAATAATCTCTTGTCTCCATCACGTTGCTCGGTACATCCCCACCTGTCCATCGGTGAACATCCGGATCTTTCATCAACCGGTACCACTCTGGTGCATCTGATAGCACATTAATCTCTCTTAGCATCACTTTGCCCAAAATCAATATAGGTACTTTATCCCCCAATTGCCTCACATCCTTAGTCATTGCTATAACAAATTTATACCCAGAATTTTCGTAATTATTCGGAAACGATCAAATTGACTTTTATTTTCGATCATGGTATTATGACCTTAGAGTCACAAAGGAGGTGCCCATGCCAAAACAAACATTCTATAATCTTCCCGAGGAAAAAAGAAATCGCATTGTGGAAGTAGCTATAGAGGAGTTTTCTTCCTATTCCTATACCAAATCCAGCATCAACCGCATCGTAAAACAATCTGATATTGCCAAAGGAAGCTTCTATCAGTATTTTGAAGACAAACTAGACCTTTATCAACATGTTCTTGCTTGCATAGCTGAAGAAAAAATGGCTTACATGCAAGCTTACACCAAAGAATTGACAAGTGGTGATTTTTTTGACTATTTAAAAGCAACTTATTCCTCTGGCATCGCCTTTGCCATGGAAAATCCTCTTTTTGCAAAAATTGGACTCCATTTAATGAAAGAAGATGAATCCACTCAAGAATTAATCATGGGAGACCTACAAGCAAAAGGTGAACATTATCTTAAAAACATGATCGTGAACGCTCAACAACAAGGATCAATCCGAGATAGCATTGACCCCGAATTTCTTGCCTTTGTCATCAATAAACTGAATTTTGCTTCTATAGAATATCTTAAGAAGGATCAATTTGGCGCCTCATTCTATTCCAATTACGAATCTTTTTCTCAGGCTATCATCGATTTGATTAAAAATGGGATAAAAAAAGTTGACAATGAGGGTTAATGGATTTATAATGACTTTGAGGTCATATGACTCATTAGTCACTAAAGGAGGTTCTTATGATTCACGTTCAAAATTTGTTTCACTCATATTCAAAAAATGATCAGTACGCAGTAAAAAATGTCTCATTTGAAATTGAGAAAGGCGAGGTGTTTGGTTTTCTAGGTCCAAGCGGCGCAGGAAAATCCACCACTCAAGGTGTCTTGACCGGCCTGTTGCAATTGCAAGCAGGAGAAGTTAGCGTGGTGGGATACGACATGAAAAAACCTTCCCGAGATTTGTTTAATAAGATTGGTGTTTCTTTTGAACAATCCAATGTCTACAATAAGTTGAGCGCTCTTGAGAATTTGGTTTTTTATCGGAAACTTTTTGATGTGCCAACAGTTGAACCTCTGACTTTACTCAAAATGGTTGGTTTGGACCATGTTGCTGACAAAAAAACGGGTGAGTTTTCAAAAGGAATGAAGCATCGATTGACCTTTGCTAGGAGTATGCTGAATCAACCAGAATTGTGGTTTTTGGATGAACCTACTACAGGACTGGATCCAGCCATCGCTAGTCAAATTAAAGATATCGTAAAAGAAAAAAACAATTCTGGCACCACTGTTTTTCTCACCACTCACAATATGTATGTGGCTGACGAGCTATGTCATCGTGTGGCTTTCATTATTGATGGTGAAATCAAGTTGATTGATTCTCCTCGAAACCTCAAACTTCAATACGGAGAAAAACTGGTTGAAGTAGAATACCGTGAAGACAATACATTGAAGAAATCTACTTTTTCTCTCCTCAAAGAACCTGATCGGATGGCGTTAAATGACATCATCCATTCAGGAAAAGTTGAAGTCATGCACACAAAAGAAGCGACTCTTGAAGAGATATTCATCAAAGTAACCGGTAGGGGGTTGAAGTAATGCGTCTTTGGTATAATTTTCTTAAAGACATGCGTTTGTCTTCCAAAAGTCTCTACTTTTACATGGAAATCGGGTTCACGTTGATTATCATCGCGGTTCTATTGTTTGCTGTCCCCGAAAATTTTGAATCCAACATGGCTATCTATGTCCATTCAGATATTGAATCCTCCTTTTATGACCAGTTGGTTGGGAACATAGACAGCCAAGAATCAGAATCGTGGCGTCTCCTTTCATCCCGAGAAGAAGTGATCGAAGCAATGGAGGATAATCGCAACAGCGTAGGCCTTGTGCTTTCCATGGCAAACAACCAAGTGCTATTCGACTTCATTTTACAAGGTTATGAAAACGATTCTTTGAAAAACATTCTTCAAACAACTGTCGAAACCGCCTTTGCAAGTCAAGCCCCCCAGTTTGAGGATTATACTTTCATCACAACTCTAGATCCTTCAGCTGAACGTTTAAGTGATCGCTTGAACCTTATTCCATTGGTGCTGACATTAAATGTCTCTTTTATGGGACTGTTTGTCATAGCCGCCTATATCTTCCTGGACAAAGAAGAAGGCACCATTAAAGCCTTGGCAGTTTCTCCCAATCGCATGTGGGAATACTTATTGGGAAAAGTAGGCGTCATCATGGTATCCGGTATCCTCTCTGGGTTCTTGCTATTGTTTGCTTTGGTAGGTCCAAATGCACATTACGGACATTTTTTCGTCCTATTGGTAGCCACCAATTTATTTGGATCCGCGTTAGGGCTTTTTATCTCCAGCTTCTTTGATACTTTGGTCAAGGCAATGGGGTGGCTGTTTATGTCTGTCTTTATTCTCGCTTTTGCCGGCACTTCCTATTTCATGCCCGCATTTTCACCTTTACCCATTCGGCTGTTGCCTTCTTACCCCATGCTATTTGCTTTCAGAGAAATTCTTCTAGAAAATCCGGACCTATTCTTTGTATATGCCACTTCCTTGGGATTTCTTGCAATTGCTGTTGTTGTCTTTTTGGTCGCAAATCATCGTTTTGAAAGAACGTTAACCGTATAGGAGGAAATCATGCTTAAAAGAATTTTTGCAGTCATGTCACGTGATTTTGTAAGTGGTACCCGGGATTTCATGGTGGTTTATATTATAATTGCTCCTTTTCTTATTGCTTTGATTTTACGTGCCCTTATCCCCAGTGCAGGTGACACCACCATCAAGGTTGCTGTTTTGGACCAGATGGATCAAGAGATGGTTGCTTACCTTGAAAACTACGGACAAGTAGAAAGCTATTCAAATAGAGAACAGTTGGTGCAACGCATCGAAAAACATGACGACATTTATGGATTGGTCCAAACTCATAACCAATACGAAATCATCCAACAAGGAAATGAACATCCTGAAGGATATGAGATACTAAAATTTGTGGTCAATAGTTGGCACAATCAGGACGTTAACTTGCCTGTATCTGTCTCCATATCCGACATTGGTTGGCAATTACCGCCACTGAAACAATACGGTGCCAATTTTTTAATCGTATTTGGTTCAGTCTTTGGGGGCATGGTAATTCTAATATCTATTGTAGAAGAAAAAATGAGCAATACCTTGTCCGCCATCAACGTCTCTGCCATTTCAAAATGGGAATTTGTCATCGGAAAAGGGTTGTTAGGTTTCATCATCCCAATCATTGGAGCTCTTGGCTCTCTATTGATTCTTGGTTTCACTTCCATCAACTTCCTGATGGCCATTGTAACGGTAGTCAGCATCGCCTTGATCAGTGTCATTATTGGCTTTAGTATTGGCGTTGTCAATACAGAACCCATTGGCGCTATCGCTGGGATGAAAATTACGTTTCTTCCCATTATGGCCTCCATATTTGGTGGCATCTTTCTCGCTGAAAAATGGCATATTCTGTTGTACTGGTCTCCATTTTATTGGGCATTTCGATCAGTGGATGCTATCCTTTTGCAAACTGCCACATGGTTTCTCGTTCTAAAAAACGCTCTCATCATCTTAGTCTTGACATCCATTGTATTCTTTTTGCTTAAAAAACGTATTCAACATGGTTTAAATTAATCCAAAGGAGGAATTTGTATGAATGGTTTAGCGATTATTGGTATTTTACTGATTATTTATGGCATTGCCGTCGTTTTCATTGCGACTAAAAAACCCCCCACTGTATGGAACATGGCAAAAATTAGGGCATTTAAAAAAGTTCTCGGAGAGAAAGGCACGGTCATATTCTTCTATCTCTTTGCTGTGGCCTGTTGGGTTGTAGGTGTTTGGCTAATGTTGTCATAAGCCTATCTGCACCGGAACTTTCACCCGTTAGTGGTCATCTATACTAGCGAACAACAAAGGAGCTTTGATTTTGTCAAAGCTCCTTTCTATTTAATGTATTAATTTATTAGCGATACGTGGTTCCGATATAAGCTTCCGGATTCACTGTAGAACCATATTTTCTGACTTCAAAATGAACATGTGGACCTGTGCTATAACCTGTATTTCCAACTGATGCAATGGTTTTTCCTTGATAGACCTTCTCTCCGACCGAAACATGCAACTGAGAACAATGAGCATATCGAGTGGTAAATCCACCTCCATGGTCAATCTCGACCATATAACCATAATCGCCAAACCAACCTGAAAAGATGACTTCTCCACCATCTGCTGCTTTTATTGGCGTACCTGTTCTGGCAGCTATATCCAAACCGTAGTGAAATCCACCCCATCTCGCGCCATAACGAGAAGTGACACTTCCTGCTGGCAGCGGATTAATAAATGTACCCGTTCCTTTTTTAGGAGGTGGTTCTTGCGTTCCGTTATACATTACCCTTGCCACTGGCTCTTCGATTATTTCTTCTGAAAGGACTTCCCTGCTGATCTCAATGCCATTTTCTCTAACAACATAAGCTTCCACTTGTCGAATACCATTTTTACCAGCTGATTTGGTAGAAAACTCGTCATTATACATCCAAGATACATACTCATACTCTGTTTCAAAAGGAATTCTTTCCTCAAAAACAGCTACTTCTATTGTTTGAACAGATATGTATGGTTTGGGGACAATCAATGATAACTCATCTCCTGGGTGAATCAATTCCGGATTCTTATCCCTATTAGCCTCCATAAGCTCTTCTACAGATAAATTGTGCCTGTGCGCTATGCCCCATAGGCTTTCGCCTTGTTCAACCACATGTACCTTTTCTTCCGTCGTCCCTTTTTGTAAAAAAGCCAACAAAGTGTTGTAATCATCTACTTCAAAGCCAGATACTTCTGTTTGAACAATTTCCACTTTTTCAGAAAAGTTCAAATCCAATATCTGATCTTCTTCCAATAGTTCTAAATAAGGTTCTTTGATTTCTTCAAGCAGGCGTTCTGCATCACCCAGACAATGCAAAATGCCTATCATCTCACCATCTACCTGAATACCATAGGCGATAACGTTGTAGGCAATGTTCGATTCAATGCCCCTCTTTAATTGAATTCTACTAGTCAACTCCTCATCTTCCGCATGAGATGCCACATAATCTATTCTATTTGAAACAACTATTTCAGAGTCACTTGTTCTTTCAATCGTCCACCTAATCTCTTCCAAGACACTCTCAACTACACTCTTGTCCCGAATCTGTCCTACATATTCACCATCAAAATAAACCTCATAGGCTTTTGTGGCGATTTCTCTTTCCATCATTAATGAGGTCTGCACGTTTACAAAATTTGAAACATGGGATATAGTAAGAGTTGAGATAGTTAGGATCAGTAATACAACCAAATTTCGTGTATACTGACTTTGAAGGAATTGTCGTACGATTGAATTTGATGTTACCTGCTGAATGCATTTATTTTGCTTAATCTGATGCAATAATCGATTGGCTTTATCCATCAATATTTTCTCCAGTCCATATTTTACTTCTTAGATTATACCACAAGTTGACCCATTCAAAAAGTTTAAATTGGATTTTGATTGATAATTAACAATTTGTTCGATGGTTCTATGGTAATATGTTATAATATTAAAAAAAATTCTGAGGTGATCACATGCGCTTCAAGCTTCAACCAGAAAAAATTGATTTTGGCAACACATTGGTTGAAAATATCTTCATCAATGATTATATGCCTTTAGCTGAAGGGAATGCTGTCAAGGTTTATTTGCTCGGCTATAAATACGCGTTAGATAAAGAAACCACTTTTTCAAACGAAACCATTGCCAAAAACTTGGGAATGACTTTAATAGATGTTGAATCTGCTTGGGTTTATTGGCAAGAGCAAGGCGTTGTCAAGCTCTATGACTATCCAGGAGACAACTATCAAATCGAATTTGTGAACCTTAAACAACATTATGTGGAAAACATCTACCGCCACATGCCCAAGCCTGTCACATCTCCAGCACAAGACAAGCCGGACTTCGACGACTTGATCGACGCCAATAAATCTCAAGCTTTTCGTGACATGTTCAGAGATATAGAGCTGGTTATAGGGCGCTTATTAACCGTGAATGAAAAACGCAACTTACTGGACTGGATCACCAAATATGGTGCCACTCCAGAGATTGTGGTTGAAACATTTAAATACACTTACGAAAAAAAACAAATAAAAAACATGCGCTATGTGGAGTCTATGCTAGCCGGCTGGCATGATCACAATATCCATGATACCGACAGTTTAAATGACTACTTAGAGAACAAGCGAAAAAATTATAAATATTACAACATGGTCAGAAAGCAACTAGGTTTCACCCATCGTCAGCTAACCCAGGGCGAAAAAGAAATCATCGATCAATGGGTGGACCAATGGCATTTCCCCATGGATGTGATCGAACATGCCCTCTCTTTTTCCACTAAAACCACCAGTCCTAACCTGAATTATTTTCATGCTATTCTTGAAAACTGGCAAAAAAAAGGGGCATTCACACTGGAGGCGATTCAACACTTAAAAAAAACACCCAGCAAACCCAGGAAAACGAGCAAGACTCACCATAATTTTGATCAACAATATACAAAAATGTCTGAAGAGGAACTTGAGAATCTAGCTCGAAAAAACCATTACGAAACAATAGATGACAAAGAGGGACGCAAATGAAGCAGGATGTAATGATTCATATCCAAAAAAACTACCAACGCAAGCGCAATCAGTCAAAACAGGATCTTGAAATGCGAAAATCAGAAATCTATGACATGTTACCGCGAATTCGAGAAATAGATCTTCAAATTGCAAAATTCAGCCTAGATTTGTCTCGTCTGCTATTAAACAAACCAGACAATCTTTCAGAGCAAATCAATGCCCATAAACAATCTATCCAACACCTTAAATCAGAAAAGAAGTCTATTCTGAAAGCTAAGGGCATCCCGGAAATATATCTAAAGGAAGTCCATTCATGCGCCACTTGTCGCGACACTGGCTATGATGATGACGGCAATATGTGCACCTGCTACCGTCAAAGTCTCATAGATGCTTTGTACCATGTGTCTGGATTAAAGGAAGTCTTGAAAAGAGAAAACTTTGATACATTCGACTTAAGCAGATTTGATGACATTCCTTTTGGAAAGGAACGACTCACACCAAAAGACAATATGAAAGTCATCTTGAAGCATGGTCTTCAATTTGCCGATGATTTTTCCAATCACTCCCGTAACTTGTTGTTCTACGGCGGCACTGGATTGGGAAAAACGTTTATGTGCAATTGTATAGCCAAAGAACTTATCAATTCTGGCGTAGTTGTCTTATATCAGACCTCCTTCAAATTATTTGAGACGATAAGCGAACACAAATTTAATCGCCAATTGGAATCTCCCGAGAACAAGGATAATTTCAATCTGATCTACCATGCCGATTTGTTGATCATTGATGATTTGGGTGCTGAATCCATCAATTCCTTCACTGTTACAGAACTGTTCAACATCATCAACACCCGCATGATCACAGAGAAAAAGACCATTATCTCAACCAATTTGTCTTTGGAAAAACTATCAGAACTCTACTCTGATAGAATTATCTCTAGACTGGTAAGCCACTACGATATCTTCAAATTCTACGGCAAAGATATCCGGACCAAGAGAGGTTAACATGCTGTCATCAGACACATTAAAGCGCGGTTTAAGCAAAGGGCTCCATGTCATGATCATGCTGGCAAAAATTATGTTGCCGGTTTATTTAGTTGTAGAATCATTGAGGGCATCTGGTTTGCTTGAAACCGTGTCGAGGTTTTTTGTGCCATTCATGACCGTACTAGGTTTGCCTGGAGAAGCTGCCTTCGCTCTGATAATAGGTGCTGCCGTAAACATATATGCAGCATTAGGTGTGTTGGTCTCCATTGACCTAACCGCCAAGCAAGCTACTATAATCGCTATTGTCCTATCTATTTCCCATAATCTGATCGGCGAAACCGTTGTGATTAGAAAAATCGGGGTCAACCCCTATTTCATTGCCGGTCTAAGAATCTTTTCAGCCTTTGTCGTGGGAGCGATTTTAAATCTAATACTGTAGGTGAATCTATGCAAGTAGTTATCATACTAATCGAAGCGCTGAAAACAGGCCTTTCAGCTATTTTAGATCTGGCCATCATCATTTTTCCCCTAATGTTAGGCATTGAGATTCTTAAGGATTTGAAAGTCATGGACCGCCTTTCCAACCTTATGTCTCCTTTGTCGTCGTTTTTGAGGATCCATAAAGACTCTTCTTTGCCTTTGGTCATTGGTGTGGTGTTGGGTTTGTTTTTTGGTGCTGGAGTTCTTGTTAATTCTGTAGATGAAGGCAACCTAGACAAACGTAGTCTTGTTGTAGTAGCTGTTTTTTTAGCTTTATGCCATGCCGTTATCGAAGATACGGTAATCTTTGCCCCCATTGGTGCTAATCTTCTCATTGTTTTGTTTGTTCGTATCGTGGCAGCTTTTGCTATTTCCTTTGTCGCTTCTCGTTTAATCAAAGAAATCCATTAGTTAGCAAGTCATCGTTACCTCTTTCTTAACAAAAAATTTACACTATTTCTCTATTTCTAGACACCATCTTAACACCTGTTCATATATGCTTTAATTGAAGGCAGGGGATTAAGATGGTTGTTTTTTTTAGTCTATTTGTATTGAGTTTATTTGTTGGTGGTTATTATCTCATGACAAAAATTGATCGTTTTCTTGATCAGTCACCTCTTGATGTTCAAAATAATTCCCCAGCGGTATATTCTGTCATCATTTCGAAAGAGTCACTCCATTATGATGAAATCAGAAATTATTTCTCAGAAAACAACATCTATTGCTATCATTCAGAAATTCTTGATCCCGACATCATCCGGGAATGTCAATTATCTTTAGCTCTTTCACACAAAGATTTGGACAACCTGCTCTTTGTCAGCCAGGTTAAACACCTCAACCCCCAGATAGAAGCCTTAGCAGTGTGCAACAACCCAAACTATCATCATTTGTTTCTGACGATTGGTGTTGATCTTATCTTAGGAAAAAACCAAACACCTTTTGAGATTATTTCAGCAATGAAAGGACGGGCCGACCATGATTAGCAAGTTACGACTGGGCGCAAAGCAAACTTTAGCGATTGGGTTTGCATTAATTATATTAATAGGTGCTTTTTTGTTGATGATCCCTGCCGCTAGTAGTAACGGGCAAGGCATTACTTTTATAAATGCACTTTTCACTTCTGCCTCTGCTACTTGTGTTACAGGTTTAGTTGTATTTGATACTTGGACACAGTTTTCTTTTTTCGGACAATTTGTCATACTGATTCTGATTCAAATTGGAGCTTTGGGCTTTATGACAGTTGCCATATTATTCTCCATCGTTCTTGGTAAAAGGATCGGTCTGAAAGAAAGAACTTTCTTAATGGAAACTGTCAATGCTATGCAAATCAGTGGTGTTGTTCGTTTGGTACGCCGTATCCTCATTGGAACACTCTTATTCGAAGGGATTGGTGCTCTTGTGCTAGCTTTCCGTTTTTACCCTTATTTCGGCTTCCCTAATAATATTTGGTACGGAATCTTCCACTCTGTCTCCGCCTTTTGCAATGCCGGATTTGATCTCATGGGAATTATTGAACCTTACACCTCTTTAACACCCTTTGTGTCAGATTATGTTATTAATTTCACCATCATCAGTTTGATCATAATTGGAGGCGTAGGTTTTGTCGTTTGGGACAATATTTTTGAGCATCGTTTTCGCTTCAAGAATTATAACCTCCACACAAAAATTGTCTTGTCCGCCACAGTCATTCTCATTGTTTTTTCCACCATCATGTTTCTGGTCTTGGAAAAAAACACTGTATTTCAAGACATGCCCATTCATCAAAGAACCATAGCTGCTCTTTTTCAGTCTGTCACACCAAGAACAGCTGGTTTTAATACAGTGGATACCGCACTACTTAGCGAAGGAGGGGTTCTCTATACATTGTTTTTGATGGTTATAGGAGCCGCTCCAGGATCGACCGCTGGTGGTATAAAAATCACGACTTTCGTGATTGTTGTCTTATCTGTAATCAACCACAGCCGTAAAAAGAATGATGTGAATGTTTTTAACAGAAGGTTAGAAGAAGACCTTATTAAACGCGCTTATTCCAACACAGTCTTTTATGTCCTTGTTTGTATGTTTGGTGTTTTTGCCTTAACAGCCATACAAGATATTCCTGTTAAAGATGCCCTTTTTGAGTCTTCTTCTGCTATTGGAACAGTCGGACTTTCTACTGGTATCACACGGGATCTCAACGATTTTTCAAGAATTGTCATCATCTTATTGATGTACATTGGACGGCTAGGAAGCTTAACTTTATTTATGGCTGTTGCAGAAAGGCGTGTGCATGCTCAATTGAAAAACCCAGTTGAAAAAATAATTATAGGATAGGAGAAAAAATATGCGTTCAATTTTAGTTATCGGATTAGGTCGTTTTGGCAAACATCTTGCCGGAAAGTTTTCTGAACTCGGAAACGAAGTCATGGTTGTAGATACCGATGAAGACTCAATCAACAAAATTGCTCCCTGTGTCACTAAAGCTCAAATTGGAGATTGTATGGATGAAGATGTGTTACGATCCCTTGGAGTAGGAAATTTTGATGTGTGTTTTGTTTGTATCAGCGACAATTTTCAATCCTCTTTGGAAATCACGTCTCTATTGAAAGAACTTGGTGCGCGTTACGTGGTTTCTAAGACCGATCGAGACATCCATGCCAAGTTTTTATTAAAAATAGGCGCTGATGATGTCATCTATCCCGAAAGGGACATGGCTCAACGTACCGCTATCAAGTACAGTGCCAAAAATGCCTTTGATTACATCGAATTGACTCCAGAATATGCAATCTTTGAAATGTCCGTTCCTAATAGTTGGATCGGTCATACCGTGCGGTCTCTAAATATTCGTTCCCTTCATAATATAAATGTCATCGGAGTTAAAATTGAAGACCAGGTTGAGCCTATGACAGATCCTGAGTATGTGTTTTCGAAAGATGAGCATGTAGTTATAGCAGGAAGCAAAAAGGATATTTTACGCCTAATGGACAAAAAGTAATAGAGTCAGTATACTATCCATAAGGTGGTGGATATATGTACTTGATTACCAATAAAATTACTTATTGCTTTTTGAAAACCGTTGGCATTGTTTGCTTATCTACTATAACTTCTCTTGTGATGAACACTCTTGGAATTGGAAAGGAAAGTGTCATCATGGTTTTTCTATTGGGTGTCTTGTTCACTTCTGTACTGACAAACAGTTATGTTTGGGGAGTTTTGACTTCATTTGCCAGCTTGATGCTTTTTAACTTTCTTTTTACAGATCCGCGATTTACATTCGTCATTTACAGCCGTAATGACATTGTCTTACTGGCCTTTTTCTTAATTACCGCTGTCGTGTCAGGGACTGTCACTTCTAAGTTACAACAGCAAATCGCCATTAGCGAAAAAAATGAAGACACTACTCATACACTATACCGTATTGCCGCTGGATTTCTACCTGTCAGTGGTACACGTAGCATTGCTCTAAGAGCTGTCTCCTTTATAAATGAATACTTAGGGTGTGATTGCGCTATCCAACTGGATGGTTCACAAAGTTTTTTCACTAACTCAGCCGAATTACCTAAAGGTCCTTCTCAAGAATATATCATCCAAAGCAATGTAGGGAGAATAGGCCGTATGTTAATTTTTGAAGCTGATACTTTACTAGACAAACATAATGCTTTGATTGTTCAAGCTGTAGTGACTCAATTGGGCATCGCTTTAGATCGTGAACAGCTGTATAGCAAGCAAGAAACCATCCGTCTCGCTATGGAAAAAGAACAATTAAGAGCCAATCTATTAAGATCGGTGGCCCATGACTTACGAAGCCCCCTGACTGCCCTTTCAGGGGCCAGTAACTTGTTGGCAGAAGACTACGAAGACTTGTCTGACTCAGAAAGAAAAAAACTTGCTTTAGATATTACTGACGAAATCCATTGGCTCACAAATTTAGTTGAAAATATTTTGAACATGACACGCATCAACGATTCTCAGCTAGTTATTAATAAAACTGATGAAGTGATTGATGATGTCGTGAATGAAGGGATTTCTCACACATCTCGTTTGTTTAAAGAAAGATCTTTAACCGTCCATTTGCCAGACGAGGTGATCGTGGTTCCTATGGATGGCAAGCTAATCGTGCAAGTCATGACTAATCTGTTAGAAAACACAGCAAGACACACGCCTTTAGAAAGCCTCATTGATTTAACCGTGCGATTAGGTGACAAACAAGTTGTCATCTCAGTATCCGACACTGGAGAAGGTGTCGATCCGCTCATCGAAGATAACTTGTTTGATCGCTTTGTTACCTTAGATCATGGAATTACAGACAGTCGAAGAGGAATGGGGCTTGGTCTGGCGATTTGCAAAGCCATTGTAGAGGCTCATGGCGGAACCATTCAATATGAACCCAATCTACCCAAAGGTTCTCGGTTCACCTTTGCTTTGCCATTGGAGGGATAAAATGGAAACCCAGATAAAAATACTTGTGATAGAAGATGATAAATATATCTCAAATTTCATTGCCGTATCTTTAAAAAAAGATGGTTATGAAGTATATGTTGCCAGTTCCGCAGAGGAAGGTCTCTTTATGTTCTCATCTCACCATCCAGATATTTTATTGTTAGACCTTGGACTAGGTGATAAGGATGGTCTGGATATTATCAAAGAATTGAGAACTTTTTCAGAAATTCCAATTCTAGTGGTTTCTGCTAGAGGGCTCGAAAAAGAAAAAATTGAAGCTTTAGATCTCGGCGCAAATGATTATGTGACAAAACCCTTCCACATGGGAGAGCTAATGGCGCGTATTCGAGTTGCTGAGAGAAGCTTGAGCCAAACTGAAAATACCCCTAGAAAAGAATTATATGTTCATGACTATCTTGCAGTGGATTTTGAGAAACGAAAGGTATTCAAAGATGAAGAAGAAGTTCATCTAACCCCTATTGAGTATCGCCTTCTCACTCTATTGATTGAAAACGAAGGCAAAGTCCTCACACATAACCATATCGTCAAGCGCATTTGGGGATACGAAGATAGCAACAATTCAAAAAGCGTTCGAGTCTATATGGCCAATCTTCGCCGAAAAATCGAAAAAGACACCGCAAAGCCAAGGTTCATTCTTACAGAGGTGGGCGTTGGGTACCGATTTTCAGATGAATAGGAAGTCTTTATCCTCATTTTTGTCCCAGAATTCATTCAGAAGATAGAGTCCTCTGTAAAATGCTCCGCAGATAGCATCATAGTTTTCCCAGATATAAGTGGTTAGTGACAGCCATAATATAGCATGAATCAATCTAATAGTCGCTTCTTGCCCTACACTTGTCTTTTCAAGAAAATGGCCTTCCAACTCTTCCCACCCACTTTTCTTCACAACCAGATCCACTTTTCCCCCATCCAGACACAAATCAAACCTACCATGGTTGAAGGCATCATAACTGCCAGTAATAGAATAATACAATTTGGCCCAATCATATCGGATGTCGCCTATAAGCTCCGTATGGCCAAAGTATCCCCTTGGGTCTATAAAGGTAACATTCAAGTTGCCATCCACCAAAATATTTGAAAAAGTGGTGTCTCCATGAATCAGGGAAAAGGTTGTACTCATCAATCTTTTTGAAACCATTTTTTTAAATTCTTGTCTAAAGAAAAAGACATTCCGACACTGTTTTCCATTTATTTCGATCATTTTTTGATCTGCATAAGGAATAAGATGCCTAACTTGATTCAACCGATCCATGGTTTTTCCATAGTAGGCTTCTATTACACTAAATGGATCCGATTCTCCCTGACAATTGTGATGCAATCTGTCCAAAGCTTCTATAATCCTATCTAGCACTATTTTTTTCTGTTCATGAGTAAGCTGAAGAAGATGCGGGTTGTCTCCTTTGATACGCTCCATTATTAAAGGTTTCTCTTGAAAGATTATAGGGATATCCCAAAATTCTAATGCCTTTGCTTTCCGATACCATCTCAACTCCCTCTCCGCTAACAACTCTCCTTTTGGATTAATGGCCTCCTTAACCACCTTGTCTTCTTCTATGCTGATTCGGTTAAAGGACCTTACCCTGGTTCCCCCTTGCTTCAAATCCGACAATGTTCCAAACTCTCTAGCACCTTTCAACTGGATAGTTGCAAAAGGAATGTCACTATCTTTAAGCCATTCCACGAATTCTCCCTCGTCTGGCACCTCTTTCAAGGCTTCCTTCTCCTTGAATAAGAAAAGACCTGCCACGCCGTACTTCCAAGATTTTTCTTCCAAAAATTGATTGTTCCTGTACGCCCATCGACACTCAAAATCTACAGATAAACCAACATAATGACCTGTTTCCAAAGCTCCAAACAAATCGTCCTTTCCTAAAACCAGGTCCGACCAGATCAGCATAAAAGGCTTTCCTGATGGGATAATGGCCATGGCATCCTTCAAACCTGCGTTATTCCCTTTACCTTCAGCCCTCACAATTAGAAAACGCACCTTTGAAAATGTCTCTAAATAGCTTTCCAGAACATCCGCTTTATAGTCTGCTATGATAATAAAGCGTTTATTCGGATAGCGTTTGAATAAGTGAAAGATGATTGGTAAATTATCGATCGTACACATTGCTTTCGGCTTGTTTCTTGTATGCTTTCCAAGTCGACTCCCTCTGCCTCCAGCTTGTACAATAATGTATTCAAAATTCATGACATTTCTCCCTGATTCATGTTCCCATCAATGATTTCATAGATTGTTTCCATATCCCCATTGTAATCTCCCGTCATTTTGTATTGCTGTCCCTTATCCTTAATCGGCATTGCGCTAAGGTCAAAAAAACTAAGGTCGAAATAGTCCGATGAATATAAAGCCAAGACCATCGTGCCTGATAACAAAAGCAGATCAAGAAACCCGCTTCTAATGCCTACCACACAATTGCAATGATTTCCTATCAGCAAAGCCTCTCTCAAGGTACACTCCAAGGCCTCCGTATGCTTCACAGGCTTGTGCCATTTAGCAGACACATTAGTCAAGACACGGTAACCCTTATTCTTGTACCTTAAGGCAATGGCTTCAAGTACTCCTTCTATCAGTTCATCTCCACATTCATGGGTGTATGGGCTCAGGATAATGGTTTTTCCTGGTAAGATTCCTAGCCTCTTAAGCATTTCATCTTTGTTCGCATTCTCCACAGTTGGACATGTAAAACTATCCTGTTCTCTAAGAGCAAGTACGCCATACTTAATACATCCTATAAGAGTTGTGTTAGGAAATTTTCTAATTGTATCAAATCCTTCACGAAAATGATTGGCTGGGACAATAATTATCATCTGAATAAACTTTCTTAGAACCAATGTGTAAAAATATGAAGCATCAATAGCCATAATTAGTTTAAGAGCTATATCGCTGATTATGATAATCTCATCAATATCCTCCGGGTACATTCCAGCTAACTCTTTAAAAGAATCTTTGCACACAACCGTCACCTTCTCAATTTGATTCTTTCTTCTATAAGCATTGAGATACCCAAAAGTAAAAAGCACATCTCCGATATGAGGACAAGGCACCACATAGCAAGTGTTTTCTCCCCTGAATCTTATCAAACAATAGAGAACGCCCAAGGGGGCTAAAACAAATAGTGTGAAGATTTTTTTTGCCAAATACCTTATAGCGATCATTATGTTTTTCATTTATGACCTTCTTCCCTAATGTGTGCTCTACCAATACTTCCACCTGGATGGTTTTTCAAAAAAGCCTTCATAGTAACACCCATTCTTCTTCCCAACATCACGGCAAGCCCTTGAAGAAGGATCAAATAAATGGTTGACGAATTGTTAGGGACGATATCCCAATCATCACCTTCACGATCAAGACTCAATATAAGCTTGTTATCGATTATTTTCGTTAGTGAAGACAAATAATTAAAACTAAGAAGCCAAGTCGATACTTCACGGTCTTTCAAGTGCCTGGCAAGTGTAATGGTCTCCTCTGTATTGCCACTTTTTGAGAGCAAAATCACAAGGTCACCCTCTCGTATCACCCCAAGATCACCATGCAACGCTGTGTTGGTATGAAGAAAAGCTCCGCTGATTCCCATCGAATGTAAAGTCCCTACAAATTTTTCACATATTGGAACATTCTTACCTAAACCTGAAGCAATAATCTTATTTCCTGATAACACTGCTTTTTGACAGTCTGATAAAAGCTTCTCCATCTGACTTTCATCTAAAGTTTCTAAAGAATGACGTATGCAATTTAAGATGTCTCCAAAATATTCCTTCATACCATTACCGCCTTGAAATTATTTGTTGTCATGCTTAAAGAATAATTTGATATAATCGTATCATAATAATTAAAGGAGTCTTCATACCAAAGCTTTTTATATCATGAAAAGAAAATGAGATGCGTTGTTTGCTTTGTGCTTTTAATTCCAAAAAATCAAGGCTTTCTCAATCACCTCATCCATGTCGTAATACTGATAATCCGCTAACCTGCCACCTAGAATCAAGTTTGGTTCTAGGCCAGCAAGGGCCTTGTATTTTAGATAAAGTTGATTATTAAGCGTATCATTGATAGGGTAATAGGGCTGCATTCCCTTTGACCATTCAGCTGGATATTCACGAGTGATGACTGTCTGGTCCTGTTGGCCGAATTCGAAATGCTTGTGCTCTACACTCCTAGTGAAAGGAATCTCACCATCCGTATAGTTGATGATGGCATTGCCTTGATAATCTAGCATATCGAGGATCTCATCCTCGAATCTTAGGCTGCGATAAGCCAGATGACCGTACCGATAGTCAAACAATTGGTCAATCATTCCCGTATATACAATTCTGTCAGCCAGTCGCTCCAGCTCTTTTCTCTGATCAAAAAAATCTACATTTAGCCTCACCTCAATGCCTTGCAACAGACCTTCTATCAACCTATTGTAACCGCCATTGGGGACACCTTGATATTTGTCATTGTAGTAATTGTTGTCGAAGCGATAGCGAACCGGCAGTCTTTTGATGATAAAGCTTGGCAGCTCATTTGCCCTTCGACCCCATTGCTTTTCAGTGTAGCCCTTAATCAGCTTCTCATAAATATCGGTTCCAACCATTGATATAGCCTGTTCTTCAAGATTGATGGGATTTGTGATACCCACATCTGCAATTTGGCTCTTAATGATTGTCTCGGCTTCATGGGGTTCATTCACCCCCCAAAGCTGTTGAAACGTATTCATATTGAAGGGCAGATTATAGGTCTTGCCCTTGTAATTGGCGACGGGCCTATTGATAAAACGATTAAAAGGCACAAAATCATTTACATATCGCCAGATATCACCATTGTCCGTATGGAAGATATGGGGTCCGTAGCGATGTACGTTAATCCCTGCCATTTTTTCACAAAAAGTATTGCCTCCCGTATGTTTTCTCTTATCTATCACCAAACATCGATGACCTTTTTTTGAAGCCTCATGGGCAAAGACTGATCCGAATAATCCTGCACCCACTATCAGATAATCGTATTTCATCGTAAGTCTCCTCATCCCCAAATCAATGTGCAGAGATTTCGATACCTGTAGCGTATCCTTTGAATTGCTTTCAAAATTAGGCTTTTGACATGGTTTTTTTTATACATGCCTAAAAAGTCAAGATGCTCCACCGTCTCAATCTTGTCAGCCAAGGTTGCGAAGTAAATCTTTTCGTCGATGTTATTGACCAGAAATTCCTTTCGGAACAGTCTTCCGAAAACCCTGGACAGAGGATTCCTATCGTGTAGATAATTTCTGAAATAATAATCTACTTTAACCATTTCGGCTAGAACATTGGGTTGAAATGAGGCATTAATAGACAACCGATAATCTCCCATTGGAATATTAGTCGTGTAAACTTTATAGCGATCCAGCATAAAACAACAGAGATGTCCATCAGCACTTGGCCAATAATTTTCATTAAAACCACCGACTTCAATAACAGCCGCTCTCAACATCAGGGTACCACAGGAAGGTGGGGCTATCGGGGATTGTCCCCGAATAATGACATCCGTCATTGTAATCTCTGTCAGTTTATTCTTGATATAAGGCTTGAGCGTCCTCTTGATCCAACCGTCTGGCTTTACCTGACTCAAATATTGCCTCTGTCCAAAATCAAGCAACGTATCATATTGACAGTGAAGATAACCTACTTGACTATCCATTTTTTCATTCAGGAAATATCGTATCTTCTCAAGATAATAAGGTTTTAACAAATCATCGTCGTGCAATAGAGCCACCCACTTGCCTCTTGCAAGCTCTATGCATCTGTTCCAGTTGGCAAACATGCCAAGATTTTCCGAGTGTCGATAGTACAAGATTAAGGGATTGTCATAGCTTCGAATCAATCTTTCTGTATCATTATCGTTAACAGGCTCATCATCGACAACCAGTACCTCATAAGGAATGTCAACAAAAGACTGCTTCAAAATACTGTCAATGGCCTCTCTCAAAGTTTCAATCCGCTTATAAGTTGGAATAGCGATCGAGATTAACGGGTCACTGACTGTATCAAGGTTTCCCAGAACAAGCTGAGAAGAAATATGATGGTATTTTTTTAAATGATTGGTGCGCTCATAAAAACCCTTTTCGTCCATAAATCCTCCTTTTCTGACCATTGATCTATAAAACAAAGCATTTTTTGCCAAACTGTCATCCAGAAAAACAATCGGTTCCCAGTCCAGCACCCTATTAGCCAGACTAATGACTGGTTCTATTCTTGTCGAATCACCATGGACCTCGCACTTGCAAATTATTTGTTGAAAATTAACGATCTGACTTTCATTTTTAAAATCGGGAGCGAGTATCTGAGACGTAAAAATGTTGATGCCAGAGTAATATTAATCCGGATAAAATAATACATGGTGCGGTGTTTTAAACGAATGGAAGCTTTAAGATGAAAAAACGTATGCCCGATTTCATCCTCAAGCAACTTGCCAGATTTCTGATTAAATCCATAACGAAGTGATACAGCCCGTAGTATATCCGGACTGATGAGGGTGCTGTAACAAATTTTTTTATCATTGGCAAATGGTTGATTCTCATAAAAATCATGTAAGCTTTCTACAATAGCAACCGCACTTGAGATAGTTTTTTCGTCAAATAAAGAGTAGGAAATAGATTCCTTTCGCTGTCGATAGTAATGAAATATATAATCGACATAAGCTATTTCATCGGCAAGTAGAATCATTTTATTGGAAAACTCACAGTCTTCATGATGACAGCCTTCAATAAACTGAAAGGACAAGTCCCTCCAGAATTTTTTTTGAATCATAAACCGCCATACATTAACCGTATACAAGCCAGATGAACAAGCGAAGCGAACCGAGTCATGGACATCTACACTCAGATCGACGGGTTTTGTTCCTGAGCCAACTGTCGGAAGATCGCTGAAGCGTTTGTCGCCGTCATAAAACTTTGAGTAATTTCCATAGATCAGTCTACAGCCCGTGTTAAGCATATTTTTATATAGGATTTCCATGGCATATGGCGAAATAAAATCATCCGAGTCCAAGAAATATAAGTATTCACCTGTTGCCAAGTCAGCTCCTCTATTTCTGCTTCTTGAAAGGCCTTGATTCTTCTGGGTTATCTCTATTATCCTTGAATCTTTTGCCTTGAAAGAGTCGATAATCATACCAGTGCCATCTATCGACCCGTCGTTAATGACGATAATCTCGATATCGCTAAGTGTCTGACTGACCGCAGACTGAAGGCATTCAGTAAGATACTTTTCAGTATTATAAGCAGGTATGATGATGCTGACTTTGGTAGACATAAATTGACTCCCTCACACGGATTTATCTACAGTATATCAATTCACCCTTGAGAAATAAACAGATTAATCAATCTAAACAATGTATAAAAAGAATTTATTTGATATAATGAACAATATTAACAGATAATGAGGATGTCATGAGAATAGGGATAAACGGACTGGTCCTAAAAAAAGAAAATTCCGGGATAGGCAATTATACCATCCATGTGATCAATCAAATGGCGGATATGACGGATGATGAATTGATTCTCTTTGTGATGGCTTCAAAACCGATCAGACCTCTAATCAATCCAAAGATAAAAATAGTGGGACTTTTTCCATATGAAACCAATCGATATCTAAAAGTATTGGTTGAACAATTGCTGCTGAACCGTCAAATTAAGAAGCAGAAAATTGATATGCTATTTTGTCCCGCATTCACCATGCCAATACTGAAAGTCTGCAAAACTGTTATTGTAGTCCATGATATGATCTACAAACTGAAAATCGATGGTAGCTCCAAGCTCAAAGACTGGTATAGCAATTTCTTATTTAGCAGAAGTATAAAAAAAGCCGACCAGATCATAACCGTATCCACAGCGACAAAGACTGATCTAAAACGATACTTTCCGAATAGAAAGAACATCCATGTAATCCATTTAGGCTCATCTATGAAGGAGTACAAAACAAAAAAGCCCCCAAAAGCTATTAATAGAGACGAAAAATTCATTTTGATGACAGGCACAATGACACCTAGAAAAAACATAGACCGAGCGCTAGAAGCCTTAAGTCAGATTGGGAACAAAACAGATATCAAATTACTTCTGGCTGGCGGGGTCAGCAAAAAGTCTCAAGCCACACTACAAAAAATCAGCGATACAAATCTGACTGACAGAGTTATTGTAGCTGGCTTTCTGACGGATGAAGAGCTGGCTTGGTGCTATGAAAATGCTGAAATGCTTCTATTCTGCTCGATTTACGAGGGTTTCGGATTACCACCACTGGAAGCCATGCGACACAACCTTCCAGTCATCGCATCCAACGTGACCTCCATACCTGAGGTGGTGGGAGATGCGGCATTGATGGTCAATCCATACAGCGTGGATCAAATAGCCGATGGGATTATGGAGTTGTTGACCCATGATGACCTAAAACAAGAGCTAATCAAAAAAGGAAAAGAAAGAGTCAAACTGTTCAGCTGGGAAAAAACTGCGGAAGAAACCTTAAAGGTTTTAAAAAACTAAATCAGATGGAGGCCATATGATTGTACCTGACATAAGCATCATAATACCTGTCTATAATGTAGCACCCTATTTGGGCCAGTGCCTGGACAATGTGGTCAATCAGACCCATCAGAACATTGAGATCATCTGTATCAATGACGGAAGTCACGATAATTCCATATCAATACTTAAGGAATACGAACAAAGAGACAACAGAATTAAAATTGTGAACCAAGTCAATCAGGGTGTCTCATCGGCTAGAAACTATGGGATTAATCTATCAACAGGCAGATATATTATGTTTGTTGATGCAGACGATTGGATAGATCTAGAAACCTGCGAAAAGACACTGAAGCTGGCAGAAAGATATCGTGCAGATGTCGTGATCTGGCCATATATTAAGGAATTCTCCGATTACTCGGTTCTAAAACCCATATTTGAAAAAGATATGATTGTATTTGAAAACGAGGACGTCAGATCATTCCTCCATAGGAGGATTTGCGGATTGCTAGGAGAAGAGCTTAGAAAACCGGAGATGATGAATGCTTTATCTCCGGTATGGGGAAAACTATACCGACAAAATGTCATCAAAGACTTCAATGTTAGATTCGAGAGTAATGATCACATAGGCATAGAGGATGGACTGTTTAATTTTATCGTGTTCAGCCACATAAAAAAAGCGGTTTATATCAACCAATTCTATTACCATTACCGTAAGACCAACCAGTCATCCGTCACTAAAACCTATCATCCAAGAGGACTGAAGCTGTTCAAAAATCAATTGAATTTCTATAAGAAAAACATCAAAGATAATAACCTGGGAGAGGACTATCAATTGGCATTAAGTAATCGTGTGGCATTATCCTTCTTGGATTTCGGACTCAATGAAATGGCCAGTCCAGAAAATTCTTTCCAAAAGATTAAATCCATTAAGAAGATTTTGGAAATCGAGGATTTCAAGTCCTGTTTCGAGGAGTTGTCTTTGAAATATATGCCGATTCATTGGAAAATATTTTATGGTTTTGTTAAGTTGGGCTTCGCATCGGGTCTGTTCATCATGCTGTCAGCCATTCGAAAGATTCTCTCCCAGCCATCATAGAATTGCTCCATTGAAAAATCCATCGCCCGTCTTCGAATGATCTCAGACGAAAATTTTTCCTTGTTTTCGCAGATTTCTGTAATGCTTTCTGACAATTGGCTAACACTCTTTGGTTGGATGACACGACCAGTGATACCATCAAGATTGTGGTAAGAGCTCCCTGTACCAAGCTCTGTTGTAATGACCGGCACACCGCAGGCCATGGCCTCAATGGCAACAAGTCCAAAAGCCTCACCTTTGTCTATGGAAGGCATACATAGCACATCAGCGGCGCTGTAGTATTTGGGCAGATCATCGTATGAAACCTTATCATGGATCAGCAATCGATGGGACAAGTTTTTTAAGGCGGCATATTGCTCGATCTCATCTGTGTTGTCACCCGACACTACGATGAGACAATAGTTTTCAGGAAGTTTCGATACGGCATCGATCAGCTCTCGAACTCCCTTGTATCTTGCAATCCTACCGACAAACAAGACAACTCTAGTGTCTACTGATTGACGACCGAGTTCTTCTACCAACTGCCCTCTCATATTGTTTCCCTGGTAATGGAAGTGGTCCGTGTCCACCCCAAGAGGAATGATTTCTACATGCTTCATCCGTCTAAGGGCAGGCGATGATTTGGTGATGTTCGGAGAAGTGGCAACGACGATATCCATCTGCTTTAAAAACCGCTTGACCATCATGATATTATACAGCTTGCCCAAAAGTCCGCGACCTGTGATATCTGCGTGATAAAGGCAAACTTGCGGTGTTTTTTTATGATTGAATTGCGGCAGAAACAGCTCTGGTGTGAATGATGGAAAATGGTATAGAATGACAGAAGCTTCTTCAGATCGCTCCAGAAGCTTTTTTTTATAACCAAATGAAAGCCGGACACTTCTGCCCAGCTTAAGAGACCTTAACCGTGTCACACTGACGTCATTGATCATTTCATCAATGGTTCTATCCGCATGGTTAAAAGTTATGACTTCAGATTTTCCGTAATAGTCGAGACCAAGCTCAGCCAACTCTTTGGCAACGACCTCAACTCCGCCTATTTCAGGCGAGTACATCTTATTAATGCTCAACAACATCCGTTTCACCAAACCTTAATATATCTTTTTCCTCCAAATCTTCTCCTAACTGTACTTCGACGAAGTGCAAATCAGCCGTTTGGTCAGCCTTGATGCTATGCTTTTGTCCTTTGGCAATGTAAAGCACATCCCCTTTTGATACTGGCTTAGACCTATCATCTATGACTGCCTCACCTTTGCCATCTGTTATTGTCCAAATCTCATCTCTAGCACTGTGGCACTGGTAGCTGATGCCTTTTCCTGCCTGAATCACCATATGCTTGGTTAGGGATTTGGTGCCATTGTCATATTGAACATAATCCAATACCTTATAGTTTCCCCACCTTTTTTCCTCATACATAGGCCTAGCATAACTTTCACTCACATAGTCCTTTAGGGTGGCACTTTCTTCCTTATCGGAGACCAGAATGCCATCAGGACTTGCGGCGATAACCATATCCTTTGCACCAAGAACAACGATGGGTATGGCTAGTTCATTGATAATATGGGTGTTGCGGGTGGTGGTGTTGGTTTTTACCATGCCAACAGCAACATCCTTCATTTCATCGGTCAACGTGTTCCACGTTCCCAAGTCCTTCCAAAACCCGTGATAAGGAATCATTGCTATAGACCTTGCCTTTTCAACCACAGCATAGTCGAAGCTGATTTTTTCAAGCCTGGAATAGTTGGAATGAATCTTTTCAAAAGAGTTGTTGTTTAAGCCTAAATTTCCTAGATGGTCATCTATCATACCCATCAGATACTTCAGTTTGAAGGCAAACACACCGCCATTCCAGAAGGCGCCTTTAGCAATCAAGTTAGCCGCTGTTTTTTCATCTGGCTTTTCGATAAACCCTGAAACAGCAATCGAACCTTGCGCGTTCACTTTCTCATTGCTACTGGAGGGAATAATGTAACCATACTTCGGAGAGGCATGCACAGGGTTGATGCCCATCAGAACCAGATCAGCTCCAGTGTGCTGAACCGCCTCTTTCATCCTACCCAGTCCATGGAAGTATTCTGGTTCAGCATAGGTATCCACTGGCATGACCACAACCGTCTCTTCAAAAGAACAGTCTTTTTTATAGGCCAGATAGGCACAGGACAGTGCAATAGCTGGGAAAGTATCCCTTCTTTCAGGTTCAATCACAATATCTACCTTGTCTCCTAATTGACTTTTTATGGAATCCATCTGTGAGGCCACTGTTGCCACAGTAATATCCCAGCCCGAACTTACTGATCGGATTTGTCTGTAGACACGTTGCACCATAGATTCATATTCACCTTCAGGATTTTTAAGCAGTTTAAGAAACTGTTTGGACCTAATATCATTTGACAGGGGCCAGAGCCTTTTGCCGGAACCACCGGACAATAGAATGATCTTCATTACATCTTACCTTCACAATATTCAGACATAATCTGATTATACGTTAACAACTATTCACTGTCAAAAGGTGATTATTCATCTAAAAACTTATCTCCCCTTATGTCTGATTCTTCAGAAACTTCAAATAAAAAAGCAGGACAGGCCTGCTTTTTATCCGTTGAGTAATAATTCATTGATGGGTCTTCCTGGCGGTACAATTGGATAAACTGAAGCATCTTCCGAAATGATGCATTCGATAAACACCGCCTTTTTTGAGTCTTTTGTCTCTTCCAAAGCTTGTCTTAAATCCGACATGGTTTCGCATCGCTTGTAAAGAATTCCAAATGACTCGATAAACATCTTCATGTTCACATCATCATAGGTAGTAGTTTCAGAGTATCTCGCGCCGCTGAACATTCTTTGCCACTGCCTCACCATTCCAAGGGAATGGTTGTTCATCTGTACAATCCTGATGGGAAGTTGGTATCGGCTGATCGTTATCAGTTCATTGTTGTTCATTCTGAAGCTTGCATCTCCGGTGATCAGTACCACCTGCTTTTCAGGATTCCCAACTTGAGCTCCAATAGCGGCTCCCAATCCATACCCCATGGTTCCCAACCCACCTGAGGTGCAAAATTCGGTAGATTTCTTAAACTTCCAATACTGTCCCGTCCACATCTGATGCTGCCCAACATCTGTTGCTACAATGGTGTTATCGGAATAGTAAGCATTGGTCATCTCCAAAATTTTTTGGGGCACAAAAGCATTATCATCTATCTCTACATCGTCTTTGAATCCTTCTATTTCATCCAGCCATTCCGGTCGCTTTGTTTCATAGATCTTGGAAAGCAATCTTTCAAGAATATCCTTCATATTCCCTGCCAAAGGGATACAATCGTACGTATTTTTGTCTATTTCAGTATGATCAATATCTATATGGATGATCTTGGCACCTCTCGCAAATTCATCAGGTTTTCCAATCACACGATCACTGAATCTAGCCCCTATAGCAATCAGCAAATCACACTTGGTCACCGCCATATTGGTATAGACTTGTCCATGCATACCTACCAATCCCAATGATAAAGGATGATCCCTCGGAATCGTCCCAAATCCCATAAAAGAATTTGCTGTTGGTATTTCTGCCTTTTCCGCCAAAGCCACCAACAGCTGATCATTGTGAGAAATCCTAACGCCACCTCCAGCATAGATGACTGGTTTTTTTGACTGATTAATCAATTTTGCTGCTGCTTCAATAGACGTTTCATCCGCATATTCCAACCTGTCTACATATACAGGTTTATCGGTGGGTTCATAAGCATATTCTGTGAGAAACACGTCTTTTGGCACATCCACCAAAACTGGTCCCGGTCGTCCTGCCAGCGCCACATCGATCGCTTCTCTAATCGTTCTAGCCAAGTCCTTGATGTCTCTGACAAGATAATTGTGTTTGGTGACCGATAACGTGATCCCGGTAATGTCCACTTCTTGAAAAGAATCCTTCCCAATCAACATATTTGGGACCTGTCCAGTGATAATCAGAAGTGGCACAGAGTCCATATACGCTGTCGCAATTCCAGTAATGGTATTGGTGGCTCCCGGTCCTGATGTGGCAACGGCCACCCCAATCTTTCCTGTCGTTCTCGCGTAAGCATCTGCCGCATGAACCATGTGCTGTTCATGAGCCGTTCTGACATGATTGAACACATCCAGTTCATCATACAAGGCATCATAAAAAGGAATAACCGCTCCCCCAGGATAGCCAAATATCGTATCGACTCCCTTTTCCTGCAAACATTTTAATATGATTTGTGATCCTGACAGTTTCAACCTAGCGTCTCCTTTCATTTCAATCACCCCTTATACCTCTCATTCCAAATGACCTTACTTGCAAATGGCTCCTGTGGATGCTGAGGTGACACTTTTTGCATATTTCCCAAGGTAACCTTTATAGGTTGTCTTTTTAATGGGCATGGTTTTTTTGCGTTCTGCTATTTCTTCATCTGAAACATCTAAATCCAAGACCCCTTCGATAATATTAATGCGAATGGTGTCTCCATCCTTCACAAAGGCAATGGGGCCACCTTCGCTGGCTTCAGGAGATACATGGCCAATAGCCGCACCTCTTGTGCCACCAGAAAATCGTCCATCCGTAATCAAAGACACTTCCTTGTCCAACCCCATCCCTGCCAAAGCAGAAGTAGGTGTCAGCATTTCTCGCATCCCAGGACCTCCCTTTGGTCCTTCATAACGGATTACCACGCAATCACCCGGTTTGATTTCATGATTCAGTATGGCGTCTACTGCCCTTTCCTCTGACTCGTAAACTTTAGCCGTAGCCGTGACATCCATCATTTCATCTGCAACAGCAGCTTTCTTGACGACAGCCCCATCAGGTGCCAAGGATCCGAACAAGATTTGGATCCCTCCTGTTTCAGAATAAGGGTTTTCCACAGTGGCAATGATTTTGTTTTCTTTTCTTGTTACCTTATCTATTTTTTCTCCAACATAACCTGAAACCGTAAGTACAGACTTATCAATCAATCCTTTCTTATCCAGTTCTTTCATCACTGCGGTGATACCACCAACCCCATCCAGCTCTTCAATATGATAAGGCCCAGCAGGACTCAATTTGCATAAATTTGGTGTTTTTTTGCTAATCTCATTAATGATTTTCAAGTCAATTCCTACTTCCGCCTCATTAGCGATGGCCGTCAAGTGCAACACAGTATTGGTGGAACACCCTAGAGCCATATCAACAGCTAAGGCATTGTAAAAGGCTTCCTTAGTCAATATATCTCTTGGTCGAATGTTCTTTCTTACCAACTCCATGATCATCATTCCTGACAACTTTGCCAAGCGCTTTCTTTCAGAATAGACTGCTGGTATGGTTCCATTCCCAGGTAATGCCAACCCTAAAGCTTCTGTCATACAGTTCATTGAATTGGCAGTAAACATGCCAGAACATGAGCCACAAGTGGGACATGCCTGATTTTCGAGCATTTCCAATTCGTCATATGTCATCTTTTCTGCAGTCACAGCACCCACTGCCTCAAAAACTGTGATCAAATCCACGTCTGTTCCCTTGAAACGACCAGACAGCATAGGCCCACCACTAGCGATAATCGTCGGTACATTGATCCGAGCAGCTGCCATCAGAGCGGCAGGAACCGTCTTGTCACAATTTGGAATGATCACCAATCCATCCAAACCATGCGCTATGGTCATGGTTTCTATGCTATCCGTAATCAGTTCACGACTTGCCAGAGAATATTTCATCCCTTCGTGATTCATAGCAATACCATCACAGACACCTATTCCTGGGAATTCAAGCGGGGTACCTCCAGCCATCAAAACCCCGCGTTTCACTGCTTCTGCTATATCTTTAAGCCCCACATGTCCTGGCACAATCTCGTTGAACATATTGACCACACCTATAAACGGTTTCTCTATTTCCTGGTTGGTCAATCCCGATGCCTTCAACAGGGATCTATGAGGTGCTTTTGCCAAGCCTTCTTTTACTAAATTACTTCCCACACTTTGCCTCCTAGTCGATCCAATTCATCATCTTTCTTAGCTTTGAACCTGTCTTTTCAATCAAATGCTCACTTTCAGAACGCTTCACGGCATTGTACATAGCTCTTCCTGTTTGGTTCTCAAGGATCCATTTCTGAGCGAATTGGCCTGTTTGTATTTCGGATAAAATCTTCTTCATCTCTTTTCTAGTCTCTTCGTTGACGATGCGCTTTCCTGTAACATAATCCCCATATTCTGCTGTATCGCTGACGCTGTATCGCATTCTGTCCATACCGCCTTCATATAGCAAATCCACGATCAATTTCATTTCATGTAAACATTCAAAATATGCGATTTCTGGTTGATATCCCGCTTCTACAAGTGTATCAAACCCTGCTTTGATCAATTCTGTCACCCCGCCACATAGCACCGCTTGCTCTCCAAAAAGATCCGTTTCCGTTTCTTCTTTAAAGGTTGTTTCGATAACGCCTGCTCTTGTACCTCCAACCGCTTTTGCATAAGCCAATGCCACTTCTTTCGCTTTGCCTGTGTAATCTTGCTCTAAAGCGAACAAACAAGGTACTCCTGCGCCTTTAACAAATTCTCTTCTCACCAAGTGTCCTGGCCCTTTTGGTGCCACCATGAACACATCCACGTTTTTCGGTGGAACAATTTGACTGAAAACAATGTTGAATCCATGTGCAAAAGCCAAAGCATTGCCTTCTTCCAAGTTAGGCTCCACATATTTGGTATAGATTTCCTTTTGTTTTTCGTCTGGAATTAGCATCATTACCACATCAGCTGCTTTTGCAGCCTCTTCAACCGTAGCTACTTTTAGACCTTCTTTTTCTGCTTTCTCCCAAGACCGACTGCCTTCATATAAACCCACCACTACATCTACGCCATTTTCTTTCATATTCAAAGCATGGGCATGTCCTTGGCTACCATATCCAACAACCGCAACCTTCTTTCCTTTTAACACATTCAAATCTGCATCTTCATTGTAATACATTCTACTCATTATACTTCCTCCTAAAATAATTGTACTTGATTTTGCGCATATTGCACTTTGTATACATTATATCTTGCAACCTTTATTCCGTCAACACTCATTTCTTTTTAACTGACTTCTGTCACATCGAATACATCCACCAATCTCTTCACATGTTGAACCGCTCGATCAAATCCAGGTGTCTTTAAATCATCGACTGACAATGTTAGTTCTACCACCCCATCTACTTCTTTCATTGTTAATTCAGTAACTTTGAAATTCTTTCTTCTCAAGGTTGTCAGAACCCGAATTACCGAATCCATGCCACTGACCACTTTTAAGCTTACTTTTCTACTCATGTTCCTTTCTCCTCCCAAATTTCATTGCTTGTATAAAAAAACCTCTCATCTCTACACACATGACAAATTCATGTGTACAGGGACGAAAGGTCTTTCGCGGTACCACCCTATTTGCGGTTATCAACCGCCTCTCATCAAGTCATAGGATAAACCCATTAACTCTATCCCAATAACGCGGGCTACGTTCTCATCTACTTGCCATGCTTTCGATTCGACAGCTCAAGAGGGATCATCTAACATCCTCGCTTCACCGATTTTCACCACCCATCGGCTCTCTGTATCTGCTTTGCGGACATTTTTCTCTCTATCACGGCTTTTCTGCTTGTGTAGAATTATACCCATTGCTTTTCCAATTGTCAATGATTTTATAAAAGTTATCCTTGACAAAATAAAATCTCCCCTTTAGAATATGTACAAGTTTATTCCATTCCTTTGACAGAGACAGGTGCAATGAACCTTTGCTTTTAGAGAGCCGGTGTTGGTGAAATCCGGCAGCAATGACATGGCACATATCACTCTTGAGGAGAACTTCTGAATTTAGTAAGATTTTCCGGCTGATCTCGTTACTGATCATGGTTTGCAAGAACCTAACAAGGGGCTCTTCGGAGCAATTAGAGTGGTACCGCGGATTTTCCGTCTCTTTCAAGAGGCGGTTTTTTATATTTAGGAGGTATAAAATGAGTTTATCTGAGTCAACAGACAACACTTTCAATCCAGAAACTATATTGGCAGATATCCAAAAAGCCAGCAAGAACTTATCTAAAATCATCAACAAGACCGAGCTGATTTACAGTGATTTTTTCAGCAAGGAATGCCGAAACAAAGTTTATCTTAAACCAGAAAATCTACAATTCACTGGTTCCTTCAAAATTCGGGGAGCTTACAACAAAATCGTCAACTTGCCTGAATCCGTCAAAAAGAATGGCATCGTGGCATCTTCAGCAGGCAATCATGCGCAAGGCGTTGCTTACTCGGCCAAATCTTTAGGCATTTCATCAAAGATTGTTATGCCCGTGGTGACACCTCTCATAAAAATCGAAGCCACCAAAAAGCACGGATCTGAAGTCATCATTCACGGGGATATTTATGATGATGCTTACAACAAAGCACTAGAAATCGCAAAAGAAGAAGGTCGAGAATTCATTCATCCTTTCAATGACTATGATGTCATTTGTGGACAAGGTACCATTGGATACGAAATCATCGAAGAATTGAAAGACGTCGATGAAATATTGGTTCCTATTGGTGGCGGGGGTCTGATCGCTGGGATTGCCATGGCAGTAAAATCAATCAATCCCAACATTCGGGTCATCGGAGTGGAGCCTGAAGGCGCTATGACCATGAAGAACTCTCTGGATCAAGACCATGTCTGCGAACTCACTCAAATTCGAACCTCTGCAGAGGGGGTGGCCGTCAAAAAGCCTGGAGATCTGAATTTTGAAATTGCCAAATGCTTTGTCGATGGCATTATCACTGTTTCTGAACAAGAAATCATGGAAGCTCTTCTTATGCTCATCGAAAAGCACAAACTAATTGCAGAAACAGCTGGCGTATTAACATTAGCAGCTCTAAAAAAATTGACTGTAACCAACAAAAACATTGTGAGCGTCATCAGTGGCGGCAACATCGATGTGGTCACCATCTCGTCCATGATCAACAAAGGTTTGATCTCAAGAGGTCGTATCTTTTGTTTCACTGTTGATTTGCCAGATGTACCTGGTCAATTGCTCAAGATTTCACAGATTTTGGCAGATTTGAAAGCCAATGTCATCAAGTTGGATCACAATCAGTTCAAAGCTATGGATCGTTACGAAAACGTCCAATTAGAAGTTACTGCTGAAACCAACGGACACCAACACATTGCAGAAATCATTACCACCCTTCATCAAAACGGCTTTCACATTAACCGAGTCTATTAATATTAGTGCCCTTAAAGAAACCCCCCTCGGATAGTTATCCGAGGGGGGTTGATTTAGATTTAATTTTATAGAGGTCTTACGTCTTCTGCTTGAGGACCTTTTGCTCCCTCAACCACGTTGAACTCAACTTGCTCGCCTTCTTCTAAAGTTTTGAAGTTTGGCTTGTCGATTTTTGAATAATGCACGAACACATCATTGCCTTCTTCGCTTGTGATAAAACCAAAACCTTTTTGTGAATCAAACCATTTTACTGTTCCTTTAGTCATTTAAATGTTTCCTCCGAAAAATTATTCCTTTAACCAATGCTCTTCGTACTGCGAAAAAACCTGTTCTGCATAATTCATGAACCAAACTTTTCTTAAATACAAATCATATTATTTAAAGGTACCGCTTACATTATAAACAAAAAACCGTTAAATCGCAACCCTTTTTGGATAATTGGGCTGTTTTTTTGAATCTGCATTTTTTTATTGACAGGCTCTTTGGCTTTTGTTATGATTGTAATACATTATGGGCGTATAGCTCAGCTGGGAGAGCACCTGCCTTACAAGCAGGGGGTCATAGGTTCGAGCCCTGTTACGCCCACCAAAAAACTGTCATTTGAGAATGACAGTTTTTCTTTTGCTATATTTTAATGGTTTTCCATTTGCCTCTCATGAAAATTACCCCAAAAACAATGCCTCTCACAATAAAATCTAGCGCCATGGCTGCCCAAGCACCTACAAGACCATATCCCAGAGGAACCACCAAAATATACCCGATCCCTACTCGAATGATCCAAGAACTTAAAGCCGTCACCCACAATACTGTTTTCGTATCTCCTGCCCCTCTCAACGCTCCAGAAAAAACCATCGTAGCCGCCAAAAATGGCTGAGAAATAGCCACGATTCTTAAGCATTGCACGGCATAATGAATGATCACTTCATCTCGTGTGAAGATTAGAACAAAGTATCTGGGAAAGAAGAAAAACAGGATGCCAAAAAAACTCATCACTCCAACCGCCATTTTAGCCGCTGTAATTCCTCCCAACATGGCATTCTCAGGTTCTTTGCTGCCCAAATATTGCCCTACCAAGGTTGTTGCAGCCAAAGCAAAGCCCCACGCTGGCATAAATGAGAAAGACTCGGAAGTCATGGAGATCTTGTGAGCGGCAATCATGATCGTCCCCAACTCTGCAATAATCCTAAAAAATGACAACTGGGCAAGGCGCATCAACATTTGTTCTGCCGCTGCCGGGAATCCTACCTTGAGAATCCTTTTGATCAAATCTTTATCTATTTTTATCTTTTTAGTCAAAGGAATGCGATACTTCCCTTTCTTTCTGAAGATGACATAAATCATCAAAATAGCAGCAATCCATCTGCTTAGACTCGTAGCAATAGCAGCTCCACTGACTCCCAAGCCCGCTCCATAAATATTGATCGACAAACTCTCGCCCGCTGCAGATCCACCAAGCTGAATGACTCTAGTGGGGAAAATCAAAAAAAAGTTCCCTAAAATATTCACCACATTGGAAAGCCCGTTGACCAGCATAGGTGTTTTTGTATCCCCAGCCCCCCTCAAAGCACCGGACATGATCATTGCGACAATCATGCCTGGCAATCCCAATAAAGCAATATAAAGGTATTGTTGAGCATATGGCAACACATCCGGCTCCGCTCCCATCCAAACCACAATGTGGTCTGATAGCAAAAGCATCACCATAGTAAATCCAATAGCTGAGAGCATACTCATGTAGAAAGATTGTTTAATTGTCTCTTGAGCATCCTTATGATTGCCTGCTCCAATAAATCGAGCTACCAAAGCAGTGGTCCCCACGCTGATAGCTGCAAAAAAAGCCATCATTACCATCATAGGATTATCTGACAAACTCACTGCCGCTATGGCAATGCCGCCTATCGCTCCTACCATTGCTGTGTCAGCCACTCCCAACATCGTTTGCATCAGCATTTCCACAATCGCAGGTAAAGCCAATTTCAATGTTGTTTTACGCATTTCACTTCTAGTTTTTATTTCGTTCATGTCAAACCTCACTTGCCATAGCTTTAAAGCCTGTTCGTTTTATCCTACTGTTACTATTAATTGAAGAATTTCGATTCTTTTTTCAATCTATTGACAGAATCCTACAAAAGTCATATACTCAACTTGCAAGAGGGAGTAACCGCCCTGAAAAGGGAGCCAAAATCGTCAATACGGAATGAACTTCCCGGTTTTGGCAGCTAGCTCGCCAGGTGAGACTCTGCAAATAGTTGTGATGCAACTGTTTGTCAGGGTTTTTTTGTTTCCATAATCATTCTATCACGTTGAAAGGATTTTTGTAATGGATGCTTTTATTAACAATTTATTGATTGATTTATCTTTATTGCCATTGTTTGCAGTTTTTGTTGTTTCATTGTATGTTTTAAGCAGAGGAGCTGATATTCTCATCGACAATGCGGTGATCCTTTCGATTCGGTGGGGCATTCCTAAAATCATTGTGGGTGCCACCATCGTTTCTTTAGGCACAACCTTGCCCGAAGCTACGGTTTCAGTATTTGCCGCTATGAAAGGAAATCCCGATCTTGCCTTGGGTAACGCGGTTGGCTCCATTATTGCTAACACTGGTTTGATTGTAGGGATTGCCGCCATGTTAGGGGAACTGCCTGTTGATCAAAAAACCATCAATCGCCAAGGCGTGATCCAACTATATTCAGGCGTTTTACTAGTCATCATCAGTTTACCTATCTTTTCCCAATCACCCTTTGGAACACTTCATCAATGGATGGGATGGGTCTTGACAGGAATGCTGGTGGTTTATATCTATTTTTCCATCAGATGGTCCAAATTAGGGATTGATCCCACAGAAGTAACGCCGAAACCTTCGAGACGGGAGCCCTTTAAGAAACAGATTTTTCTTCTAATTTTGGGAATGGTCATGGTGATTCTTGCTTCAAAAGTACTGATCCCAACCGTAGAGATTTCCGCTATTAGACTTGGCATTCCCCAAGGGATCATCGCGGCTACCCTAGTGGCATTTGGAACCAGCCTGCCAGAATTGATCACCGCCATTACAGCAGTAAGAAAAGGTCATGGTGAATTGGCTGTGGGAAATATCATCGGTGCAGACATTTTAAATGTTTTGTTTGTTGTGGGCCTATCTGCTGCCGTTACCAAAGGTGGGTTGCCCGTTCCTTTGGAGTTTTACAAACTTCAATTCCCAACAATGATTCTAATTCTTGTCTTATTCCGAATCTTCGCCAAAAGCAAAGATCATCGCATTTCCAAAAAAGAAGGTTTGTTATTGGCTTCTTTGTATTTTATCTATCTGTTACTTAGCTTCTTTTGGCTCTAGCTATATGGACATGAAAAAACGGCAACCGACCATCGTTTGCCGTTTTTTCATATGGTGACCCATCGGCGACTCGAACGCCGGACACCCTGATTAAAAGTCAGGTGCTCTACCTGCTGAGCTAATGGGTCAGAGTGGTCTTTTTGTCGCTATGACATAATACTACACAGGCTATTTCCTTGTCAAGGAAATAGCCTCATGTTTTAGAATAACTCTTTTCTCATAAACGTCTCACTTCTTTTTGGACCAACAGACACAATATCTGCTGGAACTCCTAATAAAGACTCTATCTTTTCCACATAAGCTTTTGCATTTTCAGGAAGTTCTTCATAATTTTCTGCTTTCAAAACATCTTCCAACTGCCAGCCTGGCATCTCAATATAGACGGGTTCACATCGACCAAGCACTTCCAGACTTGCAGGAAAATAGTCGATTTCTTCGCCATCTAAACGGTAAGCCACGCAAATTTTTAATGAATCAAGGCCAGATAGTGTATCCAGTTTAGTCAAAGCGATAGATGACAGTCCGTTGATTTGGGCTGAGTATTTCAACATCACCATATCCAACCACCCGCATCTTCTGGCTCTTCCGGTTGTTGTACCATATTCAAACCCTTTCTCTCGGATCCATTCACCCGTGGCATCATTTAGTTCGGTGACAAAGGGTCCCATTCCTACACGTGTTGTATAAGCCTTCACCACTCCTAACGCCTTTTCAAGTTGATAAGGACTGATTCCTGCTCCTACTGCAATGCCACCTGTAGTCGGATGTGAAGAAGTTACATAAGGATAAGTGCCATAATCAATATCCAACAAGGTCCCTTGTGCTCCTTCAAAAAGAATTTTCTTTCCCTCAGCCACTGCTTCTCGCATGATGACATTAATGTCAGCAACGTATTGCCATATCTGTCTCATATAGGACATATAATTGGTTACCATTTCATTTTCATCCAATGGTTGACTGCCATAATACTTGGTGATTAAATCATTCTTTTTCCCAATATTGTATCTTAGTTTTTTCTCAAAAGCTTCTTGGTTTGAGAAATCACACATTCTCAATCCGCTTCTTTCAACTTTATCTCTATAACAAGGTCCAATGCCTTTGATGGTGGTTCCAATTCTGTCTTCTCCACGGTCTTCTTCTTCCAATCGATCAATTTCAACGTGGTAGGGAAAAATAATATGGGCTCGATCTGACAAGATCAAATTGTCTACTGAAATATTTAAATCCTTTAAATATTTGATCTCTCTAACAAGGGATTCAGGATTCACCACTACCCCATTTCCTATGATGCAAGGTTTCCCTTCATTTAGGATTCCTGATGGGATCAAATGCAACTTATATTGTTGATTATCTATTTCAACTGTGTGACCTGCATTGTCACCACCTTGGTATCTGACAACATAATCTGCTTTTTTAGCTAAATAATCTGTGATTTTCCCTTTTCCTTCATCGCCCCACTGAGCGCCAAGAATAACTACATTTGACATTTTATCCTCCTACACCTCTCCAGTGCTTTTTAACAATCCTTTTCTAAATGCTCACATATCAAAAATAGGGTTTATCAAAACCCACTTCATATTAACAGAATCAATCTTGATAGTCAACGATATGACGAATAGTTTTTAGGCGAAAGATGTTTTCATTCGTTTATTTGTCTGCGTATTCTAATTTTGATATGATTATTTATTCATTTTATTGCTAATTATGCTTTATTGCCCCTCTCCTTCACTACTAGTCCCTTGCATTAAGAACATCTCTTTAATTATATTTCTTTTCTGTAACAACTAGTTGTTCCAGCAATTGTGCGCCATAACGTTTTTTTGTGCAACTTAGTTTTGTTTGTTTTCAAGATATCGCACGGCGCTTTTATTTATTATCTATTTTATTTGTGTAATTATTTTTAAGACAACTGTATTTTTAACTTGCATATTTATTAGGCATGATATACAATTAAATACAAATTTTATCCTAAATAAAACATTTAGGGAGGGAGGAATTATGAAAAAAAGAATTTTTAGCTTAGTACTTGTTGCAATACTTCTTGCATCCACACTGTTGTCCGGATGTGGTTCCGGAAATGATCAACCTTCTGGCGGTGGCGCTGATGATGTGATCAAGTTTGGTGTTATCGGACCCATTACTGGAGATTACAGCCAATACGGCGGTTCCGTTGAAGAAGGCTCCAAGCTTGCCGCAGAAGAAATCAACGCTGCTGGCGGCATTGATGGCACTATGATCGAGATCGTTGCCTACGACTCTAAAGGCGATGGAACAGAGGCCGTCAACGCCTACAACAGACTTAGAGATCAAGACGGAATCACTGCTCTTATCGGAGCTACATTCAGTGGTGAAACCCTTGCCATTAAGGAAATCGTCATTGAAGATGGCATGCCCGTTTTAACACCAACAGCTACCAACGAACAAGTGACTTTGAATGCACCTAATGTCTTCCGTGCTTGTTATCTTGACCCGCAACAAGGCTCCACAGCCGCCATTTTCTCTATGGATACTTTGGGTGCTACAAAAGCCGCGGTGCTTTACAACACAGAAGACCCTTATTCGGAAGGGTTAGCCGTTGCTTTTAGAGATACCTTCGCACAAAATGGCACTGTGACTAATTATGAAGGCTACACAGTGAACGACATGGATTTTAGATCCATCCTTACCGTTATCCAAGCACAAGGCCCCGATGTCATTTTCTTGCCGGATTACACCGCAAAAGTCGGAGTCATCCTAGATCAAATCGATGAACTGAACATGGATGTGATTTGCATCGGAGGAGATGGCTGGGACGGTATTGAAACAGATTACGCCGAAGTGGCAGAAGGTCACTACTTTGTCAATCATTATGCCAAGTCTGATCCTTCCGATCTTGTTCAAAACTTCATCTCTGCTTATGAGGCAAAATGGGGCAAAACACCAAACGCTCTTGCCGCTTTAGGCTATGACGCAACCTTCATCATGGTTGAAGCCATAAAAAGTGCAGGATCTACTGATGCCGAGGCAATTGTTACTGCATTGGCGGCAACAGATATGGATGCTGTTACTGGTCACATTACTTTTGATGCCAATGGCGATCCTCAGAAAAGCATCTCTATTATCCAAATCGTTGATGGTGATCACTTCCTAGCAGGAAAAGTCGAAGTCGATTAAAGAATATGAGATGAACCACAACTTGCATAGGAGAGATCAAGTCTCTCCTATGCTATTTTAACCAATTATGGAAAGGAGTGAATCACTTGACGATATTTTTGCAACAAATCATCAACGGACTTTCTGTGGGCAGCATCTATGCTGTCATTGCTTTGGGCTATACCATGGTTTATGGAATCATTCGTCTTATTAACTTTGCCCACGGTGAAATTATGATGATGGGCGCTTACTTTGCCTTTGTCACTGTATCCGCCATGGGTATGCCGTTTTACCTGGTATTAATCGTATCTATGGCTCTTGCCGCTTTGTTGGGCATCGCAGTAGAAACCATGGCATACAGACCACTAAGAAAAGCCCCGCGGATTTCCGCATTGATCACCGCCATAGGAATGAGTCTTTTCCTTCAAAATCTGG
This sequence comes from uncultured Clostridia bacterium, assembly GCA_964539975.1. Taxonomy (GTDB): domain Bacteria; phylum Bacillota; class Clostridia; order Tissierellales; family Dethiosulfatibacteraceae; genus 38-11. Next base: position 79,302 of record CAZIKK010000005.1, read on the forward strand.
CCTTGGTTATCTTTAGGCCGGAACCCAAGCGAATGCCACCGGTCATTCCTCGTTTTCCTGTAAGAATTGGTCCTCTTCAAATAGGAACCGTGACCATCACCACCATTATTCTATCCATTGTTTTTATGATCCTGCTTGATTTTTTTGTCAAGAAAACCAAACCAGGAAAAGCCATGCGAGCTGTTTCCGAGGATAAAGAAGCCTCCCTTTTGATGGGTATCAATGTAAACCGAACTATCAGCATCACTTTTGCTATTGGATCCGCATTGGGCGCATTAGGTGGCGTTTTATACAGTGTATCCTATACACAAGTGTTTCCAACCATGGGAGTCATGCCAGGTCTCAAAGCTTTTGTGGCAGCTGTTTTAGGTGGTATTGGCCTGATACCTGGCGCTATGCTGGGAGGATTTGTCATTGGCATGGTTGAAACCTTATCTAAGTCCTATATATCAAGTCAATGGTCTGATGCCATTGTATTTGGCATACTGATCATCGTACTATTGTTTAAACCAACGGGTATTTTAGGCAAAAACGAGAAAGAGAAGGTGTGATATGGCTAAAACATTCAATCTTAAAGTCTTTATTATCAACTTACTTGCAGTCATTTTCATTTTCATAGCCATCAAAATTCTCATCGGAAGCGGTGCCTTGTCCCGTTATCTTATTTCCATCATGATTTTTATTTGTGTCAACATCATTTTAGCCACAAGTCTTAATTTAGCCACTGGGTTTTTGGGTCAATTGGCTTTGGGACATGCTGGGTTTATGGCCATAGGTGCTTACACTTCCGCTTTAACTGCCATTTACCTTCGATCCACTTACAACCTTTCAGGCACCTTGCTCTTATTAGCCTCCCTAGTGGCTGCCGGCCTGTTCGCCGGAATAATTGGAGTGCTTATCGGCATACCCGCTTTGCGATTGCGAGGAGACTACCTAGCCATCATCACCTTAGGTTTTGGAGAGGTGATTCGTGTTTTCATCAACAACATTGGTTTTACAGGAGGAGCAAAAGGTTTGACCGGTATTCCCAGAATTACCACCATCGACAATGCTTATTGGGTAATGGTCTTGACTGTTGCCATACTGTATACCTTAACCAGTTCTCGTCAGGGACGGGCCATCATCTCAATCAGAGAAGATGAGATTGCCGCCGAGGCAGTAGGCATTCAAACCACTCGCTATAAAGTCATGGGTTTTGCGATTGCCGCTTTCTTCGCTGGTATTGGTGGTGGCTTGTACGCTCATTTTATCGCTTTTTTAGACCCTAATACGTTCAATTTCATGCGCTCCGTTGAAATTCTTGTTATTGTGGTTCTGGGAGGTATGGGAAGTCTTACTGGATCTGTTGTTTCAGCTATTGTTCTCACCATACTGCCTGAAGCTTTGAGAGATTTTGCTATTTATCGTCTACTCATTTATTCTGGGTTATTGGTCGCTATGATGATCTTCCGCCCTCAAGGAATTTTTGGCACAAAAGAATTCTCTTTGGTTCAATTTTTCAAGACATTGCGACACAATCCCATTGTAACACCTAGAAAAAAAGTCAAGGAGAGTGATTAATATGGCCCTACTTGAGACAAAAGGAATCGGCATGCAATTTGGCGGATTGAAGGCAGTAGATCAATTCGAAATTCAAGTTGATGAAAATGAGCTAGTTGGATTGATCGGCCCTAACGGTGCTGGAAAAACTACTATTTTCAACATGTTAACCGGTGTATACAAACCTACAGAAGGTGATATCACTCTAAATGGCATCAGCATCGTCGGGAAGAAGCCGTATCAAATTGTCAACATGGGAGCTGCTAGAACGTTTCAAAACATTCGACTTTTCAAAGATCTATCGGTAATAGACAATATCAAAATCGCTTATCACAATGAGATGAGTTACACCACCGTAGAAGGCATTTTTCGATTGAAACGGTATTGGACACAAGAAAAGAAAGCGCATCAAGAAAGTTTAGATTTTTTGAAAATATTCAGTATGGAGGATTATGCCGATATTTTAGCTAAGAATCTTCCTTATGGAAAACAAAGGAAATTGGAAATCGCCCGTGCGTTGGCCACCAAACCAAAAATTCTTCTATTGGATGAACCAGCCGCCGGTATGAATCCTCATGAAACCAGAGAACTTATGGAAACTATCCATTTTATCAGGGATAAATTCGAGATTGCCATTTTATTGATCGAACACGATATGAGTCTTGTCATGGGAATCTGTGAACGAATAGTCGTTGTCGATTATGGTAAAATTATTGCTTCAGGAACCCCTGATTCCATCAAAAAAAATCCGGATGTCATCCGAGTCTATCTGGGAGAGTAGGTGTAAATTTATGTTGAAAGTTGAAGAAATTAATGTGTTTTATGGAAAAATACATGCCATACATGATGTCAGCTTTTATGTTGAAGAGGGAGAAATCGTCACTTTGATCGGTGCCAATGGCGCAGGGAAATCAACCATTTTAAAAACCATATCCCGATTATTGGCCCCAGCTAGTGGACTGATTCGCTTTCGTGGAGAAGATATGGTGAAGCTGCCTCCTCATCAAATCATTGATATGGGCATGGCTCATGTCCCAGAAGGCAGACGGGTTTTTTCTAAAATGTCTGTTTATGAAAATCTAGAAATGGGTGCCTATATTAGAAAGGATAAACGAGAAATCCAAGAAGACTTTGAAATGGTATTCGCAAGATTTCCCCGATTAAAAGAAAGAGCCAAGCAATCCGCTGGTACACTAAGTGGTGGCGAGCAGCAAATGCTGGCTATTGGAAGAGCCCTAATGTCTCGACCAAAGATTATGCTTTTGGACGAACCCTCTATGGGATTGGCGCCTCTCTTGGTAGACGAGATATTCGATATCATTGAAAAGTTGAACAAAGCAGGCACTACCATCCTATTGGTGGAGCAAAACGCTCACAAAGCTCTTTCCCTTGCTCACAGAGGCTATGTTTTGGAAACTGGCAAAGTCATTGCCGAAGGAAAAGCTAAAGATTTGCTTCATGATGATTCTGTTCGGTCTGCTTATCTAGGCAACTAAAAAAACACAATGGAACAAGGTGTGTCCTTTTCCATTGTGTTTTTAGTTGGTCAATCATTTTTCAGAGACTAGAGCTCATTCTCAAA
>CAZIKK010000005.1:82522-121438 GCA_964539975.1 uncultured Clostridia bacterium
CTCAAATATATCACCGACGGTGTTGAATTCTTCCTCGCTTTCAATTGGAATCAACTCCACTCCCGTTTCATCCTCATGGTAGCCATAAATATAATAGTCCTCTTGTCCTTTAGGGAGTAAGGCTACGTATTCTTTTTCTTCATACTCAATAATAGCTAGCACCAGACATGCTTTTTCCTCGCCATCATCAAACACGACATTTAAGACTTGTTCTTCGTGGTGATCATGGTCACAGCCACATCCGTTGTCACAACCACATTCATGGTCTTCACAACAACCTTCTTGATCATGGGAATCACATCCATTCTCTTTATCCAAGTGATCGTCCCCACAACAGCAATGATTATCTTTTGCCATCTGAAATCTCCTTCCAATGAATTCAAACACAGACACTGCCCATGTTTACAATAATCTATCATAATTGGGTGAAATAGTAAACCCAAAATTCAACGGGTGCCTTTCCTTTTAAATTTCCTTCCTATAGAAGACGCCACAATCACCGCACTGGATATGGCCAAAGCTACTAAAATGGTTTCCGCTCCCATTTCAGTTGCCGATGCATAATCCGCTTCAACCACCTTTAACATTGAATAATACAATCCGTACCCAGGGACCAGTGGTATCAAACCCGGTATAACAAAAACGGTGGCCGGCATTTTCCGTTTTCTGGCAAGCCATTCACTGATCATTCCTACCACCCATGCGCCAAAAAAAGCAGCCATAACGACTGAGTCAAAGCTTTCCACTAATCCCGAATAAACCAGCCAGCCAATAGCACCTGTTAAAGAAGCAGGCAACAATTGCTTGCGTGGAATATTAAATAAAATCCCAAACCCAAGGGTACTCATTGCTGCAAAGAAAAAACTAGTCATCATAAGCCACCCCCAAAAAATATAATATAGCCTTGTAAAACAGTTCCTACACCCAAAGCCAACGCCACTGCAATTAAAATTGCCTCAGTCAACCTAGATGTGCCGGACACAAAGTCTCCTGAAATGATGTCTCGTATGCTGTTGACTATGGCCACTCCTGGTACCAAAGGCATCAATGAACCGATAATGACTCGATCAATTTCAATATGAATTGAAAGCAGGGCTAGTAAATTGATGACAATCAGGGACAAAATCATGTTGGACATGCCACCCATCAGATTCTTTAGGAAGAATGAAATTCGATAGTTGCTGGCTTTTGTCGTCAATAAGATGACCAATACACTTACCCAAAATGCCACAACAAATTCGCCTAATCCACCTCCAAAGGATAATGTGAAAAAACCACCTGCCATGCCACCTGCCAATAATCTGACCCTCAATGAAAAAACCGGACCCTTTTCTATGTCCACCAGCTCCATTTCTCCTTCTTGCAGCGTCATTTCACCCGATGCAAAGCGTCTCGAGAATTCATTCACTTTCGCAATGACTTCAAGATCAATCCTTTTCACGGTAGTTCTGTGAATCAAAGAGTAGTATTCATCCTCATGGGTAACATTTAAAAAAATACCCGTAGGCACCACAAAACTTTGAACGCTTTCTAAGCCTTTTGCTCCACATATGCTGTTGATGGTCTCTTCCACACGATAGGTTTCCGCGCCGTGCTCCAACAGCACTTTCCCTGCGTTCAAAGCCAATTTCACAATTTGTTTCACTTGCTTTTTTTCCATTCTACTCTCCTGTTTCACTCATCGGTACTTATCCCTAGATTATAACACCAAACCGATCATAATTGTAGCATCTACCCTTGATATTATGATATGATTCAATTAAAACTCATGAAAGGATGCAAACTATGATTGGTAACCCCTTATCAAAACAATATGCTTCCATACGGAATCCACATTATGCTAAAAACGGCATGGTAGCTACCTCCCATCCTTTGGCAGCCCAAGCTGGACTAGATATTCTCAAAAAGGGTGGCAACGCCGTGGATGCAGCTATTGCCACCGCAGCTGTCTTAACAGTCGTCGAGCCAACTTCCAATGGTATTGGTGGGGATGCATTCGCTATTATCTGGGTCAAAGACAAGCTTTATGGTCTCAACTCAAGTGGCCCCTCCCCTAAAGGGCTCACTATGGATGCGCTAAAAGCTGATGGTCACGATACCATTCCAACTTTTGGATTTTCGCCTGTTACCGTTCCCGGTCAACCAGCTGCTTGGGCTGAACTCTCCCAACGCTTTGGTATTTTGCCTTTTGAACAGCTCCTTCAAACCGCCATTGACATTGCCTACGAAGGACACGCTGTTGCGCCTACCGTTTCTCAATATTGGCAATTGGCCTACACAAAATATCAAGATCTTTTCAAAGGATCCCAATTTGATGGTTGGTTCGAAGTTTTCGCCCCCACAGGGAAGGCTCCCAATCCTGGTGAAATATGGCGCTCTCCACGACATGCCAAAACCCTGGAATCAATCGCCACAACCAAATCCAAGTCTTTCTACACTGGAGAACTAGCAGATAAAATGGACGCTTTCAGTCGTCAATATGGTGGCTATTTGAGAAAAGAAGACCTAGCCGCATTTAAGCCTGAGTGGGTAGATCCCATATCCGTAGATTTCATGGATCATACTATTTGGGAACTGCCTCCTAATGGTCAAGGCATCTGCACATTGATCGCTTTAAATATATTAAATAACTTTGATTTAAAGTCACAAACCCCTGAAAACCTCCTTCATTTGCTCATTGAGTCCTTGAAGCTGGCTTTTGCAGATACACATGCACATGTATCAGACTTAGGACATATGGCCGTGCCCATTGATGCGCTTCTATCAGAAAGCTATGCCAGAGAAAGGGGGGCATGTATACAAGAAACCGCTATCCACCCACATCCTGGCAAGCCTACCTCTGGTGGTACTGTTTATTTATCTACCGCAGACAAAGATGGCAACATGGTATCCTACATTCAAAGTAATTACATGGGATTTGGTTCAGGTCTAGTGGTTCCAGAAACCGGGATCGCCCTTCAAAATCGTGGTCATAATTTTAACCTGATACCGGGGCATCCTAATTGTGTCTCCGGAGCCAAAAAACCCTACCATACCATTATTCCAGGTTTCTTGACCAAGAATGGCCTTCCTGTTGGTCCTTTCGGTGTCATGGGCGGGTTCATGCAGCCTCAAGGACATCTTCAGGTGATCATCCATTCTCTTCTGTCTGGCTTGAACCCTCAAGATGCATTGGACGCTCCTCGATGGCAATGGATCCAAGACAAGACCATCCAAGTTGAGAAAGACTTTCCCAGCCACTTAATTTCTTCTCTTACCCAGAAAGGACACAAAATACAAGTGGAACACCAATCCGGAGGTTTTGGTCGGGGCCAAATCATATGGCGAACCCATCAAGGCACTTATTGTGGTGGTACCGAATCTCGTTGTGACGGACATATTGCCAGTTATTAAAACAACACCTCCCAAAGTTCTCTTTGGGAGGTGTTGCATAATTCATCGATAAGCTCTTTCGTATTGGAATGGGAAAGCAATCGGAACCTGTAAGGTCTCTGCTGCTTGATACACCCAATGGGGGTCTCTCAACAGGGCTCTTCCTAGATACACCATGTCTCCCCGCTGGTTATTCAATATTTCTTCGACCATACTAGGATCTTGGATTAAACCACCTACCGCTGTGACCAAGCCTGTTTTGTCCTTGATGACTTCGCCGTGTTTGATTTGGTAACCAGGGTAAACATCCATTTCTGTCAATACCACACCTCCTGTGCTAACATTGACCATATCCACTCCTTCTTCTTTGACTGAATTGATAATGCCAGCCAAATCAAGGGCTTCATTGCCTCCCTCCTCATATTCAACCGCAGAAACTCTCACTTGCAAAGGCTTTTTCTCAGGCCATTCTTTTCGAACTTCCTGGATAATTTCCTTTAATAGTCGTGCTCTATTTCCTACCTCTCCACCGTACTCATCTTCTCGGTGGTTAGTCAAAGGAGACAAAAATTCATTAATCAGATATCCATGGGCACCATGAATCTCTATTAAGTCAAATCCTGCCTGACGAGCTCGTTTGGCTGCTTTTCCAAACTGTTTTACTACCCGCTTAATATCTTCAATGGTCATCTCTTTAGGCGTTTGAAGTTTGTCACTGAATGCAATGGCACTGGGAGCATAACTATCCATATAATCAACCGTTGACTTTCTACCGGCATGTCCTAGTTGGATACCCATTTTTGAACCGTATTGGTGACCACTGTCCACTATCTCTTTCAAACCTGTCACTTGCTCGTCTTCCCAAATCCCTAAATCTCTATCCGAAATTCTGCCTTCAGGCTCTACCGCAGTGGCCTCCAGAATGATCAATCCTACACCGCCAATTGCTCTTGCCGTATAATGAGCCAAATGAAATCCCTTGGCATAGCCATCTTTTTCTGCTGAATACATACACATAGGGGGCATCACGATCCGGTTTTTTACCGTCATGTCCTTGATTGTTAAATTTTCAAAAATTCTAGCCATTTTATCCTCCTATCTTCTATCTAAATCCTTCCTTTTCCCGAATCCGACACTGTGATCAACTCTTTGGGGAAAGGTTCAAAAATTGTTTGGTCCAGTAAATAAGCTTCCTCAAATCGAACTGTCCATAATTTCAAAACTGACATGACAGCGGATGCTGGTATCTGTTGGTTGTTGAATTGTTCTAATAAATCCAGAAATCCAGCTTTTTCATTAGTTGTCAATTGTTTGGAAAAATAACCCAGAATATGCATCATCACATTCACATATCGTTTGCTAGGTGGCATAGCCTTCAGCAACAACGCCAAATGTTGACCGTATTCATCCACAAGCTGTTCCCAAGGATTTTTCTCATGATTGGCGACAATCTTTCCCATCACTTTCAGCTCTTTTTGGTTGTAGGCCATGAACAAATACTTGTTGCGACTATGAAAAGCAATCAAATCTTGGATCTTCCCCTCTCCTCTCACCTTTCTAAAGTCGGCTCGAGTGAAGATATGGCTTAAAAAATGGTCTCGTATGCGATAATTGGTCAGGCGCCCTTCATCTTCGATCAAAACATCTTGGAAAGCCATTTGAACACCTTCTGCAAACATTCCCTTAGCATGCTTTCCTAATGAAGGCACTTTCCCATGACTTGGATAGATTTTTACATCTTTTATGCCACAAGAAGGCGATCGGCTTTTTAGAATCATCCCATCTACATCCAGTCGCAATAATTCTTGGGTCTTTTCCTCTACATATGCTACCATCGCTTCTGTCATATCTGTACCGGACACAGACTGAACCAGCCGTTCTCCTTGATTGGTTTTAATCTTTCTAAGGGCCTCCCTTGGCGAAGGCAATCCAATAGCCATCTCTGGGCAATCATAGATGAAGTCGACGTAAGCCGTCAACCGTCTAATCTCATGGCTATTGATCTGAGAACCATCATAGCGACAATGACCATGTTCCAAACATTTGCTGACAAACACTATGGGCTTTTCAAAAATTTTTTGTCTCATTTAGCTATCCTCTTCGAAGGTATTGTCCCTTGCCACCATAATAAACGTCATCCGACATGATCACTTGTCCTCTAGATATGGTAGTGGTGATCTTTCCTCTAATTTTTAATCCTTCGTATACGGTGTAATCACTTTTTGAATGGCTTTCTCTTATAGTGTTAGACAACGTGTTGTCAAAAATTACCGCATCTCCATCCTTTCCAACTCTGATTTCACCTTTGTTTTTCAAGCCAAACAATTCCGCTGGTTTTGATGTGTATTTGGAGATCACTTGATCGCCGAATAAATTAAACATCAATGGGAAAGTATACTCTAATCCATCTAATCCTTTGGGGACTTGATAAGCTTTTTCGTACTTCATTTTGTCCTCTATCATGAACGGGCAATGGTCTGAAGCGATGGTATCTACCAAATGAAAGCTTCTTCGCAATCTCATTAACTCTTTTCCATCTCTAAGAGGAGGGTTGGTTAAGTATAAATTGCCATCGTTATTGTTCAATTTTACGTCTGACAAATAGAAATAATGAGGACAACTTTCAAGAAATATTTTCTTCCCAATCAATCCCGGAAATTTCAATTTGATCATATCAAGGGTGCTGCCTGCCGATACGTGGGCAATATAAAGATTCCCCTCTTTCTTTTCTGCCAATCCTGCCAAATGAAGAGCAGCAGACCGCTCAGCCATAGCTGGTCGTGACTTTTCATAAGTCGAGGGGGCTAGCCATCTACGCTTCAGCATGGCTTCTTCTTCACAGTGAGCCAATACCATCATTTCCGGATCCAACAATTGATAAATCACATCATCCGGGCACTTTCTATCCAATTCAGAATAAGTCGTGTACACCTTGATGGAAGTAATTCCTGATGATTTACACATCTTTTTTAACTTGTCTGTATCTCCCGTGAAATTTCCCACAGTTCCATGAAAGCCATAATCTATGGCGCTCATTTCACCCATTTTCATGCGTTTGTTAAAAGCCTCTTTAAACTGATCTTCATGGGAAATGGGCTCCAAAAAATCCATGAAGGTTGTCACACCTCCATAGGCAGCGGTTTTTGAACCGGATTCAAAGTCATCTGCAGAAATAAATTCTCCGTCTTGATAGCTCAAATGCACATGCCCATCTATAAACCCAGGTAATACCATTTTCTTTGTGGCATCAATTTCTCTTTCACACGCTCGTTTTTCCTTGGTGATCTCAGCAAACTTCCCGTCTTTGATATACACATTCATCACTTTAAATTCTTTTCCCAAATACACTCTACCGTTCACAATTCCTATCTCATACATATTCCGCTCCCAAATCATATTTCGTCCCATTTCTAAAAAGACTGCATAGAAAACCATTCATCCCAAAACACGAATGAATGCATGCTTTCTTGCAGCTCATATCTCAAGTATTTCATTAGGTCATTCAATCAGAGAAAACATGCTGTTTGTTGTATGTAGCTGTTTTCTAAAGCTTATCTCATTATACACCATTTGAGGCCCCTAATTCAATTGAAATGACAGGGATCTCATGTTCTGATTAACTCAGATGATTTTCCCGCTTCTAAAACATAGCTATTCATTGGCTTTTCAAAAATGGTTTCGAGTTTTTTTCCAATTTGGATGGCTTTATCTAAGTCGATGCCTGTTTGATAACCCATTTCTTCCAACATATGAATCAGATCTTCTGATGATACATTGCCTTTTCCGCCTGGCACATAGGGGCATCCTCCCAACCCACCAAAAGAACTGTCAAACCGTCTGACCCCTACCTTTATAGCTGCATAGACATTGGCCAGTCCCATGCCTCTCGTATCATGAAAGTGCGCACTGAATAGGCGGTCAGGGTATTTATCCAAAAAGAATCCAAATATGTTTTCTGCCTCTGCAGGGTTTCCCATTCCTGCCGTATCTGAAATGTAAATCTCTTGAATTCCCATCTCCACCAACCTTGAAGCGATGGTGTCAATTTTTGAGGGTGTCATTTTTCCTTCGTACGGGCATCCAAAAGAAGTGGAAACAGCACAGGATATTTGTATTTTCTTTGACATGGCTTCTTGAACCAGTTTTTCAATTGCTCGCAACTTTTCTTCATTGCTCATATTGAATTTTTTCATATTGTAGGTATTGCTGGCAGACACAGACATCTTGACCTGTTTAACTCCTGCATCTACTGCTCTGGATAATCCTTCAGCATCTTCTATCAGTGCTTTTAGTTTAACCTCTTTGTGATGCTTGATTTTTTCATACACCATTTCCACGTCGGCCAAGGAAGGTGCTTTCTCTAGATTGGTGAAATAACCAAACTCAATTTCTTTAAACCCAGCCTCTATTGAAGCTTCTATCAGTGCCACCTTGGTGGCTGTATCCAGTATTTTAGATTCGTTGTGGAAACCGTCTCTTGGTCCAACCTCAGTCAAAATAATTTGTTTGCCCAAAGTCTTACTCCTTTTCGTTGTTTTATGTGCAAATGCTAACAAAAAGGCAACGAAGGTATTTCTCCGTTGCCAAAGGGTTTGTTTATTTGACGGCTATGGCATCAATCTCCACTTTCACATCTTTTGGCAATCTTGCAACTTCTACGGCGCATCTTGCTGGTTTGTGATTTCCAAAGAAAGCCTCGTACACTTCATTGACAACAGCGAAGTCATTCATGTCTTTTAAGAATACTTGGCACTTCACAATGTCTTCTAGCGCATAACCCGCTTCATTTACAATAGCCATCACATTGTCCAATGACTGTTTTGCCTGTACTTTGACATCTTCACTAACCAAGGTCATCGTTTCAGGCACAAAAGGAATCTGTCCAGACACATACAATGTTCCATTGACGTCCACTGCTTGTGAATAAGGTCCCACTGCTGCTGGTGCATTTTTAGTTGTGATAAATTTTTTCATAGTTGCCTCCTAATTTATAAATAATCGACATCTCTTTGGATGCCATAGATTGTCTGGTTTGTGTTCATTCATTTGGATAATAAATAATCATGGAAAGTCTAGTTTCAACTTGACCAGGATTCTGATACGCATGCATCCGATCTGCTCGGAACTCAAAAGCGTCGTTCTTACCAACTAGATAACGGCTTCCTTCAAAAGATATGGCCAATTCTCCATCAAATACCACAATCATTTCCAGAGTCCCTTTGTTATGGGCTTCTGAATTCATGATGCCTCCTGGCTGGATAATCACCTGATACATTTCGAAGTTTCGTCCTTCCTCAAATGGGAAAAAAGGGTAAATCGTGTAATTTCCATTGTCTTCAACTATCGGAGCCACATCCGATCGGTAAATCACCTTGTTTTCTTCCACCGGACGTTGCACCAATGAGGAAAATGAAACCTTCAAACCATTTGCTATTTTCCATAGGGTTGCAATTGTAGGATTTGACTCGCCTCGTTCAATTTGTCCCAACATACTCTTGCTGACACCTGTCAAACTGGCTACATTGTCCAAACTCAAGCCTCTTTGGATGCGAATTGCTTTAAAATTGTCTGCAATAATACTATTAAGATTTTCCACTTGCACTCCTGTTTATTTGCATTTTTTCCAACCTGTTTCTGTCCGGTATCAATTATACCACAAATACAGCCTGAAGTAATTAGTAATCTTTGCGCTGCCAAACAGGTAATGTGGGAAAGGAGGTGATAGATTATGGCAATTGTTACGAACCCATTGGAAGGCAGAGTCACCATGGTCCTCAACAACGGTCTTGACGGTGATGGAAATATTCTGACTGTCAACAAGTCTTATTCCAAAGTCAAACCAACCGCCGAAAACGACAGCATCTTCGCTGTCATTGAAGGACTTTCCTCTCTTCAGGAAAAACCTTTGGTCGTTGTAAAAAAGACAGAAGAATACGAACTCATTAACATGGATTAATGGATCCTAAATAAAGGAGAAAGGAGGTGAAAGAATGACAACAAGACTAACCCTTAGCTTTAGAAACACAGCCGATCGCATCAGTAGTTTTTCTGTGGATGAACCTAGATCAGATTTAACGGAGGAAGCCGTAGAGACAGTCATGACAAACATGATCTCCGAAAATATCTTTAATACAACGGGCGGTGATTTGGTGGATATCGCATCTGCAAGAATTACGACAACAACTGTTCAACAATTGATTTAACTAATAGGAGGCAGCTAGCTGCCTCCTTGAAATGATGAAAGGAGGCTTACATGGAAATCTTGATTGAACAAGTTGCCAATGTTGGTTTTCCCATCGCCGTCGCGGCCTACTTGTTGGTAAGGATTGAGACTAAACTCACTTTGCTTTCGGAAAGCATTCACGATTTGTCCAACAGCATCTTGATTTTGAATAAATGAAATCTCATCCTAAAAATTCTATTAACACCTATTCACAATATAATATTTATCCATGGTCCTCATATTTTATTGAGGGCCTTTTTTGTGTATTTTTCAATTGTTCCATATGTTCGACCACTTTTGTTCACGCTATTGTCTCGTAGGATTTGTTGGTTGGAATAACTAAGTTATGCACATTGTCCACAGAGTTGTCCACAATTTAATCACACCCTGTTAGCGCACAAATAGACTGTATATTCATTCATTTTTTCTCCCATTCCTTTTATTTTTATAGTATAATGGAGCTAATCACGACAAAACTAATTTCGAGGGGGAAATCATGGGTAAGTTTTCAAAACAGGAGATCAGCTGGATACTCTACGACTGCGGAAACTCCGCATACTCAATGGCCATCACCACCGCACTATTGCCCATCTATTTTGGCATGTTTCGGGGTGGTCACAGCATGGATCTAGGCTATTTCAATTCCTTGGCTAGCATTCTTGTGGCCATCATCAGCCCCATACTAGGCACCATTGCTGATTACAAAGATAAAAAGAAACGGTTTTTCTTGTTTTTCTTTCTGCTGGGAATTGTTTTTACCGCAGGTCTAGCGATTGTGCCTATCGGTTCCTGGCAACTATTGATCTTTTTCTATGTTCTTACTGTATTAGGCTTTTCGGGTGCCAATATTTTCTACGATTCTTTTTTGGTGGATACCACTACAGATGAGAGGATGGACCGAGTGTCTACAGACGGTTTTGCTTATGGCTATATCGCCAGCATCATACCTTTCGGCATCAGTTTGGCCGTTGTCTATTTCATTGGAATGGACGAATACCTAGGCTATCAATTGGGATTTGTCATCACAGCCTTGTGGTGGGGACTTTTCACCATACCCATGATTAGAAACGTTCGTCAAAAGCATTACATCGAGCCTGAATCCCAACCCATCAAAAAAAGCTTCATCCGTTTGGGACGCACCTTTAAGAACATTCGATCACACAAGCCTGTTTTTGTGTTTCTCATCGCCTATTTCCTCTACATCGATGGCGTAGACACTATTATCAAGATGGCCGTCCCTTATGCTCAAAGTGTTTTAGGTGGAGATTCTTTTGATATGTTTGTTTTGCTAGGCATTTTGTTGATCATACAAATTATTGCTTTCCCCTGTGCCATCATCTACGGTCGTCTTGCCGAAAGATTCACCACAAAACGCATGATTTTTGTGGGTATTTTTACCTATATCATCGCTTGCATTTATGCCTATCGCATCAACAACATCAACGATATTTTTATTCTAGGGGGCATGATCGGATCCGCCCAGGGAGGCATCCAAGCCTTGAGCCGATCCTACTACGCCAAAATTATTCCGAAAAAGAACTCTAATGAATTTTTTGGTTTCTACAATGTTTTTGGGAAATTCGCTGCTATCCTTGGTCCTTTTATCATGGCATTTGTTACCGATATGACTGGTGATCCAAGAAACAGCATTCTAGGCATTGTCCCTCTGTTCATTCTGGGTTTCATTATTTTGTTGTTCTTGCCTAAATCCACTCAAAGCATAGAAGTAGTGGAAGTTGAGTAATAAAGATTAAAAAGGCTGACTCAATAGTCAGCCTTTTATCATTCGGGTCGCGTTTAAAACAGCTATCAGAGCTACTCCTACGTCAGCAAATACAGCTTGATACATGCTAGCCAATCCAAACGCTCCCAACACCATGACGATGCCTTTAACCCCTAATGCCACTCCTATATTCTGCCACACAATGCTTCGTGTCCTTCTTGCTATTTCAAGACTCTTTACCACTTGATTCACGTCATCTGTCATCAAAACCACATCGGCCGCTTCTACTGCCGCATCGGATCCAATACCGCCCATAGCAAAGCCCACATCAGCTCCTGCCAACAAAGGAGCATCATTGATGCCGTCTCCCACTGCTATCGTTGTTGTTTGTCGATTCAAGTAAGTTTTCATAATACTCAGTTTGTCCCCAGGAAGCAAGCTATGATGGATCACATCCATCTCCAAAGAGGTCCCGATTTTTTCTGCTGTATTCTCATTATCTCCTGTCAAAAGAATGACTTCACTAATCCCGTTGGCCTTCAACGCTTTTGCAATGCCGTAGCTGCTATCCTTGATGGTGTCTTCCACCACCATGAAACCCAAATACTTGCCTTCCACAGCCACATGAACCACTGTGCCATCAGGCTCTTCTTCGTTCCCCGTAAAATGTCCCAACTGTTTTGTCATCATTCTGCTGTTTCCAACCACCACTTTC
Organism: uncultured Clostridia bacterium; assembly: GCA_964539975.1. Taxonomy (GTDB): domain Bacteria; phylum Bacillota; class Clostridia; order Tissierellales; family Dethiosulfatibacteraceae; genus 38-11. The sequence continues at coordinate 94,556 of CAZIKK010000005.1, forward strand.
TTACCTGACACCCAAGTGACGGTTCCATAACCTGAGTGCTCTTGATAATCTTCAATGATGGTTTTTTCCATATTTTTCGCGTAACTTTTCCTGATGGCTTCTCCTATCGGATGATTAGAGTAGTACTCTCCGTAGGCTCCATAATAAAGCAGTTCGTTCTCTCCATCTTCTACTGTTGGGTAGATGCCTGTCACGGAGAATTCTCCTTTTGTCAGTGTCCCAGTCTTATCAAAAATCACTCTGTCCGCATGGACCAAAGCTTCCAGAAAATTGCCGCCTTTCACCAAAATGCCATGACGCGATGCTGCACCAATCCCTCCAAAATAAGCAAGGGGAATAGACAACACCAAAGCACAGGGACAAGAAATGACCAAAAATATCAAGCCCCTGTAAATCCATTGACTTGTCAACTCTCCATGTTGAATCAACGAGGGCACCGTTCCAATGACTACCGCCAAAAACACAACCAAAGGTGTGTAGTACCGTGCGAACTTTGTGATAAAGTCCTCTGTTTTAGCCTTTCCTTTAGATGCCGACTCAACCGCCTTCAAAATTTTTGTGGTCGTGGATTCTTCCGACACTTTGTCCACCCGGACTCTTAAGACACCTGTTAAATTGATCCCTCCAGCCATCAGCTGTTCTCCCTTCAGTTTCTCTTGGGGCAATGACTCCCCTGTTAAAGCCGCGTAGTCAACTGTGGTTTCTCCTTCTATGATGGTTCCATCCAACGGAATCCGCTCTCCTGGCTTCACAACAATGATTTCATTTACTGATATGATTTCAGGAGACACCTTTTTTATTTGTCCTGGACACTCAAGATTTGCATAATCTGGTTTAATGGTCAACAACGCGCGAATAGAGCGTTTGGATTTGTCCACAGCTAGCTCCTGCATATGTTCGCCTATGCTGTAAAACAACATAACTGCCACCACTTCGGGATACTCGCCAATAATCAACGCCCCCGCGGTTGCAAGGGTCATTAGAAAGTTTTCATCAAAAACTTTTCCTTTCAACAAATTTCGGATAGCTGCCAGCACCACTTCATATCCCAATAATACGTAAGCAACGATGAACAACACCATTCCCACCTGGGTTTGTCTCAGTAAAAATCCCCCTGCAAAAACCATCGCTCCTAAGAGGATTCTAACTCTACTTCTCCTTTCTTTCCACGGTGTTTCTATAAGAGCCACCTCTTCTTTTTGATCCATCATTCCTGTAAAATCAATTCCACAATGGTCACAACCACAAGATTCTTTTGTTGCCATCTTCATCTTCCTTTCTGTCTATTTGTTTTATTCTATCCATGCTTCACATGTTCCAATCCTTGTGAAAAAATCTGATTCACATGGGCGTCATCCAGGGCATAAAATCTATTTTTCCCTTCTTTTCTGAACTTCACCAACTTGGCCTGCTTTAAAGTCTTCAGCTGGTGGGAAACAGCTGATTGACTCAAACATAAGACTACTGACAAATCACACACACACATCTCTTGGATAGACAAAGCCTGAAGAATCTTAATTCTTGTACTATCTCCCAATACTTTGAACAACTCCGCCAACGCATCCACGGTGATTTCAGGTAGCATTTGTGCTCTAGCTTGTGTCACCGCTTCCTCATGAACACAAAATCCTTCGCAAATCCCTTCGTTCTTTATCATCTTTGTCTCCTTTTATATGAATGATTGCTCATATGTTCATCTATATTTTAGTGTGAATTGATTGGCATGTCAAGTATTTTTGACGTATAATAAAAATATCTGTACAGGAGGTTTGCATGTCTGATTTTATCAATCATTATCGTTGTGGCCAGGAAGCCTTAGCTACTGTTGATTCTAACACCAGAAATATCATCGTGAAAAATCGCGTCTTATTCAATTTGGGTTGTCAAGGACCTGATTTTTTCCTGTATCACGGTATTGTGCCTTGGAAAAAAGACCATGGATTTGCTCAGTATGCCCAATGGATCCACCAAGGACCTTCCAACAAACTGTTTCATTCCATGGCCCACTTTTATTACACCCTTAAAGACCCCTCACATAAAAACAAAGCCATCGCCTATATTCTAGGGTATCTTTGTCATCATACACTAGACGCTATCACACATCCTTTTGTTTTCTATTTTTCCGGTTTAGACGCTCATCTTCACAAAGAGTATGAGATGGCTTTGGATGTTCTTAACGCACAACACCAAGGTTATCCACCAGCCTATCAATTCAATTTTAATGAATTGTATTCATTGGACCCCTTGGATATCACCATTATTCAAAATATTCATCATCATATCCTAAGCTCTATTTGGGAGATGATGATGCCCGAATCTGCTGTGCCCACTTGTCTAAAGGATATGGCTTTTTTGACTCGACTTTTCCCGGATCCCACAGGTTTGAAAAGAAGGGTCGCAAAATCCATTGAATCGATTATCAACAGACCCCATATCTTTTCAAAAGCTTTTCTCAATAAATCCTACCCCGATCTGGATGATTACATGAACCTGACACGCCAAATTTGGTGCCACCCTTGCAATGCACATTTGACCTACAATTTTTCATACCCTGACTTATACCACCAATCTGTCCAGTCCGCCGCGAAGAAATTGGTGGATTTTTCAACCATCATTCAAAACACCGATTATCAGGATGAAGGTTTGGAAAGACAAATCGCTGGAATTATAAAAAACTCCTCCTTTGAAACAGGAGAAGTCTTTTCATATGAAAATCTCGTCAATACAATTCCTATGAAGCATTTCCAACCGAAAAGGTTTTTCTGAGATGCCTTCCGTTGTTATTTGCCCCAGGACAGTTGATTTCTTCGTATGGTCTTGCCTAATCGACCTTGAGTGATGTCATGGCCCTCCAAAGCTACCTTCCCTGCCACGATCACATGACTAATACCCACAGGTGGTGCCACCGGATCCATAAACGTTGCCTTGTCAATGATGGTGTCTGGATTAAAGATGGTGATGTCCGCGTCAAAACCCGGCTTTATCTCGCCCTTTGCATCCAAACCCATTCGTCTTGCCGGCACTTGGGTCATTTTTCTCAACGCATCCATAAAAGGAATGGCCTTTTCATCCCTTGCATACTTGCCCAAAACCCTAGGGAATGTTCCCGCAGCTCTCGGATGTCCAGCAGATCGGTTGAGCAAAGCATCACTTGCAACCGACATGAAAGGCGCATTCAAAGCCTCTATCACTTCTTCTTCGTTCATCACAAACGCAACTGCCAACATACTGGGGTAGTCCTTTCTGGCTCGATAAAACAATGCTTCATCACAATACTTGCCTTTGTACGGATCCTCTGTTAGAAGAATGCTGTCATAAGATTTGTTCCATGCTTCGAAACAGCCTTCATCAAACACTGCACTGCCTATCCGAGTGCTAAATGCGTCGTAAGGGTAACAATCTGCTTCTATGCTGTACCCTTCATCTATAGCTTTTTGAATAAGTTTCAAAGACTCTGTCATATGCCCAAATGCAGAACAACTGCCAATATGTGAAATCTGCATGGGTTTTCCTGTTTCCTTTGAAATATCAATCATTTCGATAATGGAGGCCACCGATTTATCTGCATCTGCCCGATAATGGGCTGCCAACATGATATCGTTATAATCCACCGAATTGCCCATAGCTATTAGTTCCTCAAAGGAGATGCTTGGAGAATACTCAATCCCAAAAGAAACACCAATGGCACCATGTTCTTCAATATAGACCTTCGCCATTTCCTGCATTTTTCTCACTTCAGATTTCGTCGCAGATCGGTATTCGTCAATGCCCAATTCTTTTCTTAGAAAATTATGCCCAATATAGCTAAGATAATTGATCGGTGCGCCATTCTTTTCTACAAAATCCATAAACACATCTGTCTTTTGTCGGTTATTGCCACAATTCCCGCCAACCGCTGTGGTCACACCCATTCTCAACATCTTGTTGGCAATGTCGTAATCATCACCATCTACTGTGTTCCCAATAACTTCCTCATGCATATGAATATCGATAAATCCAGGAGACACGACCATATTTTCCCCATCAATGGTTCTTTTTCCCTGTTCGGGACAGTTTCCTACATCTAGGATTTTTCCATCTTTGATTCCTACATCTGCCGTCTTTAGAACGCCTTTCTCAAAGTCAGCAACCTTACCATTTCTGATCACAATATCATACATGCAAATCCCCTCCTTTTCTATCATTCTCTAACCTCATTATATCATGTTCCGAAAAAGTTGCCGATTTTTTTCTTGACGGGCGAAAAAAGTACCTGTATAATAACTATGTTATAAATTGCATATCCCTCAGTTTTGAGGCCATAATAATTACACAAGGACCTAAAAAAAAACCCTTTTTTTAGGTCCTTATTCTATTGAATGGAGGCGTTATATGACCCAGTACATTTTTATCACCGGAGGTGTGGTTTCTTCCCTAGGAAAAGGCATCACCGCTGCTTCTTTAGGCCAGTTGTTGAAATCCCGAGGTTTGAAAGTCACTTTGCAAAAATTCGATCCCTACATCAACGTAGATCCTGGCACCATGAGCCCCTACCAACATGGCGAAGTCTTCGTAACAGAAGATGGTGCTGAAACAGATTTAGACTTAGGTCATTACGAGAGATTTACCGATATTAACTTGACAAAGTACAGTAACATTACAACCGGAAAAGTCTACAGCAATGTCATTAACAAAGAACGTCGAGGCGACTACTTGGGGGGAACGGTTCAGGTCATTCCCCATATCACCAACGAGATTAAGGAAAAAGTCATCACCGTAGGAAGAGAGCAAGAAGCAGATGTGGTCATCACCGAAATTGGCGGAACTGTTGGAGACATAGAAAGCAATCCTTTTCTAGAAGCCATCCGTCAAATCAAATACGACGTAGGCAAAGAAAACGTGCTCTATATACACGTCACTTTAATCCCTTATTTATCCAAAGCTGGTGAGTTAAAAACCAAGCCCACCCAACATTCTGTCAAAGAACTGCGAGGCATCGGCATCCAACCTGACATTTTAGTTTGTCGATCAGAAAAAACCATTGGGTTGCTATTGAAAGAAAAGATCGCTTTGTTTTGCAACGTCAACGTAGAGGATGTCATCGAAAATTTGGATTCGGACAATCTTTATGAGGTCCCCTTATTGTTGGAAAACGAAGGGCTGGCTTCCTTGGTTTGCAAGAAATTAAACTTAACCGACGCCCTGCCTGATCTTTCTGTCTGGAAAGACATGTTGAAGCGCATGTCCCTTTCAAAAGGATCCGTCCAAATCGGCTTAGTAGGAAAATACGTGGAATTGAGAGATGCCTACCTTTCCGTTGCGGAAGCTTTAACCCATGCCGGCATAGAAAATCATGTCCACGTCCGCATTCAATGGATCCACAGCGAAAATCTGAACCCAGACAATTTTCACACTTCTCTTCAAGGGCTGGACGGCATTCTTGTCCCTGGAGGCTTTGGTGACCGTGGCATTTTTGGCAAAATATTGGCTGCTCGATATGCTCGAGAAACACAAACACCCTTTTTCGGCATTTGTCTAGGCATGCAAATGGCAGCCGTTGAGTTCGCCCAATCCGAACTCTCTTTAACGACCGCCAATTCTTCAGAATTCGATCCCCACACCCAACATCCTGTCATTGATTTAATGCCTGATCAAAAAGATGTTTCAAACAAAGGAGGCACCATGCGCCTCGGTGTTTATCCTTGTAAACTGGTTGCCGGATCCAAAGCTCGAGAAGCCTATGGTGAAGATTTAATCTACGAAAGACACCGTCACCGCTATGAGTTCAACAATCAGTACCGAGATCTCTTTCAATCTTCTGGCATGCGCATCACCGGCTTGTCTCCAGATGAACGCTTGGTTGAAATTATGGAAATCCAAGATCATCCTTGGTATGTGGCTGTTCAGTTCCATCCTGAGTTCAAATCAAGGCCCACTCGATGTCATCCTCTTTTCAAGGATTTCATCAAAGCGTGCAAAAAATAGAAACAATCTCCTGCAATACGGGAGATTGTCCTTATTTAACCGATTCATTCAGTTCGATAAATATTTAGCTGCTGCTTCATCCAAAATCACCGTAACCTCTCTATGCAACTGAAGAATAGATGCCGGACATTGAGGCGTAATATCCCTTTGAATGGCATTCTTCACCGCATCAGCTTTTCCTTCGCCCTTGGCCATCAGCAAAATTTTCTTTGCATTCAAAATGCTTTTCATCCCCATTGTGATGGCTTCTCGCGGAACCGCTTCTTCTTTGTCAAAGAATCGGCTGTTAGCCTGGATGGTCATTTCGTCTAATGCAACCAAATGCGTTTTGGATTTAAATTTAACGTCCGGTTCATTAAATCCGATGTGTCCATTGCCACCAATTCCCAAAATTTGAAGGTCGATGCCTCCGGCATCCCAAATAGCTGATTCATAACGCTCGCATTCTTGTTGTATGTCTGTTGCAAGACCATTGACCAAATTAATCCTATCTTCAGACACATTAATTTGGTTAAACAAATTTTCATACATGTAATAATGATAGCTCTGAGAGTTTTTCGGAGCAATGGGGTAATATTCGTCCAAATTGAAGGTGGTCACCGAAGAAAAATCCAATTCTCCTTTTTGATACAAATCGACAAGTCGTTTGTAAAGCCCCTTTGGAGTGCTCCCTGTGGCCAATCCCAAAACGCTATCTGACTTTGAAGTCAATTGGTCTTTAATGACGGTTATTGCCGCTTCATCCATTTGTTCTTCATTCTTCACCACAATAATTTTCATGTTGTCCTCCCTGTTCAAGCAGACTGCGACAAATCGCTTTATCTGTCCATATACTTTTAGATGTTCTTTTATATCAATCCCATCAATGGTATCCGCTACTTTTTTCTGAATCCCATCAACGGCTCCATTGGCACACATGCAGTCAATCAAACTTCTTTCCATTGACTCTTCATACATCAAATCTTTCCCATGTAGGATAGACAAACCAGCACATACCGCATGGGCTCCCCAATTGGACACACTTGCCACAAGAAGGTGATCTGTTTCCGTTTGTGCTCCGATGGTTTCTCCATGCACAACCGATCTTGCCACCAGATCCCAGATTCTGCCCATTCCAATTTCGTTGCCGCCATCGCCAATGCCACCCGTTGTGATATTTCTCTCCTTCGCCAATTGAAACAAGTAGTCTAAATCAGGAGTCTCTTGGGTCAAGTCTTCTTTTGTCATAGAGTAATACCGTCCGTCCTTTCCTTTTCCGGGCCTTTCTATGGCTATCACACAGTGAGGGTTAAACTGGCTTAACACCCTTTCACTAACTATTTTTGCATCCTCAACGGTTACTGTCACAATCTCCGTTTTTAATTGAAGTCTTTCCAGGCATGACTCCAAATAAGCAGCGCTGTATCTATCCGTCACAATTTTGGTTTCTTTCCCTAGTTTTGCTAACCCTTGACACAAAGACAAGGTCCCAATAGGGCCATCTGTCTCACCGGTATCCGGTCCTTTCACAAAAAAACCGGTGACCAACAACACACGTTGGCTTGAAGACAAGGTAGCAACCATGTCTTTCAAAACGTCCTTCAAAAAAATCTCATTCCCGTATGATCGGTTGGAATGCCCTGTAATCATAATCTCCAATTGCCTGAAACAAGTAGTCTTATCCTGCCATTCTCGTATTCTCAAACCAAATCCTCGTTGTTTAACATAAGCATTTTTACCACACTAGTTTCTCGGTAAGTCAGTAAATTTTGTGAATCGATCCACCCATGACAACTCAACCGTGCCAACGGGTCCATTTCTGTGCTTTGCAATAATCACTTCCGCAATGCCTCGCTTTGTGTAGTTGTCCTCTTCCAACCCTTCTTTGTCTTGATAATATTCGTCTCGGTAAAGGAACATGACAATATCTGCATCCTGTTCAATCGCTCCAGATTCTCTCAAATCTGATAGAATAGGTCGGTGGTTTTGTCTTTGTTCTGGTGCTCTGGATAACTGGGAAAGTGAAACCACCGGACATTCAAGTTCTCTAGCCAGTCCCTTTAATCCTCTTGATATATTTGAAATCTCCTGTTGTCGGCTTTCGCCACCGCTTCCTTCCATTAATTGAAGATAATCTACAAACACAAGATCCAATCCTTTTTGAGCCTTCAGGCGCCTGCATTTTGATGCAATTTCAAACAGTGTAATCCCTGGCGTGTCGTCTATGTATATTTCGGCATCAGAAATAATGCCACTGGCATAAGTGATTTTATCCCAATCCTCGTCTTCCAGTTTGCCCGTTCTCAATTTATTACTCTCCACTAGAGACTCCATGCTTAAGATTCTCTGAACCAACTGCTCTTTTGACATTTCAAGAGAATAAATGGCTACTTTGGCTTTTGCCTTGGTGGCTGAATTTAAAGCAATATTCAACGCTAAAGCCGTCTTTCCCATGGAGGGTCTGGCTGCAATCAATATAAAATCCGATTTTTGAAGCCCTGCAGTCATGAGGTCTATTTCTTTAAATCCTGTGGTTAGACCTGTCATTTCCCCTTCGTGGCCTGCTCTTTCCTCAAGAAGGTTGAACACATCTAGAACAATTTCCCTCATGTGGGCAAAATCTCGGTGTTGGCGCTCTTGAGAGATAGCAAAAATCCTAGACTCAGCTAATTCAATCAAGGCTTTAGACTCGCTAGTGCTATCCAGTCCTCTCGCTTTGATTTCTTCTGCCGCCTCAATTAACTCTCTGATTATGGCCTTCTCTTCGATGATTCGACAATAAGCCTCAGTATTTCTAGTGGTGGCGATATTGTCGGACAATCCCGCCAAGTATTCGATGCCTCCCACTTGATCCAATGTCTTTCTTATTCTTAATTCTTCTGTTACCGTCAGTAAATCAACGGGATGATTCTTTAGGGTCAAGCTCCTTGCAGCTGCAAATATTTCTCGATTTGCTTCAAAATAAAAATAGCGATCCCTCAATCTGTTAATGGTTGTTTCAAGGGCATTTCGATCCAACATCACCGCTCCAAGAACGGACTGTTCTGCCTCAAGACTATGAGGGGGCATTCTACCTATGACTTGCTCGGACATGCTTCACCTCTAAACGCCAATAACCTTGACTTTTGCTGTTGCCACCACATCGGCGTACAGTTTGATGGGGACTTCATGAGTTCCAACGGTTTTGATTGGCTCTTTTAATTCAATTTTTTTCTTATCTACTTCCAAATCATGTTGTGCCTTGTATTCTTGGGCAATCTCTTTGCTGGTCACAGAACCGAACAATTTCCCGTTTTCACCAGCTTTGATACTAATTTCAATGGATTTGCCATTGATAACCTCAGCTAAAGCCTTGGCTTCTGCGATAAGATTAGACTCCTTGTTTCTTTGCTTTTCTTTTTCTTTCTCCAAGTGTTTCAAGTTTTCTGGTGTAGCTTCTATCGCTATGCCTTTTGGAATCAAGAAGTTTCTTGCGTAACCATCTTTCGCATTAATGATGTCCCCTTTTTGTCCCATTTTCTTGTCGTCTTTCAATAAGATCACTTTCATTTTAATTTACTCTCCTTTTTATATTTATCTATCTGTTCCATTAACATGTTTTTCGCTTCATCCATATCTAGGGTCTGCAATTGGCCACCTGCAACTTCCAAATGTCCGCCTCCTCCAAGCTTCTCCAATATCAACTGGACATTGATTTTGCCCAAGGAACGTCCACTTACATGAATGTGGTTTTCTCTTCTTGCCAATACAAAGCTGGCTTGAACGCCTTTCACAGACAATAGGTCCGCGGCGCTTTGTGAAGCAATGATCAACCCTGTGGTGTATATCTCGTCGATAACCGATATGGCTATGGACTCTTCATAGATTTCTGCTCGTTCTATGACTTCTGACTTTCTCTTCCAAGTCTCTAAATCATCGCTCAGCAATCTCTTGGCATCTATTGTATCTGCTCCTGCACGCCTCAGGAATGAAGCGGCTTCAAACGTTCTTACTCCTGTTTTAAAAGTAAAGCCATTGGTGTCCATCATAATACCGGCCAACATGACATCCGCCTCGAATTTGGTTATAGAGATTTGATCATTCATATATTGGAACAACTCGGCAATCAATTCACAAGTAGAGGACGCATAAGATTCTAGGTAGTCTAATACCAAATCTTCGATGTATTCTGAGCCTCTTCTGTGATGATCAATTAAAATCACTCTTTCAAAGGCGTGCAGAATGTGTTGGGCTTCCGTGTAACTAGGTTTATGAGTGTCCACCACCACGCCTAATGTATTGTTGTCAATTAGCTTGAGGGCCTCTTCATCGGTGATAAGAATGTTATCATAGCTAGGTTCTTCTTTTTTCATCCTTTCGAAAACATTTTTCAACTCTGGATTTCTGTCATTTAAGACAATAAAAGAGTCTTTGTTCATCGCTTTTGCAATGGCGTGAATTCCGAGAGCCGCACCAAAAGAATCCATATCCCCTGATTTATGGCCAGAAATGATTACATTGGATGACTGGGCCATGATCTGTCGGATAGCATTGGCCATGATTCTAGCTTTTACCTTTGTGCTTTTTTCCACGGCTTTGCTTCTGCCTCCGTAATAGGTCACCTTGGTAGGCGTCTTAACGACTGCTTGATCGCCCCCTCTTCCCAAAGCAATGCTCAAAGCTCCTAGCGAATTGTCGTATTGCTGTGTCAGAGTTTTCGCTCCCACACCCAATCCGATGGACAAGGTAAAGTATTCCTCTTTTTCCGTTTTGATCTCTTTAACATCTTCCAGTATGTCAAACTTTTTCGTCACTAGATTTTCGTAGAATCGATTTTCAAATACCATGATGAATCGATCTTCCAAATGTTTGACGATGATTCCATTCATTCTTTGTGCCATCACCGTCAGCTCTCTTTCAATCCTAGCCATTAAAGATGTACGCTCCACACGATCCATTTTTTTTGAGATTTCATCGAAATTATCTACTTCAATAACCGCTACCAGCGTTTTTTCAGCAGTATACACATCTCTTAATGTAACAAAACGGGTGTTGTCCAAAAAGTAAAGCAGATACACAGGATTTCCTGGCTCATTTCCTTCAATCACACTGAACAATACATTGAAATTCTTGCTGCCATATTGTAGGTCAATAGACGTGTTCTCTCCATTTTCTGCTAATTCCTTGAAAGGAAAGCTTGGGAAATAGGATTTGATGTTGTCTTTATGTCCTTTTTCTTTTTTTACTACTTCTTTGAATTTGGAATTATACCAATGCAAATCCCCCTCTTGACTAATAATAGTCAACGGTATGGGAAAATTCAACAAAGCTTGTCTAGACATGTCGTCCACGCTGTTGGTAAATTCAATCAAATATTGATTCAATTCCTTTTTTCTGTCTTCAAACTTCTTAGAATTAAAACGAATGGCTACCAAAAGACCCAATCCCACCACAATAGAAACAAGAAAATGCCCTAACACAACCAACACGATAAACAATGCCAGTGAAATGTAAAAGAATATGCTTCCTTCTTCTGTTAAAAAACTTGGTCCTTTTAAGCTCTTCATAGATTTACCACCTGTTTTTATTTTTGATTTTTCTCAAGTCAAACAACAAGTCTCCAAACCCAAGAAACATGACCCCCATATTCAACATAGCGTTGAATATAACCACAAGGAACATCAAGACCCGAAGCAAACGATTTATTTTGTATTTAATCATCATAAACTTGACTACCGCCAACCCTTGTAGGAAAAACAAGATCTGTATGATAAACACCACATTGGTCAATAAAGCTTGGCTATTGACAATACCTAAAGCACCAGCCAAATAACTGCCTATAACAAATACCAATATGCCGATGGAAATATTCGCCGGAAGTCTGAACTGACTGAAGTCCTGCAAAGGCAGAATGTTGACCCTCAAGCGTTTCCCCATCCGTTGAACCACCATATAATTGATGGTGGACATGGCCACCGATGTGAAGATGATCATGGCTGGCAAAAGGACAATCACCATCTCGATCATACTGTCGTAAGTCTCACGAGTTGCTTCCAACTGATCGCTCATGTCTCCAAAATTGGACAAAATGCTTTCTTGAATCCTCAAACTCTCAACAAAAGTTTCTCGAATATAGGTAACCAGATTAATGCTGAGAAACACTTGCATCAGCATCAACAATAAAATAAAGGAGACCAAATACGTGGCGCCTCCCCATAATATCGCCATGGCTGGTTTTTTATCTTGACTGATAAAATAAGCCATCACACCGGCCATTGGACTGTACAACAAAACATAATACAATCCCATTTGAATACCCAGCACCATGAAGATAATCAATCCGGCAGAGGCCAAAGCCATTATGGACGCTTTGAAATCATGTCTTTTTGCCAACAAAAGAACGGGCAACGGATACAAAAAATCTATAAATGGAAAAAGGTAAGTGCCTACCATGGCAAAAACGATCAATATACCTGAAATCAATGCTGCTTCTGTCAATCGATTTGTTTTGATATTTTTATTCAAGTGATTACTCCTAATTTTTGAATACACTCATTCTACCTTATTTTTTGTCTTTTTTCAAATGAAATAGCCTTCACATGAAACTTTGCTTTATTGATTCATGTCTACTATAATGAGATGTATAAAAAAGAAAGGTGGTTAGTATGAAAAAAAGATTGTTATCCTTACTGATTGTAACCCTGTTGCTACTCGCCCCCCTATCTGTCTCCGTCCAGGCAGCTGAATCCTCCCAGACAATGACGGAGGAAGCCTTTGATGCGGAACATGAATTCATGGGGCTTGTGGCAAAGTTTATTATGGACAATTACCTGTACGACTTGACTTATGAAGAAGTCATCGAATCCCTATATCGAGGCATGTTTCATCCTTTAGATGACTACAGCGTGTACTACACACCTGAGGAATACGCTGATTTTTCAACTGAAATGTCTGGCGAATTCAGTGGTATAGGCATTCAAATTGTAAAAGAAGGCCAACATGTTGTCGTGGTCACACCTCTTCGAGATTCTCCTGCAGAAAAAGCAGGAATCTTGCCAAGAGACATCATTCGTTATGTAGATGGTGTGGATGTCACCAACCGCACCACCGAAGAAGTGGCCAACCTCATCCGAGGCCCCATTGGCACCACTGTGGTTTTAGGTGTGGAAAGAAACAATGCGGTCACTTACTATTCATTGACCCGTGACTTGGTTGTCATCAGTTCTGTCTCCTCAGAAATCTTGGAAGATGGCATTGGCTACCTTCAAATTACACAATTCAATGAAAACACTGCCGAATTGCTCGCAGGAGAAATGATGACTTTTATTGATGAAGATGTCTATAAATTGGTTATCGACCTAAGAAACAATCCCGGAGGCAATCTAAGTGAAGTCATCACCATTTTAGATTTATTCGTCCCAGCTGGTCCACTAGCCTATCTCATTAGAAATGATGGCTCAGAAACAGTTTATCACAGCACCCTTTCCATCCAAAACTACGACATCGCCGTTCTTGTCAATGAGGGAAGCGCAAGTGCATCCGAAATCTTTGCTGGGGCTGTTCAAGACCGAGAAGCCGGTGTTGTCATTGGAACTCAAACCTACGGAAAAGGCGTCGTCCAGACTTTGTATCCTTTGCTCAACGGCAGTGCCATCAAACTCACTACAGCAGAATATTTAACCGCCGGCAAAAAAAGCGTACAAGGCACAGGCATCACACCAGACATCATTGTAAGAAATCGACAAGCTCAACAATCCATCGACATTCCAGAACTTGATGCCCTCAATAAATCGCGCAAGCCTGATTTAGGCACAGTAGGATTGGATGTTCTAGCCGCCGAAAGAATCCTTAAGGCTATGGATTTTCCCATCCAAGAACCCGATGGTGTTTTTGATGAAATCCTCAAGCAACAAATCACTGACTTCCAAAGGCAATCCGGACTTCATCCTTATGGCGTATTGGATTTTACCACACAAGATGCGTTGATTCAAGCATTGGAACGTTATCAAAGCGATGACGATGATACAGACTATCAGTTGAATCGAGCCATTGACTATTTAAGATAAGTTGCTATCATCAACTAACAACAAAACGCTGGCCTTTCCCTTTAGTAGGAGAGGCCAGCGTTTTGTTGTGTTTAAAGTCGTTTCTATCCACTTGTCACATGAGTTCCCGTTAAACCTTTCAATGCTTCTTCTGCTCTGTCCAGTGAGGCAATAATAGCCTTTCTACCTGGCTTAGAATCGGCAAATGCTATCGCTGCTTTGACTTTGGGCAACATGCTTCCTGGTGCAAAATGGCCTTGTTCGATATAAGCCTTTGCTTCCAATGTTGTCATATGATCTAAAGTTGTCTCTTCTTTTTTTCCAAAATTCAGAGCCACCTTTTCAACTGCAGTCAAAATGATGAAATAGTCCACTTCCAAAATCTCAGCAATTTTCCCGGAGGCAAAGTCCTTGTCAATGACAGCCGCCACGCCTTTAAGAGCATTGCCTTCTTTGACAACAGGAATTCCACCACCTCCAACAGTAATGACGACATAATCCTGATCCACCAGCGTTTTTACTACCTCTTTTTCAACAACATCCACAGGTATTGGTGAAGGTACCACTCGTCTCCAACCTCTTCCTGAATCTTCGATCATTTGATAGCCTTTCTCTGTCATCATTTTTTTTGCCACTTCCTCAGAGTAAAAACTGCCAATAGGTTTGGTTGGCTTGCTAAAAGCCTCATCCTCTCCATCAACTTCCACTTGGGTGACTACCGTTGCCACTGGCTTGTCAATGTTACGATTCAATAATTCTTCTCTAATGGCATTTTGCAAATGATAACCTATATACCCTTGGCTCATGGCTCCACATTCCGGGAAAGGCATTTCCGGTGTATGGGCAGAAGAATTAGCTGCCGTTTCCATAGCCAAATTAATCATACCCACTTGTGGCCCATTTCCGTGGGCGATAATCACATCATTGCCTTCTTCTATCAAATCAACAATTGGTTTTGCTGTATGTTTCACCAGTCTTTGCTGTTCTTCGGGGGTATTCCCGAGGGCATTGCCCCCTAACGCCAGTACAACTTTCATAGAACCTCCTGAACTTATTGTTTTAGCTTAACCGATAGTCGCCACCATTACCGCTTTAATGGTGTGCATTCTATTTTCAGCTTCATCAAACACTTTGGAATGCTTGCTTCTGAAAACTTCATCCGTTACTTCCATTTCTGTCAAACCATACTTTTCAGCTACTTCTTTCCCCATGTCCGTTTCTGTATCGTGAAAAGCTGGTAAACAGTGCAAGAACACAACATTGGGATTCTCAGTCTTCTGAATCATCTCCATGTTAACCTGATAAGGCTTCAGTAATTTGATTCTTTCTTCAAATTGATCCTCTTCTCCCATAGATACCCAAACATCCGTATAGATCACATCGGCATCTTTTACGCCTGCTGCGATATCTTCTGTCAGTTCAATGGTTCCTCCTGTTTTTTCAGCAACCTTTCTCATCTCTTGAACCAATGTTTCGGATGGGAAAAGCGCTTTGGGCGCGACCGCCACAAAATGCATGCCCATTTTTGCCGCCCCAATCATCAAGGAATTGCCCATATTGTTTCTTGCGTCTCCTGCATACACAAATTTTACCTGATTTAAAGGTTTATCCACCTGCTCCTTCACCGTCATAAAATCCGCTAAAATCTGTGTTGGATGATAAAGATCTGTCAAACCATTCCAAACCGGCACACCTGAGTATTTTGCTAAAGAATCCACCGTTTCTTGTTTGAACCCTCTAAATTCAATTCCATCGTAGAACCGCCCCAACACTTTTCCAGTATCCTCTATGGACTCTTTCTTCCCCATCTGGCTATTAGTCAGATACGTTACATTAGCCCCTTCGTCAAAGGCTGCTACCTCAAAAGCACAACGTGTTCTTGTGGAAGTCTTTTCAAAAATCAAGACAATATTTTTTCCTCTCAACAAATCATTTTTAATCCCTGCACGCTTCTTGGCTTTCAAATCCATCGAAAGATCCAACAGATAATGGATTTCTTCCGGAGTGAAATCCTTCAAAGTAATCAAACTTCTTCCCTTTAAATTAACTGGCATAGATGACCTCCATTCATTTGCATTTATATGCATATTTTTAATTTTTTAAACGTTGTCTATTATATGCTATTTTATCCGATCTGTCTACTCCCTAATTAAAGGCATGCTCATACAGCGAGGACCACCCCTTCCTCTTGATACTTCAGAGCTTGGCATTACATGGGTTTTGATTCCTCTATCTTCTAGAAGCCGATTCGTTACATAATTTCTGGAATAAACCACCACTTCTCCTGGAGCGATTGCCAATGTGTTAGATCCGTCATTCCACTGTTCTCTGGCTGCATCAATCGCACTGTTGCCGCCACATTTGATCAACTCCACATCATCAATTTCCAAATATTTGGACAAGATGTTCTCCAAAAGATCTCGTTCCTCGTCAATGGCAATCTGTCCATCTTGCAATGTGAGAGAATACACAGTGATGGCACTTTGAATATTGGGATGAATGGTGAATTTGTTATAATCCACCATGGTGAATACCGTGTCTAAATGCATGAAGGACCTTAACTTAGGAATATTGAATGCAAGAATTCGATTGAATCCATTTTCAGAGTTGAGAATTCTTTCTGCAAAGATCTCTATAGCAACTGGATCTGTCCTCTGAGAAATGCCAATAGCCAAGATGTTTTGGTTTAAGATCAAAATATCGCCACCTTCTAAAGAAAAGCGATCTGTTCGATTATACCAGAAGGGAATCTCTTTTTGAGCGTAGTCGGGATGGTATTCAAATATGTATTTTGCAAAAATAGTTTCTCTATTTCTTGTGTAGGTTTTCATTCGGTGAAGAGAGATACCATCTGCTATGGATGCGAATGGATCACGGGTGAAGTATAGATTAGGCATGGGATCGATCATGAAGGGATAATCATTGTCTAGATAGTCTTTAAGACCACGTTTGGAAAAGTTCTTAAACTCTGCTTTACGAACACCAGCCATCATTTGACGGATCATTTCATCTATTGGCATTTCAAGGAAATAAGCTTTCAAGCCTTCGAATCTCCTTCTGTTCCAAATGTTGGCTTCGTGAAGAAATTCTTCCACCATTCTTTCTGTTACAGCTTCGTCGACTAGCGATGCTGCAGCTAAATCCTCTAGGTAGACCACTTCTGCGCCATTTTCTCTTAAAATGTCTGCAAAAGCATCGTGTTCTTCTTGTGCTATTTTCAAGTAAGGTATATCGTCGAACAGTAATCTTTCCAAGTATTCTGGCATCAAGTTTTCAATTTCTTGTCCTGGTCTATGCAGCAATACTTTTTTCAACTTTCCAATTTCACTTGTTACATGGATTGATTTCATCGTACACCTCTTTATTCTATTTGTATATATTGTATAAATCACCCTATAAAATGTCAAGAATTTTAAGATATTTATGCATTGATGGTATGTTTATGCTTTTACACGTAACATCATTCTTTCGTTTCGCCTTTCTACCCACCTCGCTCTTGATTTTTTCTGTATGTCTTATATAATAGGGCAATGAAAGGATGTGTACCCATTGATCGACTTACATATACATTCAGACTTATCTGATGGCACCAATTCCATCGACTCTCTCGTTTCTCTGGCTTCTCAACAGGCTATTCGAGAACTGGCTCTCACCGACCACGACACCATAAGAGGCCTTCCAGAAATGACCCGCTCAGCAAAAGATCAAGGCATTAACGTCATTCCAGGCATCGAACTGACCTCCAAGTATCATGAGCACATCCTCCACATACTTGGCTACATGATCGATCCTGAAAATAGCCAGTTGACTGGTTTTTTAGAAATAGCCAACCAACACACTACTCAATTTACATTGGATCTAATCACCCAACTCAACCAGCAAGGTCTTGTCAACTATCCGTCATCGAAAGTGGAACCCTTCTTAAACACCAAAGATAGTCTCTATCCTTCTGATTTGATCAAAGCAATGATCCAAGATGGACACCCGTATCATCTAGAAGACTGGCCCGCTTTTTATATGGCCACTTTCCACCATTTATCCAGTTCTTTTCAATTTCCCTTAAGTGCTGTTGATGCCATCCAAGTTATTTTGGCAGCAGGGGGTGTTCCGGTTATTGCTCACCCCGCCAAAATCGGGAAAGATCATCTAGCCATTATAGAAAAACTAGTTCCTTCTGGTCTTCTTGGAATAGAAGTTTTTTATCCCTATCACGACCAAAAACTAATAGACGCCTATCTCTCCCTCACTAATCGTTACCAACTCCTTGCCACAGGAGGAACCGACTGGCATGGACAATTCACTACCTGGAATGCCGTCATGGGGCAATATGGCGTTCAAAGTACACAACCACTCTATTCCGTTGCCAAATCGCTTTGACCCTTTTGTAGATAGTTGTTGACCTGATTGATGCTAATGTTTCCAAACTTGGCAATCTCACGGAAAGTTAGGCCTGTCCTGTCACGCAACAAATTCACACTATCTACATTCACTCCCCCTTGTTCTTGGAAAACCCTATTGGCAATTTGTGCCTTTCTTTCTTTGACCTCTTCTTTCGTATCCAAGTAGATTCTGTCGTCATCACCTCGATGCAATTGGATGAAATTACGTTTGAAGAACTCTCTTTCAGGGCATACATTCTCTTTCACATAGCCCGAATCGACCATTAAAGGGGTTTCATAAAAATATTCCTTATAACTGCACCATTTGTATTGATACGGATCTTGAACTAACCCCGCTGCTACTGGATTCAAGTGGACATACCGGATGACACCTAGAAAATATGCATTGTCCTCCACCGATACACTTTTGAAACGATCTTGAAAAACATGGCCTACTCGGTTTCGGCTAGAATTGTAATACATCGCATAATGTTGATTGAGCCTCTTCATGGACCCTTCTAGGGTATCGGTTTTTACAACCAAGTGGTAATGATTCTGCATGATGCAATAGGCATAAAGCTGAAAAGGGTACTGTTCCTTGGTTTCTTTAAGCACATGATAAAACATACTTTTGTCTTCTTCACGTTCAAAGATCCATTCCTTGTTGTTCCCTCTTCCCATAATATGATAAATTCCAGTTGAACTGATCATTCGTTTATTCCTTGGCATTTCAAGCCTCCTATAGGATTACTCACCTTATTTTACCATGCCCAAAAAACAAAAGGAACCGTCCCTTTTGTTTTTTGGAAGGTTTTTTGGGGAAATCTATTGAATCAAATACCTCCGGGGGGTATAATGCACATATAGAGAACAAGAGAAAATGATTCTCAAATAGGAGGAAATAATTATGAAAGATATCAAAGTTTACACAAGCAGCACTTGCCCTTATTGCACCATGATGAAAGACTACTTGAATTCAAAAGGGGTTACTTACACAGAAAGAAACGTGTCTTCAGACATGGAAGCTAGAAAAGAACTAATGGCCATGGGTCACATGGGCGTTCCAGTCACAGTGGTGGACGGTACCGAAGTGGTTGGATATGACACCAATAAGATTGATTCCCTATTAGCTTAAATACCGATGACATAGCAAAGACTCTACTGAAAACAGTAGAGTCTTTTTTTATGCCGTTAAACCATTTTTCTTTCCACCATCTGCTTGACAATGAAAGTCGCCACATGGTTGGCAAAGGAACCTGGGCCAAATCCCGCATCGTATCCTAGCTCTTGAGCCAATTCATGAGACAATCTTGGTCCTCCAGCTACAAGAATCATCTTATCCCTAATTCCTTCTGCTTCCAGCATTTCAACTAATTGAGTCAAGTTTGGAATATGGACGTCTTTTTGTGTGACAACCTGGGATACCAAAATCGCATCTGCATTTACTTCAATAGCTTTTGCGATCAATTCCTCATTTAATACCTGGCTGCCCATGTTGATGGCTTCAATACCCTTATATCGCTCCAAACCGTAGTGCCCGTCAAAGCCCTTCATATTCATGATGGCATCTATCCCTACTGTGTGGGCATCACTGCCGGTGCAAGCACCTACAATTACCACATCCCGTTTGATATGCTCCTCTATGTATTGCTCTACACCTTCCTTATCCATAAATTCCACATCCACTTTTGGCACTTCTATGGCGTCGTAATCCACTGTGTGGGTGCAGTTTCCATAGACAATGAAGAAGGTGTACCCAACGCCTAGATCGTGTGAATGGACCACGCTGGCCTCACTTAATCCCATTTTTTTTGCCAATTGCCTGGCGGCTTCTTCTGATTCATCTCCATAAGGCACCGGTAACGTGAAGCTTAATTGAACCTTCCCATCATTCAAGGTGTCGCCATATGGTTTAATTTTTGTTAAATCCACTTTCCCCAATGACATTATTGGCCACCTCCTAACATCAAATCTATAAAGGGATTGAAATAATCTTGAGATTTCTCAATCACACCATCTAACCCTTTTCCACTGGTATATCCTCGTTTTACACCGCCGAACTTCCCTTTTTCTATGGTTGTGAAAATCCCTTCTTTTTCAATATCTATCAACATTTTTTCTGCATCTATCAATACCTGCTGGGCTCGTTTCTGAATCTTTCCATCGGTTTTGTATTCTATTTCTTCTCCTAAATCTCGAGCGTTGTTGAAAATGTACTGAGCATTCTCAATGGCCAGCATTCGATCATGCAACAAAGGCGTGTGGATAGCTTCTGTCATCATGCCCAACAACTGAATGCCTTGACCTGTCCAGATAGATAGCAAGTTAAACAAAGCATCTTGAACATGGCCTCTGAAAATATTTCCAGTCATAAACTTGGTTGGTGGCATATATTTCAATGGTGCTTTGGGAAAAATTTCCCTGGTCATCTGAGCCTGAGCTAATTCCATCAAAAATCCGTTTTCGAGCTTAGGGTTCATCTCAAAAGCATGCCCCAATCCCATCTGTTCTTCCGGAATGCCTGCCAATAAAGCGTACTGTTCATTGATAAATTGGGAAGCCAGCACGGTATGGGCTTCTTCTACCGCGTCAGCGGTTGTTAGATAATTGTCTTCTCCTGTGTTAATGATGATCCCTGCATAACCGTTGATCAAGCGAGAGAAAAATTGATCCACTAGTGTTCGTTGCATATTGATGTCTCGGAACAAGATGCCGTACAAGGCATCATTGAGCATAACATCCAACCGTTCCAATGCTCCCATAGCTGCAATCTCAGGCATGCACAGCCCTGAACAATAATTACAAACACGAATGTAACGACCTACTTCTTCTCCTACTTCATCTAATGCCTCACGCATCAGTTTGAAGTTTTCCTGAGTCGCATAAGTGCCTCCAAATCCTTCGGTGGTAGCTCCATAAGGTACATAGTCCAATAAACTTTGGGCTGTTGTCCGAATGACAGCCACAACATCTGCACCTTGTCTAGCAGCTGCTTGAGCCTGTACAATGTCCTCATAGATATTTCCTGAGGCCACAATGACATACAAGTAAGGTCGTTTGCCCTCTCCAACATTCTCGATGAAGTCTTCTCTTTTCTTTCTGTTTTCTCGGATTTTGTTGGTGGTTTCCACCGCTATTTTTTGGACGGCTTCAAATATTTTATCTTTATCTGCTATTGGTAGCTTGGTTAGATCAATTTCTCCGGCGTTAACTTTTTCAGCGATTTCCTGAGGCGTATTGCCTGTATTTACAATCGCATTTCCAATCCAGAAAGCTGCTCCTTGAGCAAGGCCGCCTCCTTCTTTGATGTTATCTACCACCACGTTGGGCAAGGGTTTTTCTATTTCATCCACCCCGTCGATTCCCAACAATCTAGCAACGGTTCTCTCCACAGTCACGGTGGAGTGCTTGTCAATGAACGTTTGTGTCTCTAGCGCTATATTCTTTGCCGCGCTTCTTGCTCTTTCAATAATTTCTGGATTTAATCCCAGTTTGCTGTTCAAAACATCACATCCCTTCAACATATTTTTTGGCTCTCTCGATGATCTCTTTTTGCATGCCCATCAACTCTGCAATGTTGATGGCGTCTTTGGGAACCGTTTCTCCCAAATCAGCAGGGATCAATCGATAGTCCATATTCTCACTAATAATGTCCATCCCTTTATCTGGATTCTCTATCAATTCCGCCTCCAGTTGCTTCAGGTCAATTTTCTTAAGCCCTGCTACTTGCAACCGTTGCACCTTATCACCTGCAGCTTGATCAAAGTGAGTGGTGATAACGGATAAAGAGTCTTTATCGGACAAAAACTCGATGACGCTTCGAGTTATTCCATATCCTTCCATAGGATTGGTGCCTCCGGCTAACTCATCAATCAAAATAAGGCTCCTATCGTTTACAAATTGAAATGCCTTGGCCAAGTTTTCAATCTCAGCTCCAAAAGTGGAAAGGCCTCGCTCTACTGATTGCTCATCTCCAATAGAAATAAACAAGTAGTTGGACAATCCCATGGTGCAAGCTTCTGCCGGCACATATAATCCCATAGCCACCGCCCACGCTATTTGTCCAATCATTTTCAGGGTGACGGTTTTGCCCCCCATATTCGCACCTGTGATGGATGTAGTCGGAACATCTAGCTGGATGGAGACGGGTGTATATGACTTTTCTTTCTTCTTTTGCACTTCTTCTGTTTTTACGTGTCGCCCGTTGGTTATTCTTATGCAGTGGTTCTCGACGATGGTTGGCATGATGGCGTTGGTTCCTTTGGCTTGTCTTAATTTAGCTAAAACCAGATCGATCTTTCCCAAAGCCTCAAAATTCTTGCGGAAGCTCTCCTGCCTTTCTCCAATCGCTTTTGATAATTTGGCCATAACTGCATATTCTTCGTCTTCCTCTTTTGCTTTCAAGTCATTGTAGGTTACTTCCAATTTTGACATCTCTTCGGTATGTCGTATGCTAAAAACAATGCTGGTTACTGATTGGGACGAACGGTAAACTCTATGATCCTCGTCTAAGCGTTGCAAGAGACGCTCCTCGGATTTGTTTACATGGGCATCTCCCTTAAGGCTCAGTCTGAGTCCCATCCCTTTGTACTCGGCAAGCAACCTGTCTTTAACATTTTTTGTCAATCGCTTCAGCTCATGATTTACTTCGTTTTTCTGTTCTCTAACCTCTTTCAATGCTTCTGAATAGTCATCGTATATGTAAAACGTGCTCAATCTTTCCTTCGCCGGGTCTAACAAATCCACCATATCCATTAAACTTTCGATCCGAATACTGTCGTAAAATTTGTTGTCCCGAAAAGTTTTCAATATCCGCATGGTGTTCATGGCAAAATGTTTGACCTCAAACAGCTCTACAACAGACAAAACTTCTCCGTTCACCGCCCGATTAATGGATTCTCCAATATCTTTGCTGTGGTTCAGAACAGATATCACCTCTCGATCCACATAATACTTTTCCATATAGGACATCAAACCATACTCTTCTTTCAACAAGTGTTCTTGCCCCGGGCGATAAACAGGCATGTCTTTTTTTTGTTGTTTTCCATAAGGAGAAATGGGATTGATTCGATCGAAAATGGCATCCACATTCAATTTGTTTCCTGTTTCTTTGCTCATGAATGGTGTCATCGTTCTATCCCTCCCAACACATCGATCACAGGTATGTCTCCTACTGCCTCTTTTATCTTTTCAACAAACGTCTCACTATCAAAGCTATAGCCAACGGGAGCTACAGGGTTGACAGTAATTCCTTTCACTTCAATGGGTTGCAACACTTCAATCTTAAGTCCTTTTTTTACCAAGCTGTTGAAGTTAAAATAATCTGAAAAAATCTGCGTCCCATTGTCAATTAGCAAGGTGGGTTTGTGCTTGCCCATCATTAAAGCTTTCATCATGGCTGTGGTCACAGCTCCGGATAAATAGACATACTTGGTCTTTTCATTCACAACTGCCATCAACTGGTTTACCTTTCCCAGGCTGGTTTTCACATCCGGTGTGATAATCTGATATTGATCATCGATCACACTGCTACTGGTCAGTTCTTTTCCCATCTCAAGCATTCGCGAATCTGTCACTTTAGGGAGGGTCAGGATGGTAATGAAATAGCTGGTTTGCCACACTACTTTTCGAATGTCTCTACTCAAGACTGCCCCTGTTGACACCACGCAAGCATCTGTCACACCTGGTGCCGAAACCGCCTTTCGATCGATGGCGCCATCTAATAATACTAGCTCAGCACCATAGGCCAACAATTTATCTCGAATTTTGATGGCATCTTTACTATTAGTGGGACCTGCTAATTGTACCGTTCCCTCTTCCTTTACCCGACATAGGGTAATATGCCCAAGAGGGCTTGTGAATTCTGTCACTTCCAGAATCTCAAGCCCTGCATCTCCTGTTTCTATCAAAGATCTTGCTGTCGCGATCAGGGTGCCTTCTACCACAAATATTGTGGGTTTTTCAGTGTCTGTGACTAAATCAAGACGCTCTCCATCTCTACCTGTGGAAGTCAGTCCCAATAGAATGTTGTGTTCGTAGGCTTCCTCAATCAAATAATTCAACGTGACTGTTTTGCCTGCATTCTTAGCCAACCCTACAATGGCGATTGATTGGTACTGTTGGTTGAGTCCTTCAATAAGTCCCATATTTCACCCCTTTCTCAATCCATCCATTTGCGATTACTTTTTCCGGCTTTTCCTTTCCAAATGAGTGGGCTCCAAATTCAGTCTGTCTCCCGCCAACAAAGAAGCCACGCCAGACAATTTTCCTTCTTTTTTGCCTGTACAGACATCACATGTGCAATCAATATCCGGATTGCTTGGTTCTGTGTAAGTGGTAATCACTCCTTCGTAGTTTCTCAACACCAATCGGTGTGCAGAGCGTGAAATCACATAGTCGGGCATTACTGGCGTTTTGCCACCGCCACCAGGAGCATCCACCACAAATGTTGGCACCGCATATCCAGAAGTATGACCTCTTAACCCTTCGATGATCTCAATCCCTTTTCCGACTGATGTTCTAAAGTGCTCTATTCCAAGAGACAAGTCGCATTGATAGATGTAGTAAGGTCTGACACGATTCATGACCAATTGATGGACCAGATCCTTCATGATATGGACGCAGTCGTTAACGCCCCTTAGCAATACCGATTGATTACCTAAAGGAATTCCGGCATCAGCCATTTTTCTTAAAGCTTCCCTAGTCTCGTCGGTCATTTCCTTTGGATGGTTGAAGTGGGTGTTCAACCAGATTGGATGGTATTTTTTCAACATGTTCACCAAATCATCTGTGATTCTCTGTGGACATACCACTGGCGTTCTTGAGCCAATTCGTATGATTTCAACATGAGGAATTTCTCTCAGTTTCTTGATGATGGTTTCCAGTTTTTCGTCTGAAATCAATAGGGCATCTCCCCCTGACAACAAGACGTCTCGCACCTGTGGTGTGTTTCGGATGTAGTCAATAGCCTTCTCAATCCTATCCATAGGCACTGCATGATCTGCCTGTCCGGCAAATCGCCTTCTTGTGCAATGTCTACAGTACATTGAACATTGGTCTGTCACCAACAACAACACTCTGTCCGGATACCTGTGAGTCAAGCCTGGTGCAGGTGAGTCCTCATCTTCGTGGAGAGGGTCTAACATGTCTGATTCACTGACATGCGTTTCTGCAATAGTGGGAACCGCTTGCATTCGAACAGGACATCGATGGTCTTCCTTGTCCATTTGAGCCGCATAATAAGGAGTGATTCCCAGTCTGAATTTTCCTAATACTTCCTTGATATCTTTTTCTTCTTGTTCGGTCAATTGAATCACTTTCTTCAGTTTTTCCACGTCATTGATTCGGTTTCTAAGTTGCCATTTCCAGTCGTTCCACTCTTCCGGTGTAACGTCTTTCCAAAGCTCCGTTTCATTGTAATAAGCCATATTATTCATTCCTTTCAATCTAATATTTAAAGGGATTTCCTTTATTTATGCATATATTTCTGCGTACAGTTTTCTAAGATCGTCGCTTTCTCTCATGATTTGCAAAGATATCTCCGCATGGTCTTTGGTGTAGCCGTTTCCGATGATCATGTTCACATCTTTGCCTACACCTTCCGCTCCTAAGGCCGCTTTTGTGAAAGAGGTGGCCATAGAGAAGAAATAGACAGTGCCGTTATCCTTGCAAGTCAGAATACTGGACATCTCACAATTCGGACGGCTGACACAATTAATGACAATATCACACAACTCACCATCTGTAAGCGCCATGATTTGGTCGTAAATACCCACAGCATCTGTGGCATCTCCTACAATGTAGGCATCTGCCAAGTTCAATTTTTTAACTTTTTCTAATGAGGACTCTCTGTGTGCCATGCAGATCACCTTGCCAGTGATACCTGCTCGTTTCTTGGCCTCATACAAACACAGCATACCGGATTTTCCAGCACCTCCAACGACCAATACCGTGTCTCCTGGCTTTACAAGCTTAGCTGTTTGTGCGGGCGCTCCTGCCACATCTAGTACAGACAAAGCTAGATTTTCAGGCATATCGTCAGGCATTTTCGCGAAGATGCCACTTTCAAACAGGATAGCCTGGCCTTTGATGTCCACTTGGTCAATGTCTTTTCTGATTTCCAAAATCTCTTCAATAACCAATGGGGTCAAAGATAGAGACACCAAAGTTGCGATTTTGTCTCCCACTTTCAGTTTTGTTTTCCCTTCTAAAGCAGGACCAATTTCTTTAACCGTACCCGTCAACATGCCACCTGATCCTGTTACCGGATTTTGATGCTTGCCTCTTTCAGCTACAATGCCTTTCATGATTTCCTTGATTTTATCAAGGTTTCCTTCTGCTTGGTCTTTGATCTGTGTGAAACTGGCAGAGTCCACATTCAAAGTCTGAACGTCTATCAAAATCTCATTGTCGTAAATTTCCATCGTATTGTCAATTTTCAGAGCTGGCTGTGGCAATACACCTGCTGGTTCAATCACTCTGTGCGTTCCAAATGGGTTTCCTTTTTTCATTCCAATTACCTCCAATAATTTTTGTTC
>CAZIKK010000006.1:0-111017 GCA_964539975.1 uncultured Clostridia bacterium
TATCCACCTGCACTGGGGACTTTCACCCGTTAGATTACACCCATGCCGGGCGCACGCAACCTAAAACTGCTACTCAAATTGAGTAGCAGTTTTTTTATCTAGTTTTGCCTTATATCGAAAGGGTCCTTTTTTTCGTATTCTTCAATATATCTAAGCGTAAGATAAGAAAACATGAGATTAAGTTGAAGCATGCCGTCATCTAAACTCTCTCCTAAAATACTTTCTATTTTGTTGAGCTTATACATAAGCGTATTTCTATGTATATGAAGATCTCGTGAAGTTTTAGTGGCATTCCGATTATTCATAAGATAGCTATACAAAACCTCCTTCAAATCAGCATTGTTTTTTCTATCATGCCTTTGAAGCCAAAGTATACCTGGATGACAAAGGTATATGAGGTTGTTATGGTGATGGATTGTTCTGAAATTTTTGCAACACATATCGATGATATCCATAATGCGATAATCTTCATAAAAGAATATCCGGTCATTAGGAACATCCGAAAAGAACCTACCAAGGCGAATGGCGTTGGTGCATTCTAAGTAAAAGGTGTTGAAAAGAAATAAATGTTTAGAAGAATTGCTGATGCCCAAATAAGCGTCATGCTTATCCAACAGCATCTTTGCTCCCACCTTGTCAAATTTATAAGGATCAAAGTTTTTTCTTGGTATGAAAATAATGATTTCATCCATATAAGTGGTTACCTTTGACTTTGGAAAGACTTTTTCAATTTGACCAATAATATAGCTGATCGGTATGGGCACTTCTTTGATGTCGTTGAACTGTATGACAGCACAAATGTATACCTTGTCTAAGGTTGCATTCATAAGTTCCAATCGATTGTCTATTTCTATTTGACTTTGAACTCTTAATTCAATTAAATCCTTGACTAAGCAATCAAATTCGACATCAGATCCATATTTTCCTATATTGGACTGTGAAACGATCCTATTCCTTATTGACTCCAAAAAAATGGGAAAAAAATATTTGATTTTTCGAGTGGTTTCGCTGTTGTCTGAAAAAAACATCACATTACCTATGTTTTTGTTCCCATGAACAATAGGAACTATAACAACTGAACCATTCTGTTCTTTTTTTATGTAAGCCAAGTTAGATTCTGACGAAAAATCATCCAGCTGGTTGTACAATTCATTAACTGTTGTGCTCGATAAAAAGCCATTCCTAATCAGCTCTTCAGACAATGAATTTTTCAGAACTACCTCGTAGTTGCTGTTAAGAACGGAATACCCAGGAGACAACAAGAAGCTTTGACATTTCATCTTCTTGGACGCCACATCAATCAATTTTTGATTGCTGCCACTATCTGACTGAATTCTTAATAAGGAATAATACCAGTCTCTGTACTCAGACAATATATCATTGATCCTATTATAGCAATCAAAAGCCCCAAAATCAGTTATCAAAATATTTGTATTTTCGATTTCTGAGAAATCTGCCAGTGAAACTTCATTGTCAAAAGAAATAAAGTGCAAAGGATACTCAGTCGATACGTTCTTCAAAAATGCACTAAGAACTCTGGAAGAGCCTATGTATAGCGTATTTGGATCCAGTTTGGTGTCTTCTTTGAGGAAAAAAATATTTTCTATTATGGGGAACTCATTAACATTAATGTAGCTTTCAACAAATTTGATCTCTCCATATTCCATTAAACTATCTATGTGCATTAAAAACCACTCCTTTCGTAGTCCAATGAGCGAAAGAACCACCCATTATTTGGGTGGTGTTAGAGCTTATGTCTGAATGAATCGAACCAAACGATGAATCTGACTTTTGAATCTCCTCTCCATAAATCCAATTATTTTTCCAATGCCTATCGCTGCTATAATGGTTCCTTCTCTTACCCCGTTAAGTCCACCTAAAAACAGTATTGACAGTACAATGGAAACAAGCACCATCGAAACATCGAAAGAATATTTAATCTTATAGAATTCTTTTTTTGTAATCTTCTGGATGGCTATCATACATCCTTCAGCAGGCATCGGTATTATTTCAGCCCGTAAATAAAAAATTATTCCAACGGCAACCAAAATCATGCTTATGAACAACAATCCCAGTTTTAAAAAATAACTATCGGGCGATGGAAAGGAAAATATCGCATTTGTAAACGTTACAAAATATCCAAACACGGTTGAAAAAACAATTTGGAAGACATTTATTAACTTGAAATCTTTTTTTAACAACACAACTTGCACTAGAATAAAAACAGTGAATACTGCAATAATAACATGCCCTTGTTCTATTCCTGAAATAAGACTCAAAACATATGGGATGGAATTTACAGGTGAAATACCAAGTTGTGACTTAATCGAAAAAGTTACTCCCATTGCTAGGAAAAATAACCCTAAGCAATATATCATTACTTTTTTGAACTTGTCCATCTTTCCTCCATTATGACATTATGATATAAGCCGAAAATATCTGGATTGTATTTTCGGCTTATATTGTTATTGCTCTAATTCAAAGCTTCAATTATTGCCGGTATCACTTGATAGACATCTCCAACAATACCAAAATCTGCTACTTCAAATATTGGAGCCGATTCGTTTTTGTTTATTGCTATGATATAATCTGAACTTTGCATTCCTGCAATATGTTGTATCGCTCCTGATATCCCACACGCAAAGTAAATTTTAGGTTTAACCGTCGTACCCGTTTGTCCAACTTGATAAGCATGATCCATCCATCCAGCATCAACTGCTGCACGAGATGATGCGACGGTTCCACCCAATTTATCAGCCAGTCTTTTTAATAATTCAAACCCTTCTGAACTTCCTAGTCCAAGTCCCCCTGAAACGATAATCTCTGCATCTGTCAGTGACACTCTCTCTCCGACCGTTTTAACAACATCTAGAATTTTAGTTCTAATCTCGTCATCTTTAAATACAACATCTAGCGTTATCACTTCACCTTTTCTCCCAGATTCATACGCTGCTTTATCCATGACACCTGATCTTACCGTCGACATCTGAGGCCTGTGATCTGGGCAAATGATTGTGGCCATTAAGTTTCCGCCAAAAGCTGGTCGTGTCTGCAATAATTTTTTGTCACCTGGATCAATATCAAAACTTGTGCAATCTGCTGTAAGCCCTGTATTTGCTTTTACCGCAAGACATGGTCCTAAATCACGACCAATGTGAGTTGCTCCTAAAAGAACAATTTCCGGTTTATACTTCGTGATTGCATCGAATATAACTTTTGTGTACGAGTCTGTTCTGTAACTTTTGAGTTCAGAGTCATCGGCCACATAAACCTTGTCAGCGCCATATGCAAATAATTCTTCTGTTATGGCCTCCAATTTTTCACCACAAACTATTGCACAAAGCTCCGTTCCTATTTCATTTGCTAATCTCTTTCCTTCGCCTAAAAGCTCAATAACAACAGGCATCAACTTATTGTCACGTTGTTCAGCAAATACCCATACCCCCCTATAGGCTTCTAGGTCTACCGCCTCTTTTTTTATCTCTATTGTTTCTATCGCGTCAAATGGACACTTATCAACACAAGCACCACATCCTGTGCATGCTGATCCTATTACAGCAATCCTATTCTCCATTGTTATTGCGTCAAAGGGACAATGCTTGATACATATCGAGCAACCCTTACACTTATCAATTATTACATTTACAGCCATTTTTCCTCTTCCTTTCTATAGTATGTGCTTCTCTTTCAATTCCAATAATAACGCATCTGCCATTTCGTTAACTGTACCTGACAAGATTTTGCCTTTCCCTTTTTGAGGGGGTGTAAAAGACCTAAACACCTGAGTAGGAGATGCGTTCAATCCACAATCATTTGGATGAACATCCACATCTTCATGATTCCAAGTGGTAATTTCTTTCTTGTAAGATTCAACTATACCATTTATCGTCATATATCTTGGCTCATTGAATTCTTTTACAGCTGTCAGAAGACAAGGCATTTTAACTTCAATCACTTCGTATCCGTCCTCTAACTGTCTTTGGACTTCAACTTTATCCCCTTTTACAGATATATCCTGAACATATGTAACCACGGGAATATCCAGCCTTTGTGCAACTTGTGGGCCTACTTGAGCTGTGTCCCCATCTATGGCTTGTCTTCCTGCAAAAATAATGTCCCCTCCACCTATTTTCTTGATACCTGCAGCTATTGTCGTTGAAGTTGCACATGTGTCTGCTCCCCCAAAAGCTCTGTCACTTAATAAATAGGCTTCATCGGCTCCCATGGCAAGACATTCTCTTAACATCTCTTTTGCTTGTGGCGGTCCCATTGTAATGACAAATACTCTCGCTTCAGGGTTTTCATCTTTCAATGAAAGAGCTGCTTCTAATGCATTGGCATCGTCTGGGTTTAGTATGCTTGGCACGCCATCTCTTATTAATGTTCCTTTTACAGGATCTATTTTGACTTCATTAGTATCTGGTACTTGTTTGACACACACTAGTATTTTCATTTTGTATTGTATACTCCTTTCTTATTTAAGTAGATGTCCCGCTATTACCATCTGCTGAACTTGAGATGTTCCCTCGTATATTGTGAATACTCTAGCATCTCTATACATTCTTTCTACTTTATATTCTTTCATAAAACCATATCCACCATGGATTTGTACTGCTTTTGCACATATTTCATTACAAACCTCTGAAGCAAACAGCTTAGCCATTGATGCTATTTTGCTTGCATCTTGGTTGGTATCTTTTAAATAGGCCGCATGGTAAGTTAGCGTTCGGGCCGCTTCAAGTTTAGTAGCCATATCCGCCAGCATAAAACTAATGCCTTGGAAATCTGTGATTCTCCTGCCAAATTGCTTTCTATCTTTTGCAAATTTAACAGCTTCATCAAGAGCGCCTTGTCCCATCCCTATTGATTGAGCAGCTACTCCTATACGGCCTGTGTCCAATGTTTTCATCGCATTAATAAACCCTTTGTTCACTTCTCCAAGCATGTCGCTTTTGTGAACGCGAACATCTTGTAGAATAATGTCGCTGGTCGCACATCCTTTTAGTCCCATCTTATGCTCTGCTTTACCGCATGACACTCCGGGAAGCTTCATGTCCACAACAAATGCTGATATTCCTTTGGTGCCTTTCGTTACATCTGTCTTGGCATACACAATAGAATACTCTGCTAAAGGTGCCATTGTAATAAAGGTCTTTCGCCCATTTAGTACATAATAATCACCCTCTTCTACTGCAGTGGTTGTCATGCTTCCGGCATCCGAACCAGCTCCTGGTTCTGTCAGTCCAAAAGCAATCATAATATCGCCTTTAACTAGAGGCGTCAAATATTTTTTAATCTGCTCTTCCGTTCCTGATAACAATAATGGTCCTCCACCTAATGAGTTAGGTGAATTTGCGTAAAGACTGGCAACCCCACTCTTTTTTGAAATCTCTTCAATCATCAATACATAACTTCTTGTATCTGCTCCTGATCCGCCATATTCTTTAGGCACCTTTACTCCATAAAAACCAAGCTTACCCATTTTATCCAGTATGTCTTTTGGAAAATGGCCTGATTCTTCGACTTCATCCAAAATTTCAGACGTTAGTTCTTTTTCTACAAATTCTCTTACAAGCTTTCTAACCATTTCATGCTGCTCTGTCAAAAACATTTTTTCCTCCTTTATTAAACATATACCTTTGTCTGTTCTTCAAAATGTTCATCCATTTATGCAATAAAAGTTGTATCCTCTTTGTATGTACCATTCAACTAACTCTTATGGGATGTATTTTGATCTGATATGTTTTATAGAATATATTCGATGAATTGTTTCTATTATATTTTGTTGTTAACATTTTGTCAATATAGAAATGTCAAAAAAAAACACCCCCGCGCAATCTCTATGAATGCGTGGGGGTGTTTTATCTGATTTTGCCTTTAGAAACTTGTAAAACCAATGATCAAATAAACAATCAGAGCCATGCTGCCTGTAATTAAAGCATAAGGTAATTGAGTCTTGACGTGATCGATATGATCAGCCGCTGCTCCTGTTGATGCAAGTATTGTTGTGTCAGAAAGTGGAGAACAATGGTCTCCAAACACTCCACCACCAGCTACTGCCGCAAATGAGGCCATCACCAACGGTGTCAATTCTCCACCTGTAAAATTAAATGCCAATGGTAAGGCAATAGGCATTGTAATAGCAAAAGTTCCCCAAGAGGTTCCTGTTGAAAACGCCACAATTGCTGCTATGATGAAAATAACCGCTGGTAGCACTTGTGGTGTCAAAAATCCTTCTGTGTTGGAAATAATGTAGTTTGCCGTTCCCATGTCAACACTTAACTCCTTGATCGTGTAAGCTAGTGCCAGTATCATAACTGCTGGTACTGCTCCTTTGATTCCATTGGTTGCCGTGTCCATGATTTCTTTCATTGGTATTCCCTGGGTAAACATGCTGATGGCCATAAAGATGATGACCAACAAAAATGCTTCCATCGTTTTCGCAGAATTCGTAATCACGTAAGTACCTAAAGCGATGGCAATAATCAACAGAACCGGCAATAAGAAGTTTAGGAAAACTTTAGGCTTGATTCCAGGATAAGCTTCCATCTCGGTCAATTCTTTTCCGACTAACGGCACTGCTCCATCACGCAACAATTTTCCTTCATTTCTTGCTCTGTCTTCCGCTTTTTTCATCGGTCCAAAATCTTTAATAATTCCAGCGGCTACAAGACCTACAAACACAATGGTAATTAATGCGTACAGATTATAAGGAATGGCGCGAACAAATAAGCTCATCGCATCATCTTGATTCGCAATGGTTCCAACCCCGATAGCCAACCCACTCAAATATGCTGCCCATCCAGTGATGGGAACAATCACACTTACGGGTGCCGCTCCTGAGTCGGCAATATATGCCAGTTTTTCTCTTGAGATCTTAGCTTTATCCGAAATGTTTCTCATGGTGGATCCTACAAAAAGCGGACTGAACGAGTCACTAAAATAAACAACGAATCCTAATAACCAGGCCACCAATCGAATAGATCGCTGAGTTAGATTTTTATCTTGTATGTATTGGGAAAAACCTTGAATGGCACCTGTCTTTTGGAAAAACGCCACCAAAACACCAATAAATGTATTTAGTAGCATAACCCAAGCAAAACCGGATGTGCCAATGCTACTTCTCAACAAAGCTGGAAAGCCTAAGATGCCTTGACCTGCTAGAAATGTTCCCACTATAATGGCAACGATTAATGATACCACTGTGTTACGGGTGGCAAATGATAAGACAATTGCAATAATTGCTGGTACTAACGAAATGAACCCCATATTAATTGGTTCCATAATATCCCTCCTATTTTTTTTGTTTGATATAGTTTGTTGATCGTGTGACGGTAGCCGGTGGCGCCGAATCCAACGCTCGGTCTGAAATACCTAATATTTCTTCTGGGGGAATCCATGGTCTGTTTTGAAGACTACTGGTTTCCTCATGAGTCAAATACCCTTTATAAACCGTCATGCTTCTTCTCAAAAACCCATCTTTCACACATGCCTCTTCTACGCCATTATTCATAATGTTTCTAAAATGCGGCAAGACAGATGCAGCATAAGCAATAGATGTGGAATGGGAAATGGCTCCTGGTATATTGCTAACACAATAATGGACCACGCCTTCTTCCACGTATCTTGGATGATCGTGAGTGGTTTCTCTAAACGTTTCAATGACACCATAGTCATTACTAATGTCAACGATCACCGATCCCTTAGGCATTCTTTTTACCATTTCTCTGTCGATCAAAAAGTCTTTGCTCCCTTTTGGCCACTTTACACAGTTGATAACCAAGTCTGTTTCAGGCAATAGTTTGTTGATTTGGTATCGGGATGAAATGCCTGTATTGACCTTTTCATCGTACATGGCTCCAATCTCTCTAAGCGTTGTGATGTTCACATCCAAAACTGTGACCCACGCTCCTAGGGATTGCAATACCTGAAGGGCAGCTTTTCCAACTAATCCCGCTCCTAAAATTAAAACCTTGATGCCGGGGGCACCCGCCAGTCCACTGACAAACTTACCGCTTCCCCCATGAATTGAAAGCAAAGACTCCAATCCCATCAAGGCACCTTGTTTACCTGCTGCTTCACAATTAGGCGAGCCATGTCTATGAGAGTCTTCCGCAGTGAAGGCGATGACTTTTTTGTCCAAAAGCGCCTGCACTTCCTCAGGATGAGATGCGGGATGAATACATGTGAAAACCAACTGACCTTCTCGTAACATATCATACTCTACTGGCTCGATCTCCTTGACTTTTGCCACAAAATCACAGCGAGCATAAATTTCCTCCATGGTCGCAACGATTTCTGCTCCTGCTTCTACATAGGATTCATCGTCAAATCCAGCCAAGTCACCTGCTCCTTTTTGAACAAGCACCGTATGTCCATCATCTTTGATGGTTGAGACTTCTGTCGGTGTGGCGATCACTCTAAATTCGCCAACTTTTATGTCTTTCAATACACCAAATACCACATTTAACCTCCTTGGTTCATATTGTCTTCTCTATTTATAAATGCAAGATCAATGCCAATTATTTGCTTTTATTCATCTGTTCTCTTTTGCTTGAAATTCTGGGGTTTTTACCTCCATCCTTTCTTAAATTCGGAAGAAATCATTAAAAAAAGCTCAATATTGAGCTTTTAATCGCCCGTTATTGAGCTTTTATTATTGTCACAAACCATATCGCTTCACTTTTCTTTGCAAAGTTTGCCTCGGTGTTTTCAGAATCTTTGAAGCTTTTGTGACATTAAAATCCACCTTTTTCAGGGCCTGGTTGATGGTTCGCCTTTCAAAATCGTGTACCATCTCCGCCAACGGTTTTATCACCACCGTTCCTTCATCCAATTCTTGATCATAAGCTTCTAATTCCGACAATTTATCGGAAATATCTATATGTCCTAGCGTTTCCTGACTGTTGTCCACTAAACTCATCCCATGTATGATCACATTTTCTAGTTCTCGTATATTGCCAGGCCATTCGTAGCTATTTAACTCGTCCAGTGTTTCCTGAGCTATATATTTGATGTTTTTACCAAGTATTTGGTTGTATTTGAGCACCATGAAATTAACTAAAAGAGGAATGTCTTCCTTTCGTTCCCTCAATGGAGGTATGGTGATATTAAGCGCACTCAATCGGTAATAGATGTCTCGTCTTAAAAATCCTGATGCAATAGCTTTTAACGGATCTTCGTTCATAGCCGCTATCACCTTGACATCCACTGTAAATTCCTTTTCTGAGCCAACGCTTCTTATTGTCCCATCTTCCAGGACTCTCAACAGTTTTGATTGAAGATGAAGCGGCATCGAGTTGATCTCATCAAGAAGGATGGTTCCTCCATCAGCCATTTCCAATAATCCAATATTATCAACCGCACCGGTAAAAGCACCTCTTGATGTCCCAAACAAAATACTTTCCAACAAGTTTTCCGGAATGGCGGCGCAATTTTGAGTAATGAATGGTTTGTTTCGCCTATTGCTGGCATCATGTATGGCATGGGCAAACAACTCTTTTCCTGTGCCTGTTTCTCCATAGATTAGTGTTGGCAAGTCACACCCCGCAGCCACCGTGACATACTGTTTGATCTTCATCATTTCTCTGTCGTTGGTTATGATATGATCCACTGAGTATCTTGATTGTCTATCACTGCCAGCCAAAGTGTCCACACGATTGCCTTTGAAAGTGTCTGCGTTCATACCCAACAAATCCAAATCGCCAATCTGTAAATCCTCAACTTCCATCAATGTTTCTTTCAAGTCTTCTTCTGTTTCACTATTCACTGAAAGATCAATGGCTCCAACGATCACATTTCCCGATTTTATGGGAATGGATAACGATGTGATACGAATAGCTTCTCTATTTTTTGATTTGAGTAGCTGGTTTTCTTTATATATGGGGATTCCTAAAACCATGGCTTGATAAGTAGTACTGGTTTCTTCATCCAAATTTTCGTAAACTTCCAGAAATTTTTTGCCTACAACTTCATATTCATGTTCAATAGTTGGTGCATGGGACAGTTTGTTGTTGAATTTCGCCGTGAACAGAATCTCTCCTTTTAAGTTAATGATGGTAATGCCATCGATGTAGCCTTTCCCATTAAATAGTTTGTCCATTAATTTCACTTTGATCACCCTTCTATAATGTATTGCCCATCTATTAATTATTTCTCAAAAAACTTTCCTGCTCAGTTATTGTAACATATTATCTGAAAATTATTCTTGGTTTTTTATTGACAATCACGAGTTAGCCATGGTAAACTCATTTTATGAAAAAGTTAGCTTGGGCTAACTAGTATGGGAGGTTATCATATGTGCCGTTTGAACAAAGCTGATAAAGGTCGTTTTTATACCGTTGTGTCTGTGCCAGATGTGAGTATGCTTCAAGCTTTAGGGATCCGTAAAAACGATGTGATTTATAAAAAGCATTCTTATCTTTTTGGCGGACCTACTTTGTTGGAAATTGACGCCAGAGAAGTTGCGATTGGCAATCAAATTGCCGCTTTAATCGATGTTGAGGAGCGTGAATTCATTGGCCAGCTGTCATGACCTAAACGAAAAGGACATCCAAAAACACTTGTCACAACCAAATAAAATCTTGTTGATGGGTCATCCTAATGTTGGGAAGAGCGTCTTTTTCACACATCTAACCGGTATTGACGCCATCAGTTCCAACTTTGCAGGAACGACCGTCAGTTATACTCAAGGAAAGATGTTGTTAAAAGAATCCTCTTACACCCTGATTGATGTCCCGGGTGTTTTTTCTTTGACTACCACTTCAGAAGCAGAAGAAGTGGCTCAGCTATTTTTGAAGAGCCAACCTCAAGCTATTATTTGCGTGTTGGACGCCACCAATCTCCAACGGAGTCTCGAATTAGCCCTTGAGCTTCAAGGCTATGATATCCCGACTGTTTACGCTTTGAATTTTCTTGATGTAGCAAAAGAAAAAGGTATCCAAATTCAAGTTCCTTTGTTGAGTCAGTTGTTAAATGCTCCTGTTATTGAAACAGTAGCTGTTAAAGGTCAAGGATTCGAGTCTCTAAAAGCCGCTCTTATGGCTATTATGCGTTCAAAAGAGTCTTGTCCTTCTTGTCCATCCAGTAGTTGCGCGAGTTGCTCTTTAAGCGACACCACTGTATATGACACAGCTAAGGAGATCACTCAAAAAGTCAGAACCACCACATCACCCGCTGATAAGAAAAAAGCCACCTTAAGCGACTGGATGATCCGTCCTTCGACGGGAATCCCAATAGCTCTATTAATCATGGCTTTGGCACTAGGTATTATTGTTGGTGGCGGAAAAGCTCTTAGGGCTGTGTTTTTTCTCCCTTTAGTCAATGGACTCATCATTCCTTTTTTTAGAAATGTCTTCGGTTCGTTCATTCCAGAAGGCCTTTTGCAAAACGTTTTAATTGGCGAATACGGTATCTTTGTCATTGGTTTTGAATGGCCCTTCGCTCTGATCTTACCTTATGTTTTCTTGTTCTATGTGGTTTTCTCTTTCTTAGAAGATTTTGGTTATTTGCCTCGCTTGAGCATTTTATTCGACCAGATCATGAGTCGTTTGGGACTACAAGGAGGCAGTATCATCAATATCATGATGGGATATGGGTGTGCCATTCCCGCTATAATAGGAACCCGTGCCTGCACCACAAGAAAAGAACGGTTGGTTGTAACTTCTTTGGTATGCTTCACCATTCCTTGCATCTCTCAGACAGGCGCTCTAATTGAGTTGATTAGTCGCAATTCCTATGGTCTTTTTGTTCCTTTAATTGGAATTGCTTTATTGGTGTTTATTGGCGTAGCCGCCATGGCCGGAAAAATATTGAAGGGAAACGTGCCCCCTATGATTATTCAAGTGCCAAATTTATTAATTCCAAATGGGAAAACTTATGGAAAAAAACTCTTGATTCGGATGAAGCATTTTCTTTTGGAAGCAGAAGGCCCTATGTTGATTGCAGTGGTCATTGCGGCTGTTTTCAAAGAAACCGGCATTCTGGATTTTGTCTCTGTGTTGGCTTCTCCTTTTATTCAAGGTTGGCTAGGTCTTCCCGCACAAGCAACCGATGGGCTGTTGTTAGGTATTGTTCGTCGTGAAATGTCTATCGCACCTTTAGTAGGATTGAATTTGTCTAATCTCCAGGTACTAGTTGCCGCTTTGGTCTCTCTCTTTTACTTGCCTTGTTTGTCTGTTTTTGGGATCATCGCGTCTGAGTTCAATGCCAAGACTGCTGTGGTTATTGCCTTATCCACTACTGGTTTTGCCTTCTTTATTGGAGGCGTAGTCTATCAAATTGGGAATCTTTTTTTATAATTTGGGAGGTCTGAAAAATGTTGATGTCAAAACTCACACAAAAAATCGAACACTTGGTAACCACTCATCCTTTGTTGTTTTCGGTTTTTTCTAAATGTTATATTTCCATTATTAAAAGCGAACTCAAGCTAGCCCATGTTACATCTGAAGATCACATTTTGTTCATTGGTGGTGGTCCTTGTCCTTGTTCTGCCATTTTAATGCACCAACTCTCTGGTGCCAAAATAACCGTTATCGACCAGAATATTGACTGCATCCAATTGGCGAATCGCTTGATACATCATTTAGGAATTCCTGAAGATCGCTTCAGAATCCTTCACCACCAAGGAGAAACCATAGACGCAAGTCCTTATTCTCTGATCCATATGGCTTTGCAAATCTATCCTAAAGACAAGGTATTGGAACAAATCAAAAATACAAAAAGCCCCGAAAGCCGAGTACTGGTTAGACAGCCTAAGGAGAAAATGCGCCATTTTTATGACCAACACGAAGCTTTTTGCCCTAAATACAAGACGATACAACACCGAAACGTAACCAATATTTCCGAGACCGCTCTTTATCAGTTTTGAGGTGCTTATGAAAAAAATAGTCTACCTGTTTGGTTTTATCTTGTTTCTCTATCTGATCATCTCAAGCGATCTAAGCGCCCTTTGGCAAGCTTTAAAAGAACTGCCTCCCTTCTTATTGATCTTTTTGGTGCTGTTGCAATTTGCCACTCAACTTCTCATTGGCTTCCAATGGCATGGATTGGTTTCTGACAGTGGGCATACTGTTTCTCTTCAATCACTGCTAATTCTCCATATGAAGGGCTCTGTGGTAGACGGCATCACTCCGGGTGCAAAAATTGGCGGAGAAGCTTACCGAACTCTTGCTCTCTCGGAGACACTTCAGTGTTCTAAAACAGAGGCTTTATCCATTGTTATCCTTCAAAAACTGTTTAGTACCATCGGCATCCTTTCTCTTTCATTGGTAAGTCTTGTCTATTTAATATTTTCAACTCATTTTATCCAAAACGATCTATTGACGTATGGACTTGTAGGTAGCAGTCTGTTTCTCTTGATTGTTTCATTGACCCTTGTTTTCAAGTCGAGAAAACAACCTACCAAGAAAGAGGATTCTCATCGCCTGCTAAAATCTATCCAACATTTTCGTGGCGTTTTTTCTACTTACACCTCACTTGTTGCCAGCAATAAAAAACGATTAACCTATCATTTTGTGATCGCTTTTGTCATCTGGCTCTTGTTTCCTCTTAAGTTGTTGTTGATTGTCCGGGTGTTTGATACCAATGCATCTGTTATAGCGATTTTTGTTGCTACTTTTGCAGCTTATTTGATTGGTTCTTTGCCATTGTCTCCTGGAGGCCTTGGTCCCTTTGAAGTCACGATGACAACGTTGTTGGTTTTGTTGACTTCTGTTAACAGTGCCACTGCAC
The DNA here is from genome assembly GCA_964539975.1 of uncultured Clostridia bacterium. Classification (GTDB taxonomy): domain Bacteria; phylum Bacillota; class Clostridia; order Tissierellales; family Dethiosulfatibacteraceae; genus 38-11. The sequence goes on from CAZIKK010000006.1 coordinate 13,732, forward strand.
TGACAATTGCCACCGTGTTTCGCGTGGTCACTTTTTGGATGGTGCTGGCAGGTTCTTCCATCATTTTGCTATTGACAACCAAGAATCCATTTCAAAGGAGTTGGACTCATGTTTCTTAAAATACTCCCCAATTTTCTGACTACATTGAATATTGCTTGCGGTGTCTTGTCCATTTTACTGATAAGCATTCATGGTCGAAATCATCTATTGGTTGCCTCCCTATTGATTCTATTAGGTGGTGTTTTTGATGGATTAGATGGGAAAGTGGCTCGATTGACAGGCGGAGAAAGCGATTTTGGAAAACAATTGGATGCTTTGGCTGACTTGGTGACTTTTGGGGTAGCACCCATGTGCCTTTATGTGGCTATAGGCTTAGCACCGTCTGGCCTTCTGTCTTATTTCGTTATGTTGGTTTATCCATTGGCAGGCGCTTTTCGCTTGGCTCGCTACAATGTGAGTTCCAAAAGCTGTTGTTTTTGTGGCTGTCCCATCACTTTGGCCGGCATGCTGTTGGCCGTTTTTACTTTGATCTTTGAGTGGCTTCCTTTGGATTTCGTCTTCATCGATCGATGGATGACTACCTCCATCTTATTATTGTCTTTACTTATGATTAGTAAATTGAAAGTCAAGCGGGTTTTCTGATATAATGGTATCACTATTATTTAGGAGGTCCGTTTTTATGTATGTACTCGTATTGAATTGTGGCAGTTCTTCTATTAAATTCCAAATTGCAAAAATGCCTGAGTATGAGGTCTTTGTCAAAGGCTCCATCGGGAAAATCGGTTACAACGACTCTGAGTTTAAATTTGAAGTAAAAGATCAAGAAACAGATCTGACCATATTACCTATCCCCAATCACGAAGAAGGCATCCACACCATTTTAGATGCTTTGAACTCCAAGTCTAACGCCTTGCCTTTCTCCATGTCTGATGTCCAAGCCATTGGTCATCGTGTGGTGCAAGGAGGAGAGAAGCACCATGCCTCCACTCCCATTACGCCATCTGTGGTGGATTATATCGAAGAAATCAAAGACTTAGCTCCTTTGCATAATCCTAATCATCTTTCCGGCATCTATGCTTGTCAAAAATTGTTGCCGGAAGTGCCTCAGGTAGCTGTCTTTGATAACGGATTCCACAAAACTTTGCCCCGTCATGCTTATCTCTATGCATTGCCCCTTGAGTTGACTGAAAAATATCACATACGGCGTTATGGCTTCCATGGCATTGCCTTTAGAAGCATGGTCGAACAAAGCAATGCCTTCTTAGATGAGCCCTATGAAAACTACCGCATTGTCAATATGATGTTGGGAAGCGGCACCACAGCCAACGCCGTACTTTATGGAGACTCCATCGATGTGAGTACAGGCTTTACTCCTCACGAGGGGTTGATACAATCCACTCGTTCCGGTGATATGGATGCAGCCGCTCTTTTGTATTTAATGAAGAAAGAGAATCTATCCATCGAAGATGCAGACACCCTCATCAATAAGAAAAGTGGCTGGTTGGGTCTTTCTGGTATCAGCAACGACATGCGGGAAATACACCAGGCTTCTCAAAATGGTGATCAAAGGGCTTCTGATACCATTGAGGCGGTCTGTCATCGATTCAAAAAATACATTGGTGCCTACTCTGCAGAAATGGGAGGATTAGATGTCTTGATCTTCTCAGGAGGAGTTGGAGAGAATGCCGGTTTTATTCGTGAAAAAGTCTGTTTAGGTTTGGAACATCTTGGCATTCATATCGATGTAGAAAAAAACAACACCCTCCGTGGGGAAGGTGTGATTAGTGCTAACCATGGCACGGTCAAAATCATTGTGGTCAACGCCAACGAAGAAAAAATCATTGCTGAAGACACGTATCATCTGGTCTCACAAAATTAGAGACTATATTTCTGCTTCTTTCTCACTAAAGTCGAAATATCGATGCCTAATTTGTTGGCTGTTTCTTTCATGTTCTGACTCATCTCCAAAGTGTTTTCAATAATTCGTTTCTCATGAACTTCCAATTGTTGTTTGAGAGTTAGTTTTTCTTTGGTCCAATTCATCAATTTCCCAATGCTTATTTCGTTGCCTTCTTGATGGATCTGTTCCTTGAACAACTTTGCATCAATGCAGACATCTTCTGAAATCAAAACCATGCGTTCCACAATGTTTTTCAATTCTCGAATATTGCCTGGCCAATTGTACACCAGAAAATGCTCTAAACACTCTGGAGAAAAGAAACAGTTCCGACGATGCTTGTTGTTGTAGTACTCGATAAAACTTTGAGCTAGCGGCAGTAAATCCTCCTGCCGCTCTCTTAATGCGGGAATTCTTAATGTCACCACGTTCAAACGATAATACAAGTCGGCACGGAATTTTTTGTCATCTACTAATTTCTTTAAATCTGCATTGGTTGCCGCAATGATTCTAGCATCAAAATCAATGCCTTTATTCCCGCCAATGCGATAAAATTTTCTGTCATTCAACGCATTCAACAATTTGACCTGCAGCGTATAAGGCATATCTCCAATCTCATCAAGAAAAATTGTACCCCCCCCAGCTTCTTCAAACAAGCCTTTTTTACCCCCTCTTTGTGCTCCTGTAAAAGCGCCTTCTTCATATCCAAACAATTCCGATTCAATCAAATGCTCAGGAATCGCGGCACAATTGATTTTTATCATGCTCCCTTTGCTTTCTCGAGCACTTCTTCTATGAATGTAGCTAGCCAAAAAATCTTTCCCAACACCGGTCTCGCCAAGTATCAGCACCGTGCTATCCACTTCAGCCAGTCGATCGGCTTTGCTATATAGAGATTTCATCTTTCGGTTGTTGGAAACCACGACATGCTTGTTTGCAGGACTTTTCGCTGATATTTCCATGTTTTTTTTATAGCTCATTGCTAAAGAATCTTCTTTTGCAATGCTTTTCATCAGCATATCCAGTTCTGAGACATCGCGTATAACCGCAATGGTGCGTTTCAATTCTCCTTTCTCATCAAATATGGGAGATCCTGAAACCAGACATTTCTGACCCTTGTAGTAATTGTTGATCGTCGATACTGGTCCTCTTGTTTCTATCACTTTCGCACAACATGAATTGGGAAGAACTTGATCATCTCGTAAATTATAAACCGTTTCTCCAATAAGGTCCTCTCTTGATATTCCGGAAAGATTCAAAAATGCATCATTCACATAAAGCGTTTCTCCCTGCTCATCTGTAATATAGATCCCATCTTCCAGTTTATTGAGCATTTCGTTGTATAAGTATTGCTGTCGATTCAAATAGCTGATTTGGTTCTCTAATTCCTTGTAAATAGAATAATCTGTCAACAGGAACAAAAACATCTCCTTGCTGTTTAACATCAGCTTTCTCTGCATTAAAAAGTACTTGTCCCCATATCTGTTTTCAACCTCATAAAATCTGTTGAAATCATCGTATCGAATCCCATCAAAGTGGACAGTAATTTTTCTGTTTTTAATGTCTTCATTTTCTTTTGTGAAATGGTAAAAATGGTCGTCGTATTCTTTGATATTGAATTTATCATCTGTTATGGCGTAACTGAAGTAAAGTAATTTTAAGTTTGGCATCATCAGATCATTCATTTGCATCCCTCCTCATACTATTATAATCAGCAATATGCATTTTTGCAATTCGATGTTGATAAAATATGCACTTTTGCATAAATGTATTTTTGCATCATTTTTCTGTTGCATTCTATCATTTAGTATTGGCAATGTTTTCCAATATATGATACACTAACAGAGAAATTGGCACAATAATTGCTTATATTGTTTTGTACAAGTTAAACAAATTATCCAGGAGGTAAATGTATATGAAACGAGAAGTTGTAATCGCATCTGCAGCCAGAACGCCTATTGGCGCATACGGCGGCAGTCTAGCTGGTGTTTCAGCCGTTCAATTAGGTGTAGTAGCCGCAAAAGAAGCCATGAAAAGAGCCAACATCACACCCGACATGATCGATGAATACGTCATCGGCAACGTGTTAGGTGCCGGGTTGGGTCAAAACGTAGCAAGACAAGTTGCTATCGGCGCAGGTGTTCCAAAGGAAGTAACAGGTTTCACCATCAATAAGGTTTGTGGTTCTGGTTTGAGAGCCGTGAGCATTGCTCAGCAATTCATCGAAAATGGAGATTGTGAAATCGTTTTATGCGGCGGAACTGAAAACATGAGTGCAGCGCCTTATTTGCTACCTAACAACCGTTGGGGACAAAGAATGGGCGATGGAAAAGTAATTGACTATATGGTTCATGACGGCTTGACAGATATTTACAATAACTACCATATGGGAATTACTGCGGAAAATATCGCTGAACAATGGAATCTTTCAAGAGAAGAACAAGACCAATTTTCAGTGACCAGCCAAAATAGAGCTGAAGCTGCTCAGAAAGAAGGAAAATTCAAAGATGAAATTGCTCCAGTGGAAGTTCCTCAAAGAAGAGGCGACCCATTGGTTGTTGATACGGATGAATTCCCAAAACATGGGTCTACTATTGAAAAGTTTGCTAAATTAAGACCGGCTTTCAAAAAAGACGGAACCGTAACTGCAGCAAGTTCTTCTGGTATCAATGATGGTGCAGCTATGCTGGTCGTCATGAGCAAAGAAGCAGCTGATAAACTTGGAGTTAAGCCTTTGGCAACCATTGCAAGTTTTGCATCAGGCGGTGTCGATCCAACCATCATGGGATACGGACCTGTTCCAGCAACCAAAAAAGCACTGGACAAATTGGGTTGGAAAATTGAAGATCTTGATTTAATAGAAGCTAATGAAGCTTTTGCAGCTCAGTCTCTATCTGTTGTCAAAGATTTGGGATTGAATACTGATATTGTAAATGTTAACGGTGGTGCCATTGCTTTAGGCCACCCAATTGGTGCATCAGGTGCTAGAATTCTTGTGACTTTGCTTTATGAAATGGGCAAACGAGATAGCAAAAAAGGATTAGCAACACTATGCATTGGTGGCGGAATGGGAACGACTGTATTAGTAGAAAGAAAATAAGGAGGTAGCATCTTGAACAAATTAATTTCAATTGAAGAAGCCGTTTCAAAAGTTAAAGACGGCATGACCATCATGGTAGGAGGATTCCTTGGTTGTGGATCTCCTGTAAAATTGTTGGATGCACTGGCTGAAAGCGGTGTAAAAGACTTGACCCTTATTTGTAACGACACCTCTTTTCCTGACAAGACTGTAGGTAAAATGATCGTGAACAAACAATTTAAGAAAGTCATCATTTCCCACATCGGAACAAATCCTGAGACGGGAAGACAAATGAATGCAGAAGAAACGGAAGTTGAATTGGTTCCACAAGGCACATTGGCAGAGAGAGTTAGATGTGGCGGTTTTGGACTAGGTGGCATTTTAACCCCAACTGGTATTGGAACAGAAGCAGAAAACGAAAAACAAAGAATTAAAGTAGATGGACAAATTTATTTGGTTGAAACACCTCTTAAAGCAGATGTGGCTTTAATTAATGGTGCCAAAGTTGACAAAAGAGGCAATGTCCTCTACAACGCAACTGCAAAAAACTTCAACCCTCTTATGGCTATGGCCGCCGACACGGTTATTGTGGAAGCTGAAGAAATCGTCGAAGTAGGCGATATCGATCCCAATCACGTGGCCACACCATTTGTATTCGTTAATTACATTGTCGGAGGTGAAAAATAATGGCATTAGATAAAAAACAAATAAAAGCAGTCATCGCAAAAAGAGTTGCTCAAGAGTTAAATGATGGCGACTTGGTCAATTTGGGAATTGGCTTACCCACATTGGTCGCAAACTATATTCCTGAAGGCGTAGAAGTATTTTTCCAATCTGAGAATGGTTTGATCGGACTAGGTCCTGCACCTGCTCCTGGCAACGAAGACAAAGATTTGACAAACGCCGGTGGACAACCTGTCACCTTGCTTAAAGGCGGGTGCTACTTTGACAGCGCCACTTCTTTTGGTATCATCAGAGGCGGACACGTAGCAGCAACTGTTTTGGGTGCTTTAGAAGTGGATGAAAAAGGAAATTTGGCCAACTGGAAAGTACCTGGGAAAATGGTTCCCGGAATGGGTGGCGCCATGGACTTAACTGTGGGTGCTGAAAAAGTAATCATCGCTATGCAACATACACAAAAGGGCGAGCATAAAATCCTTAAAGAATGCACTTTGCCATTGACCGCTAAGCAACAAGTCAATTTAATCGTCACCGAAATGGCTGTCCTCGAAGTAACTCCTGAAGGGCTTGTTCTAAAGGAATTGGGGCCTGAAACAACTGTAGAAGATGTCGTTGCAGCAACAAGCGCTCAATTAATCATACCAGATGATATCAAATCATTTGGCCTATAATCGACAACTTAATAGTTACTCCATATATCAAAAAACAATCAAAATCCCGCATAGACAGCGGGATTTTGATTTTATGAGTGTTTTATTTATAAACAAACTTTTCCAATGCATCGGCCACACCATCGGACTCATTGCTAGATGTGACGAAATCCGACTTTTGCTTGACCCCTTCTTCTCCGTTTTCCATACACACACCCACTCCAGCAAATGTAATCATGGATAGATCATTATAATTATCTCCAATAGCCATGGTCTCTTCTCGAGGGATTTTCCATTTTTCAGCCAACCATTTTAACGCAAATCCTTTTGTGGCATTCTGATCTGTAAATTCCAGGAAGTGTTTCTTAGAAAAAAACATATTCACAAGAGGATCCTTAAATGCTTCAATGTCCCGAGCCGCTTTTTTTAACTTTTCATGATCAGCAATCAAAACCATCTTTGCTGTTTTTTGAAAAGGAAAGCCCACTAAGCTACCTACTTCTTGAACCGGGACTCTCCGTGCGAAATTCTCGTAAAAATCAGTCCATTCATTTCTAGCTTTTACAAAAATTTGATGCTCATCATAAATATTGACATGAATGTCTTTTTTCTCTGCATACGCCAATATATCCACGATTTTTTTCTTGTCTAATTCCGCTGCATGCAACACTTCTTCTGTGACAGGGTCTGTTATCCTACCTCCCTGAAAGCTTCCAAAAGGTAACTTGAGATCCAATGAACGGACAATTGGCCATGTAGCCGCTGTCACTCGCCCTGTCAACACGACAAATCGAACGCCTTGAGATGTGACCCGTCGAATAGCAGCCCTGTTTCTTCCACTGACCAAAAATCCATTGTTCAGCAAGGTATCGTCCAGATCACAGGCAACCAATCTAATTTGATTCTTCATAACTACTCGCTTTTGTTATATACTTTCTTGATATCGTCTTTCAGGCTGCACAAGTGGTTTTCCATCGCCTGAACTGCCCCTTCCTTATCTCCTGCCTTTATCGCTTGAAACACTTCGTAGTGCTCCACAATAATGACTTCTGGGTTATAAGACTCATTGAAGTAAATTAATCTAAACCGTTGCATGATCTCGTTAAGAGCGTCCATGAAAGAAATTAGTTTTTTGTTACCAGACAAAGCTAGGATATTATTATGTATCGTTGTGTCTAAATAGACCATCCTCTGGATGTCATCTTCTTCAAATGCCTTCTTAAACTCTTCGTTCAACTTCTCAAGTTCTATCACTTTTTCTGTGCCATTCTTTTCAATAGCCAGTCTGACGGCATAGGTCTCTAAAGCTTCTCTCACTTCCAGCGTATCGATGATGTCTTCATAAGAAATGTCAGACACATAGGCACCCTTTCTTGGCTCCATGATAACTAGCCCTTCCAACTCCAATTTTCGAATGGCTTCTCTTACAGGTGTTCGACTGACCCCTAGCTGTTCTGCTAGTTGTATTTCCATCAACCTTTCTTTTGGTTCCAGTTTTCCTTTGAGTATGGCATCTTTTAGTGTTTCAAAGACAATATCTCTTAGTGGCTTGTATTCACTCATGTTAATCATGTCTAATTTCTTTTCCATATCCGACTCCCTTGTTTGTTGTTTTGGTTTCATACACTTTTTTATAATCATTCCTGAAATATTCTGCGCTTCTAGCAAGTGTCTTTTTGTCTAGGAAAAACCCCACCACTGCTGAACCACTTCCTGTCATCAATGCATTGACCGCACCTTGTTCTATCATTTTATTCTTGATATCGATGATTTCAGGAAAAACAGTTGCTGCAATCTTTTCAAAACCGTTGCGACAGTATTTGGCCACTTGCACATAGTTTTTGGATTCTAGTTCTTTCAGCATGTCATGACTGTCATACTGATTGTAATGTTCCGGTGTCACTCTCCGATACATCTCAACCGTCGACATGCCAAATTCTGGCTGGACTACTAAGATATTGTCCCACTGAAAAGAATCAAGAGGCGTTAGTAGGTCCCCAATCCCTTCTCCCCTCATAGTGCCCCCATAAAGACAAAAAGGCACATCGGCGCCAATGGTTCTGGCCATTTCCAGCATTTTGACTTCAGGTATCGCCAATTGACATAACGCTTTGATCCCCAATAAAACGGCCGCGCCATTTCCGCTGCCTCCAGCCAATCCTGCTCCATAAGGAATTTGCTTTCTCAAATGAATATCAAATCCTATTTTCAAATCATAAGCTTCTCTTAACAAGCAAGCCCCTTGATAAACCGTGTTGTGTTCATCTGTTGGGACTTTGGGATCATCGCATGTTATATTTATGCCTTTTGCTGCTTTTTTAATCGTTATTTCATCCTTTAAATCAATGGATTGCAGGATGGTGTCCAAGGTATGATAGCCATCTTGTCTTTTTGATACAATATTTAAAAATAAATTGATTTTCCCGTATGAAAAAACGCTTATCTCCTCTTTGTTCATCCCTCATCTTCCAAACTCTTGTATTTTGAACACTTACAAAACTTGATCTTCTCTATGTCCTTTCTCAAGCATTTTGTATACTGTATATTATATCACAGATATACAAGGATCGCACTAGAAACATTTTTGGGCAATAAAAAAAAGTTGTTCCTTTATAAAGGCCTTGCATATTTGTGCATGATCCTTTATAATATAGTTACAACAGAAGTTCTATTTCACCAATCAACATGTAGATGAAGAGGCACTTAGGGTTTTACTCTCTTGTGAACAAACCAAGAGAAAAACAAGTTAAATATGAAAGGCCGATGGATGCATGAAAGAATTTGTGAGGTAGGATGGATGTTTTAAGTATATATTCTGACCTACAGAATATTGCTAAAATTCATAATGGTGTGATTCCACCAAAGGAGTTCGCATGAAAAACGAATCATAGAAACCGGTTCTCTATCGAAAGTTCAGAGGACCGGCTTCGTTTTTTGTATTTATTTTTCTTTTGACAGGTTGTGGGCCACTTCGATGATCCAGTCTTCTTGTCCCCCAACCGCTTTCTTTTTACCTAGCTCTACCAAGATATCTCTTGTGTCCACCCCAAACCTTTCAGAGGCCTTCTTTGCATGGAGCATAAAGCTGGAATAAACACCCGCATATCCTATCATCAAAGAATCAGAATTGAATCTAGGTAATTCCTTTCCTTTATTCAGTATGATAGGTGCCAACACCTTGTCGCCTGCATCAATAACTTTATACAGATCTACATTGTTGTCGATCTCAGATTTTTCAAGAACCCCCACCAGTATCTCGGTTGGGCAATTTCCAGCTCCTGCTCCTAATCCTATAAGGGATCCATCCAAATAATCTGCTCCAGCTTTGTAAGCGCTTAGACTGTTGGCAACTGCCAATCCTAAATTATTATGGGAATGATGTCCAATTGGAATATCCAGATGTTCTTTCAAGTAAACAATATTCTCGTAAACCTTATCAGGCAACATGGCGCCAGAGGAATCTGTCATGTAAACCACATCCGCACCGTATGATGTCATTTTAATGGCTTCTTCCAAAATGACCTCTTTACTCGCCATATGAGCCATCATTAAGAATCCAACAGTGAACATGCCCATTGATTTTGCAGCTTTTATATGCTGTTCGGAAACATCGGCTTCTGTAACATGTGTTGCTACTCTAACTACTTGAGCGCCCAATGCCTTTGCCTTCTTAAGGTGTTCTATGGTTCCAATGCCAGGAATTAAAAGAACTGCTAATTTTGATTTTGTTAAAACAGATGCAACAGCTTCGATATAGGCAAAATCATCATGCAATCCAAATCCATAATTAATAGAACTACCTGTCAAGCCATCTCCGTGCCCCAACTCAATAATATCAACTCCAGCTTCTTCCAATGCCAATGCAATGGCTTTCATTTCTTCTAGTGTGAATTGATGAGAGACTGAATGGCTGCCATCTCGAAGGGTTGTATCTGTAATTATCGCTTTTCTCATTTCAAATCACCTCCCAAAACTTTTTTTGCATAGGCTTCTGCAACTTCAACTGCCGCACAGTTGATGATGTCAAGATTTCCTGCATATTTTGGAAGAAAATCGCCCAATCCTTCGACTTGTATCATGACTGTCACGATGTCGTCTTTCATGATAGGTGACAGCAAGTAGGTATAGCCTGGCACATATTTTTTGATGCGTTCCAACATTTCATCAACCGATTTCTTGATTTTCGCTAAATCCGGTTGCTTCACCTTGGCATATATGGTATTTCTCATGTAAATGGGGGGTTCTGCAGGGTTTAATACAATCATAACCTTTGCTTGATCCGCTCCTCCCACTTTTTCAAGAGCATGCTTAGTTGTCTCTGTAAACTCATCAATATTTTTCCTTGTTCCAGGTCCTGCACTTTTACTGCTGATGGAAGAGATGACCTCTGCATATTCTACATCTGCTGCCTCATTGATGGCCGCCACTATGGGCACCGTCGCTTGTCCACCACAAGTCACCATATTCAAGTTCATCTCTTTAAGCAAATCATCATTCAAGTTGACAGAGGGCACCACATAAGGCCCTACTGCTGCAGGAGTCAAGTCTAGTGTGAATATCCCTCTTTCATTCAATAAAGGTGCATGGGTTAAATGCGGTTTTGCACCTGTTGAATCAAAAGCAATTTGAATGTCTTCTCTTTTCATCAAATCCTGAATGCCATTTGTCGTCGTCTCAATACCATGTTCTTTGGCTATTTGAATGCCTTCAGAATCTTGAATCCCTACGACATAATCGACTTCAAGATAAGGGCTTCTTTCAATTTTCTTAAGCAGATCCGTGCCAATATTTCCCGGACCTATAATTGCCGCTTTCAATTTCTTCATCTGTTCTCCTTCTTTGTGTCTATGCTATGTGTGTCGGATGTCTCTATCTACCAGGCAGCTGTCGGGTTTTGGACGCATAATTTACCACCAGATATCTCAATGAAGGTACCTGTAATGTAGTCGGCATACTCCGATGCAAGAAAAACAATTGCGTTCGCAACATCTTCTCCGATTCCAAAACGATTCATAGCAATAGCACTTTTCATATTCTCTCCATTTTTCTCAATCAAGGCATTTGTCATTTCAGTCTCTATCACACCAGGTATGTAGCCATTCACGCGGATGTTGTAGGGTGCCAATTCGGCTGCCAAAGTCTTTGTCATGCTTGAAATGGCTGCCTTGGTAGCAGCGTATAACCCACTGCCAACCGATGGCATGATTGCCGCAAATGATGACGCATTAATCAAAACGCCACCATTTTTAGACATTTTTTCTTTTGCGATAATGGCTCCATAATAAATAGACTTCAAGTTAATGTCTAACGTATTCTGCCAAACATCTTCCGGTGTGTCAATAATCTTGAACTGAGGATACACACCTGCGTTGCTGATCCATACATCAATGGATCCAAAGGTTTCTTCAACTTCATCAGCATATCTCATGATGTTGTCTTTATTTGAAACATCCACTGATTTAACATGGAGTGTCAAGTTCTTCTCTTCAAAACTCTTTTTTGCTTCTGCTAATTTAGATTCTGACCTGCCACAAATAGACACATTTGCACCGGTTTGAGCAAAAGCCTCTGCTATGGCCAAACCAATTCCTGTTGATCCACCCGTAATTACCACTGTTTTTCCTTTAAAATCTATCTTCATGTTTACTCCTCTTCTCTTTTAATAATTGCCCCTTCAGCAGCTGAAGACGCTACTCTTGAGTAAAGCTCCAAATAGCCCTTTGTGAATTTCCTTTTAGGTTTTTTCCACTGGCTCAACCTCTCTTCTATTTGCTCTTCTGAAAGATTGATGGATAAAATTCCTTCATTGACATCGATTGTAATTTCATCTCCATCTTTGACAATAGCAATCGGTCCACCTTCAGCAGCTTCAGGAGACACATGCCCCACAAAGCAACCATTGTTTGTTCCTGAGAACCTACCATCGGTCACCAGTGCCGTTGTTTTGCTTAGACCCATGCCATACAAATACTTCATCGCCTTAAACATTTCTCTCATGCCAGGGCCACCTTTTGGACCTTCGTATCGGATAACCACCACATCTCCATCTTTAATGTCTCCCTTTAAGATGGCAGCTTCCGCCGTTTCTTCTGAATCGTATACTTTTGCTCTTCCTGTGAAATGGTGGAGGCCTGGATCAATGGCTCCTGGCTTGCTAATGGCTGTTTTTGGCGCTAAATTCCCTTCAAGCACAGCGATGCCTCCCGTATTCCCGAAAGGTGTTTTTAAGTCTTTGATAATCTCCGTATTTTCTGGGAATTTGTATTCGTATCCATTGAGGTTCTGCTCTAGAGTTTGACCCGAAGTGGTCATCACCTCTAGGTTCAACAAGGGTTTCATATTCTCCATTACTTTCGGTATGCCCCCTGCTTGCCAAAAGTCTTCCATATTCCATTTAGCAGCTGGATTGACTTTTGCAATTTGCGGTGTATTTTTATTGTATTTTCTAAATGCTTCCATTATATCCATGTCTAGGTCTGCTTCATATCCAACAGCGCTCAAATGCAAGACTGCGTTTGTAGATCCGCTTATTGCCATGGTGACACGAATGGCATTTTCCATTGATTTTTCATTAATTATTTGTCTCGATGTAATGCCTTTTTCTGCCAAATTGCAAATAGCTATGCCCGACTCATAAGCATGTCTTAATCTATCTGAATGTGTGGCGGGAATCAGTGCCCCACCAGGCAAAGTCATACCTAATGCTTCTGTTAAACAACACATTGTATTCGCCGTTCCCAAGAATGAACATGATCCGCATGATGGACACGCCAAGTCCTCCAAGCTTTTATACTTATCTAAGGAAATCTTATTTGCGTGGTACATGCCTTGTGCTTCAGATATAGAGGTTAAATCGGAAGTTCTCCCATCAAAAACAACGCCTCCTGCCATGGGACCACCATGCACAATAATAGCTGGTATGTCCAACCTTGCAGCGGCCATTAGCATCCCTGGTACTATCTTATCACAAGAAGCCAACAACACCACTGCATCTAAGCGATGGGCTTCCACTTGTATTTCCACCGAGTCACAAATAATTTCTCTTGACGGCAAAATGTAATGCATTCCTTTGTGTCCTTGGGCAATTCCATCACATGCACTTATGACCCCAAATTCTACAACGGTTCCACCACCCCTGTAAACTCCCTTCTTTACAAATTCTGAGATCTGATTAAGATTAAAATGCCCTGGAACCAACGTGCTCCAGGAATTTGCGATCCCAATGACCGGCCTTTCTGTAAGTTCATCATTGGAATACCCCATAGATTTATAAAGTGAACGATAGAACCCATTGTCTATCCCTTTTAGAATACTTTCGCTTCTATATTTTTCCGTCATCTTATCCTCCTAAATAATCAAGGGATAAAGGATAATTCCTTTATCCCTTACTTGTTATATCAAACCTAAACTAACAAATATGGTCAACGCCGCAATCGCTATGATTGATGCCACGAATGTTGGAATTGTCACATATTTGATTCCTTGCTTGGTATCAAGATTAAAGAATTGTGTCATAATCCAGAAACCACTATTATTGACATGATTCAATGCCATTGTACCTGCTCCAATTGAAAGGACTGCAGCAACAGGAGAAATCCCCAAGCTGTTCATCATTGGCAATATGATGGCTGCTGCTGTTAATCCAGCCGTTGTCATGGATCCTACTGCTGTCATCAATATCAATGCCGCAAAATAAGGTATCAACACTGGCAATATGTTTGAAGCTGTAACGATTTCTCCAAGCTCTTGTATGACCGGCGCTGCTGAGAGAACGCCTCCTACTGCACCACCCATTGCCGTAATCAACAATGGCAACAAAGCAACCAACAAACCTCTTGCTACCCATTTATTTAACATCACTTCGTGTATGCTGTTTGTTGTTTCTCCAGTAACCCTCTTATTATTGGTAAGCACTTTATCTTTCTTGCTGAAGCCTAAAATGACAGTGAAAATCACACCAGCTAACAATGCAATAACTTTATCGCCGATGGTCTTGAACAAACCTAGAAACGGACTGCTTTCAGCCATATACACATTTGAAAAAGATGCGAGTGTGATTAAAACAACTGGAATCAACAAAGGCAACATGGCAACTAAGGCACTTGGCAAATTGTCTTCTTCAATTAGTAAATCACTGACTTTATCTGATTTTGCCATCTCAAATCCTGCAACAAAATCCTGTCTTGGTTCAATCCATTCTTTTTCTGTCCAATTCCTTAATAAGAACCATGTACCAAAGAATGCAATGATGCTCACGATAATCCCCCAAAAAATGACCATTCCCAAATCTGCGCCGTACATAATGGCGATTGCCAATATCCCAGGAGTTGGTGGAACCAATCCATGAGTAAGGAACAATCCCAATCCTGTAAAAGCTGCCATGGTTGACATGGATATTTTTTTCCTCAACGACAGAACAGAAGCGATTGGTGCCGTTAGAACCATTGTGATGTCTCCAAACACAGGAATAGATACGATAAATGCTGTTAATGCAGGTGCTAATTCTAATCGTTTCCCTCTGAATAATTTAATGAAGAAATTTGAAATTGACGTGGCTGCACCTGTATCCTGTATCCCCATAGCCAAAATTGAACCTAATATAATGGTGACCCCAACACCACTCAATGTCCCACCAAATCGGGCGTTGATCAAATTAACTGTATCAACAACACCATTGCCCAATGCCAAACCTAAGCCAAGCGCTGTCAAGAAGAGCGCCAAAACTGGGTGCATCTTCAGTCTAAGTATTAATACCATTAATATGGCGATTGCAACAACCAAAGTAACTAAAAAACCACCAACTGTCATACGATACTCCTTTATTTTTTTATTTGTCGTGACATCTGCAGCTAGTAAACCGTCTCTCTTTCCCTCCCTTATTCGTTATTGCCGCACATTGTCCGCACATTCCGACAACAAGTTGTGCGCCATGTTCGCTAATGTCGCACGTTGTTCTGGTTTTATTTTAGCATATTGTGAAAAGGTTTTCAAGTGTTTTCTCACCTGCTTTCATCCAACAACACCTTCAATTTTTCCTGAATATATTTGACTGTTTGCTCTTTTAATGGCATTGCTGGGACTCTTTCCCCTGTTTTTTTTACTGATAATCTTTCATAGACTCCTTGTTTGCAAGCTAAATACATGGGTTGGCTTGCGTTGTAAAAATCCATCCCTTGACACATTTTTTGATACCATTTTTCTGTTTCTTGATGGTTGCCTTTTTGATAAGCTTGGTAAGTTCCAATCGTGAATTCCGGTAAAAAATTAGCGGTTGCATTGATAAAGCCATCCACCCCATTAACCAGGGCGCCAAGAGCCTGGTTTTCAAAAGCACAAAAGACTGAAAAGTTTTCAAATGAACTTTTCAACGCTATCATGTTGCACACATGTTCAAAATCTTTGACTGTGTCTTTAATCCCAACAATATTTTCATTTGATTGGACCAATTCTCTCATCATCTCATGACTTATGTTATAACCGGTCAGATCCGGAAAATTATAGACGATTATTTTCAACGAAGTGGCCAATGCAATGGTTGTTATGTAGTTTTTGACCATCTCATCTGAGTGGACCGCATAATACGGATTTATCAGCAAAACTGCGTCTATTTTCAGCGGTTCGATGAAGCGTATTAGATCAATGGTATAATTCACACAAGTATCCCCAACACCTACAAATATTTTCACTCGGCCATTTATATACCGGTGTAGTTCTTTTATTATTTGTTTCTTTTCTTCAAGAGTAAGAGATGAAAATTCTCCAGTTGTTCCAAAAAAAGTCAGACCGTCAACCCCTTTTTCTATCAAAAAATCTGCGTGCCTTTTCATGTTTTCAAGTTCGACATTCCCCTCTTGGTCAAAAAATGTAATTACCGGTGGATAGACACCTTTCAATTTTTCCATTTGTTCCTCCTATTATGTTTTGTATTGCCGAATATTGTTCGATAATTAAGGGTTAGAAAAAGCATTAGGAAACCCTATTGCTTTAATTCTTTTGTAATTTGAGATGCCGTGCTTTTCATTTCATCAACAACCTGATGAATATCATAATTCTTCATAGTCGCTGTCGGACCTGACACGCTAATTGCCGCAATGCTTTGCCCGAATTTGTCAAGGATAGGCACTGCTAGACAGTACAAACCTTTTTCAAACTCTTCGTTGTCAACCGCATACCCTTGTTTTTTCACCAAGTCAAGTTCTTCTGCCAATCTTCTTTTATCTGTGATGGTATTTTCAGTGTAGGCTATCATGTTTTGCATTCTCGAAATGATATCATTTCGCTTTTCCCTATCTGAATAAGCCAACAAACATTTCCCAACGCCTGTAGAATACATTGGATTTTTGAAACCTATTCTAGAGTTGATGAATATTGTTTTGTTGCCCTCTATTTTATCAATATAGATTACACTCTCTCCCTCTCCAATAGCTAGGTGAACTGTTTCGTTAAACATTTCCACTAGTTTCTCAAGGTATGGTTTTGCTTTCTCCGTAATAATTTGATTCTTATGCACAATTTCACCTAAAGCCAACAGCGACATACCCAAGCTGTACTTTTGAGTATTGGGGTTTTGATGCAAATAACCTCTCGCCGCTAGCGTATTGATCAAGCCAAAAGCCGTGCTTTTGCTGAGCTGAAGTTCATTTGAAATTTCTGTCACACTTAATTCCTTTGGTCTCAGCTTAAACAATTCAAGGATACTCAGTGCCCTGTCAAGGGACTGAATGATCTTAGTATTTCCCAATTCCTTTCTCCTTTCAAAATAATCAACTATCGTTTAAATGTCATTTTATCCTATTGTTTCATTTATTCAAGTCTCAATTCATCTTTGCATTTCTTCTAAAAAATCAGAAAATCCAGATAGTCCTTTTTCAATGATGGTGGATTCATTGGCAAAGCCAATTCTTAAATAACCTTCCATTCCCATTGCCGCTCCTGGCAACAACATCACGCCTTTTTCCTTCTGTAGTTTTTTACACAATGTTTCCGATGGCATCTCAAGATTATATTTCAAAAACGCCGTTGTGCCGCCCTTAGGTTTAACGTATGAAATAAGGGGCTCATTCTGTACCCATTGATCCAATTTTTTTGCGTTGTTTCTCACTATTTGGAGATTTCGTTGAATGATCTTGTCTTTATTCTCCAAGGCAATGGTTGCTAATTTGTCATCAATCATCCCACAACTGATCACATGATAATCTCGCTGTTTGCTCAAACGGCTGACAAAATCCGCTGGTCCGCATGCCCACCCCAAACGAATTCCCGCCATGGAGTAAGTTTTTGACATGCTCCCTGTGCTAATTCCTTTTTCATACATGTCTGCAATGGATGGAGAATAGCTGTCTCCCTCATGATTCAGTCCTCGATAAACTTCATCACACAAAATATAGGCATCTGCTTCTCTAGCAATCTCTACGATTTTCTTCAGCATTGCTTCATCCATGAGAGCACCCGTTGGATTATTGGGGTTATTAATACAGATTAGCTTGGTATCTTCCGTAACCAAATTTCTCAATTCACTCAAATCTGGCAAGAATTGGTTCTCTTCTCGAAGCTTCAAAATCCGGACATCTGCACCGATTGATTCAGGAATGGAATAAAGCTGTTGATAAGTGGGCAATACCGATACCACTTGATCGCCTCTGTCCACTAGTGTCATTAGCGTCAATGCGTTAGCGCCAATGGCTCCATGTAAAACGGAAATATTTTCAATTTCTTGTTTTTCATAGAGATTGGCGATTCCCTTTCTCAATCGTACTGAACCTTCAATGTCACCATAAGTTAGTTTCATGTGCTGAATTTCATGAAGCACTTTCTCTTTTTCACCTGATAAATCTAGGACCTCATTCACCGTCAAAGATGACACACATGTTTCAGCCAAGTTGTAGAGACAATCATTTTCATAAAGATTCATCCATATTTCCACACCAAAATCTTTGATCTTCATAAATCCTCCTCCTATCCATTCTTTGGAGCATAAGTCTTGACAATTGTATTATATAACAAATTGACTTGAACTCAAAGTTAAAATAGGTCTATAATAGAATCATTAAAAGCATTTCCTCGCTTTTCAAACTAAAAATGAAAGGATGGTATGCATGAAAGCGAAAGATATGATGTCAAAGAAGAATTGGGCTGTTGTTGGTGCCACTCAAAACCAACAGGCTTTTGGTTACAAAATATTCAAAGCTCTCGAGAAACATGGCTACAATGTTTATCCTGTCTCACCAAAATACGATGAGATTGATGGTGTCAAAGCTTATAAATCTCTGAAAGATTTACCAGAAAAAGTGGATGTGGTAGATTTTGTAGTAAATCCCAAGGTAGGGCTATCTGTTCTTGATGAAGTCATTGAGGAAGGTATTGAAAGCATCTTCCTGCAACCAGGGACACGAGATCCTCAAATTATTAAAAAAGCAACCGATAATCAAGTGAATGTCGCATTATCTTGCGTGTTGGTTGAATTGAACGAAGCAGACCATCGCTAGATTATTCGAGAAGCCAGGCTAAATTGCTTGGCTTTTTTTAATCGTCCAATCCTAGTCGTCTTAGGGTTTCTTGTGTCGGAATTCCCTTATCATCCCAACCCATGTATTCATAATAGGCCTGTCTCATATCTTGAAAGGCTTCCCGATCTATGGCTTTTCCTTTTAATCCGCCATTTCTCAGTGGTTGATATAATCTTTCCGGTAAAACATCCATCGTCTCGTCCAAACCGAATGTTAAGTTTAAGCATCTGCTTTGAGTAATTCCTCTTTCTCCAATCAACAAAGCTTCTTCTGGTGGTATTTTCCAACCAGTTGCATATTCAAGCAAATCCAAAAACTTTTCTATAGGGAAAGAACCTCTCGGTCCAGGAATGAAAAAACAAACACCTGCCATATTCAAGAAACTCCACCATTTTTCCATTCTTCCATAATACTGGGCCTTTTCTCTGCCATAGCCAAACACATCTACTGTCTCCATCTGTCCTAACAGTTTTCCTTGTTCCAAAACGGGTCCTTGCGAAACCATCATGGTGTCGTGTGCTCCTTGCATGTGATCTGCCCCTGTGGGTGAAACCGCATATCCTAAACCCACTCCTGTTTTTCCCCTTGGATCGTGCATGGGCAATTCCTGACCTTTCACATGCAAAGCAAATGCTTTTGTTTCTTCACCAAAAGCCTGTGACATTGCTCTGACGCCTTGAGCCAACCATTTCCCAAATCCTTTTTGTTCCACAATATCTTCAATCAAATCTAGCAAAGCTTTCTCATTTCCAAACCTCAAATCAACGCCCATTGTCGTTTCTTGGTCAATGTAACCTTCTTCATAGCATTCCATTCCAAATGCGATAGACATTCCTGCTGAAATGGTGTCAATCCCCAAATCATTGCATCGTTCGTGTGCTTTTGCAACCACCTCAAGATTGCCAATACCACAGACCGATCCCATCGCACCAATGGTTTCATATTCTGGTCCGCCAAACTTTGGGTCCACATGCAAATCCTCTTTCTTAACCTCAACTGTCCTTTTACACCTTACCGGACAGGCAAAACATCCTTCTCTTTTGATCAGGATGGTTTCGGCCATTCGTTGACCTGTCAAGTTGTCCCCCTCTTCAAAATAGCCCTCTCTGAAATTTCTTGTTGGTAAGATACCCGTTTGATTCATATTTCCCAAGCCACCGGCTGTGCCATACAAGTACAACCCATTGGAAAGAGGATTGTCTTTATATTGTCCTGAATACCATTTGCTCAAAGCCATCATTTCGGTTCTGTTGTCGAATGAAATTCCCTTTGTTCCTCTAATCGCAATGGCTTTTAGGTGCTTGTTGCCCATGACGGCACCTAAGCCATTGCGTCCGCATGCATGTCTCAAATCATTGATGACACAAGCATATGGCACCAATCTTTCTCCCGCTGGTCCAATTTGAGACATTTTGATATGCTTGTCTCCCAAAGCTTCTAATATTTTGTCATGCGCTTCACCTGTTCCTTTGCCCCATAGGGCTGTCGCATCGCAAAAATCCACCCGATCATTATGAATATAGAGGTAAACGGGGTTTTTTGACTTGCCTCTGACAATCAGACCATCCCATCCGGCTTTTTTTAACTCAGTGGCCACAAACCCTCCAGATTCAGACATTCCAAACCCATTCGTCATCGGTGATCGCGTTCCCATAATCAACCTAGACGTGCCTGCTGTCGGAATGCCCGTCATGACACCTGTCATATAATAGATGACGTTTTCATCCGACCAAGGATCGACCTTTTCCAGCTGGTCTTCTTTCATGAAATAAGCAATCAACCCTTTTCCCCCCATATACTTGCGCATTATGGGCTCCGAAATTTCAATGATTTTTGTCTTTTGGTGAGTTAAATCAATTTCCAATATTTTTCCACAGTAACCATTGTTCATTTTATCCCTCCTACTATTAGCCGCCACCAAAAATAGGCAGTACCATCAATGTGTCTTGATCTTCAACCAAGTCCTCCAATTTTTTCAACTGTCCATTGACAAAATAAGTTCCATAACCCATATGTTGAATGCCCAGTTCAATCATTACTTCACGTATGGTGATCGGTGCTGGTAAAGCAACCTGGATGGGGCTTTCCAAATTTGTTCCTTGCAATAGGACATCGCTGATTTCAATCACCATCAATCCAAACTCCCTTCTCCTTTTAAACATAAGTCTGCTTCTGTCATGTGGGCGTTGTAAAGCATCCTCTGTATCAAAATTCGGCTTTCCTCATTCATCCATTAGTTCTATTCGCATATGACATCTATCCGAAGCAAACAGCACGCCTTGATAGAGTAGATCAAAGGTCAGAATGCTACCTACCTCAATCTCTTTATCCGCTTCTTCTATGTCAATGATCAAATGATCAGAACTCGCACCAACTAGTTCAATCCCGGGATCATGTGGGATCAATGCTGTGTAACTGCCTACATCTTTGTTTCCAATCCCTAGCAAAGCTCTTAGACGGGTTCCTTTGTCTGTGTATTCCGGTTTCTCTCCAAAAGCATTCACGCACATTTCCCCTACTGGATAAGATGGTTTTTTGAAAACTTCTATTACTTCTGCTTCCATAGTAAACACGCCTGTTTGAAGTCCTTCAATTTCTGTATCCCAGTATAAGGGCAGGTCTAAAGCACAGATAATGCCTTCTCCTATTCTCAGGTGGTTGATGCCCTTTGGTAAATCTCCTTTATACATCAATGGCAACGTCGTGGTACCCCCTC
This sequence comes from uncultured Clostridia bacterium, assembly GCA_964539975.1. Taxonomy (GTDB): domain Bacteria; phylum Bacillota; class Clostridia; order Tissierellales; family Dethiosulfatibacteraceae; genus 38-11. The sequence continues at coordinate 35,261 of CAZIKK010000006.1, forward strand.
CTGAAACATATCGAAGTGGTCTGCCAATTATTTCTTCTATTTTCGTTGCATTGTCAATTAATTCTGTCATGTTGGCGACGGATGGCATAATGGATCCATAACAGCTAAGATTAGTTCCAATACCTTCTAAAACTAACCCTTTCAGTTTCTTATCTACGTATTTGGCTAACTCAATGAATCCTTCTTTTTCGAAAACTCCTTCTCGCAGATCTCCCAAATCTCTCATCAGAATCACGTGGTGCTTGACGCCATTATCCAATGCGATCTCGTTTAGTTTCTCCAATACCACCTGCTGGGAGTTTAAACTAATATCCGCATATTTTACAACCTCTTCCAACTCTGAAAGCATTGGAAGTCTGAGTAAAAGCGTATCAATGCCAAAACCACTCAACTTGATCTCTTTTAATTGTTCAATCCTGGAGCTTCCCAATTGCTTGCATCCAGCTTTTGCCATTTGTGCTGCTATTTGAGGGATGCCGTTAAAGCCTTTGATCACGCCAGTTGTCTCAATTCCTTTCTCCTTACACAGATCAAAGACGATTTTAGCATTATGATGGAGCTTGTTAAGATCCACCAACAAGTTAGGATATCTCTTGGACATAAGTCACCTCCATTACTTTTTCAACCATTATATCATATTTATCGCTTCATATTTATGCTTTGTCCACAAAAAAAGAGCGCTATTTCAACAGAAATAAACGCCTTTTCCACAGAAAACACCTGTTTTCCACACAGTTGTCCACAATTTGAACTTGTTAAATTTGATTGATTACTTTCTTGATTCTCTCCATAGCCCAATCAATCTCTTCTTTTGTTATGACAATAGGTGGTGCAAATCGGATAACAGTCTCATGGGTTTCATGAGCCAACACGCCTTCTTCCTTCAATGCGTCGCAATAGGGTGCTGCTGGGTGGTCAAAGGCCAAACCAATCAACAAGCCTTTTCCTCTAACTTCTACAATATGAGGGTTTTTCAACTTTCTGAGCTCAGACATGAAGTAGGTTCCTTTTTCTTGAGCCATCTCCACATAGTTGTCTTCCTTCATCACCTTCATGGCTTCTACAGCAATGGCACATCCTAGTGGATTTCCACCAAAAGTTGACCCATGGGATCCTGGCGTAAACACACCAAGAATCGACTTGTCTGCTGCTACTGCTGACACAGGGAATACGCCACCACCTAAAGCCTTTCCAAGAACATACATGTCTGGTGAGACCTCTTCCCACATACTGGCAAACATCTTGCCTGTTCGTGCAAATCCTGTTTGAACTTCATCTGCAATTAATAAAACCTGGTTTTCTTTACAAATGGCTGCCGCTTTTTTCATGAAACCTTCGGGTGGGACAATGATGCCACCTTCACCTTGTATCGGTTCCATGATGAAAGCAACGGTATTAGGTGTAATTGCTTTTTCCAACTGATCGATAGAGCCGTAATCGATTAACTTAAAGCCTGGATTCAAAGGCCCATATCCTTTTTTGTATGCTTCTTCCGAACTCATGGAAACAATGGCCGTTGTTCGTCCGTGAAAATTGCCGTTACAAGCAATGATTTCTTGGTTGCCATCTTCCACCCCTTTGACTTCCATTCCCCATTTTCTAGCACATTTGATCGCTGTTTCGACAGCTTCCGCACCTGTATTCATTGGCAATATCATGTTTTTATCAGTGAGCTCTGCCAACAATTCATAAAAATCACCCAAAACGTCATTGTGGAATGCTCTGGAAGTCAATGTGACTTTCTCCATTTGCTTCTTAGCAGCCTCAATAATTCTAGGATGTTTGTGCCCATGGCTTACCGCCGAATAGGCGCTTAGCATATCGATGTATTTGTTGCCTTCAGGATCCGTTACCCATACTCCTTCTGCTTCGCTAAAAACCACCTCTGTAGGATCATAATTGTTGGCGCCGAATTTTTTAGTTTTTTCAATAATCGCCTTTGTACTTTTCATCATTACCTCCTTGGAATTTAATATTTAATTATAATACCTTGTTTTGTATTATTTTACAAGAAATTTAATCTATCATAAGCCATTTAAGTTGATATGTCAATATATCGCATTTTATGATTATGTAATTTGTTTCATAAAAGCACTCTTTTGTCTTGACTTGTATATTGTATTCATGTAGTATTTTATCAAATGATTTCACATTCCACAATAGGAGCATACTTATATGAAACCAGAATCCATCCTCCTAGTCCATCATTCTTATTCTTTTAACCCATGCTACTTTATGGCTTGGCTTTGGAATGAATTGAAAGCACATAAACAAACTAGGAAGATCCCCACCTTTTGCTCGAACTTCAGGCCTTCTTAGAGGGCCTTTTTATTTTATATCAAAGGAGACTTATATGAGCATTCAATTATTAATCGTGATTCTTTACATTGTAGCACTTTTCGCCATCGGCGCTTACGCTAAAAAGCTGGCAAGCGATGGCCATGCTGAGAGCTTCATCCTTGCTGGAAGAAAATTGACCACTCCCATTGTGGCTGTGACTGTCACCGGATTGGCCATCGGTGGCGCCTCCACCATCGGCGTTGCTGAAAACGCCTATAATGTAGGTCTTTCAGCGGGTTGGTACAACGTAGCCTGGGGAATTGGCGCTATTGGCGTAGGGTTGATCACCGCCAAGAAATATCGGAGCTTAAATGTGTCTACCGTACCGGAGCTATTCGAACGCTATTACGGAGGACATGCACGCGCTTTAGCTGTTTTGGTTCAGATTTTTGTGATGATCGTGATCGCCTCCCTTCAATATGTGGCTGGTGGCGCTATTTTATCCGCTTTGTTGCCCAATATATTCACTGTGACAACAGGTATGATTGTCAGTGCTTTGGTCTTCATCGGTATTACATTTATTGGAGGGATGTGGTCAGCAGGACTATCCAATATCTTGAATGTCTCACTAATATACATCGGCATCATCGTTGCCAGTATTGCTACTCTTGGTAATATGGGTGGAATAGAAGCCATCGCCATTCAATTGCCAACAGATATTCCTTATTTCCATCTTATAGATGGGTTGGGCATGGGTATCATCATGGCTTGGATAGTAGTCATGTTTACCCAATCTCAATCTCTTCAGGCTGTAGCTCAAATCTCTTTTAGCGCCGTCGACGAAAGAAGTGCAAAAAAAGGATTTATTCTAGGTGGTTTATTGATGCTTCCCATCGGTTTTCTGTATGCTTTGATGGGAATCGCCGCTAAAGCAGCTTATCCAGATATTCATGCCACCATGGCGTTGCCCGCCATTATTATGGCTTTGAATCCCGTTTTAGCAGGGTTGACTTTGGCCGCCATTTGGGCAGCCGGCGTCTCCACAGCCTGCAATCTGTTGTTGGGAACCTCCACTTTGTTTTCTCAAGATATATACAAAAAATACATCAATCCGACGGTTGACAATAAAAAGTATGCTCAGATATCCAAATTATCTGTCATGATTATCGGTGTTTTAACTTTCTTTTTATCGCTGACTGTTGTAGGAATCCTTCAAACTTTAACCATCGCGCTTAGCTTGATGACCTCGTTCACACTGACTTTCTTTTTCACTTTATACAAACCTTCTCTGTGTCGGAAAAGTTCAGCGACGGCAACCATTGCTACAAGTGTCATTACATTGGTCCTTTGGTTTTTAGTTCCGAGTATTCAAGTATTTTCTCATCCCATTTATCTACAGTGGATAACCTGTACCATCGCCTTTTTTGCTGTTGCTTTACTTGACAAGAGAAGCATCCTCACCGAAGAAAATGAAAAGGGAGTTGTCAATCATGCATGATATCGAATTGAAATTAGGCAAGAAAAAAGTCTCCTTCCAAATGCCTTCTGAGCTTATCTTAGGAACCATCAACCTGACTAAAGACGGTGCATTGCCCAGCGAGGAAGCCATCGTTTTGGATAGCCTGAGAAACCCTATAGGGACCAAACCACTTCAACAATTGATCCAACCAAATGATCGCATCTGTATTATTATTTCAGATGTCACCCGTATGTACCAAAGGCCTCATGTTTTTCTGCCTATCTTGATAGAAGATATCCTTAAAGCAGGGGGCAAAGAAGAAAATATTTTCTTTCTGTCTGCATTGGGTTCTCACAGAAAACACACGAAAGAAGAACACCTTCGTCTATTGGGTGAGGATCTGTACAATAGATTTCCTATTGAGGACCATGACTGCGACGATACAAATAATCTAATCTCCATCGGCACTACGTCAAGAGGAACGGTTGTGGAAATCAATAAAAAGGCGTTTGAAGCAGACCGAGTCATTGTTACCGGTGCATTGGTTTATCATGTCATGTCCGGTTGGGGAGGCGGAAGAAAATCTATTTTGCCAGGGATTGCTTCCAGAAAATCCATTATGCAAAACCACGGCATCTCTATCAGTGATACAATTGGAAATGGCCCCAATCCATCTTGCGACTGTGCTCTTTACGAAGAAAATCCATTGAATCTAGATATGGTGGAAGCTGCCGAATTATTTTCACCTGACTTTATGTTCAATGTCATCTTGGGCGATGGACGCATCATCGCTGCTGTCAGTGGTGACATTACCCAAGCCCATAAAAAAGGCTGTGAAATGGTGTCCCGGTTCAACGATGTGCCTATCTCAGAAAAAGCAGACATGATCATTGCTTCTGCAGGTGGTTACCCTAAAGATATTAACCTTTACCAATCCACAAAAGTTATTTACAATGCCATGAGAGCATTGAAAGATAAAGGTGTCATGGTCGTACTGGCTGAATGCAACGAAGGATTTGGCAATCCTGAGGTGCAACACATCCTCCAAGATTACACAAGTAATTTGGATAGAGAAATGGAGCTGAGAAATGACTATACGATTTCTAAGTATATCGGATTTTTAGCAGCATGGTACGCAGAAAAATATCATATCATCTACGTTTCCAGCATCAATCCTGATGAGGTGGTCTCAGCAGGCATTACCGTTGTATCTTCTGTTGAGGAGGCTCTAAAGGCAGCGTATCAGATCAAAGGCACCGACCAATTAGCCACCTATATCATGCCCGATGGCAGTGCCTATCCCGTCCTAAAATCATAAAAAAAGTGTTTTTGTATCCTCATTCTTAAGGTATAATAAGTTGATGTGCTCGCGTCCATCAAAAATTATCTGAAAAGTTGAGGATACGACTATGATCTATCTTATTGCAGCCCTTGTAGGTTACCTGTTTGGGTGTTTTCAAACAGCTTACTTGATGGGTGTTTATCTTAAAAAGACAGATATCCGGAAACATGGTTCAACCAATGCCGGCGCTACCAATGTAATGCTTGTTTTTGGGTGGAAATATGGTTTGGTGACAGCTTTTGTCGATATTTTCAAAACCATTTTAGCCATTGCCTTTATTGCTTATTTCTTCCCTGATCACATGCTTGCTCGCTACATAGCCGGCTTATTCTGTATTGTAGGTCACATGTTTCCCTTCTATATTCAATTCAAAGGCGGCAAAGGCTTTGCCTCCTATGTTGGCTTGATTTTGGCCAATAATTGGCGGTTGGGTGTTTTGACTATCTTGCTTTGTATTCTGGTTTTAGTGATTTTCGACAAGATTGCCTTAAGCGCCCTGTTTGCCACCAGTTTTTATCCTGTCTATCAATTATTCACTCGTGAAAACCCCATTGTGGTCACTCTTTTGTTTCTGATGTTTTTTTTGGTCTCCTACAAGCACAAGGCCAACATTCAACGATTACGGGCAGGTACAGAGCCTGGTCTAAGAGATTACATTCGATTGAAACAGACAGCCAAGTAAATATTATTTTTTCTAATTTACTTTCTCAAAGACCCAAAAAAATCCTTGAGCATCTTTGCACAACTTGCTCTCAATACTCCAAATTCTACCGACACTTGATGGTTTAAACGAGTGTCTGAAACAATATCAAAAACGGACCCACAAGCCCCTGTTTTGGGATCTTCCGTTCCCACCACCACATGATCCAGTCTTGCATTGACGATGGCGCCCGCACACATGGCGCAGGGCTCTAGGGTCACATACAAAGTACATCCTGTTAAGCGCCAAGCCTTCAAATATTTGGCCGCTTCACGGATAGCCAGTATTTCTGCATGGGCTGTGCTGTCGTAGGTTGTCTCTTTTTGATTGTGGCCCCTTCCAATGATTTGATGATCCTTGACGATCACTGCTCCGATGGGAACTTCTCCTTTTTCGTCAGCTTTTTGGGCTTCTTTTATAGCCGCCTGCATAAAATATTCCTTCATATTAAATATCCTTTTTCTCCCCTGACCGATACCTCTCCAGAAATAAGCGATTCAAACGTCCCGTCTTCTTTTTTGACAATCAGTTCTCCTTGTTCATTCAAATCTTCTACATGAGCCATAAAAACGGTATCCCCTTTTGTAATGAAAATCCGCTTGCCTATCAAGATGGAGTGCTCTTTGCATATGGCGATTGCTTCTTCTCCTACACCCTCTGTCAAAAAATCATCATAGAGCCTTTCGAAGGCATTGAGAATGTTCGCACACAGTTTTTGTCGATTAATTTTTAATCCTGCTTCCATGTAAATGGACGATGCTTTTTCTCTCAAATCTTCTGGAAAATCTTCCAAAGTCTGGTTGACATTAACGCCTATTCCCAAAACCACATCGTAAACACGATTCATCTCACCGCTCATCTCTGTCAAAATCCCACAAATTTTCTTTTCGTTGTAGATAATGTCATTTGGCCATTTGACCTTGAAAGAAAATCCCATTGCCTGTCCTGCCAAAATCATTGCTGCTGCTGCAATTTGTGTGATTTTGGGGACCAAGGCAGGTTCTATTTTCGGCCTCAAGACAATAGACATCCAAATACCTTTGCGAGAAGGCGACTCCCACTTTCTGCCAAGACGGCCTTTTCCCGCTGTCTGCACCTCGCTGATGACCACGGTTCCCTCCGGTGCATCCTCTGTCGCATGAATCTTCGCTTGATGGTTGGTAGATGGGATGGCCTCATAATGATAGATTATTCTCCCGATTCTTTTAGTTGTGATGTACTCTTCCAATGCTTGCGCTGTCAAAATATCCGGTTTTTCTTTCAATCGATATCCTTTTCTTGGATAAGCGTCGATCACATAACCAGATTCTTTCAAGCCATTGATATGCTTCCAGACTGCTGCTCGACTAATTCCCAAACGATTGCTGATGGCTTCGCCTGAAACAAATTCCTGGTTCTCCTGCAAATAGGCCAAAATCTTATTTTTCATCTTATCTCCATTGTAAACTTAATTGTAATTTGTTGTTGACAATCTATTAGCTTTGGCTTACCATTGTAAATATATTTATATTCAATGGTTTACAATATGATTTTACATTGATTTAGAATAAACATCAAGGAGTTTTTATGCGCAATAATACCCGAGCATTAATGATTACTGGCTTGTTTGCAGCTCTTACTGCCATTTCTGCCTATGTGGCTATCCCCATTGGTCCTGCTCCCATTACCATGCAGTTACTCTTGACTCTCTTATCTGGTGTTTTGCTGGGACACCGTCTCGGTCCTATTTCTCAACTGGTTTACATGATTATGGGACTCGTTGGATTACCTGTATTTGCGGGCGGAATGGGTGGACCATCCTATATCTTCTCACCTACTTTTGGTTATGTCATTGGTTTTATCGCCGCCTCATTTGTAGTGGGAAAATTCCTTCAATTCAAGCACCCACCACGAGTTTTTGATTTGTGGCTGGCGTGTCTGGCAGGTGTTTTCGTCGTCTACCTCATTGGCTACCCTTATCTGTTTGTTGTCATGAAGGTTGTATTAGGAGTAGAAGTTACTTTTCTAGCTTTATTGAAACCTGCTGTTTTGGTTTTCTTGCCTGGAGACTTACTCAAACTCATGCTAGCCGTTTATATAGGAAAAAAAGTCCGACCTTTGATCCTATCACTTATGGTATAATCAATTAACCATGCACCCCACCAGGAGGAATATATGAGAAATAAATTCATTGAAAAACACGCCCGAGAGGCCATCACTTTAAGCGATTTCATGGCGGATCACCCTGAAATAGGCATGCAAGAGTTTCAAGCCTCTTCAAAAATGGTTGAGGTTCTAACCGCTCATGGATTTTCTGTGGTCCATCCATTTGCCGGACTTGATACAGCTTTCAAAGCCACCATCAACGAGGGGAAAGCGATTAAAATAGCCTTGCTTGCAGAATACGATGCCCTAAGAGGAATGGGACATGCTTGTGGTCACTGTGCTTCAGGTGCTATCAGTGTTCTGGCTGCATTGGCTCTCAACGATATGAAAGATCAGTTAGATGCCCAAATAGATTTGATTGGCACTCCTGACGAAGAAATGACAGGAGGGAAAGTTGCAATGGCCGATCAAGGGGTTTTCGATGATTATGATTTGGCTATTATGATCCACCTCAATGATGTGAGTGCGGTCTACTGCGGCACTCTCGCCATGGATTCCTTCCTTTTTAAATTTTCAGGACGACCTGCCCATGCCGCTGCCGTTCCATGGGAAGGGAACAACGCTCTTAATGGTGTAAGATTGATGTTCGATGCCATCGATATGATGCGTCAACATGTCAAAGATGATGTGCGACTCCATGGTTTCATCCAAGATGGTGGAAAAGCGCCCAATATTGTACCCGAATCCGCTATAGCTGAATACTACGTACGCGCCAAGGAAAGACACTACTTAAATGACATCAATGAATGGGTTAAGGACTGCGCAAAAGCAGCAGCTATGGCCACTCGTACCACTGTTGAAATTGAACTCTCCGGTCTTCCTTTTCATGACTTGTCCAGCAAGCCCAGCGGTGAAAATGTCTTAGAGCAAATCTATCGCGATTTGGGATTGGAAACCGTGGATTTGAGAAGTGAATTATCCGGGTCATCTGATATAGGCAATGTCGATTATGTCTGCCCGGCATTTCATCCTTTACTAAGCATCGGAGAAAGCTTCAAACCCCACACTCAAGAATTTGTAGATGCTATGAAGACAGAAAAAACCCACCAAGTCATCCTAGATGGGGGAGAAATCATGGTTCGGTTCGTTGAAAGCGTTATAAACGATCCAAAATTATTGGAAACGATCCAAAATGAACATCGAGCCAATCGAAATCTTATCTAAAAAAAGCTGTCCTCGGACAGCTTTTTAGTTTATTGAACTATGGTTTCTAAATACTGGAAGGTGCTTTCAAAGCGTTCTGTCACTCGAATAGACATAAAGTTTTTTCTGTTCTGTTCTCCTTCGAAAGTAATCTCTAAATAATAGAGCTTTTCAACAGAAGATGGCGTAGCCGGTCTGTCATAACTTCTATAATCATAGTCATACAGCCAATAATCGTCTTTCCCTTGAATAGCAAACTGCAAACATTTGTCACACTCTGCCAGGTAGAAATCTAAATCCCTTCTCAAATGACGTCTCAAAGTCTCCACGTCAAGACGATCCATCAGCCCTTGTGAGATCTCTTGGTATCTTTCACCTTCAAAATGCAAGCGTAAGTCGCTGATAATTTTGTCTGTTAAATAGTCTTCTTCATAGATAAACGGCATTCTTATCCTTTTAAAACCTTCTGTGTTCACCCATTCTTTCAAAACATGGTCTAAATCACCTTCGTAAGACTCTGTCTCTGTCAAGTTGTAGTGGCGATGTAACACCTCTCCATTGTGATAGTAATAAGAGATCATGACGGTAGTGCCATAATAGTAGCTTTGATCCTTAATAAGCTGGCGGTGCAATTGAATGATGGAATCGATGGTTTCAGGATCGTCGTACACATTCACATTGCTTGCACTCCTCATAAAATCCTCAGTTGCGTTATAAAGTTGGCGACTTTCTGAAGGCCTTCCCTCTTCTTCTTGTCGATAAATCCATTGGCTATTTCCCACGTAGATGGAACTGATTTCAGACGCTTCAGGAACTTTTCCTTCAAATCGACTGGTGGTAAAGTTCACAATGCCGAGAAACAAAACGAAAAACACGATAAATCCACCAAACAACTTGTAAGTCAGTGCACTTAGCCGGAAAGATTTTTCAAGCACTGCATTGATCAGATAGTAGGCCAATGCAAATAGAATCAAGAAATTGACCACTTTCCCGATAAATCCTACCTGCCACAAGATGGCCGAAAAAGCAATTGGCAATAAGGTTGCAATGATGATGGCAATGAAATGCTTGTAGCCATCGGAGACCACCAACTCACCTGCCCGTTCATGTTTGCGTCTCTTGCTCAACCAAAGCAATAACCCATACAGCAAGCACAAGATACCTGCTAATACAAGCCAATATGACCATGACATGCCTGTTTCCGCATACTTTACAAAATAGAGTATGTCGATCCGGTAAACTTTATCAACAAAGAGATTAAACATCATGTTAGAACTAAATCCTACTGTGATATCTTCTACAATTCTAAAGAAGTAGTTGATGATCGCTAACAAAGACAAGGGCAGTGTGAAATTAATAATCGTCCCCAAAGAAGCCGCAATGGTATTTCCTGTCAGCACTCCCGTAATCCCTGCCGTTAAAATACCTGCCAATAACCAAGGGATAGCCACCATAAACACATCATTAAGGCTCATGTAAATGTTGGTTTCAATAAATAGAGAAACGATGTACAGCGCACCGATCAAAACCGCTGTGTAGATGAGATTAATCACTAATGTTGCATTAATTCTTTGTAGATCTGTCATCGGTTTGGAAGCGTAGTATCCTAGCTTTCTCGCATCATGAAGATAACTGAAATCGATCATGCAGTTGATAAACACAAGGAAGAATACTTCTACGATTCCTGCTATAATGAATCCTTCCCTAATTGTTGATCTGGTAATGATAGGAATAATCACCACTGTGATAAAGAGGATGACAAAAGAGACTAAAAACCAGCTTCTCTTTTCTTTCAATCCATTCACCACAAGTTTTCCGGTGTTTTTATGCATCCAGTTCTTCTGTTCCATAGCCTGCACCTCCCAACTCCGCAATGAAGATTTCTTCTAGATTGACGGCTAGTTCGTCAAATATAAGGACTTGATATCGTTCCTCTAAAGCTTTTCTAAATGCTTCCACATTTCCTCTCAATGTCATGAAATAAACTTTGCCTACTTGAATACGTTTAACGATTTGGAATTCATCTCCTGATATCCCTTCAAAATCTTCTGCCACAGCAAATTGGACACGTTTCAGATTTTCTTTCAATGAACTCATCTCTTCTTCTTTGATGATGGTCCCTTCATGCATAATGCCCACTTTGTCGCAAATATTATCCAATTCTTTCAAATCATGGGACGAAATGATGACCGTCATATTGTTGCCCACCACGTCTTTGATCAAAACATTCCAAAATTTTCTTCTAATCACCGCGTCTAGTCCATCCACTATCTCGTCAAGCAACAATACTTTAGGATTCGCCGACATGGCCAAAACAAAAGCCGCTTGTTTCTTCTGTCCTTTTGACATGTTTGCCAGTTTTTTGTTGGGATCAATTTTAAAATAAGTCGTCAATTTGTTGAATTTTTCTACTGACATTTGATCATACAAGAGCCCTTCAAAATTAAACAAACTATTTAGCGTACTGCCATGCGGAAAGAATAAATCATCTTGAACGTAATAGAAATCTTTAATAACTTCCGATCTTTCCCCTACAACTTGATCGTTGAAATAAACCTGCCCACTATCCTGTCTGAATACTTGAATGATATGCTTCAAAAGGGTGGTCTTACCACATCCATTTGAACCTACCAATCCATAAATTTGTCCTTCATTAGCATTGATATGAATATCCTTAAGTACTTGAAAACTCCTAAAGTTTTTACTCAGTTTGTCAACTCGAAGCATTGTTTTCAACTCCTTTCACTGTGTCTCGGGTTATAGCCAATATTGCGTCATCTTCCACACCTAGTCCCTTCAAAACCTTGACACATGAAACCAATTCATCGGTCTTCCGTTGAATCTCAGCGGAAATAACATGATCAGCTCGAGCGACAAAGTTTCCTTTACCCGGCAAAGAGTAAATATAGTGATCGTTCTCTAGCTGTTTATAAGCTCTTTGGATGGTGTTTGGATTCAACCGAATTGTAGAAGCCAATTCTCTTACTGATGGTAATTGATCTTCTGGTTTTAAAACCTGGCTACTAATCAATTTGACGAATTGTTCATAAATTTGTTCATAAATGGGTTTGGGATTATTGGGATCAAAGCTGACCATTCGTCATCCTCCTTTCAACTGTACTATATAAAGTAATACAGCCTTAACTGTATTATAACTTCTAATACAGTTGTTGTCAATTTTATTTAATTCGCCTCTCATCTTACGAGATAACCCTTTACAAGCCCTCGATGATTGACTATAATATGCTCGACTATTAAACAAGGAGGGGTCATCATGTCCGTAAAACAAAAACAAAGAATACAAAAATCCAGTTCTCATTATTTGCTTATGTTTGTGGGAAGTTGTTTGTCAGCTTTTGCCATAACTGCCATACTTCGACCCAATCAACTCATAACCGGTGGTATCACAGGGATCAGCATCTTGTTGGATGGGACTTTTGGCCTACCATACACCATCTTTTACTATTTATTAGCTATGTTGGTCATGTTGGCCACTTTTTTAACTTTGGGGAAAAAGGAAGTCAAAAAAATCATAGTCTACAGTATCTTGTTTCCTATGATTCTTATTTTGTTTGAAACGTTGAATTTTCAATTGATCCTGAACGATCTGTTCTTATCTGCCGTGTTCTACGGCATTATCGGAGGCGGTGGATTCGGTCTCATCATCATCAGTGGTTTTTCCTCTGGAGGAACAGACACCATTGCAAAGATCCTTCATCATAGATTGTTTCCCTTTGTCAGTATTAGTAAGTTGTTGCTGTTTATTGACATTGCCATCATTCTAGCCTCTGCTTTCAAATACAATATCAATACTGCCTTGTATGCCATTGTGACTCAAGTTGTCTTTGTCAAAAGCATGGAGTCCATCATTTATGGTTTTAGCTCGAAGAAAGTCAAACTTGAAATTATTTCAGAAAACTACAATGATATTGAAGATTTCATTCTCAATACAGTGGTGCGTGGAATTACAAAGTACAGAATCACTGGTGGTTACACAAAAAAAGAGAAAACAGTCCTCACTACTATTTGTACGCCAAGAGAATCTATTCTCATCAAAAATTTTATTTCATCGGTGGATCAAGACGCTTTCATCGATGTTCTGCCTGTTTCTTCTGTTTGGGGAAAAGGGGTAGGATTCGAACCTTTAATAGACAATCAATAGCGGCTTTTGATTCCTAAGCACCTATCACCACGATATCATTCTCGGCGGCACCGGCTCTGGAAAACGCATCTCGCATCGACGCTTGCGTCCTCTCATCATGGACACTGTATCACTCCTTGAGCCCAAAGACATCCGCCACAAGTAGGGAAGATGTTGTCTAAACAATCCTTGTTGTTGTCATCCATTTCTTCGCACCCACCGCAATGGACACACGGAGAAAAATCAAAATCATACACTTTTTCTCTGAATTCATGATAGGCTTGGGATTGCCAAATATCTTGAAGGCTTTTTTCTTGGATATTCCCGAAATAATGGGCTTTTATTTCTCTTTTATGGTTGTTCAAATACGTTGTGTAATCATGCAACAATCCCATACAAGGAGAAACCATCCCATCCCATCTGATAAAACAATTGCTCTCATGAATAAATCGGCAAGTGTCTTTGTGTTCTTTGTAGGGCTCATTCAGTAGTCTGATTTTCATCATTGAACTATGCAAAGCATGTAGTGGTTCCTTAGTCAAATCATTATAGTCCATTTTAGGCAAACTGACCTCTGGAATGACGACTTCTTTGAACCCAATCAGATTGTCTCTATCTTCTTGATGCGCCCAGGCGTTGAACAAACGTTTGTTGTATAAGAGCTTTTCCGCCATTTCTTGATCATAAGGGATGGCATTGCTGATAGAAATCTTCTCCGCCCAAACACTCCCAGCAAAATGTCGTAACCGACTAAGGTCTTCGACATTGTCTTTTGTCACCACAAAAGCAATGCCAAGATGAATTTTGTGATTGCTTTTCTTATTAATCGTTTTGAAATGTTTTAAATGATCATACACTTGATCAAAATCTGCACCTTCGCGAATTTCATTAAATTTTGAAGGTCTCACACTGTCTATTGAGACCCAAAGATCATCTAAACCCGCCTCAAATAATCCCATGATCTTATCATGGGTAAGTTGTGTGCCATTTGTCGTCATTCCAGTCTTGATCCCCAACTCATGAATGGCTTTCACCATCGTTAAAATATCTGGATGAGACATCGGTTCTCCAAAACCACCAAACATGACTGATTCTAAGGATGGCAATGCTTTCATCTGCTTCACCAATCGGTTGAATGTTGGCTGTGACAAATAGCCATTGGACTCTTGCCAGTTTTTGCGTATACAAGTCACACAATTCAAGTTACAAACAGAAGTAGGTTCTATATACAGTTTTCTCAATACATGAATGGAAGGGGTCAATAGAATGCTATCTCCCTCTTCCACAAGCATATACTCTTGAAAATGGCCAATGTTTGTCTTCTCCAGCCATTTTTTTGGAATAACCAAATCATCTGTCGCGTTTTTTTTGATATCGAATCTTTTGTTCATCATTACCACCTTGTGTTCAGGGTTTGACTTTTATCCCATTATATCACATGGCTTGATTCTATTCACATTCGTCTTTTTCAAATGTTATCTTCGCTGTAAATTAGTATATGTTCGCCTTTCTCAAGTTTGAAAATTTTTTCTATGTTTTTATCCACCAATTCCAAAGCATCTTTTTGATAATCAATACGTGCACTGATGCTGCAATTGGAACTCAATTCTCTTGGCACAGGCATCAGTTCGCAAGAAATGCCCCTTTTTTTCATTTCCCTTTCAAATTTTATTGCCCCTGTGTGAGTGAAAAACAGAATATTATAAATCATTTGCTTTTTTCCCCAACAATAATATAGTGCTCTCCCATCTCTTGAACTGTCACTTGATAACCTGTATGCTTCATAAATCTCGAGACATTTGCTTTGGCAGTGTTATTGTCCACTACCACCTCAATCCCTTCGGGGGTTTCTTCTAAAGCTTTTTTTGTCATTAAAACTGGTTGTGGGCAACTCATGCCACATGTATCAATTTTTCTCATTACGCTCTCTCCTTTCCAAGTATATTCTTGCTTATAAACTCAGCATTTTTCCATGAAACCATCAGCAAGAAAACAATGCCAATGCCAACAGCATACTGCCCGTTAGCTGTTGGTCCAGCCGCACTGGATGCCAACCCAAAATTATGACTGATTGCCGCCCCTACCAGCAACCCCATGACAGAAATGGCCGAATCACTGTTTCCTTCTCCTGCCAGTATCAATTGCCTTAACGGACATCCTCCTAATAGAACAGAAGCCCAACCAACCACTGCCATTCCCAAGAAATTCCAGAGACCATCTGTATGTGCGATAGGTTGCCCTTCAAATCCTAATTCAAAAAATCCAAAAGCCATATTGAGAAGACCGCTAGACAAGATCACAGAGACAAAACCCAACAAAAGATAACTGTCTCTAAACAATATCATATCTCTTGTTCCACCAACCATGCATAGTCTAGATCTTTGTGCCAAAATTCCCACAATCAAACCAGCACCTAAAGCAATTGCCATTGGCGCATAAGAAGCTCCTGGACCGGTTTCGCTAAAAAACAAAAAGGCAGGCGATACCAACAGCAAGACCAACAAGCCTATGTTCAAGGCAGGAAAAATCGATCCTTCCATATTGGAAATCTTGTAATTTCTTTTTAAATTGAAGCCTTTGTTTAAAAAGAAGACGCCCACTCCTGTCCCGGCGATAAAGCCTGCTAACCCCACCAAAGCATTCAAATCTCCTCCTCCTATTCGCAATACCATTCTTAGAGGACAACCTAGAAAAACCAATGCACCAATCATCACAAAAATAGATAAGACAAATCGTGTCATAGGTGAAGATCCACCTGTTGCTTGAAATTCCTTGCGTTTTTTTGACATGATAAAAGCACCTAGCACCAACCCAATGATTTCTGGCCTAATATATTGAACTACTGGTGCCCGATGCAGCCCTATTGCACCTGCTATATCTCTAATGAAGCAAGCGATACAAAAGCCCATATTGGCAGGATTGCCAAAATACACAAGCAAAACCGAAATGATGCCTACGGTTGTACCTGTTAACACAATACCTCGTTTACCTTCCATTTTTTCCTCTCCTAGTGTAAAATAATAGTGATCTAAAGCTTACCCTTAAATTTTAACCAAGTCGGTAGATGAAGTAAAATCAACATATTTAATGATTCGAGCTTTTATGATAAATAAAATTGATAGAGTGGTTATCCACCTTTTAGATTGGAGAGAATACCATGAATGGACTATATATGGATAACGGAGCGACTTCCTTTCCCAAGGCACCAGGCGTAGCCGAAGCTGTCTTTAATTATCTGAAATACATAGGTGCTAGCGTTAACAGAGGTGCTTACGATGCTTCATACGCATCTGAAAATACCGTTTACGAAACGAGAGAGTTGTTATGCCAACTTTTTAATTTTCATCACCCGGAAAATGTGGTTTTTACGAAAAATATCACCGAAAGCCTAAATGTTATCTTAAAGGGCTTTCTCGAACCCGGTGACCACGTGATTGTGTCCTCCATGGAGCACAATGCCGTGATGCGCCCTCTCAATCAACTCCGAACTCAAAATGTGCAGTATTCAAAGATTCCTTGTGATAACAAAGGTCGGTTGTGTCTTGAGAAAGTTCTTCCCTTGATCAAACCAACAACCAAAGCTTTCGTCATGACGCATGCTTCCAATGTTTGTGGAGCCATCTTGGACATTGAAGCTATTAGCAAAATTTCCCAGGCACATGCTATCCCGCTTATCATTGACACCGCTCAAACGGCAGGTTTGATCTCTATTGACAATCAAAAACTGAAAGCAGATGCCATCACTTTCACTGGACATAAAAGCCTATTGGGTCCTCAAGGCATTGGTGGGTTTATTCTGTCTCAACGCATGGCCTCTGAGACAAGTCATTTGATAGAAGGTGGAACCGGCAGCCTGTCCGATACAGAATTCCAACCTGAATACATGCCCGATAAGTTCGAAGCTGGGACACCTAACGTTCCCGGAATCTATGGTTTGAACACCTCCTTGAAATACCTTTTGGATACAGGTATCCATAACATTTATCAAAAAGAAATGGCCTTAACCGGTAGGTTTCTGAATGCACTGTCTTCCATCCCTGGAATTGACATCATTGGTGAAGCCACTCTAAAAAACCGGACAGGTATCGTGTCTATTGATTTCCAGCACCACGACAACGGTCGGGTGGCTCATGCGCTGTCAAAAGAATACGGAATCATGACTAGAAGTGGTCTTCACTGTGCACCATCCGCCCATGAGACATTAGGTACTTTCCCAAAAGGTACGGTGCGCTTTGGTTTAAGTCATTTTCTAACCCCATCAGACATAGATCGTGCTATTGACGCCGTTCTTGCTTTGTCTAAAAGAGAGGTTATCTAATGGAATTCAAACAACTGGAAAGCTTTCTAGCAGTGGTCAAAACAAAAAGTTTTTCCAAAGCAGCTGAGCAATTATTCTTGACCCAACCTGCCGTGACAAGCAACTTGAAAAAACTTGAAAGGGAATTAGGCGCCATATTGGTCAATCGAAAAGCAAAGGAAATTAGTCTCACCAAAGATGGAGAACACTTCCTCCCTCTGGCGGTAGATTTGATCAACCGCCGTGATCAAGCAAAAAATCGAATTTGTCCTGCTTCGTCAGAGTTGGGAGGCATTTTGGAGATCAGTGCCAGCACCATACCCGAACAGTTTCTTTTGCCCCCTATTCTTCGAGACTTTTGTTTGCAATATCCAAATATCCGACTGTCCATTCGGCACATGGATTCTCAACAAGTATTAAATAGCATTCAATCTGGTCATCAAAATATGGGTGTCACTGGCAACAAACAAAAACAAGATGGATTGGACTACCTTGATTTTTATGAAGATCGCTTGGTTTTAGCTACACCCCCTGATATGAAGCTAAGTGACGATAATCATGTGTCCATCCATGATTTAGCTGGCAAAAACCTGATTTTGAGGGAAACCGGTTCCGGTACAAGAAAACGGCTAGAAGACTCTTTGGCTAACCAAGGAATAGATTTGTCCCTATTTGGAGCTATCCATGTAGTGGAAAGCAATGAAACCATCAAAAAGATGGTTTCGCTTGGGATGGGTATCAGTTTCTTGTCCAACATATCAGTCATGGATGAGCAGGCTATGAATTTGATAACGATCTATGATTTGCTAGACATCCCCGTTGACCGGGTTTATTCATTGGTTCATACCACCTATCGCTGTCTTTCTCCTGAAGAAGAGGCTTTCAAAATATTCGTCAAAACCTCAAAGACAAACAACTAAGACCCCCATCCAACTTTCTAAACTCCGACATCTCTACGGGGATCACTTTATAGCCCAGTTCTCTAATTTTGCGCTCTGTCTCAGGATATCCTGCTGGTACAATCACATGATTATTGATCCAAATACAGTTAGCCGCATAGTCTTCAGATGGTGGCACCTCAATAATATGGTATTTCTTGAATTCTGGTTTCTTTATGAATTCTCCTGTTGCCAACATATTATTGTTCTCAATATAAGAAGAGCCTGTTTTTAAGTGGAGAAATGCTTTCATGGAAATGGTGGAAGCGGTAAATCCATATTTTCCCAAGTCATTCATCATCTGCTCGGCACCTGAGACATTGGTTCTGTCGGACAATCCAATATAAAAATGATCTCCTACCATCATAATATCGCCTCCTTCAATCGTTCCAGGCGGTTGTATGAATAAAATTCGCTCTTCGGGATAATATTTTTTTAACGCCTCTTGAATCGATTTTTCTTCACCCTTGCGACTGGCAGCACCTAAATTAGTGATAATGGCACATTCTCGAGTCACCAAAGCGGCATCTTCAACAAAACAAGAATCAGGGTAGGTCTCATCCGCTGGCAAAATTTCCACTTGCAAACCACACTTTTTTAAAGCTTCCACGTACTTCTCATGTTGTTGCATGGCTTTTTCAAAAATAGGTTTGCCTAAATTCGCCTCTGTTATACCTTTCACCATGGATTTTGAAGGACGTTTGACAATTGCATGCTTAAACATTTTAGTCTCTCCTTTCTTTCAATTTTTTTCATCATACCAAAAAAGAAATCTTTCAACAACTTGATTCTCTTTCAATAAAATAAGATATTTCTTTAATATTTGTTTTTAGGAAAAAGTTTGCATAGTCCTTCCTTTTAACCTGTGCTATAATGAATGCTGAACGGATATGTTATATCCAAAAATCTATGTTTTAAAGTAGGTGAATCAGAATGGATCAAATGACATTGCTTAAAAGACAAAATCGAATGGTTGCCAAACTATTGTGGGTGGCAACAGTACTAGCATTTTTAAACAATTTGCTTGGCGTTCGCGACATCAAGGCTGGCATACTAATTGTTGTGTTTTGTGGTGGGTCTGCATTATTGGTCTCTTATCTGGCCTATACCAGCAAAATGATTTCTCAGACCAAATATTTCGCTATTGCGAGCTGTTATATAACCGTTTTTATTTTCATCGCCTTCACACCCGGTATGCTTTCTTATTTCACCATTTATATCTCGCTGTTTTTACTAGGCATTTACCAAGATCAACAAGTGACAGCGATTTCTGTGGTCATTAGTCTGGCCATTTCAACTTATGCTTTTCTTTTTCATAAAGAAATGATTTTTCATCCCCGCTATTATGAAACCATTTCCGTATTGGCGATTAATTTTTTCATTGTTCTGTCTGGTTGTCTGCTGGTTCTGCAAGGAGAGTTTGGAACGAAAGTGCACCGAGAAATAGAGAAAGAAAAAAAAGAGATCTGACCATATTAGATGGCCAGATCTCTTTTTTACAATTTCATAGGTTTACTCTCATAAACATGGAGTTGGTAAGAATCTGGAAGAACCATATCTTCTCGGCTTTCAGCAAACACCTTCATATGTGGCGTCTTCACATGTGCCTGCAAAGCTTCTTTAGATTCCCACTCTTCATAGACAAAAATCATTTGATCATTTTCTGGTGAAGCGTAAACAGAATATTCAATGTTTCCCTCTTCTTTTCTTGTCGCGGTAACAGCCTCTTTTGCCAACGCCATCACTTGATCTCTGAATCCAGGTTTGACTAGATATTTCACAGCTACTGTAATCATTGCTTCACTCCCTTATTTATTTGACAGATCAATCATCCTTAGATTTATTTAACCACTTTTTATAGGTTTTATCAATCCCAATCGCTCCCAAAGGTGCTGTCAACATAATTGTCATGACTGCCACAGCAAGGATCAAGCTTCCCGCTGGCATGCTAAGTGTCAAAGGAATGGCTCCAATAGCTGCTTGCACAGTGGCCTTCGGCAAATAGGCCAAAATACAAAAAAACCTTTCTTTTATATTCAACGGTGTTTTAATCAAACTGATCATGACACCCAACCCTCTAAAAATCAACGAAACGGACAATAAGGCGACAACTGGCAGTCCAACACCAGAAATAATATTGATGTCAACAGCTGCTCCAACCAATACGAACAACATGATCTCAGCACCTACCCACATCTTTGAAAATTTGCTTTTTAGTCTATTTGCTATTTCTTCATCTCCGTGGAGCAAAACAATTCCCAAAACCATAACAGCCAACAATCCTGATATAGGAATCCATTGAGCTGCTTCATTTTGTAAAGTCACTAGCAAAAAAGACACACTGAGCACCATCATAGTTTTCATCGTATCTCTCATAGGAATCTTGTGAAACAGTCCTATTATTCCTTTCCCAGAAATAACCCCCACAAGCAGACCTAATCCAATTGATATCGGTATATTCAACATACTCTCTACGCCCGCTCCATTGCCTTGGTAAAAGCCTATTAATATACCAAACAATACAATCACAAAAATATCGTCCACCGAAGCTCCTGCCATTATCAAATGAGGAATTTTCTTATCTCGACCATAACCAGTCTCCATAAGATAAATCATTCTAGGAACGATAATAGCCGGTGAAACAGCGGCAATAATGGTGGCCATCACCGCTGCCTCAAAATAGGAAACACCAAGTATCACAGGCGCAACCAATGTGATAGCCGTCATCTCAAATATAGCAGGTATAAAGCACATCATCAAGGCCGGTCTGCCCACAGCTTTTAAGTCTTTTAAATCTAGATTTAGCCCTGCCCTTGTGAGTATCACGATTAAAGCAATCTCTCTAAGCTCTGATGAAATCATCAGAATCTCCGGTGAAATGAGATTAAGCACATAAGGCCCCATCAAAATACCTGTGACAATCATTCCCAAAATTCCTGGTAAATGAACTTTTGTAAACACCATGCTTAACGCAAAGCCAATCATTAAAATCAACGCTAGACTTAATAACATAATATCCTCCAAAAAACAAAAACTGATGTTCTGTGATCGTTGCACAGAAGTCATCAGCTTATCAGCGGTTTAGGCATTCACCAAGGGAGCACTTCATTCCCATGAACAATATTTTAACATAGTTTTTCTACGGGTACAATGCTTTTCTTCCTTGACAAATGGATTCGTTTTTTGTATCGTTATATTGGTAAATACATAACGCTTAAAGGAGTTAATTGATGAAAACAACACACCTGTTAAAACCTGCCTTGCTTATCGTTCTGGCTATGCTTGTCTTATTCTCCGCCATTGGTTGTAACCAAAACAGTCCAACACCACCCAACCAGCCTGGTGAGTCTAATTCTGGCAATACGGATAACGAAAACACAGGACACAATGATTTTGAAGTGGTCATCACAGACCATCTGAATCGACAACTAACTTTTGACACCCCTGCGGAAAACATTGTCAGTGGCTACTATATTAGTTCCTCCATGCTTATGGCTCTAGGTTTGTCTGATCGTGTTATCGGGATTGAAGCCCGTGCCGAGACAAGACCTCTTTATCAATTGGCTGCTCCACATTTTCTAGATCTTCCCAGTATCGGTTCTATGAGAGAATTAGACATTGAAGCTATTGCTGCTCTAGACCCAGATTTAGTTGTGTTGTCAGTACGTCTGAAAGAAGCCATTGAGATATTGGAATCACTCAATATTCCTGTATTGGCTATCGATCCAGAGACGACTGACCGTCTGTTTCAAGCCATTGATTGGATTGCCCAGATCACAGATACCGTTGATAGGGCTGAACAATTGAAAGCTTTTCACAATCAAAAAATGGTTGATGTAGCCGACATGCTTCAGGGACAATCCCCTCCGACAATATATTTCGCGGGAAACAGTGACCTATTATCCACCGTTTCCAATCAAATGTACCAGCAAATAATGATTGAACAAGCAGGTGGTATCAGTGTGTCTCAAGATATCAACGATACCTATTGGGCGACTATTTCCTACGAACAACTTATTGCCTACAACCCTGATGTGATCATTCTGGCCCCTGCGGCAACCTATTCTAAAGAAGAAGTACTAGACAATGTCAATCTTCAAGGCATCACTGCTATTGGTAACCAACGGGTTTACGAGATGCCTTATCAAATCGAAGCTTGGGATTCTCCCATTCCTTCAGGGATATTGGGCACCCTTTGGTTAACTAGCGTCTTGCATGATTCCGTTTACTCGTCTGACGATTTTGCAGCTGACGCAACAGAATTTTACGAAATTTTTTACGACTTCACCGTTGATCCAGCCGCTTTCACTTACTAAAGGAATCTATAATGAAGACAACAAAAAAGCCTTCTCCTCTTACAACCAAATATATTGTGCTCGCTTTTCTGCTGGTGATGGCTTTTTTTCTATCTATCGGCATAGGCAAATACCCCATTAGTCCTCAAGATATCTATCGTCTCTTAACAGGGGGGGACGTCTCCTCTTTGACTCAGTCGGTTTTCTATAATCTTAGGATCCCTCGTGTTTTCATGAGCTTAATAGCTGGATTTGGCCTAAGCATAGCCGGTAGTGTCTATCAAACGATCTTCAAGAATCCTTTGGCCACACCAGATTTGATCGGCGTGTCCTCCGGTGCCAATCTAGGCGCGGCTGTTGCCATTACTTTTTTTGCCGGTGGCACATCCGCTATTGCTATCAGTGCGTTCATAGGTGGCGTCATCGCAGTCTTTACTGCTTTGGGCTTGACGCGTCTATCCGCGGAAAAAAGCATCACCACCTTTGTACTAGCTGGCATTGTCATCAGCTCTCTCGCCCAAGGTTTTATCATGCTATTGAAGGTTTTCGCTGACCCAGAGCATCAACTGGCTGCCATGGAATTCTGGGCCATGGGTAGCTTTGCTTCTATCACTCGGGATAAATTGATCTCTATTCTTCCTTTTGTTCTCATTGGTTTGATCGGATTACTCTTGCTTCGTTGGCAAATCAATTTGTTGTCGTTGAGCGACGAAGAAGGCCGTAGTCTTGGAATACCTGTTGGTTTGATCCGATTCTTTGTTGTTCTGTTTGCCACTCTATTAGTTGCAAGTATCGTTTCTATCACTGGACTAATTTCTTTTATCGGACTGATTGCTCCGCATATTGGACGCATGCTTACAAAAAGAAACGACACCCATACCCTTGTTTTGAGTGGCCTTGTTGGCGCGCTATTGCTAATAATTTCAGATAGTTTAGCTAGAAGTCTTACTGCTAGCGAACTGCCCATCAGTATCTTGACCACCTTTATTGGTGCTCCTTATCTAGGGTATCTGATGATTCGTCTCAGACAGTCTTAAAAACCACCTAGTTTATGCAAAGGAGATATGCTCATGTTAGAAATCAAACAGCTATCCGTTGGCTACAATGGAGAAACCATTGTGGAAAATATCAATTTTTGTACACATTCTGGCAAACTCACTGCCCTTTTAGGTCTTAACGGTGCTGGCAAAACAACCTTGTTAAAAACCATCAGCGGCCTTCTCAGCCCCTTGTCTGGGCATTGTCTTGTCAATGGTCGAGACACCCTGACTCTTAAAGACAAAGAAAGAGGGAAATACTTGAGCTATATGCCTCAACGTCCAAGCATCATTTACCATATGCCTGTGGAAGATGTGGTCTTAATGGGTATGACCCCCTATCTGGGTATGTTCGAAACCCCTTCAAAAAAACACCGGAAAATGGCACGAGAAATGATTCATTTGGTTGGAATGGATTCTTATACACATGACAGCTTTTTACATTTGAGTGAAGGACAAAAACAATTGATCATTGTCGCAAGAAACCTTTTGCAACAAGCATCTGTCATGCTTTTTGACGAACCCGACAGCGCCTTAGACTTTAAGAATCGCCACATGATCCTTGGGAAAATCAAGCAACTGATCAAACATCAAAACCGAACGGGCATCATCACGCTTCACGACCCTAATGATGCCCTCTATTACTGTGATCAAATCATCGTTGTCCACAACGGAAGCATCCTTACCCGCTTTGACACCCATTCTCTTGACCTTAATCGTTTAAAAGAGATTTTTTCCATAATCTATGGTAAAATCGATGTGATACAACATGAACAACAATACATGATTGTGAGGAAGCCACAATGAAACCAGGATACAGTGTATGGATAAAAAATGAACAAAACGAACGAATTTTTGGTGCTGGTCCCTTTCGGCTATTACAACTTGTGGCTACTTTGGGATCTTTGAATAAAGCTGCTAAAAAAATGAACCTTTCCTATTCTAAAGCCTTCAATATCATCAAGCGTGCCGAAAAAGAACTTAAGTGCCCTTTGCTGGAACGGGAAGTAGGTGGCATCAAAGGTGGCGGATCCACGCTTACTCCTGAGGCAACGGACTTGTTGGATAAATTTCAACAATTCCAAAGTCAATCTGAAACAGCCATTGAAACCATTTTTCTTGAGATATTTAAAAAATAACCTATTTGCCTGACATCTTTAAATATGCCGATCTTTTCAATTCTTCCATACCGTATCGTTGATAAAGTTCATGACAACTGTATGTAAATTTAATTGTATGCACATCTGTCAAAGACAAACACTGGCTTATGATCTCATTCCAATCTGGGGTTGAAACAGCCTCAACTGATTCGTTATAAGTCAAATCTCCCACGGTCAACAAATGAGCTAGGCAACATGTGGAATAAATGTCAAAGGCACGATCAAAATCATTGAAATAGTCTTTAAGATTCACTAACGCGTGCAATCCAGTCAAACAGTGAAGCACCACAATACTAAAGGACTGGTCAAACACAGGAAGTAACAATGAGATCAAACCTCTGATTTTATCTTCTTCTGATCCCTTTATTAAAAATCCTCTCTCCATAAAGGTTTTGTCTTCATATAAGGCTTTCATCTGTCTTCCCGTGGAAGGCTGGGACTCCAGTAGTTTTCTTATCTCTTTATGGCTCGCCAACTGCTTCATTTCATCGAACATATCAGAAACCACTACTCGTCGACTCAAAACACCTGCTTCACGGTAAGCCGTGACATAGTACGCTAAAGCTCGTGAAACTTCCTCCTCCAGATGATTCTCCATTTGTGCTCCTTCTACAGCGTAAGCCAATCGAATCAACACATGAAACAACCCTGATGACATCCCCAGAGGGTATTGATTCAAGACGTCACGTATCACTTTGTCTTTTCCTTCCTGCTGAATTCTTTCTCTAACCAACAACAAACACACCTCATACTTCTCTCTTTTCCCAAGACAGGATTTAAGTGAATTTGCTTTTTCTGATGTCTCCTTTGTCTGATTAATCTGGAATTTCAATTTGTAATAATCTGAGTAGTCTTTCACCAAATCGAGATTTCCCGATAATTTGTACAAAGCCAGCTGTCCCATTGGCAGATGATTCACCAAATTTCCCATGTAAGGGGTATCCTTTTTACCATATTCGACTATCAGTTCTCCTATTGTCATAGCTTGCTCCTATCGATACTATTTAGGTTCATTTAAGGCTACCTATAAGCCTGTATTTATGTTTGCTTCAATAGTATCACACACAATTGGAAGAAATCAATCATTTGAAATCTCCAGCAAAAAATGCTTGACAAGAACAGGTTCATCGACTAATATGTACATATTCCCATATGAGAATATATAAAGGAGTTGCTATGAATCAATTAACAAGTATTTTTAAACTGTTGTCCGATGAGACAAGGCTAAGAATGATGGTTCTACTCTTCCAAGAAAAATTATGTGTTTGCGAGCTAAGCGGTGTTTTAAATGTGCCTCAGCCTAGAGTCTCAAAAAACCTTTCAAAACTCAAAGATCTAGGTTTGGTGGAAGGCCAACGCAAGGAAAAATTTGTCTTTTATACTCTCAAAGGAAATTCTTTGCTTATGGAAAATTTAAAAAACATAACCGAAAAGCTAGACCATTATCCTCAACTAATGGAAGATCGTAGCAGGCTTGCTCTCAAGGAAGATCTATTGAATAACTGTTGTGTCGTTTGCGACTAATCTAAAAACAAGGAGCCTAAAATATGTTTGTATTTACATGGTTGAATAACCAGCTGTTGAAAATGGATTGGCTTTATGAATTGGTCAGAATTATTGTAGAGGATTTTTTTGGTTTGGATATTGGGGAAAGACTCGGTGGCAGCATCCACTTTTTTGTGTACGATGTCATTAAGATTTTTATTCTGTTATCGGCTCTCATCTTTACTATATCCTATATTCAGAGTTTCTTCCCACCTGAACGAACTAGAAAGATTCTTGGGAGATTTGATGGCCTATCTGCCAACATACTTGGCGCTTTATTAGGAACTGTTACCCCATTTTGCTCATGCTCATCTATACCCTTGTTTATAGGGTTTACCAGTGCTGGATTGCCAATTGGCGTCACTTTTTCATTTTTGATTTCTTCTCCATTGGTAGATTTGGCTTCTGTTATCCTGTTGGCCAGCATCTTCAATTGGAGAATAGCCTTTGCCTACGTGGTTGTTGGATTAATACTGGCTGTCATTGGCGGTACTGTCATCAGTAAATCAAAATTAGAAGACCAGGTGGAGTCGTTTGTTTTTAATCACAAAGTAGTGGAGACAGAACAAGAAACCATGAGCAGAAAAGAAAGAACTACTTTTGCAATAGAACAAGTAAAAGAAATAGCCAACAGGGTATGGCTATACATCATCATTGGCGTTGGGATTGGCGCAGCAATCCATAATTGGATACCTGAAAGTGTTATTTCAGCATTACTAGGACAGGATAAATGGTATTCAGTGTTGCTTGCTACGGTAGTTGGGATACCTATGTATGCTGACATATTTGGTACGCTTCCTATAGCCGAAGCCTTGGTATTGAAAGGCGTTGGGATTGGTACCGCATTGTCTTTTATGATGGCCGTCACCGCTTTATCATTGCCGTCCATCATTATGCTAAAAAAGGTTGTGCGAACCAAATTGTTAGTTGTCTTTGTTGGCATCGTTACCATTGGAATTCTCATTATCGGCTATGCATTTAATGCTTTTAGTTATATCTTTCTATAATGAAAATGCTTGCAATCAAAAGAAAAGGATTGATTCAAGCTCTTCTTTCTGCTATTATATGATTACATTCAAATACATGAATATATGGCAACTAGGAGGTGAACCATTTGGTAGCACTGTTTAAAACTTTGGGAGAAGAAAATCGATTACGCATTCTGAATATCCTCATGCATTTTGAATTATGTGTATGTGAATTGGAGGTTATATTAAATCTAAGCCAATCCAATGTTTCTAGACATCTAGCAAAACTCAAAAGCATAGGCATCATCCGTTCATCTAAAGACGCACAATGGATACATTATATTGCAAGCGAAAAGTTCGTTTCAGAAAATCCCCATTTGATTGAATACCTCAATTATCAATTCCAAAAGGATCTCAAACTACAAGAAGATCTTCACAAATGCCGCGTTTATAAGAATAGCACTTATAATTGCCAAACCATAACCAATGATAGACAAACCGTTGCTGATTACATTCATCAATCAATATAATATTCATACTTTCTAGGAGGAATTAATGATGAAAAAAGAAAAGCTTCAAGGAATCAGTTTTTTTGAGAAATACTTAACCATCTGGGTGGCTCTATGTATGGTGGCAGGAATAATGATAGGCAGATACTTACCCGAAATACCTGCCTTTTTAGGTCAATTTGAATATGCCAATGTGTCCATCCCTATTGCCATCTTGATTTGGATCATGATATATCCGATGATGATGAAGGTTGATTTCCAAAGTGTCAGAGATATTCGGAACAACCCCAAGGGACTGTATGTCACTTGGATCGTCAACTGGTTGATTAAACCGTTCACCATGTTTGGAATCGCTTCATTCTTCTTTTATGTGGTCTTCAAATCCATCATCCCCTCGGACCTAGCCCAATGGTATCTAGCAGGAGCCGTACTTCTGGGCGCCGCGCCATGTACTGCCATGGTATTTGTCTGGAGTCATCTTACAAAAGGAAACGCGGCCTATACGGTAGTTCAAGTGGCTACCAATGATTTAATCATACTGGTGGCATTTACCCCTATCGTTGCTTTTCTGTTGGGTGTCAGTGGCGTAACCGTTCCCTGGGACACATTGATTCTGTCTGTGGTTCTATTTGTCGTTATTCCACTGACAGCTGGCGCATTGACTCGTAAATCTGTTATCGATAAGCACGGCATTGATTACTTCAACCATACCTTTATCAAGAAGTTCAATAATGTCACAGTGGTTGGATTGTTGCTGACGTTAATTATCATATTCTCATTCCAAGGAAATGTGATACTTGAAAACCCACTACATATTCTTCTCATCGCAATCCCTTTGACCCTACAAACATTTCTTGTGTTCTTCATCGCTTATTTCTGGGCAAAAGCGTGGAAATTACCTCATGATGTGGCGGCTCCCGCAGGCATGATTGGGGCATCAAATTTCTTTGAACTAGCTGTTGCCGTTGCTATCGCTTTGTTTGGAGCCACTTCTCCAGTTGCTTTGGCAACCATTGTGGGTGTATTGGTTGAAGTGCCTGTCATGTTAACATTAGTTAAAATCGCGAACAAAACAACCCATTGGTTTAAACAAGATAAAGAAATCGCTTAATCGTTTTTAGGAGGATTAATATGAACAAGAAGCCAAAAGTAGCCTTTATATGTGTTCACAACTCTTGCCGAAGCCAAATGGCAGAAGCGTTGGGGAAGCATTTTGCAGGCCATGTGTTTGAAAGTTACTCAGCCGGCACGGAAGAAAGAACCCAAATCAATCAGGACGCTGTTCGACTAATCAAAGAACTTTATTCCATAGACATGGAACAGACACAGCATCCAAAACTACTGCCAGCCATCCCTGAAGTCGACATTGTTATTAAAATGGGCTGCAATGTCATCTGTCCCTTCTTGCCTAGCCAATATGAAGAGGATTGGGGACTAGACGATCCCACTGGTAAAAGTGATGACGCTTTCAAAATTATCATCGATAAAATAGAGGCAAACATCAAGGAACTATCCGAAAAAATCATCGATGGTCGTATTGTCTTGAAATAATTGTCTTGAAATAATTGTCATAGATACTTCTGAAACCAGTGAATCATTTCTTGATAGTGGCGAATTCTAAGGTGCATTTCGCCGCTATTAAGCAAATTATGGTTGGATTTTGGAAACAATACCATCCTAACTGGCAATTCTGGATGTGTGTCTTTTATGGCTACAAATAATTGATGGGCTCCTTCCACAGGACACCGCATATCGTTTTCGCTATGAAGTATCAAGAATGGAATATTGATTTTTTCCGCATAGGCAACTGGCGATTTTCTTATTTGATTGACCATGAAATCTGTGAAACTGTCAAAATCCTTTGATGATCCTGCCATATCTGAACTTGCATAACTGATCAAAAAATTTGTAAGGCTACGTTGTGTGACTGCTGCTTTGAACTTGTTTGTGTGGGCAGCCAACCAATTGGTCATGTACCCTCCATAGCTTCCACCTGTGACCCCAATCCGATTTGAATCAATCCAATCCATTTTTCTGCAAGCCTCATCTACAAATTGCAATAAATCGTACATCGCTATGTTATCAAATGCTTTCACCATATCTTGATGTTTGGCTCCATAACCTGAGCTTCCTCTCGGGTTGCACATCATCACAGCAAATCCTTGTGCCGCAAGAATCTGATGCTCATAAGTCAGTGCATATCCATAAAAGGGTGTGGGCCCTCCATGAACATACAAAATGGCTGGATACTTTTTATCCTTTTCTCTTTTTTGAGGCGGGATGATCCATCCTTGAATCTTGCCTTCGCCATCTAAAGTGTCTACCCACATCTCTACTGGATGACTCATTTGAATCTTCTTTAGCCAAGGATTGCTCTCAACAAGAATCGTTTCCTGTCCTGTCTTCCTATCTATTTCATAAATCTGTGGTGTTTGAACGAAAGTACCTTTTGATGCAATGATCTTGTCATCAGCCACTTTCTCAATACTCCTAAAGCTATGCTGGCCTGATGTAATCTTGGTTATAAAGGGTTCTCCTGTCAATGAAGCGCAGTAGATATCACATGCTCCTTGCCAGCCAGAAATAAAGAATAACGTATCCCCTTTTTCATTGATTTGAGCGTTGGTGTTTTTTGATCCATAATTTTCACTATTATATATAAAGCATGTAGCCTCGTGACAAGGTGCCTCTACAGGAAATATGTTGGTGATTTCACCACCTTCAGACGGCATCGTGTACAAAAGAGTTCTTGGCATGCCTCCTTCCAAGCTAGGTGCTAGTGCACCAAACACTAGTTTGGCACCGTCCGGTGTGAACAATGGATAAAAAGGAACTGGATAATAGGCAATCCAAACACTCTCTGTCAACCGTTCAATGACGCCATCCGCCAATGTTACCGAAAATAAATCCATTGCTATGCTTTCATTTTTGTTTCTACATCGGTTACTTGCAAACACAATTCGTTTACCATCTGGTGACCAAGTTGGCATAACATGATCGCGGTCTCCCTCTGTCAAACAAGTTATTTTTCCTGTTTCTACATCTGCAATCCATAGCTGTGTGGACTGTTTTTTGGAAAATCCCATGGCTTCTTCCGATTTATAGCCATAATCCTCAATAATGACAGGTTTTTTCAAGGCCTTGTTTTCATAATGGGCTACCCCTCTCTGTTGATCTGCCTTGTCAGACATAGCATAAGCCAAAAAAGCGACAAATTGACCATCGGGTGACCAAACAACGTCTCTTACACCTCTAAAGCCTTCTGTCAACTGTTTAGCACGTCCTTCTTTAAGAGAATAAATAAAAATTTGAAAATCATTGGTTGTCTTGGACAGTAAGGAAAGATGCTTTCCATCAGGAGAAATTTGAGGGTTTGTTTCTTTTAAGCCACCAACCGAAATCTTTTTCTCTGTCTGTGTTTTTAAGTCTTTTACATAAATTTCTTGTCTATAACCTGTCTTTCCCTTTTTGGCATAGCTTAATGTGTATGCCATCAGTGCATCTTCCAAATGACAATCAAAGGCTCCAACATATTTCATTTTATAGTAATCTTGCAAATCAGACACCTTTTTCATCATTCCCTCCTCTAGACAAATACAATTCAAACCAAGAGACTATTTCCTTCAGGTGGTACATTTGGTTGAATGTATTTCCAGTTCTAGTTATTTCATGATTTTCACCTGGAAAAGCCACTAGTCGCACAGGAATTTCCGGTCTTCTATCTTTCATGGCTATAAAAAACTGCTCGGCTTGTTCGAAAGAGCACCGGTAATCTTCAGTCCCATGAAGGATCAACAAAGGAGTTTCAATTTGATCAATCATTCTCAAAGTGGTTGATCTTCCCTTTGCTCTATCTGTCAACATTTTTAACATGGTCGTAAAATGCTGATCCGTTTGAACAAACCCCATATCTCCCGTCCCGTATGAAGTGGCTAAATTGCATAATGTCCTTTGAGTAACCGCCGCCTTAAATCTATTGCTTGATCCAATCATCCGATTAGTCATATGCCCACCATAGCTACCTCCGGTGACACCTGCCCTTTCCAGATCAAACTGGTATGTTTCAACAGCCACCTCCAAAAACTTATCCAGATCTTCCATCGACTCTTTTCCCCATGAGTAACCATTTTTTCTAAAGTTGCTTCCATAGCCTCCGCTTCCTCTAGGATCACACAAAACAACTCCAAAACCTTTTGAAGCCAAGTAATGGGCTTCAAACCAAAAATCATGGCCATAACTGATTTCTGGACCTCCATGAATATAGAGGATGACAGGTGCTTTTAAGCCCTCTTCCCTATTTTGTGATTCATAAACGAATCCCTGAATTTCTGACGAACCGTCTTTTGTGCTCGTTTTAAGTTCTGCTGGTTGCTCCAGCAACACCTCATTTATCCAAGGATTGGAGTATGTCAATCTTTTCTCTGTTCCATTTGTAAGATCCAACACATAGACTTCGGCTAAAGTTGTACCCTCTCCTCTTATATAAACTAGTTTTCCATCGACTGGTGGACAAAAGGAATGAACCGACCCTTTCTCAGGTGTTATCCGTCTACCCTGTTGCTCTTGAACATCAAATCGATAAACCGTATCCGTCCCCTTAAAGCATGATAGCACCCATAGTACTTGATCTTGGTCACTCAAAGCCAAAGGTGGATTTAGCCTGCCGTTTTGTGTTCTGACCATCGCATATCCTCCCACGCCATCTATCTGTTCAGAGGCTTTTATGAGAGGTTTTTCTTTGTTGTTATTAATTGAGAAAACTATTGGCACGATTTCATAGACGCTCTGTTCATTTTTTTGATATTTTGATAGCATGATCTGTTGGCCATCTTTTGTAAAAACAGCAGGTGTTGTATCTTGAATCATCCATTCTTCTGTAAGCTGCTTCATCTGTTCACCCTTTTTATTGCATATAAAGAGTTGACTTTTCGTTGCTTTGGCATGAAGATACGGTCTCCCAAAGAATGCTATCTGCTTGCCATCAGAAGACCACACAGGTTTGAAGTAATGCGTCGTTCCTTTTGTTAAAATAGTTGCTTTTCCTCTTTCTAGGTCTACAACCCCAATATGTTCATAGCTGCCATCTATCATGCCATAAGTATGGTCGAATTTATACATTAAATCTTCTACCACCATCGGTTCTGTTTCTCTTTCAGCCTTTTTGCGTTCCTTCTCTTCTCGTGACATGGGAACAAAAGCTTGTTCTTCATCTAATGGCCACATTTTTGTTGTAAAAACAATATCTTGGCTGTTTGGTGACCAATTGTAATCAATCACACCGTTTCTTAGTGTCGTGAGTTGTCGTGAGTTTCCTTGCATTCGATCTAAAATCCAAATCTGATTTTCATCGCTACTATCGGATAAATAGGCTAGCCATCTGCCATCTGGTGAGTATTTAGGCAAATCCTCACTACTCATTTTCTCATCATTCAGCCTTATTTCCTCTTCCCCGCCAATGGATGTGATTCGTATTTTCGATAGAAAACCTCCTGTATCCTGCCTCGCTTTTTTAAGAACATAGGCGACTTCTGTTCCTTCCGGAGATACGTCCGGAGAGGATACATAAGCTATTTTTATTAAATCTTCAATTGATAATGCTCTCTTCTTCATTTTTTATCCTCACTATGTGGTCCATCCTGTATTGGTATTGATTAAACAATGGGTGTTTTTACGTCAGCATTTATCTCCCATACAAATCCTTCTACTTTCTTTTTTGTGTCTTCCAGTTCTATTTCTTTTTGAGTGACTTTAAAAGCCCCTCCAAAGGCACTTGGGTCCGGAACAATCAATTGCCCAGAAATCATGTTTTCATAATCAATAATGGCCTGCTCTCCAATAAAGGACTTGACCTGTTCTAACCAGTTATCTACTGTTGGTTTTGTTCCTTTTCTTGCAATATCAAGAATGAACAGGACCACATCGTCCAATGATTTTTGATTGCCCGTTGCTTTTTTAATTTGTGCATCTACATTGGCTAAATAGAAGAACCCTCTACCGTAAGGAACCACTTGCGTTCTTCGATCCTCCCAGTACAACTTTCCCAACTCTTTATTAGACAAGCTCCTCATAGAATTGAAGTAGTACTTTTCTGCTCGCTTTTCTATTTGTTTCAAAATATCTTCCACTGTTGACACCCCTGCACGATAGGGCAATACCACACTGTAATACTCTGCTGTTCCTTCATTATACCATGTTGCATAACCTGGTGGTTCATCCGGTATGTTGGGCCAGTTATGAGCCATTTCATGAGCCAACAAGTTCTGCATACTCTCCACTGTTGTTTCTGTTGCATGGCTGTATCCAAACATAAAAGATCTCGCTGCAGCCGTTCCGCCTCCACTTTTTTCAAAAGGATCTCTTCTAACAAAAATTCTATAGGTACCTTCTCTATCTTTAAAGAATTTTGACATGTAGTTAAACAAGGTCTGTGTTCGTCGAGCTACTTTTTTAACATCAAAGGGTGGATCAGAGAACCAATACAGGCCAAAATCTCCTTCTTCAACCGATCTTACCAATCCGACTGCATAGTAGCTAAACTGGATAGTAGACGGCTGACATTCTTTCTTAACCTGTCCTTTTCCAAAGCTCCAAACCCCTTGGCTTCCTTTCGGCATTTGAGATAAATCCCAGTTCAACTCAAAATCAACCATATGCTCCACTTTTGGAACTGCTAGAAAAGTAAGTCCTGCACCATTTACCCCACCTTTTTCGGATCGAAAATCGAAGTAGGGGCTTGACGTATAATCCTTTGGCAACTGTCGAGGAATGACTCTGTAACAATATCGAATATCTCCTTTTGTTTTTCTATGAACTATCCAGTCTCTTGTTTCCACAAAACTGCGTTCACCACTTTTCTTATTCTGTGTTGTCAAGACTTCTCCTTGGTCATCGTTAACCACCAATTCTTTCGTAATAGGACAAAACGGTATGTTCACTGTCTTTTCATTAATGAAACAAACTGCCTCACCTTCATCAATATCAATGCCTTCAAGGGTGGCCTCAATATCCATGTGCGTGACACGGTCTATTTCCCAAAAGGGCTTGATTGCAACTCTAAACTTAGGCATGCTCATGTTTTCCTCCTCTTTACTTTCATGTTGTTTGAACAAAATAGTTGACAAATTGTAAGCTACTCTTCATAAAGAACCCTTGCTATTTGGACGCTGTTGAAATATTATAAAAATAACCGATAACATTCGTTAAGGAGCTATGAGATGTATCTGAAAGCAAATAAAAATGAGGTTCTTCAATTGTTAACAAACTTAGCCGAAGGTATTTCCAGTATTTTCGGACCAAATTGCGAAACCCTTATTCAGGATATCAGTCTGGATTCTCATCCAATCCTTGCCATATTCAACAATCATGTCAGTGGCAGACAAGTTGGTTCAACTGAAGACATTTTCGGCAATTCGAAATCTGCTCCCGGCAGTCATCTGTACTTGGATGCTACTTATGTGAATAAACTGGTCGTCCGACCTGATGGTAAGAAAATCAAGAGTACTACTTTTAGCATAAAAGGAGACGATTATTGCTTTGCTTTGGGGATCAATTTTGACTACACCGCTTTGTCAGCAGCAGAGAATATTCTCAACAATTTGACAAGTGTTGAAGATTATCTGTCGACTGCAATGATGCAGACTCGCAAAACCCGACTTGAAGAAATATTTGATTCCTGTATTGAAATTCTAGGAAAACCTGTCGAGAAAATGAGCAAAAATGATCGCATTTCTCTCATGATGTTGTTAAAAAAAGAAAATGCGTTCAATTACCAAAAATCCGTTCCTTTTATCGCAGACAAATTGAATGTGTCTCGGTATACCATTTACAAAGATTTAAAAGATATCAAGGAATTAGACATTAACTTTTAGCAACTTTCAATAAATAGTTCAAAGACTTTTTTATCTCATGTCTTGGTGCTGCAATGTTCATTCTCATGAAGCCTGCTTCACCCCCGTATTCATCTCCTGTGTCCAACAAAAACAAAGCCTCATCAAAAAGAAATTCTCTTAGCGCTTTATCCTCCCGTTTCATTCCGCTAAAGTCAATCCACAACACATATGTCCCTTCAGGTTTTCGTACTTTTACCTTAGGAAAATGCTCTCTAAAAAATTTATCGATATACTGATAATTGCCATATACATATGAGCGCATTTCTCTCAACCAATCGGCACCTTCCTGTGTATAAGCACCTACCAATGCAGCGTGAGCAAAAGGATCGATGCTTCCAAAATGGTCTGTCTGTCTTTGTCTTAAAAACGCTCTTCTCACCTGATCATTTGGGATGATCACATTTGCATGGTTGATTCCTGTCATGCTAAATGCCTTTCCTAACGAGGTGCAGGTTATGTTTCTTGAATCAGTCCTGGCAATTTTGCTATAAGGCACAACCATATTGCCTTCAAAAACAACTTCTGAAAATATTTCGTCACTAAACACAAGGATGTCGTTAGCGACAGCAAGTTCGTCGATGGTTTGTAAATCTTCCCTTTTCCATATTGACCCCGTTGGATTATTGGGGTTGCACACAACCAGTATTTTGGCTTTTGGTCGTTTCATTTTTTCACTTAAATCATCAAAATCGATTGTATACGACTCTCCATTGTCTATCAATTGGCTTTGGATGACTTGTCTTCCATTATGCTGTGCAGCAGCAATATATCGATTATAACCCGGCGTCATAACAATCACAGCATCTCCAACTTCTGTGAAAGCACGGATTGTTGTAGCAAGTGAAAAAATGGTGCCATATGTAGGTATGACCCATTCTTTATCAACCAGATAATCTCTCTGTGAACTCAACCACCACTTTACACGGTTCAAATAATCATCTGTACAGATTGTATACCCAAAGAGCCCATTTTCAACAAGCTTTGACAAAGCGTCCAAAATAGCTGGCGCCGTCTTAAAATCGAATTCTGCTCCCCAGTAACTGATAAACCCTTTTTCTGTAATTCTTTCTGAATTAAAAGCTGCTTTTAAATTCCCCATGTCTTTACGAGATACTGTTGTCTCAAAATCATACCTCACAACTATTTCCCCCATATTTCAAATATTCCTTCAATTTCCACCGATACATCCAAAGGTAGTTGATTTGTTCCAACAGCACTTCTTGCTTGTCGCCCGGATTCACCCCAAACATCATACAGCAACTGAGATGCCGCGTTGACAACCAGATGTTGTTTGTCAAACCCCACATCACTGCTAACAAATGCCAGTATCTTGGTTACTTCCTTAATCTCATCCAAGTTTCCCAAATAATATTTCAATGCAGCTAACATGTTGATTGCACACAAACGGGCCGCTTCCTGACCATAGGCGAGATCTCTTTCCTTTCCAATCTTACCGGTGAAGACAGGTTTTCCATCTATTGATGGAATCTGGCCTGAAACATAAAGGGTATTTCCACATTGCTTCACCGGCACGTACATTGCTCCCGGTGGTGAAGATTCTGGCAATTCTATTCCCAGTTTTTTTATTCTTTCTTCAATTCTCATTTTTCAACCTCTCATATATTATGACATGCGACATAATGACTCTCTCTTACATCTCTTAGAAGTGGTTTTTCAACAGCACACCTTTCCGTCGCCAAGTCACATCTTGACCTAAAACGACAACCACTTGGGAGATCCGTAAAATTAGGAATTTCTCCTTTTATAATGCGCTGGCTTCTCGCTGCTTCATATTCAGGATCTGCCACAGGTACCGCCTCGATCAAACCTCTTGTGTAAGGATGTAAAGGTTCGTTGTAAACATCTTCCGTTTGGCCACTTTCCACTAAAGAACCCAAATACATGACCGCAGTATGATCAGATATATGTCTTACCATCGCCAAATCATGGGCTATGAAAAGATAAGTTAGTTCTAGCTTTCTTTGTAATTCTATCAATAAATTAACGATCTGGGCTTGAATGGATACATCCAAAGCTGAGATGGCTTCATCACAAATGATAAATTCTGGGTTCACCGCTAGTGATCTGGCAATCCCTACTCTTTGCCTTTGTCCTCCAGAAAATTCATGAGGAAACCGATTGATGTGGCTTCTATGTAACCCCACCATCTCCAACAACTCATAGACTCTTTGCTGTTTCTCTTTTTTAGTTCGACAAAGAGCGTGTATCTCCAATCCTTCCGATATAATTTCTCCCACAGTAAAAAACGGATTCAAGGACGCGTACGGATCTTGATAAATCATCTGCATACAACGTGTGATCCTCTTGTTTTGAGACTTTGAAACTTGATGCACATTCTCACCTTTAAACAGTACTTCTCCACTGTCTGGTTGATAAAGCCTAATCATGGTTCTTCCAACTGTGGTTTTCCCACAACCTGATTCTCCTACTAACCCCAGTGTCTCTCCTTTTGCGATCACAAATGACACATCATCTACCGCTCTAATCACTTGCTTTTTCCCAACATGAAAGGTTTTTGTCAAATTCTTTACTTGAATCAATTCGTGCTTTTTCATGTTGTTCCTCCTTCCTCGTCTTGTCTGGACTTGTTTCTTCCAACAGGAGGTTTAATCTTTCTTGGCGACTGCTCATGGTATAACCAACATCTTATCTTGTGTCCTATAGTAAGGTGTTGATTGGACGGTGGTTGTTTGACACAGATTTTCATTCCGTAATCACATCTTGGTGCAAAAGCACATCCAACAGGTGGTGAAAACAAATCAGGAGGAGAGCCAGCAATACTCATAAGCATCCCTTTTCTCTCCTGAATTAGGTTTGGCATGCTTCCAAGCAATCCCCATGTGTAAGGATGTTTAGGATTATAATAAATCTCTTCTTTGTCTCCCTCTTCAATAATCTGACCCGCGTACATAACGGCCACACGATCGGCCATTTTGGCCACCACACCCAAGTCATGAGTGATCAGCACAATGCTGTTTTGCCGTTCTTGTTTGATATTTGCCATCAGATCCAGAATCTGGGCCTGCATGGTTACGTCCAATGCTGTCGTCGGTTCATCAGCAAACAACACGCCTGGATTGCAAGACAATGCCATAGCAATCATGATTCGTTGACGCATGCCTCCAGACAATGTGTGCGGAAATGTTCTATAGGTCAACTTTGGATTTGGCAAGCCAACTTTGTCCAACAGTTGAAGAGCGCTTTGTTTTGCTGCTTCGGAACTTATTTTTTGGTGAGCCTTTATGGCTTCCACAAGTTGTTTCCCCACCTTCATTGTTGGATTTAGTGCCGTCATGGAATCTTGGAATATCATAGAAAAAGCATTGCCCCGATAATTTTCCATTTCTTTATCGCTTTTACCAGCCAATTCGTCTCCATCAAAACAGATGCTTCCTTTCTTAATGACTGCAGGCGGCTCTGGTAAAAGACGCATAATGGCTTGCACCGTTACACTTTTCCCACATCCAGACTCTCCAACAATGGCTAGTGTCTCGCCTGCATTCACATGAAGATCTACCCCTCTTACTGCTTGAACTTCTCCCGCATAAGTCATGAAAGAAACATGTAAATCTTTTACTTCAAGCAATTTTCTTGTCATTTACGCAACCTCCTTCTTTCCTTGGCTGGCAAATCTCTCAGTCTAGGATCAAGGGCATCTCTTAACGCATTGCCAAACATAAAAAAGGAAAAGATGATCAGACTGATGACCGTTCCAGGTATAAACAATTGATATGGGTAGGTTCTAAACACCAAGGATCCATCAGCTGACAATTTGCCCAACGATGTCAATGGTGGTTCAACACCAAGACCAATATAGCTCAATCCCGCTTCCATAAAAATTGCTGCTGGTATTGCAGCTGTCAGTCCAACAACTAGATTTCCTGTGATATTTGGCAATATATGCTTAAATACAATTCTCATTGGCGAAGCACCAAGCGTTCTTGCTGCCAAATTGAACTCTCTATTTTTGAACTGCAACACTCTTCCTCTAAATCCTCGTGCCGCTCCCATCCATCCCATGATGGCAAAAGCCAGTATCATGGAAAACGGACCTCCTCCAAAATAGACAATGATCAAAATGAAATAGATCATAGGAGGAATACAAAGACCAATATCGATGATTCTCATAATTAGCATATCGATCCATCCGCCAAACCATCCTGAAACACCACCCACCAGCATTCCTATCAGATATGGCAGTATGGCACCAACAAAACCAATTCCTAATGACACTCGGCTACCATACCATACTCTCGTGAATAAATCCCTTCCGACACGATCTGTTCCAAACCAGTTTTGAGAATTTGGGCTGTGATTGCTCTTCAGCAAATCTGTCTGATCAAATGAATAAGGAGAGAAAATTGGTACGAAAACAGAAAGCAAAATCATAGCCAAGATCACAACCAGACAAAAAACTGCCATTCTATCCTTCATCAATCTTCTTAACACATCTGGCCAATAATTCACGACAGGTCTTACAATTAAGTCGCCTTCTAACTCTGCTTTTTTGATTGGTTCAAAATCTTCCTTTGTCAAAATATTTCGAATTCTATTATTTATATCACTCATCCAGCCACCTCATATAATCCTTATTCTCGGGTCAATAATGCCATAGAGCAAATCAACAATGAAGTTTGCAAAAACTACAAATGTAGCTGAAAAAATGGTTAATCCCATCACCATAGTGTAGTCTAATCCAATAATGGAATTCACAAAATAGGCGCCCATACCGGGTATCGAAAAAGCCCGTTCTATAATGAATGAACCCATCAACAAGGTTGCAATTTCCTGGCCCAATCCAGTAATCATAGGGATAATCGCATTTCTGATTTGGTGAAAGACAACGGTCTTACCTTCTCCTAACCCTTTTGCTTTCGCCGTTTTTAGATAGTCTTGTTCATTCACCTCAAGCATTAGTGTTCTCATGCCTCTGGTACGTGACGCGATCAGAGGTAACGCCAGAGCAATCGTTGGAAGTATCGTATGAGTAAAACTCCGCCATTGGGCTACAGGAAACCATCCCAGTTTCAGAGCAAATATATACTGTAGAATTGCTGCAATCAAAAATGCAGGCAAAGAAATGACTAAAATTGTCGATCCACTTAGAAATGTGTCCACTTTTTTACCTCTTCTTCTAGCTGAAACAATCCCAAAAAATAAGCCCGTGGGAATACTAAACAGCAAGGCTTGGAGTCCCAACTGAGCAGAGATCGGGAAGGTTGTTCGAATGATATGATTGACAGAACGTCCAGCATATTTTAGCGAATAGCCAAAATCACCTTGCAATAAGCTAGACATGTAAGTGAAATACTGTTCAACCAGAGGCTTATCCAATCCATAATATCGCATCATCTTGTCAACCATTTCTTGTGTCATAATTGTTGTAGATAAAAAGGGATTTCCTGGTAGTGCCCTTAGTAGGAAAAAACAAATGGTTGCAATTAGCCAGATCGTAAATAGCGAGATAATAAAACGCTGCATAATGTATTTTTTCATGTTGCTTATTTTCCTTTCAACTCAACATTCTTTTTTATTTGATTAAAAAGAACAAATTGAGGTTGTCTTTATCACACAACCTCAATTAATCTTGCAAACATCGACATTGATCCGATTATTTCTGAATCCTTAATTGATTGAATGAAAAAGCTCCGTCTAATGAATTGTAGACATAACCTTCAACCCACGGTTGCACAGCACTTGTTACATTTCCAGCCATAAATGGTTCTAGGGGCCCTTCGTTCAACAAAATTTGTTCTGCTTGAGCTAGCAATTCATATCTACTCTCTAAATCAAAACTTAGAAAAGATTCTCTGAGCAATTGGTCATATTCTTCGTTGGACCAAAGGTTTCTTCCTGATCCAACCACATCATTGACAGTACCACCCGTAATCCAGAAATTTAAAATAGTAGAAGGGTCGTCTCCCGCACTAAGTGAGGTGTAATATATATCGTATTCATAACCCATCATGGCTTGTATCGCCAAAGGCACCGGTTGGTTGTTGATCACAATGCTTTCAATTCCCAACACTTGTTTCCACTGGTTTACAAAAGTTTCAGCGGCAATAATGTAATCTTGCACATCAAATGTCAAATAAGATAACTCCGGCAACTCCGAGACTGAATCATATCCAAGTTCTTCCAATGCGGTTTGCAGATACGCTTTCGCTTGCTCAGAATCACCATCAAGGGGTACCGATTCTACAGGATAAGATTCTACAAAAGTTTGACTTTCGTTTTCATCAAGGAATATTCGGCTGATAAATCTATTTGTCGGATCGTACAATGGGTTAACAGCCGCTACAATGGCCTCGCGATTCAAAGCATAACTCAATGCTTTCCGGAAATTCTTGTTAGCCATGATTCTACCTGTCTCTTCGTTTCCGCCTTTGCCATATGGGTTAAAC
Source organism: uncultured Clostridia bacterium (assembly GCA_964539975.1). Lineage (GTDB taxonomy): Bacteria > Bacillota > Clostridia > Tissierellales > Dethiosulfatibacteraceae > 38-11. Next base: position 77,534 of record CAZIKK010000006.1, read on the forward strand.
TGGATGGCCTGTTGCATACCGCTAGGGAAATTTTTGACATGTTCCGATAATAGATTGGCTCCTTCTCTATTGATGGTTTTAACCACATCCACTTCTCCATTTTCAAACATAGCTACCCTTGTGTTATGGTCTACACCAACCAAAACCTCTATTTCGTCTACTGGAAAGCTGTTTTCCGCTTCAATAAACAAAGGATTTTTTTCAAATAAAAGATATCCTTCATAGACCCAATCTTTCAAAACATATGGCCCACTAAACTCAATATCTTGTGCCGAACCTCCCAGAGCTTCTCCCTTTTCTACTGCAAAATCTTCTCTTAGGGGCATGATTGTCAGCATGCCGTCAAAAGTCGCCACTGGATTTTCCAAAGTGATTTCAAAGCTCTTTTCATCTAAAACTGTCACGCCTAGCTCATCTCGACCCACTTCACCTGTATTGAACTCTCTCGCATTTTTAATGCCGTATGTATTAATCCAATCTGATGCGTTAGGAGATCCGAAGTTGGGGTCTAACTGAGATATGATGTAAAAAGCAAAGTCATCCGCTGTAATGGGGGTTCCATCAGAATAAACCGCATCCTTTAGATAATAGGTGTAGGTAAGATGATCTTCGCTCACTTCAAAGTAATCACATACTTCAGGCGATGTTACGCCATCGTACGTTCGAAACAAAAAAGCAGATATAAGATAAAACACCTCGCTATCCATTGAAGAAACAGACAATATTGGATTCAATGTATTGGGCTCATCCGCTATTATCGTAAATGTCATTGGTTCATCCACGCTTGTGTCCGGTTCATCCTCTGAATCCTCACCGTTTGGTGCGTCACCTCCATTCTGTGGAGCTGGCGGATCTGTGTAAGTTCCTCCACAGCCAACAACGGTTATAACCATCATTATAGCCAATAATAAAATTAATGCTTTTTTCATTCTTTCCTCCCTGTTAACCTCTACATTTTTATATATATAATTGTTTTTATTTTAAAACAATATAAACAAAATGTCAACGTTGTTTATGTAATATCGACACGTGTCTTTATTGTGTGGAGATGTTGTTTTTGTTTGTATTATTTTGCTTTTTAATATATATCATTATATAAATAGGTTATATGCTATGCATCCATCTTATTATATGTTTGTTTGTAGATTTTCACGTTTTATATATGGCCTTAATACAATTAAAAATTGACAATTTGTTTGTTTATTGCTATACTAAAATCAACTATTTGAATGGAGAATTATATGAATAAATATTTGTTAAAAGGAATGATTATAACAGCTTCAGACCGGCCTGTCATCGATTCTGGACTGGTTCTAATTGAAAATGATCGCATTCACTATGTGGGGCCTATCTCTGATGATTTGTTGTCATCTGGTCTTCCAATCTACGAATTAAATAATGGGACCATTTTGCCAGGGTTTATCGATTGTCATGCCCACTTAACTGGATCAGAAAACGCTGGAGGTTCCAAGTTGTTTGGTGATCAACTTTTAGGCGCGGCTTATCAATTGCAACTTATTTTGGAAGCGGGTTTTACAAGTGTTAGAGATATGAGCGAAGCAGGCTTGTATCTTTCTCGTGCAGTTGATAGAGAACATCTCACAGGTCCTCGTATCCTACCTGGAGGGAAAATACTAGGCATCACTTCTGGACATGTGGATTTGGATCCCTCCATGACAAAAGAAATCTTTAATCAGCACAACCACCTTAGCCGATTGGTAGATGGTGTCGACGAATGCATTTTGGGTGTGAGAGAGCAGTTTCGAGCGGGTGCTAAATTCATCAAAATTTGCGCGACAGGAGGCGTTTCTTCACCAACAGATAGATTAGATGACGTTCAGTTTTCGCCTGAAGAACTCAGGGCTATCGTCTCAGAGACAAAAAGACATGACGGTTATGTCGCTGCTCATTGCACAGGATACGAAGGTGCCTACCAAGCTTTATTAGCTGGTGTTTCCTCTATTGAGCACGGTGTCTTCTTGACAGAACGAGAAATTGAACTGATGGAAAAACTGGATGCAACTCTCGTTACTACCCTTTCTGTTTCACTGGGCGTTGCCAAAATTCCTGGTTTGCCTAAATGGATGGCTGATAAAGCGGCATTTTGCGCCGAGGCAAATCTTAAATCTATTGAATTAATACGGAAAGCTGGTGTTCGCATCGCTTTAGGAACGGACTACTCCAATAGCAAAAATTCTTCTTATCATCATCTTGGAAATGAGTTTATTGCTATGACAAAGGCGGGTTTGACCCCCATGGAAGCAATCAAAGCCGGAACCAAAAACGCCGCTCATTTGATGAGAAACAAAGAGCTTGGTACATTGGAAGTCGACAAGTTGGCAGATATCGTCCTTGTATCAGGAAATCCACTTTCAGATATCACTTGCTTGGCAGGTGCTGAAAACATTAAAATGGTAATCAAAAATGGTCGGATCCTAAAAAACAATCTATGATTATAATGAAGAACCGCCGTTGAAATCAACGGCGGTTCTCTTCTATCATTTATCATTGCATCAAACTTGTTCTTCACACAAATGACACCTAACAAAATGGTTTTTGGAAACTTCTCGCATCACGGGGTCTTCAATAAAACATCTCTCTGTGACCATGTTGCATCTTGTGTTGAAACTGCACCCTTTGGGCACGTTCACCGGTGAAGGGATCTCCCCTCGTGATTGAATCCTTTTTGGTTTCAATTTCTCCTCTTCTTCAGAGACAACCGGTATGGATGAAAGCAACATCTGCGTATATGGATGCAGAGGTTTTCGATAAAACTCTTCTGTCTCTGCAATTTCACAAATTTTACCCAGGTACATGATGATGACTTTTGTAGAGATGTTGCGAACCAAACTCAAATCATGCGTAATAAACAGATACGTCAACTTATTCTCTTGATGGATTTTTAACAGCATATTGATAATCTTCGCTTGGATAGATACATCCAAAGACGAGGTAGGTTCATCTAATAAAATAAAACTAGGGTTGCTGCACAAAGCTCTGGCAATGGAAACCAATTGTTTCTCACCACCCCCAATGGCCGTGGGTGATTTGTACATGAAGTCTTCCGATAAACCCACCATCTCCAAGATCTCTGCGATTTTCGATTCGATTTTGTTTGGTGGTACAATCTTGTGAACCTTCAATGGCAGACTTAATATTTGTTTCACGTCATGATGCGGGTTCAGCGAGGAACCTGGATCCTGGAAGACAATCTGGACCTTTTTTTTGAAGTCAAAAGATCGGTCTTTTTTTGCAATATCTTCTCCCTCGAAAATAATCTCTCCACCGGTTACCTCATTCATGCCCATTAAGGTGTACGCAATGGTGCTTTTTCCCGAACCTGATTCACCAACCAAGGCCACTAACTCTCCTTGGTTAATATCAAAACTTACATCATCCACCGCTTTGACATATTGTTGTTTAGACTTGTTCACTAAGAAATACGTCTTTAGATTCTTGACTGATAACAATTTATTTTCCATCTGATTCTCCTTTTGTCCTATCATTTGTCATAATTGAAACAAGCAACATAATGCCCTGTAGCAATTTCTTTCATTTCTGGCTTGTTTTCTTGACAAACATCTGATGCTTTTGGACATCTTGTATAGAATCGGCATCCTTTTGGTGGATTGATATAGTTTGGAACATAACCATAGATGCCTTCCGCTATTCCACCACCTGATAATCTAGGAACACAGTTCATCAAACCAACCGTATACGGATGAACAGGATTGGCAAAGATTTCCTTTGTGGTTGCTGTCTCCGCAATTTCTCCAGCATACATGACATATATTCTGTCAGACAACTCCCTAGCCACTCCTAATGAGTGCGTGATCATGATCAATGACATTTGTTTTTCTTCCACCAATTCGCCCAGTAGTCGATGGATTTGATCCTGAATGGTTACATCCAAAGCTGTTCCTGGCTCATCGGCTATCAGCAAATTTCTAGGCGCCACCAAAGACATAGCAATACAGATTCTTTGTTTCATTCCCCCACTCAACTGGTAGGGATATGTTTTTAAAATCCTTTCTGGATCTGAAATCATCACGCTCTTAATGGCGTTAATCGCTTTTTCTTGCTTGTCTTTACGGGAAAGCTTGCCGCCTTCTTCCGAAAAACGAATCACATCCATCATTTGTTCTCCGATGCTAAATACTGGATTCAATGCCGCGGAAGGTTCTTGAGAAATCATAGAAATATCACGTCTTCGAATCTTCTGAAGTTCATTTTGCTTCATTTTAAGGATATCTTTTTCTCCATAGAAAATGCTTCCTTTTGGAATGATGGCATTTGTTTCGCTCAAAGATCTTAAAACTGCCTTCATGGAAGTTGTCTTCCCGCATCCTGACTCACCAACCAGTCCAACCTTCTCACCTTTGTTTACAGATAAGTTGATGCCGTTAACAACTTTGGCATTGCCTCTATAGGTTTTATACCATACACTTAAATCTTGTATTTCCAATAATTTATCTTTCATCCGTTACCTCCCTCTGTTGAACATGTCTGATATACCATCGCCAAGGAGGTTAAATCCAAGGATAATATATGCAATGGCCATTGCTGGGAAAATGGTCATCCACCATAAATCCGGCATATAACGCGATCCATCTGAAATCATCTGTCCAAAAGCTGGTGTAGGGGGTTGTTCTCCAAGCCCAACATAACTAAGGGTTGCTCCAATCAACAAGACCCAACCAACATCTAAAGCCATCTTGGTTAAAATGGGTGACAAACAACTGGGCAAAATCTCTCTAAACAAAATATAGCCTTTGCTAGCCCCAATTAACTCAGAATTTTTAACAAAATATTCTTTTGAGGTGGACTTTGCCATACCCGCTACCAAACGCGTGTACCAAGGCCACCACATGACCGTCACAGCAATCATGGAACTGGTGAGATTGGGTTTTAAAACGGATGCAATGGCTAACGCCAGTATCACCGCCGGTACGGATAAGAATATATCCGTGATCCTCATGATAATCGTTTCAAACCAACCTCCAAAGTATCCAGCCATCAATCCCAGCAATGTTCCCACCGGTACGGATATAGCTAGTACAATCACTGACATATACAAGGCTCCCCTAAAGGAGAATATGGTTCTGGTCAATATATCTCTTCCAAAAATATCCGTTCCAAACCAATAGTCTGAACTTGGCGCCAGACTGGCATTGTTATAGTCCACAAAAGCTTTAACATGTTCTGGATAAGGTACAATATAAGGTGCCGCTAAAGCCAAAAATATTGAGGACAACACTAAAATCAAACCTAAAACAGAAATTTTATTCCTTGAAAACTTATACCAGTATAACCGCCAATTCTCTATGGTGGAAGCTTTTATGAATCCTTTTTTCTTATACGTCTCATTCATCTTACGCCTCCTAATCGCCTAGTCTAATTCTTGGATCCAGTGCAGCAATAATAATATCCACAATGATATTCACCGCTAAGAATATGACGCCAATAATTAATATCACCGCCGAAATCGCATTCAAATCCTTTGTCAGCATCGCATTGAGTCCATAACGAGAGATCCCTGGCCAGTTAAAAATTCTTTCTACTAAAAAGGCATTTCCCATAAGTGCCGCTAAATCTAATCCCATTACAGATACCACTGGTATAAAAGATGGTTTGAACAGGTATTTTCTCATAATCAAACCTTTTGGCAAGCCAAACCCTTTCACTACCGAAATATACTCTTTCGTCATATTGTCAGCTATGGAAGCTCTCAATATTCGCGCTTCTTGCATCAACCCGCCCAGAGCTAGGGCTATCCCTGGTAGCAAGATATGTTGCAAAGCATTCCAAAATGTTTTAAAGTCTCCAGCAATCAGTGAATCCAACATGATCAACCCTGTTACATTTGGAGGTTTGGTGATACCCGAACTCAACCTACCTAATACTGGAATGGCTTGAAGCACTAACCCAAATATCAAGAGTAGAATAATTGCCATTACAAAGGAAGGAATCGCGATTCCAATATAGGCAGTGAATCGAATAATCGTATCCACCCATGAATCCTTGTACCGGGCAGCCAATAGTCCTAAAAAAATGGATACGGTCACCAGCAAGAATCCTGAAAATAGCACCAGTTCTATGGTTGCAGGCAAGAAATCTTTAATGTCTTCCGAAACGTCTCTTTTTGTATTGACTGATCTTCCAAAATCTCCTCTGACAGCCCCTTGCAACCAGAACACATACTGTTTTGGAATGGAATCATTTAAGTGCATTTCTTCTCTGAGCTGTTCGACAGCTTCTTCTGTAGCACGAGGACCCAAAGCCATTCGTGCAGGATCTCCAGGTATTATTCTCGAGATGACAAATATCAAGATCGACAAGCCTAAGATGACAAAAACACCTTGGAGCAATCTCCTTCCGAGAAATTTTAACATTTGCATCCTCCTTTCTTTTTTGTAAAAAGGAAATCCCCGTCACGAAGTGCTTGTTATCGGCACCCAGTGACAAAGGGACTTCCTGAAATACACCTTTATCTGCCTGGAACTTGATCTGGGAACACTTTGAACTCTCTAAAGTCAAAGGCGTATCCCATCGGCAATGTCAACACATTTCCTTTGGCTCCTTCTTCTGCTACTGGCCAGTAGACGTAATCACTTTGATAAACATGTCGTTGCATCAAATCGACCAACCATGCTGTCGGTGCTAAATCAACAAGTTTTTCTTGAATCTCATAATATTTTTCAAATCTCTCTTCACGATCAACAGTTCCGATGGCTTGCATAATCATTGAATCGATTTCGTCATCCATCAACCATTCTGCCTGTTCCCATGTACCCGTTGAATTTGAATGGTATCGCGTTGCCAACATTGATCCTGCTTCCATATAATGTGGTGCCACTGAGATACAGATGGCATTAGGTGTGGATTCCACACTGGCGACTCGCTCTTGAATGGTCAACCAGGGTCCCTTTGAAATGCTCACTGTCACACCTACTTGCTGGGCTGCTGCCTGCAGGGCAAGGGCAATTTTCTCATGGTCTGCCACATCGCTGTTAACAAACAACTCAACAGGATATTGATCCAATTGATCGCCATACTGTGACTGCTCCAAATGCTCTCTTGCCTTATCAAGATTGTAGTGGTATTGATACAATGATGGATGGGCTCCCGGTGTGTCCGCAGATACAGGTCCAATGGATACAGGAGAATCCACAAGAATTTGATTGGAGATCATCTCATAATCAAACAAATAACTTAAAGCTTTTCTGAAATTCACATCATCTGTAGGGGCAAGTTTGGTATTATACATCATGTTTTGTGTCATTCCTGCAGAAAGGACACTCACACTCACACCTTCCATTCTGCTCATGGCATTGATGTTTTCTGTAGATTGCCATTCGTCTGTAATTTCTAGCTCTCTATTTCCAACCATAGTTCGGATGGTTGATGCTTCCGTGTTGTCAATCAATCGGATGACATCTGGTGCATCCGGGTTGTCCCAACCCTTCCAATAATCTTCAAATCTCTCGGCTAACAAGTAGCCTTGCTCTTGGATGTCTGTTACATAGTAAGCGCCTGTCCCGGCATCATTTGTCATCATCCATTGTCGTCCATAATCTCCAAATTCTCCATAAGGACCACTTGGATCCATATTGGCCATGACTTCTTCCTCATTGATGATGTATAGCTTCGTCAACACGTTCAAGAATGGTCCGAAGGTTTGGCTTAGTTTAATGTCTACCACATAGTCATCTACAGCAACGGCTTCTTCCACGTAACCTTTGAACAAGTAAGCGGCACCTTCTCCAATAGTCAGTAATCGATTCATGGAAAACGCCACATCGTTTGCTTTGAGTTCGTTTCCATTATGGAACTTTACACCTTCTCTTATGTTGAAGGTATAGGTCAATCCATCTTCTGATATTTCCCAATCTGTTGCTAAAGATGGCTCCACAGAACCTTCAGGTGTTGGATACACCAAAGAGTCGTAAATATTGACATGAGCAATCGTGCTCCCACCATCTGCGCTAACAGCCGGGTCTATTCTTGGTGTTCCAGAAACACTCATTCGAATAATTTTTTCTCCTGGTTCTACTGCAGGATCATCACTCGGACCGGTTTGACCATTTGGCGTGGTTTCTCCGCCACCGCCACATGCTACAAATAGCAGCGACAGAACCATCATTAACGCAATTAATTTAATTTTTTTTGGTTTCATAATTCCCTCCGTTTTTATTACTTTATATCATTGACCACTGTGTTTTTGTCTTTGGCTGGTTAAACCTGTTATCTCTAAACTGTCTGGATCAAGAATAACACCATAATCTTTTTCTGCTTGCTCCACTGTGATAAACTCATTTTTGCAGTCCATCACCACTTTTTCCACAGGTCTATCCAATGGATTCCCATAACCACCGCCTGTGCCCATGGTCATTTCCAGTTTGTCGCCTGTGTGAAGGGGGTATCTGGGATACTTGCCATAAGGACCATCCACTGTGCCATCTGCCTTGATGACAGAGAATCGGTTGTTCGAACCCTCTCCGCCTCCATTCATCCCCCAAGGCAAGAATTTATGTCGTCCAAAGGTTCCTGTAAAAAAGTTGTTGTCATTCAAGTATCGATACCGTTTTATAACACCTGATCCTCCTCTGAATTCTCCCTTGCCTGCGCCATCAGCCAAAAGTTCATAGGCTTCAACCAAGAAACCATACCGAGTTTCAAGCACTTCAGCTGGTATGTTGTAGGTCTCCCCATCTCCTATACAGAACTGGGCATTTTGACCATCCATTCCTTTACCGGCCCCCCAGCCTCCTTGGTTAGGTGCCACATTCAAATAAGGCTCGCCTGTGTCCGGGTGCTTGCCTGACATATTGAATCCACAAACCGATACCAAGTGACCCGCTGTTAGTCTTTCAGGTAAAATAGGTGCCATGGCTCGCCAGATCAAATCACTGGCAAAGGACATGCTCTCCCAATAAGTCGAAATAGGCGCGGGACGAATCGCATTGAATATCGAACCTTCCTCAGCTATCACTCTAAGCGGTTTGAAAACACCATCATTTATATCCTGTGATGGATTGGTCACACCCAAAAACATAGTTCTGACTCCTGCTACCGTAGCATAATAGGTGGAGTTGATGGGTCCAGGCACCTGAGAATGGCTTCCCGTAAAATCAGCAATGAACTCATCATCGGTAATGGTGATCTTTACCATGATTTTAAATGGACCATGTCCGATGCCGTCATCATCAATGAAGTCTTCGGCATAATAAGTGCCTTTTGGTAGTTTTCTCAGCTCCATCAGGGACACTTCTTCGCTAGACTTGAGCAGTCTATCAATCGCCGTCATCACTGTGTCTTTACTGTACTTGTTACAGAGTTCCACAAACCGCTTCTCTCCTGTTCTCAACCCTGCTATCTGAGCCCACATGTCACCGATTGATAAATCAGGATAGCGCACATTGGATTCAATGATATCCATAACCGATTGATTGATTCTGCCTTGTTCAAAGACTTTTATACAGGAAAACTGCAGACCTTCCTGGTAAATTTCTGTGTTGTCAACACCCCATGATCCAGGGTCTTTCCCACCCACTTCTGTCCAGTGGGCTTTGTTGGCTGAAAAGGCAACCAATTCATTTTCATAGAAGATGGGCATGACAATCCCAACATCTGACAGGTGAGAGCCTCCTCCAATGTAGGGATCATTAACTAAAAACACATCCCCTGGTAAAATATTGTTATGGGGTCCAAACTTCTTCAAGGTTGCTTTGACAATTGAAGTCAACAACCCAATAAATCCGGTTACACCATTTCCCTGTGTCAAAAGATTTCCTTTAGCATCCAATAAGCCCGAGGCAAAATCCAATGTCTCGTAGATGACTGGACTCTTGGATGATCTAGCCACTGCTATGAACATCTCTTCGCCTATAGCATAAAGCGAATCCTTGACAATATCCAACGTGAACTGATCCACTTGCTTTGTCTTATCCATGTTATTTTACCTCCGTATCAATAATCAGATTGCCATATTCATCTAGCTCGGCTTTCATGTTAGGATAGATTAGAGTTGATGAAGAGGTTTCTTCAACAATGGCTGGCCCCATGATTTTCATGCCTGGCGACATGGCCTTTAGGTCATAAATCTTTGTTTTAACCATTCCAACTTCTTCAAATATGACGTCTCTCTCTTCTTTTAGTGCATATTTTGCATCTTCCGTGGTCTTTTTAAGTTTCTTCAACTCTGTTTTCTCTACCTTTCCAAGTGTTACCAAGTGCAGATTGACGATTTCCACCATGCTGTCATCCATTCTGAAAGAATACGCTTTATTATGCTCAATATGGAAGCGTTCAATGATATCTTTAACATTTTTGTCAGTTACTGGAACATTAGGCACTTGTACTTTAACTGTATGCTCTTGTCCCCAATATCTCATGTCAAGATTTCTGACAAACATAATATTCTCTTCCTCGATGTTTTTCGCTTCATAAGCCGTCAGTGCTGCTTTTTCCATGCTCTTCCATTTGTTCTCTAGATCTGAATAGTCCGCTTTGTCCAAACGAATGTTGAACGTATTAATGTCATCTTGCCTTAAGTCAGTCATCAGCATTCCTAAAGCAGAAAAAACAGGTGCAGCTATTGGAATGATCACTTTACCAATACCTAGTTCCTTGGCAAGAACTGCTGCATGCATACCTCCGCCGCCACCAAAAGCGATCATGGCAAATTCTCTTGGGTCATGGCCTTTTCTTACCGAAACAATTTTCAAGGCGTTCAACATGTTTGAATTGGCAATCCGAACAATCCCCAATGCCGCCTCTTCAACTGAAATATTGAAAGGTTGGGCAATTTTCTCTTTGATGGCTTGTCTGACTTTTTCCATGTCTACCTCTACATCAAAGTTTTTGGGCGATAAACGACCAAGAACCAAATTGGCATCCGTTGTTGTGGGGTTTTCTCCGCCTTTTCCATAAGCCACTGGACCTGGCAGCGCTCCTGCTGATTGTGGTCCTACACGCAGTGAGCCGGCATCATCAATCCAAGCGATAGATCCGCCACCGTTTCCGATCTCCACAATATCTACCACCGGTGTTTTAATAGGATAACCGGCAAAACGTGTGGTTTGATGTATCTTATATTCTGTTGTGACTTTTACTTCTCCTCCATCCACCAAAGAGCATTTGGCAGTGGTGCCTCCTATATCAAATCCAATGACTTTATCCATTCCCAAAAGTTTTCCGATCATAGCCGATCCGAAAATTCCTGCTACTGGTCCTGATTCAACCATATTGATGGGTGTTTCTTTTGATGTATCAAAAGTAGTGGTGCCTCCATTGGATTGCATGATGTATTTAGGTGCGGATAAACCAATGCCTTCAAGTTCGTTGTAAAGTCTGTTAATATATTGAGAGGCAACTGGCTTAACAAAAGAATTCAGAACAGCTGTGTTGGTTCTCTCATACTCACGCCACTCTTTTGTCACTTCATGGGACCCCGTCACATAAATTTCTGGCCACAGCTCTTTGATCATTTCTATGGTTTCTTTTTCATGGGTATCATTGATGTAGGCATGCATATAAGCTACAGCAATAGCTTCCACTTTTTCTTTTTTGAAGTAAGCCACACAAGCTTCAACCTGTTTTCGATTCAATGGGGTTAATATCTCCCCTTTGTAATTAACTCTTTCTTCCACCTCTTGTCTTAAGTACCTAGGGACAAAGGACTCCGGCTTCTTGTATCTCAAATTAAACAAATCGGGTCTGTTTCCTCTTTGAATATCCAACACATCCCTAAAGCCTTTTGTAGTGATTAAGGCCGTCTTCGCACCTTTTCTTTCTGTCAAAGCGTTGATAATCACCGTAGTGCCATGAATGAAACTTTCGATCTCTTTTGTGTCGATGCCTGTCTTCTGAATTACATCGATGACACCCTTCTCAAATTCAGGTGGTGTGGTGTGTGACTTGTCAACACCTATCTCACCATTTTTATCGATATACACTATATCTGTAAATGTGCCACCAATATCCGTTGCTACCCTCATTTCCTATACCTCCGAATTTATTTTCATTTTGAAACCATCATCCATATTAGTTCACAATCTTCCTGGCTATCATTTTGGGACCAGTGTTTCATTCCTGCAGGAATGAAACTAAAGTCACCTGCTGTGATGCTCCTATTACCCGCTTCATTACCCGTTGATAAGCTTCCTTTGATAACATAGGCATATTCATCTTCTTCATGATGATTCATGCCTGCCTCAGGCACTCTCACTCCTGGTCGCATAATCGCTTTTCCCATTTTGACACAAGCCATGTCGGTTTCTTTTAGAAGGGCATCCAGCATTGTGTAGCCTTCATATTCTCTTTTGGGTAAGTTTCTTTCATTCAGTATTTCCATATTCCCTCCCTATATCTATTGTTATCTTTTTACCAAAGACCTTTTAGCTCATATTGTTCTTCTAAATCCCATCTTTTGATCTCTGAGATTGGAGGTTCCTCATAAGCGCACACCTTGCTATGTGTCCATCCAAATTGATTCTTTAGCTCGGCGATCAGTTCCGCTTGTTTGAATGGTGCGATGACCGCATCTATCACCGGTACACCAATAGCCTTCTGAAGTTTTTCATAATAGCCAAACTGAATCGTGCACCCTAATACCATCAATTCCGCACCATCTTGTTGGATGGCCTCTTTTGATAAAGCCACCATTCTTTCAAAGGTGACTTCTTCACTGTCATGCAATTCATCCACAGCTAACCCTAAAGATTTGAAGGACGCCAATTTATCTTTCATTCCATAACCAGATAAGGTGCTTTTCATTTGGGAAATGCATTTGCTACGGGTAACGATCACCGAAAACTGTTCTCCCATAGTTGCCGCCAAATGAGAGCACGCTTCTCCAGGTGCTGTAACCACCATGTCTTTTACCATTTCCCTAGACTCCTGCAGGCCCAAATCGTAAAAACAACCAATAATGGTTGCATCGTAGCCCGCTCTCTCCGCCGCTTTGACTTTATGTAGTATCTCTGGCAAAACCAATGCTTCATAATACCTGTATTCTAGATGTTCCGGCCCTTTATCCAAAGAAACCACATCTACAATGGTATCCGGCCGCTTAATGCTTTCAAACCCTTTTTGCATCACCTCGTCGTAAGCGTCTGTGCCTACTGGGTTGATCCACAAAATCTTAGACAATTGCATAACCTCCTTGCCTTTACATATTTTAGAACAAAGGGGGGGTCAAAACAGATAGTATTTTCAACTCCTCCTTGCCAATATTGTTAATCGAATGATCCAATGTTGATGGAAAATGAATGATTTCACCCTCCGTCAGCTCGTAAGCTGTTTCTTCGATTTTAAATAATGCCTTTCCCTTCATAATGTAGTGGAATTCTTCTCCTTCATGAGAGAATGATTCCAGTCGACTGCCCACTTCAATGGTAAAGATAATGCCTTCCATCATTCTTTCCTCAAACTTTCCACTAACAATTTGGTGGCTTTTATAATCTTTTTGCATGCGCAAATAAATGGGGTTTTCTTTTCTGAAAACGTAATTGTTGCTACTCTCATAGCTTAAGAGACTACCCAAGTTGACCTCTAATGCATCTGCAATTTTTTTTAAGGAAGTGATGGTCAGTGACGATACGCCTCTTTCCACTTGCGACAAAAAACTGATCGATAAATCAGTTTTTTCGCTCAATGTCTTCAAAGTTATATTTTTACTTTTTCTGATTTTTTTAATTGTCTGACTTATTTCGTTGATCTCCCTCACCCCAGTATTCTTTTACTGCAATAATTGAAGTATGGCTTCAATTATTAAAACTATTGTAGTTATTATAGAATCATATGTTTAGAATGTCAATACAATATTTTGTTTGATTGTAAAAAACCGACCGCACACCTTTGTTGTAATTATTGTATTTTTTATCATTAAATGTTATAGTTTATCTAAAATTCACAAGGAAGGTGGCTCAATGAATCCCATAATCGACTTATTAAACCAACGATCTAGCTGTAGAAGTTACGATTCAAAACCTATCCCGGATGATGTTATGACCAGTCTGCTAGAAGCGACTTGCTCCTCACCATCAGGAGGTGGCTTTCAAAATCTTTCCATTATCAAAGTTACCGATAAAGAAAAATTGGTGGCTCTTCAAAAAATTTGTCGCAACCAACCCTTCATATCAAAAGCACCTGTCAGCATGGTGTTTTGTATTGACTTTAGACGTTACATGAAGGTAAAAGAAATCGAACCGTTTCCATTCAAAGAACACCAGAATTTTATGAATTTTTGGATGGCTATCATCGATACAGCTATTATGGCCCATACCTTTTGTATCGCTGCCGAATCTCATGATTTAAAAACCGTTTATATTGGCAATATCATTCACGAGTTCGAGCAGGCGGCAAAGCTGTTGGGACTTCCCAAATTTGTGTTGCCTTCCATTATGGTCGTCGCTGGCTATCCCAAAAGTCCCATCACACCAAAAAAGAAATACCCCATTGATCTACTTGTTCATGAAAACACTTACCAAGACCCTAGCCCCGACACCGTCTATTCCGCCTACCAAGCGCACAATGATTCTTGGAAAATGTCTGCTAAAGATACGTTTGTAAACAAAATTTATGAAACAGCCAAAAGTTACCACGGCGAAGCATACGCAGAAAAGTGCAAAACCTATATTGAAGAAAAAGGCGTCATCTCTCCTTACCAGTACTGGTTTGGTTGCTATTACCTAGATGCTGGCTTCATGCAACTAGACGACTATATTCGGTTTATGCGATCCCAAGGATTTGATTGGGTATAACTGTGGACAAACCCTTGAAAACCTGTGGATAAGTATCATATTCTGTGCACAACTTGTTGTACTGACATAAAAAAGCCACTTGTCATCATGATGACAAGTGGCTGAATTTCAACAATTAAGCAAAAACCGTCTGTATCAACAACATGTAGACAGCTGTCCCCACGCCAATGCTTACCAGTGGGTTTTCCTTCCAATAATGTAAGCCGGCAATAATGCTCTCCTTCAACATGTTCACCTAATAATATTATTTGGTGATTAAATGTTTTGATTCTATATCATATCGAAGTCCTTTGTATCCCAATGAACTTCAACCAAATACTTTTCTACCTTTTCAGCATTTTTTTCTTCAAAAATTTCTACTATTCTTCTATGTTCACTATTTGTTTTCTTGCATATTTGGAATAAAGCTACCATGTCATCACTTACATAAGTATAATTTGTAACGCTTGATTTTATTTCTGAGATCATCTTTTTTAGGTGATCGTTTTTACATTTCCTTATATAAATTTGATGGAACTCCTCTTGCTTATCATAATATGATGGAAAATTTTCATATTTTATTGCAATGTCTATCAAGTCAATCACTTCGTTCATCTTCTTGAAATCATCCATATCCAAATACTCTGTTGCTAATCTCGCTGCTAAAGCATCTAAGTTTCCTAGAATAACATACATATCCATTTTATGCTTTCTATCCATATGTTTGATTTTAAATCCTCTTCTTGGATGTTTTTCCAAAACTCCATTTGCAGCTAATTCAATTAAAGCCTCTCTGACTGGTGTCCTACTCATATTTAATTCCCTACAAATTTGTGCTTCTGTTATCATTTGATCTAATGGCTGAATGCCCTTTTGTATCTTGTCTAGAATATAATTCATAGCTGTGCTTCTTAGTGATTCCATGATTATTCAACCCCTATTCCTTTAATTAATATACTTTTAAAATGGTCCATAGTCGATAATACTTGCCATAATTAAAAAAAACATTTGTAATAAAACCATGATAGCAAAAAAAGGAAGAAAAAATTTGTACCATCTATCAAGTGGCACTTTCCCAATCCCGCAAATAACTGCAATAGCTCCTGTTGGCCAAATCAAGTTCGAAAAACCATCTCCCATCTGGAATGCCAGCACTGCAATTTGTCTATTAACATTACTCAAATCTGCTAAAGGTATCATTATTGGCATTATTGCCGCTGCCTGACCTGATCCAGAAGGAATGAATAGATTAATGAACATTTGTATAATCAACATTCCCACAGGTTGCAAAATATTGGGTATGACACTCAGTGCATTATATAATGCAAAAATTATTGTGTCAATAATTAGCGCTTCATCCAATACAACCATTATACTTCTTGCTAATCCAATTACAACAACTCCAAGCATAATATCCTTAAATCCTTCTGTAACTTTTTCTACAATCTCTAGACTACCATATCCTGCGATAACAGCACTAATCAATCCACCTGCAAGAAATAATGAAGCAATCTCTTTAAAGTACCACCCAAGATTCATTGCCCCATATATCATTAGTAGCACTATGGTAAAAAGTCCCCAGACAATAATCTTTTGTCTTGTTGTAAACTGATTACTTTGGACAATAATATGGCTATCGTCGCTATCTGTTTCAGAATCATTACCCATTTTTAATCTAACTGTATTATTCGATATTTTCTTTGCATACCTCATAACCCACCAGATATATAGCGTTATTAATACAAAGTATATGATGGTTCTATATAAAGCTCCTGAAAAAAGTGGTAACTCTGCAATTCCTTGAGCTACACCCACTGTATATGGATTGAATGCAGAAGCTGCAAAGCCTATTACTACAGCACCTCCAGATATTGCAATTCCAACAATCTCATCATATCCAACAAGTATACTCGTCGAAATAAACATTGGTATCAGTGGATATAAGTCTTCTGTCTCTCCATAACTGAATCCTGTCAAAGAAATTAAAATAATGAATATTGGTATTATGAGTTTTTTGTTATTTCCTACTCGCCTTATTAAAGCACCTATAGCTCCATTGAAAGAGCCTGAATCAGTGAGTACTCTAATATAAAAACTTGAAAAAAAACAAAGAAAAATTATATCGCTAGCATTGATAAAGCCTTGATATATTGCTCCAAATACCTCCATAAAACCTAGATAATCTTTTTCTACAATACTAATTGTGCTACTGTCTACCATTTCTAGGCCAGTAATTGGGTTGATTTCTCTTTCCATTACACCCGATGGGACGACATAGGTTAACGCAACAGCTGCAAGGAGAATGAAGAAAATTGTAATTACTGGTGAAGCGAATAGTGTTTTTTTAATCATTAATATCCTCCAATCAAAATAATGGACATTCAAACTTTATATTCTATTTCAACACTTGACGCTCCCTTCTCATGTTATATACTCACCTGAGAAAGACTTTATATTGACTTTGTTTTTTTCTCTATAGTTCTTGTGTGTCAACTGAATTTCTTTTAGTAATTCGGGTTCTGTCGCCATCCTAAGTATGATTGAAGCTATCAAGACTCCTCCATTATACATACCTTTATATCCACTATTAGATTTCATTAATCTTTCAAATTTCGCATCATGTAATGGTACTTCTTCTCCATCAGTTATTTCTACTAGAGGATGAAATACTGGAATTACTTGATCCACGTTTCCAGCGTCAGTTGATCCTTGCGGATTTTCAAATACTATTGATTTTTCTCCCATGGCATAAAATATCTCTTCAACTGTCTTCATGGCTATCGGGTTTAAATATATATCACTATAGGTTGGGTAACGCTGTTTAATATCATAAGTGGTTCCTGTGCATAATGCTGCTCCTTTAGCACATTTGTCCGCCTTTTCTACTAAGTCCTCTAATTCTACCATGTTTTTTGCTCTGAAATAATAATTCAATTCAATTCTATCTGGAACTATACTTGGTAGCTCCCCACCAGATTCTATAATACCATGAATTTGACTAGTGCTTGGAATGTGCTGTCTCCATAAATCAATGGAATCCATAAATATTCTAGCAGCATTTAATGCATTTATTCCATCACAAGGATTCGCGGAAGCATGGCTATTCTTTCCCTTAAATGTTATATACCTATCTGAACAAGCTAGCACTTTAAAAACTGGACTGTTTTTATAAAACATATGAGCCATAATGGCAAATTCATAATCATCAAAAAAACCTTTTTCTGATAAAAAAACTTTTCCCCCAGGATATTCTTCCGCTGGTGTCCCCACAACATCGATCCTGAAAGGAAGTTCATTAAAAAATTCTTCAAGTGCCAAGGCAGCCAGCAGGCTTGATCCGCAACTTAATGAATGACCACATGCATGACCGATATCTGGCAATGCATCGTATTCACACATAATTGCAATTTTTGGTCTTGTATCTTCTTTACTATATTTATTTGCTAAAAAAGAGTAGGGGATATTTTCAATTGGCATTTTGATTCTATACCCTTTCTCTTTTAAAAAAGATGTTATCCTAAAAGATGCTTTTTTTTCGTTTCCTCCTGTTTCTGGGTTATCCGTCAAATAGTCAGCTATTTCTTTGCAAGCTTCAAAATGTTTGTCAATATTTTTAGTTATTCTCTCGTTTAAAAAATACATATAATTCCTCCTAAACATTTAAGTTGTTGAGATAATTTGTTTAAATTCTTTATTCTACTCATAAGGTACCAGTTGTTCATATAAATGTCATATAAACAACTGGTATTTTTTGCATCTATCTACTGAGCCTGCCTTTCTTTGTCAACTTCTTGCATTTCAAAAACCTTTCTTTTGTTTAGATACATCGCTACAACAGATGCTCCAAGTCCTATCAATGCAACCACTCCAAAGAAAACAAATATCGATACAAACCCTGCATCCCCTTGAGAATCTAACCAACTACCTAATAGTGGCCCAAAGAATAAATCCGGAGTATATCCAATTATCGACACGATTCCAATTGCTGTACCAGTGTAAGCCACAGGTATTCTATATTCTTCATATAAGGACCCTAGCGTACCATAAACTAAAAGCATAAAAGCTGCTGGAAGTATACTTATGACTCCATAAATCATTAAGTTTACATCCGATGACATTAATACTACAAACGCAAACCCTGTTACAGCTGTACCAATTGCGCAAATTGCAAACCACCTCGTTGTTGATTTAAGCTTGTCGGATGCTATTCCTCCAATAAATGATGCAATTGCCATCATGTAAGTAACCCTAATTAAACTTAGCTGTGCCCCTAAATTAAAGTCCATTCCTCTCACATTGGTCAGATATATCGTATAGAAATAGGAATTTGAATACAAACCATACGAACAAAGCACCATTATGGATGTCAACCATATAAGAGGATTTTTTATCAATAATCCCACATTCTTAAACTCAAACTGTTTCGCGTTTTGAAGTGCATCAACTTCTTTTGGTTCTTCTAATAGAACTGCCACACCAATCCCTGCAATGAAATTTATTGCAGCATTAACTAATAACACAAACCTAAGACCAGCTACTTGGTCATTAAACTGGTTAAATGCAAACAGCAATAGGCTCTGTATAACGATAGATAAAACACCTTGAATTCCATAAAAAGAGCCAAAAATCTTACCCTGCTCGTCTGCTTTTGCAATTAATCTAACTGCTTTAAGTGTTGCAGACCAAAAAACAAATGTAGTAGTAAATGCCATCAAAAAGAATACCATTCTAGCATACGCAAAGTTTAAAAAGAACGCAAATGAAGCAACAAGAATTGATGTTGAGAAGAGCGAATAGACAATACATTTTTTGTAATTCCATTTATCACTCATAATTCCACCAGGAATATACAGTATCATACATCCAATAGCAAAGTACGTGACTAAAGATCCAAACTGTGCATTATTCACATTCAATGCTTCTAATAGTGGAGTGTAATACACATTCCGAATGTACGGCAGAAAGTATACAGCCCCTTGTCCTAATGCTAAAACCATTAATACTAACCATTTTTTTGATTTTTCCATTTGTTCCTCCTTGATTTATATTTTTTATTCATTGTGTTGCATGTCGATCTTGACTTTGACTTCAAAAGATATTATTTTTTGATGTATAGTGCATCAACAGCACAAACCCCTTTCTCATATAAGAATATAGGATTTATATCTAACTCTTTGATTCTGCTGTCATGATCACATGCTAACTGTGAGACTTTAACAATAACGTCTATGAAAGCTTCCATGTCCAGTTTCTTTTGTCCTCTATATCCTTCTAACAGCTTG
Organism: uncultured Clostridia bacterium; assembly: GCA_964539975.1. GTDB lineage: Bacteria > Bacillota > Clostridia > Tissierellales > Dethiosulfatibacteraceae > 38-11. Next base: position 97,560 of record CAZIKK010000006.1, read on the forward strand.
ATTCCTTTTAGCTGAGAAAGCATTTGATTTACTTCTTCTCTGGATAGTGGTGCCATCCCTAGAACAGTATCTTGAAAAACCTCTACAAACACACCACCTATACCAAACATGATTGATGGACCAAATTGTGGATCATTTGAAACACCAACAATTAATTCTGTTCCTTTAGGCACCATCTCACAAATCTGAACTCCCATAATCCTAGAAGTTGGGCTGTTCTTCTTTGCATTCTCAATTATTTCATCATATGCAACTCTAATCTCTTCCTCTGTTTCTAATGAAAGTTTCACACAACCTATGTCAGTCTTGTGAAGTATATCCGGACTATCAATTTTAGCTACAGCTTTTTTAACTCTCATTTCTCTAAAAATTCTTACAGCCTCATCTCGTGAATGAGCTACCTCAAAACGTCCACAATTAATCCCATAAGCTTGAATGATTTTTTTGCTCTCTGATTCCGTTAGTGCATTGATACTTTCTGATTCAATTATTTGATTTTCTGTTTTATTAAACAGAGGTATCTCAAGGTTTTTATCCTCTGGAGTATACTCAGAAAATCTCTGTATGTTTCTAATTGCTCTAAATCCATATGCAGATGTCGATAATACTGGTACTCCAATTGATCGCAATGCTTCAACATATCCTTCATGTCTCGTATTCTCTGCAAATGGAATCATAACAACTGGCTTTGACCAATCTTCTGCGCATACTAGTTTTAAAGCTTCAGTCATGTAATGTATTGCATTGTCTGATATTTCTTGAAGCAATGTGTATCCAACAGACACAATTCCAATATTTGGGTCTTTCATTACAGCCTCCAGCACTGAGGCGAATTTTTCTGTGTCATAAGACAATGTTGCAGTTGAATCCAGTGGATTGTTTGGAGCTGCATAGCTAGGTAAAACTCTTTTTAGTTCCTCTAAGGTTTTTTTTTCAAAATTAGGATAATGTAGCCCAACTTGTTCCCCTAAATCTGCACAAATTCCTGTCTCGCCACCAGAAAGACTAATGCAAGCCAACCCCTTTTTTTGTTCGGGCAACTTTTTAATAGTTGCTAATGCTTGAGCTGTTGTCATTAGTTCTTCTAAATCGTTCACTCTAATAACACCGAATTTTTCGAACAATGCGTCATATACTCGGTCTGACCCGGAAAGACTTCCTGTATGTGATGCTACCAGCTCTACGCCTTTTTGAGAGCGCCCTGGCTTCAAAACAACAATAGGTTTCCGTCTTTTAGCCGCGTTTTTCAATACCCTAACAAACTTCAAAGGATTACTTACCCCTTCTAAATACGCTGCTATTACTCTTGTGTCTTGATCATTTACCAAGTACTCCAAATAATCTTCAACGGTCGATATTTTACTATTCCCAGAAGAAATAGCATATGAGAATCTCATTTTTGGGTTATCCATCATAGATAGAATTAGTTGTCCGCTTTGTGACACAACACCAACAGACCCTTTCCTATCTCTATAGTCTGACAAAAAAGCGAAAGGATGTACTTTATCAATGAAGTTTGCGAACCCTGCACAATTAGGTCCCATCAATGCAATGTTTCGCTCCATACACAACCGACTTAAAGATTCTTCTTCTTGTTGCCCTTCTTCTGTTCCTACTTCCCCATAACCACTGGCATATACTACTACACCTTTTACTCCGTTTTTTGAGCCTTCAATGATCAGTTTCTCAACCGTATGTTTTGGGGTGCAAATAACCATTAAATCTACTGGCTTTGGGATATCACTGATGCTTTTATAGCACTTCACTCCAAGTACCTCTTTTCTTGAAGGATTTACAAAAAAATAATTCTGACTATCCATATATGTCATTACATTTTTGCACGTATCTCTACCAAATCCAGCTTTTTCTGTTGCTCCTATTATAGCGACATTTTTTGATTTTAATAAATACTCTATATTCATAAATGAAACTCTCCCTTTCCAGTACTGCGCCTAATTTAATTGGTTCTCTTTGCTACTAAGGCTTCTTGAATTCCTTTTTCAAAACAAAAACCATTCTGATCTTTGTCTTTCTTTTTTTCTTCAAAAAATTGTTGTACACCTCTTTTCAATGTATCTTCTTCAAACAATATTTTTGCAGATGCAAAAGCTCCTAACATCACTATGTTACTTCCTTTTGGGTTTTTTAACTCTTCTGCAATTTCACTAGCATTTATCTCTACTAGGTTTATTCCTTCACTGAAAGGATAGCTTCCAATTAAAGATTTATTGAATAATATCCATCCATTTGGCTTTACCTTATTGTGAAATTTATCTAATGAAGGTCTATTCATAGCTATCAAAACATCTATCTCTTTAATAAATGGGCTAGCTATTTGTTTATGAGAAATCTTTACGTTGCAATTTGCTGTACCTCCTCTCATCTCACTTCCGTAAGAAGGTATCCAAGTTACATTCATGTCAGAATCCATTCCTGTCTTAGCTAGTATTAAACCCAATGTTAAGACACCTTGTCCTCCGAAACCCGCACACACAATATCCATTCTATGCTTCCTCCTTTTTAAACTCTCCAGTCAAAAACACTTCAGTTGAAACATTGTCTATCTTTTGACAAGCTTCCAATGGCGATATCCCCCAGTTTGTTGGGCAAGGCGATAGGACTTCTACCATCGAATATCCTTTTCTTTGCTTCTGGTTTTCAAATGCCTTTTTAATATATTTTTTTGTTTTAAGAATTTCCCTGTTATTTGATGTTGTTCCTCTTGCAAGATAAGCTATATCAAAATTTTTCAGTAATTTCACAATATCCAATGGTTGGCCTGTTTTTGCTACATCTCTACCAAAAGGAGTTGTAGTCGTTCTTTGATTCTCCAAAGTAGTTGGTGACATCTGCCCACCGGTCATACCGAAATTATGGTTGTTGACCAGTATAACTGTTATGTTATCGTTTCGAATAGCCGCATACATAGTCTCTGATAAACCAATCGCTAATGCATCACCATCTCCTTGGTAGCTGAATACCATTGAATCCGGACGACATTTTTTCATTCCAATTGCAACAGCTGCAGCTCTACCGTGCTGTGCTTGGACAATATCAATTCCAAATGTGTCTGGCATTAATGAAGAACATCCTACTGCAACAGCACATAATGCATTTTCATCTTCATTCATTTCTTCCAATACTTCTGCAATTAGTCTATTTACAATTCCGTGCCCACACCCTGGACAATACTTATGATCCACATATAGTGCTTTTGGCCTTTTCTTAATCATTTTAATAGACCTCCTTACATTTGCTATTTAAAATCTTATCTATAGAGCTACATATGTCATCTGACTCATATACTGACATTCCACTTCGTATTGGATACACGGGGAGTCTTCCTTTCACAGCTAAACAAATATCTTCTATCATTTGTGACAAACATGATATTTCTACACTTGCAAAGGCTTTTGCTTCCGGCAATTCCTCAAACGCTTTTGTAGGGAATGGATACAATGAAATTGGCCTTATTAATCCTATTTTTTTTCCTTGACTTCTCGATTTATCTACCGCTTCTACACAAATACGTGAAGATATTCCATATGCCACCAAAACAATTTCTGCATCTTCTACCAGATATGTCTCCCATTTTTGTTCATTATCTTCAATTCTTTTATACTTTAAATTTAAGTATTCATCATAATTATCGTTATAGTACATAGTTGAAGTATGTCTTTTGCTTTTCCCTTTACCTTTTCCCTTTAATGCCCATTCATATTGATTGTTATCATGTTCTATCATGGGGGGGAATTTAACTGGTTCCATCATTTGGCAAATTGAAGCATCTGACAAAATAATTACAGGATTTCTATATTCATCTGCCTTCTGAAAACTTAAAGCTGTTAAATCCACTGCTTCTTGTACCGAATTGGGTGCATAGACTATGCATCTATAGTCTCCATGTCCTCCATTTTTAACTGCTTGCCAATAATCCCCTTGACCAGTAAAAATGTCAGCTAACCCTGAACCGTAACGCATTACATCAACTATTACACAAGGTAACTCTGCTGAAGCAATATATGATATCCCTTCTTGCAGCAAACTAAACCCAGGTCCTGATGAGCTTGTCATTGCTCTTGTTCCTGTTGCGGCTGCGCCATAAACCATTGAAATGCCTGATAGTTCTGATTCACTTTGAACAAAGTTACCACCGACTTCAGGTAATCTCCAGGACAAGTATTCTAATATCTCGCTTTGCGGTGTGATTGGATACCCAGAAAAAAACCTGCATCCTGCTCTAACAGCCGCCTCTGCAATAGCGTCATTGCCTTTCATTAATTCTTTTTGCATTATGTCACCCCTTTAATATATTTCATACACGTAATCTGGACAAACGTTATAACACACTCCACACAAGATGCAAAGTTCTTCATCCACTATTGGCGTCAGATACCCCGCCTTATTGGTTGCCCCTTTTAATGCAATTGCTTCTTTTGGGCAGTTATCAGCACAATACCCACATCCTTTGCAACTCTCGCAATGGATTACCATTCTTTCCTTCATTTATTTTCCTCCCTTCTACTTGCAATCGTTTTCTTTTTGATTGCGACATTATGTCGAATCAGTCTAAGCTTATATATCAGGTGTGCCAAAAATATCAGGTTTAAATATCTCTAATGCGACCTCTCTCATGCTTTTGCTCTCCTCTTTAGATTTTTGGTATACCATTCTTGTATTTCTTCTCACTAACTCCATCGTATCTTCCACTATAGCTTGCGGTTCACAAGGTACTAGTCCAAATACAGCTACATCGTATATTCTAATGCCCCCTATATTCGTAATGAAATCAACACAAACATCTACACCTTTCTCTTTTAAAATTTCATCTGCCTCCTTGGTTATTGGAATGTTTGCTGCTTCAACTACCAATGATGCTCTTACTCTATCTGCGTTCTTTTTGTTAATCACATCCTCTAGTGCTGCCGGAACCAAGATGTCACAATCTATGTCTAACCAATTCTCATTGCTCATCACTTGATAATTCTTTTCAAATGCATTATGGTCTAATTCTCCTTTTGATTTTCGAGTTTGTACCAATTTTGGAATGTTTAATCCATCTTCTGATACAACCAATCCATTTGCATCTGCAATGCCAACAATACAATATCCCATTTTATCCAAACACAACGACATTGAAGCACCTACAGCACCAAATCCTTGCAAAACTACTTTTGCATTTGGTTTCCCTCCTTTCAATTTCCATGCCTCATCTAATCCTGCAGCACATCCATATCCTGTAATCATGTCATACATTTTAAATCCGTCATAAGTCATTTGACATAATTTTTCATGATCCTTCATTCCTTTCTGAATTTTATGCGTATTCCTCATTTCTTTGGTAGAAGGCAAACCTATTCCAAGATCATCAAGAATCTCCAAAACATCACTATAGTCAATTCCAAGATCTGCTCCAATAGAAACCCCTGCTTTAATGTATGGTGCCATTGCCACTAAATACCTTCTAAGGACATCTTTGGCATCTGATGCTTTGTAGTCATATGAAATTCCGCCTTTGCATCCACCAGTTGTTTCTGATTCTGCAGCTTTGTACTTATATCCCATCATAGTTGCAAGACGAATCACTTCCTCTCTTGTTACAGATGGATGCATTCGCGTTCCGCCACCACAGTAATGGTTAACAAAGTTATAAACACATAGCCATCCTCTTGCATCACTCTCAGTGTCATCCCACTCCACTACCACATATGGTTTTTTTATCATCTTTTACCCTCCTGAAACCAATTTTTTATCTGCGTTCAATATTAGTATACACGTATACATGTTTGTAGTCAATCATAATTAAACTTGATATTCTGGATATATTCTACTCTCTAGGCTGCTTAATATACTCATAATACTATCATTTATCTTTGACTAAGTATTACATGCAATTTTTGAATACATGTATTTATTGAATAAAAAAAAACCTTTCAAATGAAATGGTTTCTTTAAAACTAATAGCTATGATATCATTGCAAAGTGTATTTGCTTTTTCCTTCTCTGTATCCTTTCAATATTAATCTGTGTTTCTTTAAGCAAAAACCGTCTGTATCAACAACATGTAGACAGCTGTCCCCACGCCAATGCTTACCAGTGGGTTTTCCTTCCAATAATGTAAGCCGGCAATGATGAGTATGGCTATCCCTTCTGGAATGCCTCGGGTTGGTCCTGTCAAATCCACATCCTTCAAACAATACACCACCAATAAACCGATGGCTGAATAGGGTAACACCGTCCCAAGATAATCAATGTAACCTTTATTCGATCCTGCTTTTCTGAACAAGATGAAAGGTAAAAAGCGTGTGAACATCGTGCCTATTGTTACCATAAGAATGATGATCACTGTATGGATAGGTGATAGTACCATTGATATTTCCTCCTAGGCAGCTTTTTTATTGTGTACAGGATCTTTTCGGTGTAAAGTCAAAGCAACCAATATGGTTATCATTGCTGGAATAATGAAATGATCTTTCCCAAAAACCATCAAGCAAATGGTTGAGCCTACCAAACCTATCATCGCCGGTTTATGGTTTTTCTGACTTTTCCATTGTCCTACAAATATCACCACAAAAAGAGCGGTCAGAACAAACTCCAGACCCGTGGTATTAAAGCTAACCACAGAGCCTAGGATACTTCCCAAAACAGATCCTACCACCCAATAAACATGATCCAACAAGGTAATAAAAAAATAGAACCATTTTCGCTCAACCTCATCAGGAGCGTCTGTGGAACAAGTGATTGAAAAAGTTTCGTCACACAGCCCAAATATAAGATACGGTTTCAATCTTCCTGTCTTTTGATACTTGTCCAACAAAGAAACACCATAAAAAAGATGTCGGGCGTTGACCAACAACGTCATCAATAGCGCGTAAACCGGGTTGAAAGCTGAAGTCAAAAAGGTAATCGCGACATATTGTGCCGAACCTGCAAATGCCAAAGTGCTCATAAGAAATGTCCAACCCACTCCATAACCCTTGCTTTCCATTAATAGCCCATAAGCAATCCCTAAAAACGAAAACCCTGTCAGTACTGGAATGGTATGAGGAAAAGCAGCCTTTAAAGCCGTCATTTTTTTACTTGTATTCATCATTCCCGCTAACCTCGTCAATCGATAGTTTTACTCCTTGTATACTAACATATTTATTGGAGATGTAAATAGAAATAATTAACTCTGTGCATCCAGTGATTGAGTCTACACCATCATTTTTTGATTTATTATGGACTAGTTTGGATTTAACAAGTATAATAATAACCTACCTATTCACTAAATTAACTTAGCTAACAGGCACCGATGTGCTTTAACGGCCTCACGACTTTGGCAGAAAGGACGGCTAAAATGAAAAAATACGACTCCAGTAACCGGACAAAAAAATCATTAGAAACAAAAGAAAAAATATTCTGCACGGCTTTAAAACTCTTCAATCATCACGGATATGAAAACGTGACCATTTCTCAAATCACGAAAACAGTTGGTGTTGCTAAAGGAACTTTCTATATCCACTTTGCATCAAAAGAATCCATTATGATTGAACAATTTCATAAAATCGATGATTATTACATGCATTGGTACAACTCAGTCAATAAAAATCAGGCTGCTACTGATTTGCTTACGGATTTCATTCGAAATGTCGCCAAACTAACCGTTGACATCTTGAAAGTTGATGTGATCAAAGTAGTCTACAAAAGTCATATTAATGCACCTTCTAATATGAAATTCCTTATCGATGAGAGCAGGATATACTACAAGATTATTAATGAAATCATCGTTTTGGGTCAAAATAATAACGAATTCAGGCCTGATTTCGATAGCCGTAAACTGACTATTATGACCACCCGATACATGCGATCAATACTATACGATTGGGCAATATCAGACGGTTCGTTTGATTTCCTAACCGAAATAGAAGAACAAACTCCCGTTTTCATTCAAAGCATAAAAAAACTCACATAAATCAAATCTTAGTAGAGCTGTTATAAACAGCTCTTTTTTTATTTGACAATTAACAATCTTAGTCGTATACTAAAGATATTAAATGACCGCGGTCAATTAAATATATAGAAAGGAAATCAAATGACTATGCACAACATTCTAGCTATTAATCCTGGTTCCACCTCTACAAAATTAGCTGTCTTTACCAATGAAGACCTTGTGTTTGAGAAAACGCTTAGATATTCAATCGAAGACATAGACCAGAGTGAAATGACCATTGAAAAAGATTTGCTATTTAGAAAAAAAGCCATCCTACAGGCATTAGACGAGGCCAACTATCTTCTCGAAAATTTTGATGCAATTGTTGGCAGGGGCGGATTATTAAAACCTATAAGTGGTGGTGTTTATACGGTAAATACTGCAATGATCGATGACTTGAAAAAAGATCCTACTAACTATCATGCTTCAAACTTAGGCGCTTTGTTAAGTTACGATATCGCTTCAGGTTTAAAAATTCCTGCGTATATTGTGGATCCAGTCGTCGTAGATGAGATGGATCCAGTAGCAAAGCTTAGTGGTCATCCTGATTACGAAAGAATCAGTATTTTCCACGCATTGAATCAAAAAGCAGTAGCTCTAAGGGCCTCCAAGGAGTTAGGCAAAACATATAACCAATCTAATTTCATTGTAGCCCATCTCGGTGGTGGCATATCTGTTGGTGCTCATAAGAGAGGTCGCGTTATAGACGTAAACAATGCTTTGGATGGTGAAGGTCCATATACTCCTGAAAGAAGTGGTACTTTGCCTGTTGGGCAACTCGTATCCAATGCGTTTTCTGGAAAAATCTCTTTAGAAGAAATGAAAAAATGCATTCGCGGAAAAGGTGGCTTAGTTGCTTATTTAAATACGAATGATGCCAAACAAGTAAGTGCAATGTGTGACAACGACGATAAAAAAGCCTTGTTGATATATGAAGGAATGGCTTATCAAGTTGCCAAAGAGATTGCCGCAAATGCGGCTGTCCTAAAAGGAAAAGTTGATGCTATCATTATCACTGGCGGTATTGCCTATGATCACAGATTTGTGACTTGGATAAAAGAACGAGTCGAGTTCATTGCGAACGTGATTGTCTATCCAGGTGAAGACGAACTACATGCCTTAACCCAAGGTGCTCTCAGAGTATTAAGAGGCGAAGAGAAACCAAAAATATATTGCTAAAGCAAAACTCTAAACTATGATAAGGAGCTTTTTATGATTGAAAACTTTCAACAACTAATCCAAATTGTACAAGCTTGTGAAAAAAAAACCATTGTTGTCTCTGCAGCCGAAGACTCTTATGTCATCAAAGCATGCTTCGAAGCACACAAACTCGGTCTAGCCGATTTCATTCTTGTTGGAAATGAACCCGAAATTACTGAAATATGCATTAATAACAGCTATTCTTCTGCTTTCAAAATTTATCACAGTAGCGATCATGCTACTGCTGCAAAAGATTCTGTCAATCTAATAAAAAGCGGAGAAGCCAATGCAATAATGAAAGGCCACTTGCATACAAGCGTTTTTTTAAAGGCTTTATTGAACAAAGAGCAAGGATTAAACTCAAGTAATTCTTTCATCAGTCATGTTTCTCTTTTTGAAAAAGAATATGGGTCAGGACTACAACTGTTAACAGATGGCGCTATGCCCATTGAACCAGACCTAAATACAAAAAAATTAATCATCGAGAACGCAGTCAAGCTAGCTAGTAGGTTAGGCTATACAAAACCAAAAGTAGCTTTGCTCTCGGCTATTGAAACAATTAACCCACAAATCAAAGACACAATAGATGCTGCTATTCTAAGTAAAATGGCCGATAGGGGTCAAATATCAGGTGCTCTAGTTGATGGGCCTTTTGCCTTGGACAACGCCATATCTATGCAATCAGCTCAACACAAGGGGATTACTGGACCAGTGGCTGGACAAGCAGATATTTTAGTCGTTCCAAACCTTCAAGTTGGCAACGTCTTGCATAAATCCATTACTTACATTGCACACAAAAATATTGCCACTGCTGTTATTGGAGCAGAGGTACCCGTCGTTCTAACATCAAGGACCGACTCAATAGAAAGCAAAGTATTGACCATAGCATTAGCTTGCTATCTTTCAAAATAAAATCTCAGGAGGAAAATAATGAGTACAAACCAAGTAGCATCAGGTGCAACTGATGTCAAAAAAGAAGTAGCAAAAACAATTATCACGGCCGCATTGACTGGTGCAACAGGAAGCAAGAAGTTGAACCCCGCCATACCAATCACACCTGAAGAAATCGCAGAAGACGCTTACGCATGTTATCAAGCAGGCGCGGCCATGGTTCACCTTCACATGAAGAAAGATGACGGTGAATCTCCTTCCATGAGTGTGGAAAAGTTTAAAAAAACGAGAGCTTTAATTGAAGAAAAATGTGACATTATTGTAAATATGACCACATCCGGAGAAGTTCAACAAATAGATGATTGTGCTGTCATCGGTAGCTTTAAAAAGGAAGATACGTTAAGAACGGCACTATTAGAGCTAAGACCAGAGGTTGCGTCTTTTGATATCCCCACAATGAATTTTGGCAGATCCATTATCTTGTTCCCTATTCCCTTTTTAGAGTATATGGGAAAGAAAATGATCGAATTTGGTGTTCGACCAGAAATTGAAGTGTTTGATATTGGTGACATCCGAAGTGCGATTAGTTTAATGAAACAAGGTTACCTTGAATCACCAGGTCATTTCCAATTCTGTTTAGGTGTAGCAGGAGGAGCTGGAGCAACTGTTGAGAATCTAGCCTATATGAGTCGTTTGATTCCAGAAGGATCCACCTGGTCTGCTTTTGGTCTTGGGCCAGCCCATCTACCAACCATTTTTACAACATTGGCACTGGGTGGTCATGTCAGAGTTGGCCTTGAAGACAACCTTTATTATTCTAAAGGCGAGTTAGCAACCAATCCAAGGTTGGTTAAACGAGCTGCAGATATCATTAAAATATTTGGCAATGATGTTGCTACACCTAACGAAGCAAGAGAAATCCTTCGTACGAAAAATCAATCCGCATCTCTTTCGTGATTCGAAGATGATCCATATGCCACAGATCTTAATGACATCTGAGGCATATGGATCAAATGAACGCATTGACCCTATTTCTGAAAACGTTATCTAAGTTATGATTCATCACAAACATGTGCGACTAACTATTCATAAGGAGGTGAAAATCAGTTAGTTGTTCATTAAAATATTAAATGGAGGTTATTATGAGTACAATGACAAAAAAGGACAATATTGTTAGACGTCTCGGAAGAGGTTTAACCGTAAGCATGGACAAGTATCTACCCGATGCATTTATTTTTGCACTGATCCTGAGTGGCATCGTGTTCTTGTTGGGACTATTTGTAGCAAAAAAATCACCTTATGAAATGGTGACTTTCTGGTACGGTGGTTTTTGGAACTTTCTCGCTTTTTCAATGCAGATGGCTTTAATTGTTATTACGGGTCATTGCCTTGCCACGACAAAACTGGTTGGTGGTTGGTTAGATAGCATTGCTTCCAAAGCGACCAACCCTAAGAAAGCCATCACCATTGTTGTATTGGTTTCATTCATCGCTGCTTGGATCAATTGGGGATTCGGATTAGTAATTGGAGCTTTGATAGCAAAGAAAATCTCCTCCACTCAAAAAGGTGTCGATTTTCCTTTAATGGTAGCCGCCGCGTATACTGGCGCAATCTCTGCCATGTTTGGTTTGTCCCTCACAGCACCCCTATTAGTAAATACACCTGGCCATTTTCTCGAAAGTTCAATCGGCTTAATTCCAGTCACTGAAACAATTTTTAGTCCACAGGTGCTAATCATTAACGTGGTTGTGTTAGCATTGCTTCTGGTTGTTTTTAGGCTTATGATCCCCACAAAAAAAGAGGAGATTTTTGAACTAAATATCAAAGATGATCCAAATGATGGTGAAGAATTAACTGATAAGCCCAAGACCATTGCTGAAAAACTTGAGCAATCATCGATTATTAGCTATATAGTAGGTATTGCTGGGGTTTTCATCGTTGTTAATCATTTTATGAAAAATGGACTCGATTTGAACATTGATATTGTAAACTTTTTATTCCTTATACTAGGTGTCATCTTACACAAAAATCCAATTAACTACGTAAAAGCCGTTTCAGAGGCAGTAAAATCAGTGTATGGCGTTATTCTTCAATTTCCTTTTTATGCAGGAATCATGGGAATGATGGCTTCTTCAGGGTTGGTGGCTATATTCGCGAATTGGATTGTAAGCTTCACAACACCTACGAGTTATCCTTTTTTGACTTTCTTGCAAGTTGGAATTGTAAACTTCTTCGTTCCTTCTGCTGGCGGGCAATGGATGATTCAAGGCCCTATCCTAACCACCGCAGGAGAAGCACTCGGAGTTGCAGCTAAGACAAGTGTTATTGCTTACAGCTTTGGAGATTTGTCCACTAACCTAATTCAGCCATTCTGGGCTCTTCCTGTACTCGGCATTGCCAATCTCAAAATTAAAGATATCTGGGGATATTGTTTTGTGGGATTTTTAGTATTCTTTGTAGTATGTTCAATAGGACTAACTGTTTTATCGTGACGTACGTTTTTTACTTGTCAGCAGGGATCAATGTCTTCGGTCCCTGTTTTTTGTTTGCCCTTGTAAGATTTGAATTCTCATAACTATTGGTATAAACTATAAGAAAAATCGAAATGAGGAGCGATCATATGTCATATAACACCGTTTTAGTTACAAAAGAAGAAACCATTGGTTTTATCACCCTTAATCGTCCTGAAGCCAATAACACATTCACCATTGAACTTGCAACAGAGCTTAATGCCGCTCTACTTGACCTCGAACAGGACACATCTATCCATGTGATTGTGATTAATGCCAATGGAAAAAACTTCTGTACTGGCATCGATGTCAACTATGTGGATGGTAAGTCTCACGCCGAATATGTGGAGTGGTCTGCCTTAATGGGTCAAATGAATCTTACCATCGCCCATATGGGAAAACCTGTTATCGCATCTGTCCACAATATTGCGGTGGCTAATGGCGTTGGCATCGTAGCTGCCTGCGACTTAGCGATTGCCTCAGAAACGGCAAGGTTTGGCGCAACTGCTGTAAATATTGGTTTGTTCTGCATGGGACCAGCTGTTCCTTTATTGCGAAATATTGGTAGAAAAAGAACCTTGGAAATGATCATGACCGGTGATCTGATCTCCTCAAACGAAGCGTTGAACATGGGTTTAATCAATAAAGTCGTTCCTGCTGAAAAGCTGAGAGAGGAAACAGTCAAATACGCAAAAAAACTGGCCGATAAAAGCCCTCTTGCTCTTCAAGCCGGTAAAAAATCTTTTTACAAAATGGAAGATCTGACTCTTGGCCAAGCTTTAGATCTCACGGACAATCATTTTGCTACTTTAGCCACAACAGAGGATGGACAAGAAGGCGTCAAAGCCTTTTTTGAAAAAAGAAAACCAAATTACAAAGGGAAAT
>CAZIKK010000007.1:0-6125 GCA_964539975.1 uncultured Clostridia bacterium
ATAAAAAAAGGATTGGAAAAATTTTTTTCGACAGCTATCCTATCCTCTTAACACAGGTCGTGACGGTTGGCGTCGGGTCCTTGGACAAGAATGGTGGCTTGTATTTGTATTTTACTGATCCTGTGACCGGTGCGATAAGCGATGAGCCAAAGACGCTTGTTTCAACGGATAGGATTATAGGAAACACAGGTGAGAGGATGGATGAGGATTTCACAGGCTCACCTATTCTGATGCAAAATTTTCTGCAAATCGCCACAGGAGACTTTGTTGGGGATGGTATTGACGAGGTAGCGGTCTACGTTGCCGAGCAAGGGAACTCAAGGGTTGAGATCTATAAGCTTCAGACGACGGATACTTCCGGCGATGATTTTTATCTAGATCCTGATCACTGGAGCAAAGTATGGACTTACTATTTTAACGAAAGCCCTTATGTTTCCAATATGGTTTCTTTGACAGCAGGAGATCTTAACCGAAATGGCATAGATGATCTGGCGTTGACTTGGGGGTATTATTATGGGCCTAACCAGAACAGTGGAAGTCAGGCTGTTGTTCTCTACGGAGACAACAGAAACATGTTCCAGAACAAAAAGAATATCAGCTTGACCTATGACACCGCGCCGATTGTTCGTGCTTCTTTTGCTTACGGAGATATCACAGGGGATAGTGTTCCTGAATTGATACTAGGAGGCCAGCTGCATACAGATATCACAGCGGGGAATCTGAACAGCCGATTTGTGGCGGTATATGCATATGACGGATTCAGCGACAGTTTCATAATGGTTTCAGCCAGAAATTTCAATTTATTTGAAAAAAAGAACAACCAATATATCCATGCCGCAATGGCTAATCGCGGTGACAGATTCTATAGCTCACCAGCCAGTGTAGCTAATGTCACATCATTTAATCCTTATGGCGTTGGTGAATCTGCATATATTTACCTTGATAGTTTGTTGATAGCATTCGGTGACGAGGGTTTGGATATATCAGAGGCATTGGATCAGAATCAAACTTTCAACAAACAGATTATCACACCTCAGAAATATTATATGGAATATGGCGCTTTTGCGGCTGATTTTACAGGTGACGCCAAAGAGAGTTTGCAGACCATGCAGCATTATGCCAGCATGACACATACCTACACGGAAAAACCAATTTGGTGGTGGTGGTGGTGGCCAGAAACCACAGATACCTACCCTGCTTTGCTCCATCAACTTGGACTCTACAAGAATGAAAATGGGGAATGGAATGCACATCGTTTACAAGGCAGAGATTTTTCCACTTCGATGACAAAGCTGAACACAGATACGGATACGGCTTTACTTTCATATACGGGTGTCCATTATATAACCTATTCAGACCCTAAAGTATTGGCTGTACTGGCATCACCTCCCTATTTTGCTGACTTGGACAATGACGAGCTTAGTGGTAGTTACATGGACTCACAAACATCCTATAGCTCATCAACCGGGACAGGAGACGGAGAAACGACTTCTCATACACTTAAAGCAGGCGCCTATATGTCCTTTCAACATGATTTTACTGTGCCGGTAACGGGAACAAAGGTTGGAAGCTTTGAAACAGAACTTGCCTACACAGCTAATCTAACCTGGGAATCAGCCAATTCATCTATGTTGGAGCAGGCGATAACTTATAGTACCTCAGCAGGGTCCGATGCAGTGGCTTTTTATTCCATACCTGTGGAGACTTATGTCTATGATTCAATGGTCCCAATCATTGATGAAACGACTGGTCTGATATCGGGATATGACAGACAGAAGATGTCAAGAAATATTCCACACGCGGCCTCTGTCAGAGTATTGCCACTGGATAAATATGAACGGATAGCCATGGATTATGCTGAGTTGCCTCAGATTAGCGGGGATATTCTAACTCACAGAGTTGGCTTTCCCTCCTCTTATCCTTCCAGTACTGCCGGATTCAACAGGCCTATTGCTTATAAAGGGGATCCGGCTGGTGTTGATTTCGGCGGTGGTTCGATCACTCAGGAAATCTCGATGACCAGACAAAGTGAAGAAAGCTTTACACATTCCCATGCAGTTGACTTCAAGATTGGTGGCGGGCCTGGAAACTGGGTATTTGGCATTACCGCTGGATATGAATATGGCTCGAGTCGTGTTGAGATAACAACTTCAGGCAATACCTACACAGGACAAGTCAACAATATGCCGATGGAAGCACAGCCATACAACTATAATTATGCTTGGAAGGTATTCACATATGAGTATGTTGAAGGTAAGTGGATTCTGGGGCCAGGTTTATTGCCTTTGTTTGAAGGTACTCGTTTCCCTGTTGTCAGCTATCTTGTAACAGGTGTTTCATCACCGCCTAGACTGCCTTTGGATTTTCACCAGGAGATTGAGAAGACTACCGATGACAGCATTACCTTAAGATGGTCCTATAATGGATCAGCGGCAGGTTTCCAGCTTTATCGATACTATGAATTTCCTGATGGCAGCGGAAGCTATGAGCTGGCATTCGTTCCGGCTACGGCACCGATGGAGCCAGTCGAAGGGATCCGACATTATACAGATGTGACCACAGGCACGCGATATTACGAGTTTGATGACACAGGGCTTAATCCTTATACAGAATATGCCTACCAGATTCAGACAGTGGGCGCTTCCCAACCGACACATAGCATACCTAGCCGGGTTTATCGATTCAAAACGAAAACAGATGTGGGCTATCCAAGCCTTAGTCTAACTGGATTGACTAATGGCAAACTACCCATCCTGTATCCTGATTCGGAGCATACGGTTGGCGTTGTTATCAACAATATGTCAGATTATACTCAGCCACCTAAATATCAATGGCAAAAGCTGTCCGAGGATGGTTGGCAAAATATCTTGGGAGCGGTTAATTCAACTTACCGATTCAGATCGGTGGGATTGGCGGATGAAGGTGTTTACAGATGCCGGGTCAATGTCATATACGGCGAATACCATATTTCAGACTATACTGAAGCTTTCACATTGAATTATGCCAAACGAACACCTCAAGTCAGAAGCTTTGATGTGGCGGATGCGACTGGAGAAAGCAAGAACATACCTAAAATTGACATATCAATTGGTTCGCAGCATCTAAACCATTTTTACAGACCAGCAGGGGTTGTTGTTTTTGAGGTTGTTGGCGCTGATTATAGACAATCTTTTCCTGTTGCGTTGGAACCATCTGCAGTAGATGGCGAGTCGAAGGCAAGTATCACATTGGATCATGCATTGCCGGATGGGGCTTATGAGATTAATGCCTTCTATACAGGCAGCCGCGTTTATCAATCGCTACTGACACGTAATCCAATCATGTATCTTGCGGGAGAGGGCAGCGGCTATGTGCTGACTTTAGATAGCAGCTATGTTTATGGTGAGAACATACTCCCATCTGTCACTAAAGTGGTAAAAGACGAGAAGACAACCGAACCTGTTGATATAGAAGGCGATATCAGCTATGAGGTTGTCAGATATGGCTGGGTTTATAATAGCGAGATAGAAGACTATGAATGGAAACCGTCCATTATTGAGGGATTTGTAGACAACGGCGCAGTGACCGCTTACAGAACAGGTGATGAGTACTGGATGATGGCTTCAGTGGAAGGAGAAGTTGTTGCTACAAGGCGATTCTCTGTAGCCCCAAAAGAACTGGTTATAGGAATCATCAATCAACAACAGATGGCTGGCAACGTATCGCTGTCACATCCTGGAATAGAAGTCTTGACCCTTGATCCGGAAACATCATTCGCTTATGAGGATACCATGGCTGATCTCGGCCTTGAAGTTCGCGTGATCAATACAGCAGGAACTGAGGTACAGATCAGTAGCGCAACAGATCCTGGGTACTATGAAATGATAGGCAGACCAACATCACAATCAACCGATAGCATAACCTATCACAATTACTACATCACCTATAAACCGGGAATATACATTCTGACCGGCCCCACATTTTCAGTGTTGGGGACAGCCAGGATGTTAAGTGATAAGGTAGTGGGGACCATTGAGTTGTTGATTCCTGAGAGCAGTACTGATTGGTCCAAAGAATATTCAGGCGGTACCAGTCTTGTGTTTTTAGCCAAGCCCAATGTGGGATATCATGTCAAAAGCTGGACCATTAGAGATAGCACAACGCAGCAAACCATAGCGACAGCAGGCAAAACAATGACTTTGCACCACACCATGATGGCACAGGACATAGAAGTCATAGTGGATTTTGAGGTTGCCCAGAAACGCCTTGAGTATCGTGTGACAGGCGATGGCAGTATTGCGTGTATCAGCAACACGGTCATGAAGAGTGGTGATGTGGCTATAGAAGGTGCTGAATTTACCTTTAAAGCCACACCTGCACCCGGGTATCATTTCACGGAGTGGCAGCTGCATGAGATAGGGAAAACGCCGATCAAGCCACTTGGGACACCAGGAGAAGATGGGACCTATACTTGTGACGTCGTTATGGGTACAGGGGACACGGTACTTTATGCATTATTCTCAAGAGATAGTTATGAATTGACCCTTGAAGGAGATTTGAAAGCTGGCTACTGGATGGATGTTGATCTTGGAAAAGAATGGCGAAACGCCTTTTCGGGCGATAGGATTATAGGAGATACGGCGGTAACTGTTACACCCAAACCAGGCTATTCTTTGTCCGAGGATGCTGTATGGATGCACGATGGCGAGATAGCAACAACTGGCGTCAGCGGTGATGGTCAGAGTTATACTTTTGATATGATGGCAGATACAGTCATAGGCGCACAGACCCAGGCAGGAAGCTTTGATGTTCACCTACAAGTGGAAGGACCTGGACAAACTGAGAATGAAGTGATAGTGACTGTCAATGATGTGCAGGTGTCTACAGGTGATTTGACAGATATCACAGGCGGGTCATCTTTGAAATTTACCGCCAAACCTGCTTATGGCTATGTATTTGACAAGTGGATCTATAATGATGCTGATATAACGGGAGAAATGTTGAATATAGCGGCTTTAGGCGGTGACATTTTTGTCAAGGCGGTATTCAAGGACAATGATGATTTTGTCGTTTCCGTGAATCACGGACTGCGTGGCAGCCTTGAATATTCTTTGAATGAAGGCCCAGTGACAGAGCTTCCATCATTAGGCGATATTTCAGTATTTGCTGGGGATAAGGTCAAGATTATTGCAACACCGGAGACTAATTTTATGGTAGAACAATGGTGGGTTGATGATCTCCTGTACCAATCAACTGCAAGGACAAGAACCTTTGAGGATATAGATTCCAACATTGACGTAATGGTGGTATTTGGAGCTCAAACCTATTCCACAGTAACCTATACATCCGGAGACGATGGTACAATATTATCCGCAAAATCCGACGGCGTGGCATTCGAAAGTGGAAGCAACAGCATCGGAAACGGTAGCGAGCTGGTGTTTATAGCAGCACCTAACGAAGGAATGATGGTGGATGAGTGGCGATTGAATGGTATTTTAGTTGAGAATGATTTTGGACAGCCATTTGTCGGGACGACTTATATTATTCCAGCATTGTCAGGCAACACAAATGTTTCGGTGATTTTCAAAGAAATAGTTACCCATAGGATTCAGATCGAGGACAACAATACGACAACAGAACTCACATGCTCTCCTGATTCAGCTCTTGTGGATGATGGAGCAGACCATAGATTGTTAAATGGTGCCACAGCGACTTTTTCTGTCAGACCACATCCTGACTTTGCCATTACATCCATCAGTGTAACAGGCAATATAGGCGAGGAAGGATTGAATGGTTTTGATAGTATCGTAAAGAAAGATGACGGTACCTGGTTATGTGTGATAGGATCAGTCACCTCAGATATCCAAGTTGTTGCAACGGCAAAGAGACTCTATTCAATAACGGTTCCTGTTACGCCGACAGGAGGAAGCGTGTCAGTTAGCTCTGATCATGCCCTTGCTGGAGATTTGATTACCTTGACAGCAACACCTGCTTCGAGTAGCTATCGCTTCACTGGCTGGTCAGTCAATAATGGTGATGTAAGTGTTTTAGATGAATCAGCCTCAACGACAACCTTTGTTATGCCCGAATCCAATGTTATGGTAGAAGCCGAGTTCGCGTTCAGCGGCGGAGGCGGAGACAGCGGT
>CAZIKK010000007.1:6225-15152 GCA_964539975.1 uncultured Clostridia bacterium
CCTGAGTATACCTTGCTAGATGATGGTACTATATTGGTCACCCTGAACGATGAAATGACCTCTATATCGGATAAGTTAAATGAGACGCTGATAGACTTGAACAAAACAAAAGCAATCATCATCTCCGGGAATGGTGTCGGAATTATGATTCCGACAGGAACGCTAAAACCGGGTAGTGATGCCAATGAACTAATACCGGACCTTACTTCAGCTTTAGGCAAGCCTGGAGAGGTAGTAGTCTACACAGATGCATCCGGGAGATTGAGAATTGTCAAATGGTCACTAATTGGTGTCAACGAGGCATCCTATATCGTTGAAGGCATTGGCAAATATAGTCTAGTGGATAATAGCAAAACGTTTAAAGATATCGATGGTCATTGGGGACAGGCTGCTATCAGTTTTGTAACGGCACGCGAGCTATTTATGGGGATCAGTGAAATTGAGTTTTCAGCTGACGCACCGATGACTAGGGCCATGCTTGTGACAGTTCTTCACCGATTGGATGGTCTCGTTGACACCGCAGGCGAGTCATTTAATGATGTGGAAGATGGCCTATGGTACTCTGAAGCGGTCGCATGGGCGGCATCGAATGGTATAGTTGGTGGATATGGAGACGGCACATTTGGAACAGATGACAATATTACAAGAGAGCAATTGGCAACGATTCTTTACCGATATGCCAAAACAATGGGGATAGCTGGCAATCCATCTGGAAACCTTTCAGAATTTAATGACTCGAATTTCGTGTCGAGTTATGCCCTTGAAGCCATGGAATGGGCGATTGGAGCAGGAATCATTAATGGAAGAGATGGAGAGCTACTTGATGCTAAAGCTAATGCCTCTCGAGCTGAAGTGGCCATCATTCTTCAGAGATTAGTTCAGTGGACGCTTAGAATGAATAGCCTTGTCTAGGATGATGTAGCTATAATGATGAATAGAATTTTTATGGCCGCTGAAGAAAAGCGGCCATATTTTTATTGATTAAGCGTTGAATAAGTTAATGGAGTTTAATCTATTGTATTTTTATGGAAGATGGAACAAGAAGAACATTCGACTTTTAGTGTAATCCCTATATGTTGATTTGCAACTGCTAGACAGGTTTTAAGGAAGAAAAAAAATTACTTGTCAAGACAGCCAAAAAAATATTGACAAGGAAAAGGTTTTCATGTATTATGAACATGAAACATGATTCAGGCCTCATGTTAAGGATTTAACTATGGGGAATTTTCAAAGATTAGACTTGTGAGGAGGGTGAAATGAGGTTAAAGGGAAAAACAGCGGTGATAACGGGAGGTGCTAGAGGACTGGGCCAAGCTATGGCAGAACTATTTGCAGATGAAGGCGCAAAAGTAATAGCTGTGGATATGTCAGAACCTGCTTATGAAAAGGAAGGGGTGGAACACTACAAGTTAGATATAACTAACTTGGAAGCAATTGATAAGTTTGTGGATTATTTAAAAGAAAAATATGGTACAGTTGAAGTGCTTGTCAATAATGCAGGAATCACACGCGACGCACTAACAAGAAAAATGACAGATGAAATGTGGAATTTGGTAATAGACGTCAATTTGAAAGGTGTATTCAACCTGACCAGATTAATAGGACCGATGATGCAAAGTGCAGGTAGGGGATCTATTATTAACATATCTTCAGTTGTAGGTGAGTTTGGGAATATTGGACAAGCCAATTATGCGGCTACTAAAGCAGGACTTATCGGATTGACTAAGAGTTGGGCAAAGGAATTTGCGATGAAAGGTGAACAAGTGAGAGTCAATGCCATATCGCCGGGTTACACCATGACAGATATTTTAAAAACAGTTCCTCAGGAACTATTGGACAAGTTTGCTGGACAGACTATGTTGGGAAGATTG
The DNA here is from genome assembly GCA_964539975.1 of uncultured Clostridia bacterium. GTDB lineage: Bacteria > Bacillota > Clostridia > Tissierellales > Dethiosulfatibacteraceae > 38-11. The sequence goes on from CAZIKK010000007.1 coordinate 8,097, forward strand.
GGACAGCCAGAGGAGATTGCCAAAGCTGCATTATTTTTAGCATCAGATGATGCATCATATGTGACAGGACACAACCTCAGTGTTAATGGAGGAATGAGGCTGTAGGAGGTTGAAATGGCAACAGTTGGAATAGCAGGCATAGGAATATACCTGCCAGAAGGTAGGATGACAGCAAGAGAAATTGCAGAGGAGACAGAAGGTTTATGGTCAGAACAGGCAGTAATGGATAAGCTTGGAATTGTGACTAAAACTATGCCAGGAAAGAATGATGGAACACAGGAAATGGGAGCTCTAGCCGCAATTGACGCAATGAGGCAATCCGGAATCGAAGGAAAAGATATCGACGTTGTTTTGTGTATTGGAGAAGAATGGAAAGAATATCCTCTTACGACATCGGCATTATATCTTCAACATCGTGTAGGAGCTGAAAATGCTTGGGGAATAGATCTTGCCAATAGGTGTTGCACCTCGGTTTCTACCTTAAAGATTGCAAAAGACATGTTGTTGGCCGATGATGAAATCAATACCATATTAGTGGCAGGAGGTTATCGAAATTCAGATCTAGTAGATTTTACAGATGGGAATATGTCGATGATGTATAATCTTGGTGCTGGTGGTGGAGCCGTTATTTTGAAAAAAAATCATAAAAATAACGAGCTTCTTGGATCTCATATTATTGGAGATGGTTCTTTAGCCAGGACGGCTGGCGTTGAGATAGGTGGGACCTGTCATCCTATTACACCTGAGAATTATCAAGATGGAAACAAATTAAGATTGATGGATCCTGAGAAAATGAAAAATAGGCTTAATAAAGTGTCTATGGACAACTGGTATCGATGCATCGATCGAGCACTAGAAAAATCAGGGTATGACAGAAGTGACATTGATTACTTGTCTGTTTTACACATGAAAAGATCAGGTCATCTCCAAATGCTGAAAACTTTGGGTTTGAAGGAAGAACAATCTATTTTCTTGGAGGACTATGGTCATATAGGACAGATTGATCAGATATTGTCTCTTAAGCTGGCAATTGATCAAGGAAAAGTAAGGGAAGGATCCGTGGTTTGTATGGTAGCGGCAGGCATTGGGTATGTCTGGGCTGCAAACGTTATCAAATGGGGTAAAATCGGGGAAAAATAAATTTATCCATGATAGTCAATAAAGACTATAATAATAACAAAAAAAATGGAGGAGAAAATGAAAACCAAAAAATTGATCGCATTATTAATTGTATTAGCAATGATGTTAAGTGCAGTGGCTTGTTCTCAGCCAAGCACTCCGGCACCACCACCATCAAGTGGTGACAATGGTGATGAAGAGCCGGGTGGAGCGGATGAACCTGGAGAGCCGATTCTAATAGGTGGATTAACCTCTCTTAGTGGTGGGTTGATGGATTACGGCACACAAATGCAAAGAGGTTTTGAACTTGGTCTTGAGTATGCAACTAATGGAACCATGCAAGTTGCGGGTAGACCAATCGAAGTAATTTGGGAAGATACAACAACCGTTCCCGAAGTTGCAAGAGAAAGAGCTATCAAATTGCTAGATGAGGACGAAGTGGATCTAATTGTAGGACCTGCATCTTCTTCAGACGCAGCGGCGATTCTTGGTTTGGCGGAAGAGTATGAGACAGTATTTATACTTGAACCAGCGGCAGCTGACTTTTTAACGGGTGAAGCTGCAAATAGATACATTTTCAGAACAGGAAGAAATACAGCTCAAGATGCTGCGGCTATGGCAGCGGTAATGGCGGGAGATAAAGTATCTATCTTTGCCCCTGACAGTGCCTTTGGGAGAGCTTACACAGACCCATTTAAGCCTGCATTAGAAGCGGCGGGTGGAGAAGTGTTGGTAGAAGAGTACGCACCTATTGATGCTACCAATTTCGCGCCTTACATTACTAGAATCATTCAATCTGATCCAGACTGGGTTTTCGTTATATGGGCAGGAGCAAATGATCCATGGCGTCAAATGACAGAGATGGGATTGTTTGAAATAACAAAAGTATCAACGGGTGCACCAGAGATAGCTGCATTGAGAAATATGATGGAATTGGAAGGAATGCCTGGATTTACACTGTATTACCATGGTGTTGCTCAAAACCCTGTAAATGAATGGTTGACTGAAAAACATATGGAAAAATACGGAACACCTCCAGATGTTTTCGTTTCAGGTGGTATGGCTGCTGCAATGGCTGCAGTTACAGCTATTGAAAAGACAAACGGAAGCACAGATTCAGAAGATCTGATTCAAACAATGAGGGGTATGGAGTTTGATTCGCCAACAGGTACCCGATTCTTTAGAGAAGAAGACCATCAAGCACAGCAAGTCTTGTTTGAGATTATGTACACAAGAGTAGATGGAGTTGACCATATCGTACCTGAATTGGTAAGAGTTATTCCAATCGAAGAAATCTTCAATCCAATTCAAGTGACACATCCAAGATAATCAAATTTAAAGGGGAAGGATGCTAAGTATGTCAGATATCATTTTAAAAACAGAGGGTTTAGGCATAAGCTTTGGTGCACATAAGGCAGTGAACGATGTAAGTCTAGAGATAGAACGAGGCAAGTTGACGACCATACTTGGACCAAACGGCGCTGGAAAAACCACTTTTTTCAACCTTGTGAGTGGCCTTCTCACCCCTACAACAGGAAGAATCTTTTTTAAAGGGACAGACATTACAAGTCTGTCCCCAATTAAAAGGGTTGAAGCTGGTATGGGTAGATCTTTTCAACTCACAAATGTATTTCCAACGCTATCGGCATTTGAAAACATTAGGTTAGCTGCACAATCCCATCAGAAAGTGGGGTTTAAAATTTTCACAAACCATAGAAAGTTCAAATCAGTGAATGAAAAATCAGAAGAGATATTGAAGCGTGTTTTGTTAGAAAATAAAAAAGATTCCCTTGCCTGTGATTTAACACATGGCGAGCAAAGAAAACTGGAACTAGGGATGGTACTTGCATTAGATCCGGAAGTTCTGTTATTAGATGAGCCTACAGCTGGAATGGCAATAGAAGAGGTTCCTGCAATGATTGAGATTATTAGAGCGGCACATGATAGAGGGACAACCGTAGTTTTAATAGAGCATAAAATGGACATGGTCAAACAATTATCAGACAGATTGGTGATTTTAGTAAATGGAGCCGTAATGGCAGATGGAGATCCAGTTGCTGTTTCGGAAAATCCGGAGGTTTTGAAAGCATACCTGGGAGGAGGCGTATTGGATGAAGTTACTTCTTAAATCAGAGAATTTAGTGTCATACATAGGACCTTACACCATTCTCCAAGGAGTTGATGTTGAAGTAGGTTTTGGTGAAGCAGTGGTTTTATTGGGAAGAAATGGAGCGGGCAAAACGACTTTCTTAAGAACAATTATGGGACTGGTACAGACACGAAGTGGTGTGTTAGAACTGGATGGACAGAATTTGGTGGGCATGCCAACCTATGCCATACAAAAGCTTGGCATTGGTTATGTTCCAGAAAACTATGGGACTTTCGATTTACTTACTGTGGAAGAAAACTTGAGGCTTGCTATGTGGAAAGAAGACGCGGAAACAAAAGAAAGAGTTGATTATGTTTTGGATTTGTTTCCTGATTTGAAAATCGCGTATAAACGGCATTCAAAAAACCTAAGTGGTGGACAAAGACAGATGTTATCTATTGCGAGAGCATTGGTCAACAAGAATAAGATTTTGCTTATTGATGAACCTAGTAAAGGTTTGGCGCCGGTAATTATTGAAAGATTGGCCATTGCGTTAAGAGAAATCAAAAAACATACAACGGTGTTATTGGTGGAACAAAATTTTGCCCTTGCTAGTGCAGTGGGCGAGAGATTCTATATCATTAATGAAGGAAGAACTGTCGAAAATGGAAACATGGAAGAACTGATCAATAACAAAGCTCTGCAGGCGAAACACCTAGGCATTTAATGTTCGGATGACAGATTAGATCAATTGAAGGAGGAACAAATGGGTACATTTATCACACTTGTTGTAAGTGGTCTTGCAGAAGGAGCACTCATATTTTTAATGGCTTCCGGATTATCCATTATTCTGGGCATGATGGGAGTAATCAATTTTGCCCACGGAACTTTATTTCTTTGGGGCGGATACGTTTATATGTTTTCATATTACACCATTCGATCAAAGATTGTCCTAAGTGTTTTCCCAGATGCGTTTCAAACGGGAACGCAAGGAGGGACTTTAAAAGTTACGGGTGTTCAGATGCAGGCGGGCCAATCTTTGCCGTTTGCAACAGAACTGATGATTTTCTTGGCAAGTATATTGATTGCGATAGCAGTCGTTTTTTGTATCGGATTCATATTTGAAAAATTATTTATTAATCGCGTTTACGGTAATGCACCGGCACAAATTTTAATAACATTGGGTTTGCAGGTTGTATTTACAGATCTTGTAAGAGTAATATGGGGACCCAATATGATCCCAATCATGAGACCTCCTTTCTTAGACGGTGTTTGGTCTGTTGCAGGAGGAAGAGTATCTCATTACAATGTCTTTTTAATTGTGGTAGGGGCACTGATTGCGATTATTATCCATCGCATATTAAGCAAGACAAGAATTGGGATGGTTATTAGAGCTGGATTACAAAGTCCTGAAAATGTTCAAGCCTTAGGGATTAATATTCGGAAATATTTCACCATCATATTTGCAAGTGGAGCGGCCTTAGCTGGGATCGGAGGAGCGCTATACATGCCTCTGGTTGGAAATGTTGTCTCAACAGCGGGTATGAGTAATCAGATATTAGCATTTATTGTGGTGGTAATTGGTGGACTTGGAAACTTCATGGGTTCAGCCTTAGGTAGTGTATTTCTTGGCTTGATGGCGGTTGTCATGGCTGTGTTTCTGCCAAACATCGCAGTGGTTGCGAATGTATTGGTCATGGCTTTAGTGTTGGTTTTCAAACCTGAAGGATTGTTTGGAAAGGCGGTGAATAAATAATGGGTTCAAGATTAAATATAGCTGGACAAATGGGCTCGAAAAAAATGTCCGTCAAGATGATAGTCCCCCTGATTGTCTTGTTGGCGGCTCTGATGATACTGCCTCATTTTCTAAAGAATGCGCAACTGATCATGATGAGCAGGATATTCTTATTGGCTGTCTATGGAATGAGTTACGATATTTTGAGAGGTTACACCGGATTTATCAATCTTGGCCAAGCAATTTTCTTCGGTAGTGGCGTATATATGGGTGTTGTTTTCTTAAACATGACCAACAATTTAGCATTCTTCGCCTTAGCGGTGGTTGCAGTAACTGTGTATGCATTTGTTGGCGGGTTTTTAATGAGCAAAGTGGTGTTAAAGACAAGTGGAGTTGTTGCAGCGGCAATGATTACATTAGCTTTAGGTGAGATTGTGAGAAATATCGCCGAGAGATGGAGAAGCGTCACAGGTGGCCAAGATGGTTTACCAATGAGAGCTTCAAGAGTGGCACTGGATCCTTTATTTGAGACAAGAGTAGGCGCCTATTATTTTTCCTTGGTGTTTTTAATCATAATGGTTTTGGTTCTAAGGCAATTCGTACTGTCTCCTACTGGACGGGTGCTATTGTCAATACGTGAAAACGAACAAAGGGCAAGATTTCTAGGGTATGATACTAAAAAATATAAGACCATTGCAATCATTGTATCTGCAGTCGCCTCAGGTTGGGCTGGTGTCTTTTTCTCAGTGATAGCACGGTTTGCTAATACAGATTATTTAAGTGTGCAGTATACATTGAATGCGCTATTGATGACACTGGTCGGAGGAACAGGTACATTGTATGGCGCAATACTGGGTAGTGCATTTGTTACTTGGATTCAGAATTTCTTGTTAAATTTGGCTTCCAACAACCCATCTGTTCAATTATTAAGGTATCCTATGCTATTTATTGGGAGTATCTACGTTCTGTTAGTAATATTCTTGCCATCAGGAATTATGGGAGGCATTTACAAGCTTCAAGCTAAGTCGAAAAAGTGACAGAAAGACTGTCAACAGACGCATAAAAGGAGGAAAAAAATGGACAAACAGTTTAAGGTAGGCATATTAGATTATGCAATCTACACCCCAGAAAAAATGATTACAGCAGAAGAATTGTCAGAAAAAGTCAATATTAAGCCGGAGATTTTAAGAGAAAAAATGGGGATCAACAAGAAATTTGTTGGTGGGCCGGAAGACCACCCTGGCATAATGGCTACAAAAGCTAGCAAAGCACTCTTGGGAAAATCAAAGGTCAATCCGAAAGAGATAGATATGATTCTATATGCCGGAGAAACCTATGCAGAATATGTCTGTTGGACGGTCGGCATAAAAATTCAAAATGAGATTGGTGCGGATAATGCTTATGCATGGGATCTATCTTTCAGATGTGCGGGCACGCCATTGGCGCTTAAAGTAGCGAAAGATATGATGAAAGCAGATGATACGCTAGATACGGTCTTGATTGCTGGAGGCAATACCAATTCTTATTTGGTTGATTACGAAGACCCTATTCAGTCTTTCATGTTTGACATGTGTCCTGCTGGCTTTGCGATGATTTTGAAAAGAGATCATGATGAGAATGAAGTGTTGGGAAGTGGTATTGTTACAGAACATGTTTTTTGTGATGATGTGATAGGAAAATATGGAGGCACATTGCATCCAATTACACAAGAGATGGCTGAAGACCCAGAGAAACTTAAAAAATCAAAGTTGTTGGTGTTGCCTGATCCAGAAGGCATGAAAAAAAGATTGGGAGAGAAATCCTTGCCAGGCTTTACCAGTGCAGTGAGAAAAGCTTTGAAAGCATCCCGTTTAAATGAAAGAGATATAGATTTCATTGGTATAACCCATATTAACCCCAAAGCACATTATGCTATTATGGCAGACTTGGGAGTAGACAAGGAAAAGACGTTCTATTTATCTGATTTTGGTCACTGTGGTCACGCGGATCAATTATTGACGGTTAGAGAAGGAATAAAAGAAGGAAAAATCACAGATGGATCAATAGTGGCATTAGTAGGTGCAGGAACGGGTTACGCATTTACTTGTTCAATAATTAAATGGGGAAAATAATT
>CAZIKK010000007.1:15252-41583 GCA_964539975.1 uncultured Clostridia bacterium
ATGAATATAGAGCAATTGTATCAAAGCAGAGTAAAGGATATTGAAGGCATTCTGGACATGTTCCAGTCAGGAGATTTCATTATGAGCGCTTTGGGTGCTAGCGAACCGATTACCATACTCAGTGCTTTACATAGAATTAAGGAAAGAGACGTGAAAGATTGTGACATTAGCAACTGCTTGGTAATGGCAGACTATGAGTACTTAAAGAATCCTGAATACAAAGATGTTATTTTCACAAACGGTTGGTTTTATTCTCCACCGATCAGAAAAGCACATCCAAATGGAAACGTGTCTCATGTGCCACAACACCTTCATTTTGCTTACACAAAAAGAAGTTTTGCAGCAGGGGATAGAAGAAAAGTCCTCTTGTGTACTTGCTCTCCTATGGATAAGCATGGTTATCTGACATTATCTTTAGGGTGCACGTATGAAAAAGAAGTCATTGAAGATGGAGCATTGGTAATTGCAGAGGTCAACCCAAATCTACCAAGAACTTATGGAGATACAACCGTTCATATTTCTGATTTAGATGGAATTCTAGAAGTCAACAACAAGATTCCTACATTGCCAGAAGCTTTGTTCAATGATAAAGACAATGCGATAGGTCAATTAATTGCAGAGAGAATTGATAACGGATCAACCATCCAATTGGGTATTGGCGGCATACCAAACGCAGTGGCAAATGCATTAAAAACGAAAAAGCATTTAGGAATTCATACGGAGATGTTCACAGATGGCATGGTAGATTTAGTTCAATGTGGAGCAGTGGATAATTCTCAAAAAACATTGTATAAAGGTAAATCAATCGCCACATTTGCTTTAGGAAGTCAGAAACTGTACGACTTTTTGGATGATAACTTGTCGGTAACGTTCAAAAAAGGCAGTTGGACAAATGATCCACATATTGTAGGGAAAAATCATAAGATGGTATCAATCAATACGACTTTGGAAGTCGACTTGTTTGGACAATGTGCTTCTGAAGCCATAGGGCCTATTCAGTTTTCAGGAACAGGAGGACAAACGGACACAGCTGTGGGGGCTCAAAACTGCCCAGATGGGAAGTCATTTATTGCGCTTTATTCAACTGCAAATGTAAGAGATGAAAACGGTGGAAAAAAGACAATATCCAAAATATCGCCTTTGCTTAAACCTGGATCAATCGTTAGTCTGTCAAGAAATGATGTGGACTATGTGGTTACTGAATATGGAGTTGCTTGGCTTCGAGGACAGTCAATCAAAGAACGAGTCAATAGATTGGTTGCGATAGCTCACCCGGATTTTAGAGACGAGCTAAAGTATCAAGCAAAAGATTTGATGATTTGGTAAAGGAGGGTAAAATGAAAGTTGTTGGAATCACTGGTAGTCCTAGGCCAATAAGCAATACGAAATTCTATGTGCAATATACATTGGATGAATTGGAGAAAAGAGGTATTTCCACAGAGCTTATAACTCTCGGAGACAAAAAGATTCATCACTGCATTGGCTGTTACGGATGCGTGGAAGCTAAGAAATGTACGTTACCTAAAGATGATTTTGAAGAAATTTTCGAAAAAATGATGGAAGCAGATGGGATGCTTATTGGCTCGCCGGTTTACAACTCATCATCCACTGCGATTACAAAGGCATTGCTAGATAGAGCCGGTTTTTCTGGGAGATGGGCAAGAAATGACATGAAGACAAAAACGGAAAACTACGAATGGAAAGGAACAGCTTTTTCCGGAAAAGTGGCTGCGCCAATTACAGTTGCAAGAAGAGCAGGACAGAATTTTACATTTGCTGAGCTTATGCTGTGGATGACGGTGAATGATTTAATAGTAGTAGGGTCTCATTATTGGAATGTAGGAGTGGCTGGAAAAGGCGGTGCTGTTGATGCGAATGAAGATCTTGAAGCAGCCAGTATACTCACACATTTAGCAGAAAACATGGCTCATGTTATCAAACAGCTGAAAAAATAAGCATCACGGGTTCGGTCAAAGGTTGAAGTTTGATCGAATCCAGTTTTATATAATGGAGAGACTAGGAGGAAGTATGGCTTTTTTTAATTTTAATAACAAGAAAATTTACTATGAGATACATGGAAAAGGAAAACCCATTATTCTATTGAACGGGATTATGATGTCGACGAAAAGTTGGGCTTTCTTTGTGGATGTTTTGAGTCAAAACAACCAATTGATTCTATTGGATTTTATAGATCAAGGGCAGTCAGATCGATGCGACAAACCTTATGATCACAGTCTTCAGGTAGAAGTTTTAAAAGCACTTTTAGATGAGCTTAAGATTGAAAAAGTTAATTTGGCAGGCGTCTCATATGGAGCTGAAATAGCTTTGAATTTTACGATTGCCTATGAAAACAGAGTGGAGCGCTTAGCGATGTTTAATTCATCCTATCGGACATCTCCATGGTTACAAGATGTTGGTGAAGCTTGGAATCTTAGTGTCCAAGATCCTACCAATTATTACTATACGACCATACCCGTCATTTATTCACCTGAGTTTTACAACAAAAATAGAGAATCTATGGAAAAAAGAAAACAATTGCTGACATCGACGGTTTTCTCAAATAAAGACTTCATGGAGGCTATGGTCCGACTAACCAAAAGCTCAGAATCATTTGATGCCGAAAAGAAACTGCAAGAGGTTCAAACGAAGACGTTGATTGTGAGTAGTGAGAATGATTTATTGACACCAAAAGAAGAACAAACCAGAATGCATCAATTGATGAAAAATTCAGACTATGTGATGATTCCTAGTGCTGGTCATGCATCTATGTATGAGAAGCCAGTTGTGTTCATCACACTTTTGCTAGGTTTTTTCAATGCTTCAGATTTGGATATTTCAATATTTTGATGGTCAATAGCATAGCTTGAGAAAGTTCGTTTTAGGGTTTATTTTAGTAGTTACGTGTGCTATGATAAAATGATATCATATCATTAAGCATTACAGATGGATGATACGAAGGAGAAAAATGGATACAATAGTAAATCTTCCTAAAACAAAAAGAGGGCAGAAGACCTTGAATAAAATTTTAAAATCAGCGGAGAGACTTTTTTACAAAAAAGGCTATCACGGCACTTCGATCAACGAAATAACGACTGATTCCAACATAGCATTGGGAACGTTTTATATTTACTTCAAAGACAAATACAGTCTTTACAAGTATTTGCTGTTAAGTTACAGCCATGATATTCGAAAAGCCATAGCTGAGCGAATAAAAGAAACAGATAGTCGGTATGAGCAAGAAAGACTAGGACTATACGCGTTTTTGGATTATATGAGGGTCAACAAACATGTCTACAATATTTTGTGGGAATCTCTTTACATTGATAAAAAGCTGTTCCAAGAGTATTACGAGTCTTTTTCTATACGCTATACAAAGGGACTGGAAAAATCTCGAGATAATGGCGAGATAGCAGATGTTGATCTAACCGCTTTAAGCTATGTTTTGATGGGTATTTCAAACTTTATTGGATTGAAGTATGTTGTATTTGAAGATTTGAAGAGCGAAGAATTCGAAGCCGTTGTTGATTCAGTAATGATGGTTTTAGAAAAAGGGATGTTTAAACAGCAATGAAGTTAGATATTGAGTGGGTAGAAGTCTGACTGGAAACTAGTGTATGCGGTTAAGTTTGACAAAAAATTAACAACATGATATATTAAACTATATTGGTTTGTTAATGGAGGGTAAGATGAGAGTTTCGGAAATTGTTGAATTGCTGAATGCAGAAATTCATTCTGGGGAAGACTTGATTGAAAAAGAGGTAAAAGGTGCTTATGCATCGGACCTAATGAGCGATGTGTTGGCATCAATGTATCTTGACGAAAATGCCATACTGGTATCAGGCTTGAACAACACACAACTAATTCGAACCGCAGAGATGTTAGATTTATGTGTAGTGCTTCTCGTAAGAGGAAAAAAACCTCACCCAGATGTGGTGGCCATGGCAAAAGAAAATGAGATGGTGCTGATGACGACAAAGCTAAACATGTACAACTCTTGCGGCCTGCTTTATTCGAAAGGGGTTAAGGGGTTTAGTAATGGCAGAATTGATTAAAATTTTTGAATATGAAGTAATCGGTAATGATTTTAATATGGCAGGCACTGCGTCAAGTGCAATAAAAAGAAATTTGAAATCCTTGGGCATAGAACCTACACTTATTAGAAAGGTAGCGATTGTGTCCTATGAAGCTGAAATCAACATGATCATCCATTCAAGAGGCGGCAATATGTACTTGGAGATTTATACCGACAAAATGACGATACGAGCTTATGATCATGGACCGGGGATAAAAGATGTAGACTTGGCTATGTCGGAAGGGTACTCAACGGCATCTACGGCTGCAAGAGAACTTGGGTTTGGTGCAGGAATGGGTTTGCCAAACATGAAAAAATATTCGGACAAGTTTGAGATCAGTTCATGTGAAGCAGGAACAAAAATCGAGATCGATATTTTGATGGAGTGAGGGAGAATCAATTGGAGAGAGCATTTTATCTTGACAATAACAAGTGTGAAGGGTGCACAAACTGTATGAGAAAGTGCCCGACAGAGGCAATACGTGTCGTTAATGATAAAGCAGTAATCAACGAATCAAAATGCATTCACTGTGGTGAGTGTATTAGAGTCTGCCCCTATAACGCATATAATCCGGTAACGGATAAAATTGACAACATAGACAAAAGCAAGTTTTCTATTGCCATCCCATCGACAGCAGTTTATGGGCAATTTCATTTAGGTACAGAGATATGCAATATTAATGAAGCCCTTCTTTCTCTTGGGTTTAATTATGTTTACGATGAGAGTTGGGCAGCCGACCTTGTGTCAAAGGCAGTAAAAAAGAGAGTGGAACAAAATAAGGGAAATGCGCCTTTGATCAATTCCAATTGTCCAGCGGTTATCCGATTGATCAAAGTAAAATACCCATCTTTGATGGACCATGTTTTGGAAGTTCAAACACCAATGGAGATTTCAGCTGTACTAGCAAGAAAAAGAGCGAAAGAACAGTACCATGTAGCTGAAGAAGATATTGATGTTTTTTATATTTCACCTTGTCCAGCTAAATCAATTAGTGTCCACAAACCAATTGGAGTGGAGCACTCAGGCATCAACAAAGTTATTTCTTTGAAGGAAATCTATGGAGAACTTATTAGAGAAATGAAAATGCAGCATGAGATGTGTTATTCCAACCCATCAATCAACGGTCTGAAATGGACGATTTCAGGCGGGCAATGTGAAGCTTGTGAATTAGATAACAGCATTGCGGTGTCAGGCATTGAAAATGTAATGGCTATCCTTGAAGAAATAGAAATTGGAAAACTTGAGCACATCGACTATATTGAACTGATGGCGTGCAATGAAAGTTGTGTAGGAGGACCCTATAATTTCGAGAATCCATTTGTGGCAAAAAACAATATTGCCTTTATAATTAAAAACACGGATGAATCATTGGTATTCAATGATGATTTGGATAAGTTTGATGAGTTTGATGCTTTGGGATATTTTGACTCTGAAATCAACCTAAAATCAAAACAAACCAATGGACTGAATTTGAAAGCGGCAGTGGATCGATTAGAAAAAGTGGAAGAGATGTGGAAAGCATTGCCTAAACTAGATTGTGGATCATGTGGTGCGCCTACATGTCGTTCTCTTGCGGAAGATATTGTAGATGGTTTGAATACAATAGATAGCTGTGTCATACTAAAACTGAAAAAGTAGGAGAGGAGAATGAATCTAAATACGATCATCGAAGCACTGAATTTAGAAAAAATGTGCAAGACACAAGATGGAACAATTGACATAACAGGAGTATATATTGGAGACTTGCTTAGCTTGGTTATGTCTAAAGCAAAACAAGGTAATATATGGCTGACAATCCAAACCCATATCAATATTGTGGCAGTTGCAGATTTGTTGGATTTGGCGGCAATATTGGTTGTCGAAGGTATGGAAGTCGATAACGAAACAATCGTAAAAGCTGAGGAATTGGGGTTGCCAATTCTTAGAACAAATATATCAGCATATGAAGCAGCTAAACAATTAGTTAAATTGGAGGTATAATACGGTTGTTTTATGATCTTCACATTCACTCTGATTTGTCTCCTTGTGCAGAAAAAGAAATGACCCCTAACAATGTAATTAACATGGCAAAATTGAAAGAACTGGATATAATTGCTTTAACCGATCACCATTCAGTGAGGAATTATCCAGCTTTTAAGATGGTCGCAGGTAGGGTGGGAATTCACCTGATACCTGGAATTGAGATCACCACGAGAGAAAACGTCCACTTGTTAGCGTATTTCAGGGAATATAGGGATGCAAAAGTCGTGGGTCAGTTAGTATACGAAAGTTTGCCGGATGTAAAAAACAACTCAAAAATCTTTGGCGAACAAAACATATATAACGATCAAGATAAGGTTGTGGAAGTCGTCGATAAACTATTGCTAAATGCCACACCTTTTTCAATTGATGAGATCATTCATCTAGTGAACCAACATCATGGCATAGTGGTGCCCGCTCACGTGAATAAGCTATCAGATGGTATGATAGGTGTCTTGGGTTTTATACCCAAACAGTATCCTTTTGAATTTGTGGAAGTTTATCAAAAGACGATCCCTGTTGGCTTACCAGATCATTTCAAAATCATGTACAATTCGGATGCGCATAGACTAGTAGAAATCAACGACCCTCAATATGCTTTTCCTTGCAGGGATCTTTTTGCGTTTTTGGCATACTTAGGCATATAATAAAGGGATGGATTAAGGAAGGTAAATAAAATGAAAGATCTCTCTTTGCATGTTTTGGATATTGTTCAAAATGCCATTGTGGCCAAATCAAAAGAAATAGTCGTGGAAATCAATGAGAATAGTTGTGATGACCAGTTGATCATAACCATAATGGATGATGGCACAGGTATGAGCCAAGAAACATTAAATAAAGTAATGGATCCATTTTTCACAACTCGAACTGTTAGACAAGTAGGATTAGGGATTCCGCTTATAAAGATGGCAGCAGAGAGATGCAATGGTGGCATTATAGTGGATTCCAAAGTGGGTCAAGGAACAAAGGTACAAGCGTCATTTCAGCTCAGTCACATTGACAGAGCACCTTTAGGAAAAATGGAAGAAACCATCATGACATTACTGAACAATGGACAAGAATTCGTCTTGAAGTATAATCACCAAGTAAATGATAAAATTTTTTCATTAGACACAAATGAATTGGAAAATTTACTGGAAGGTGTTCCAATTAATGAACCTAGTGTTTTGTTGTGGGTGAAGGAGTATGTGAAAGAAGGCTTGGCACAATTAAGAAATTAGAAAAATGGGAACGATAGTAAAAAATATAACAATCTTTAGGACATTTATGTTATAATGGATTGTCTTTTTATGTAATGAATCAATCATTATCAGACTATATAATTTTAAGAGGTGATTTGAATATGAACAAAACAGCATTGACGTTCAGGGGAGGTATCCATCCACCTCATCATAAGGAACTGACGGAGCATAAGCCCATTGAAAATACACCGGTTCCTGAAGAAGTGGTAATACCTCTGCTACAACATATTGGTGCACCATGTGAACCAACAGTCAAAGTTGGTGACAGGGTAGAAGTTGGACAGGTTATTGGAGAATCTGAAGGTTTTGTTTCGGCACCGGTTCATGCTAGTGTTTCAGGAACGGTAAAAAAAATCGAGAACAGACCTTGTCCAGTTGGTAGAAGGGTTAGAAGTGTTGTCATTGCAACAGATGGGAAGCAAACCATTCATCAGTCGGTTAAACCTCCAAAAAGTGTGAATTTAATGGATCCAGATGAAATCAAACGAATTGTCAGAAAAGGTGGTCTTGCTGGGATGGGAGGTGCCGCATTTCCAACTCATGTTAAATTAAGTCCACCGGAAGACAAGTCTATTGATATGGTCATTATCAATGGCGCAGAGTGCGAACCTTACTTGACATCTGATTACCGTATGATGGTTGAAATGCCTGAAAAAGTTGTGGCAGGTACAAAAGTTGTCATGAAGGCATTGGGGGTTGTCAAGGCAGTTATTGGGATTGAAAACAATAAGCCTCAAGCGATTAAGACGTTGACTGAAGCGGTAAAAGATGAGAGAGGCATATCCGTGGCTGAGCTTGAGACAAAATATCCTCAAGGGGGAGAAAAAAGCCTCATTTATGCGGTTACAAGACGAGAGGTCCCATCAGGTGGTTTGCCTATGGACGTGGGCATAGTTGTTCAAAACATAGGTACAGTAGTGGCGATTAGCCAGCTTTTTGAAACAGGGATGCCTTTAGTGGAAAGAGTGGTGACAGTCACAGGTAGTGCAGTGAAAGAACCCAAAAACCTTATGGTCAAGATAGGAACTTCTTTCAAAGATGTGATTGCGTATTGTGGGGGCTATTCTGAGGAACCAGGAAAATTGATAAACGGTGGACCCATGATGGGGATTGCACAATATACCGATGAAGTACCAGTTATAAAAGGAACTTCAGGTATTCTTGTGATGAATAAGCAAGATGCAATCATACCAGAACCGACCAATTGCATTAGATGTGGCAAGTGTATCGATTATTGCCCATGTGGCTTGCAACCACTAATGATCAGCAAGAATTCGCTTTTGGGAAGATTTGAAGAGGCTGAATTGTATCATGCAATGGACTGTATAGAGTGCGGGACATGCTCATTTGTTTGTCCGTCGAAAAGACCACTAGTAGACTCAATTAGAGTTGCAAAAATAGAAATCACAAAAAAGAAGAAAAAGAGTTAGGAGGCTGAGGACTTAATGGATAACAGACTGATTGCAACATCATCTCCTCATATTGGAGCTAAAGACACAACCACTTCAGTGATGCTGGATGTCATTATCGCTTTGGTTCCAGCAGCTATCGCAAGTATTTACTACTTTGGATTTGCTTCTGCTGTCATTTTAGCATTGGCGGTTGGAACGGCAGTTGGAACAGAGGCTTTGATACAGAGATTAACCCATCAACGAATCACAATAAATGATCTAAGTGCAGTCATCACAGGCTTGCTTTTAGGCATGAATCTACCAGCATCTGCACCATGGTGGCTTCCTGTTATAGGATCATTTGTGGCGATAGCCATAGGAAAACAAGTTTTTGGAGGTATTGGTAATAATTTCATCAACCCGGCATTAGCGGGAAGAGCTTTTCTAGTAGCCTCTTGGCCCGTAGAAATGACTTTCTGGACAAACCCAGGGACACAAATAACGGCAGATACCGTGGCTTCTGCAACACCTCTAGGACTGCTCAAAACGTCGCCTGATTCGGTGCAACCTCTTGCAGATGTCATTCTTGGAAGAATACCAGGGACATTGGGAGAAACATCGGCGATATTGTTATTGATAGGGGGAGCCTATCTGGTATACAGAAAAATCATGTCTTGGAAAATTCCAGTGACATATATTGGAACTGTTGCAATCATAGCATTGCTAGCCAATGGATTTGATTTTATGATAATGGCCTACCATGTTTTCGGTGGAGGATTGATGTTGGGTGCTTTGTTTATGGCAACAGATTACTCTTCCAGTCCAGTGACATCAAAAGGTAAAATTATTTATGGAATTGGTGCGGGTTTGATCACCATGTTAATTAGATTATATAGCAGCTCAGCAGAAGGAGTCACGTATGCGATACTACTGATGAATGTCGCGACTCCATTGATTGAGAAATACACAGCACCTAGAGTATTTGGAACAGGGGGTGCGAAAAAATGAAAAACGAACCAATAAAATTAGGATTGATTCTATTATTAATCACATCAATCGCAGCAGGAATTTTAGCTTTTTCCAATGAATTGACAGCAGATATCATTGCTGAAGTGGAAGAAGCAGCCAGCAAAGGAGCGGATGTTGCTGGGGAACTGGTTTCAGGAGGATCTGGCTTTAAAGATGTGGACCAAGCGATCATCGATGAAATTAAGTCCGAAAACGAACAATTCATAGATGCGGTGCAAGTTTTGAATGATAGTGAAGATCCAATAGGATACGCTATTCGAACCTTGACACCTGTTAAAGGATACGGCGGAGACATTGAAATGTTTGTCGGTTTTTCTGAAGCGCATGAAATTTCTGGCATCAAAATATTGTCCTTTTCTGAGACGCCTGGATTGGGAACAAAAATTGAAGAGTCAAGTTTTGTCAATCAATTTGTAGGACAATTAGCAGACAAAGTCTTTAGTATAGGCTCTGGGAGCACTGAAGATGGTGAAGTTACTGCTGTTTCAGGAGCAACCATATCATCGGCTGCATTTATAAGTGGTGTGAACAATGCTGTCACGATCTATGATGCTTACTTCAATGAATCTTCATCGGGCGGACTGACAGAAGAACCTGATGAAGGAGATCTGGCTTCTATGTTGGTGCCGGGAGCCAAGGAGCTGGTGTTGGCGGAAGAGGATTTATTGAATGCGATTTCAGAGGAAAATGATCAATTTGTAACCCTTGAAGGTGCTTATGATGGCAACGATGAGCTGATAGGATTTGCTATAAAGACATGGAGTACAGTTGAAGGTTATTATGGGCACATGGAACTGTATATTGGTATGGATTTGGATGGTGCCATAACAGGCATTCAAATAACGGAGATTAACGAAACCCCAGGGTTGGGAACAAATGTTGAAAGAGAAGATTTCCAAGAGCAATTCAAGGGGAAGACAGGTATTGATACCTTCGTTATCTCTCCAGGAGGCACTTCAGATGATGAGGTTTCTGCTGTGGCAGGTGCCACAATCTCTTCTAGGAGTTTCATCAGTGCGATTAACAATGCGGTATCGATTTACAACGATTATATTAGATAAAAGGAGGGTTTGGAGTGAATTATACTAAGACAATTAAGAATGGAATATTGGATGAGAACCCTGCCTTTGTTCAATTGCTCGGCATGTGTCCCACACTAGCGGTCACTACTTCGGCAATTAATGGATTGGGTATGGGTGCGGCTACAACGGCTGTGTTGATAGGATCTAACCTTGTTATTTCCCTATTGAGAAAAGTAATACCAGACAAAATTAGAATACCCGCTTTCATCGTCATTATTGCGACATTTGTAACACTTATAGATATGTTTATGAATGCTTTTGCTTATGACCTTTATAGGTCATTAGGGTTGTTCATACCTTTGATAGTGGTGAACTGTCTAATTTTAGGAAGAGCAGAGGCATATGCTTCTAAGCAAAAAGCACTGCCTTCTCTAATGGATGGAATTGGCATGGGAGTCGGATTCACGTTTGCTCTAACACTTTTGGGCATTGTGAGGGAAATATTTGGTGCTGGCAGTGTTTTTGGGTTTGATTTGTTTGGAGAAGCATTTAAACCTGCTTTAGTGATGATTTTGCCTCCTGGAGCATTTATTGCCCTCGGTTTGTTGATTGCGGCAATCAATGTTTTATCCAGAAGACATGAGCCTAAGAAGGAGGTCTAATAATGGGTTTGTTTAGTATATTTATTGGAGCAGCTCTTGTAAACAATTATGTATTATCTAAGTTTTTAGGGATATGTCCTTTCTTAGGTGTTTCAAAAAAAGTGAGTACTTCTCTTGGCATGGGAGTGGCTGTTACTTTTGTCATGACGCTTGCATCAATCATCACCTACTTTGTTCAAAGCACCATACTTGAAGGTGGTCTGGAGTATTTGCAGACAATTGCATTCATTCTTGTGATTGCATCATTGGTACAATTTGTGGAGATGTTCTTAAAAAAATCCAGCCCTGCACTCTATGAGGCTCTTGGTGTCTTTTTGCCTTTGATCACAACTAATTGTGCTGTTTTGGGATTGGCTATTATAAATGTAACGGAAGGATTTGAAAACATTATTGAAGTAATCATCAATTCCCTTGGAGCGGCAGCTGGTTTTACCATTGCCATTGTACTATTTGCAGGCATTAGGGAGCGATTGGAACTGGCAGATGTGCCGACGCCATTAAAAGGTATCCCAATTGCATTGATAACAGCTGGCCTGATGTCAATCGCGTTCTTGGGATTCGCGGGACTAACAATTTAGGAGGGATGACTGGATGAATAATATATTGTTGGCGATTCTATCACTTGGAGGACTTGGGTTGTTGTTTGGGCTCGTACTGGCACTTGCATCGAAAGTTTTCCATGTAGAAGTAGAACCCAAAATAACTGAAGTAAGAGAAGCTTTGCCTGGGGCTAATTGTGGAGCGTGTGGCTATCCAGGATGTGACGCGCTGGCTAAAGCAATTGTGAATGGAGAGGCTGAAGTTACAGCATGTCCACCTGGAGGTTCTGTTGCAGCAGAGACAATAGGCAAGATCATGGGAATTGAAGCAAAAATGGGAGATAAAATGGTAGCCCGAGTCTTGTGTAAAGGCAACTATGATCGATCTGAGAAGAAATATGAGTACCACGGCATAGAAGATTGCAAAGCATCTGCAATGATACAAGGCGGCGACAAAGCTTGTGAGTATGGATGTTTAGGGAATGGGTCCTGTGTAGCAGTATGTCCTTTTGATGCAATCAAGGTAGTTAATGGTGTGGCGATAGTGGACGAAGACAAATGTACCGCATGTGAGAAGTGCATTAAGGAATGTCCAAAGCACATTATAGAATTGGTACCTTATAAATCGAAAGTTGTGGTAGATTGTTCAAACCATCAATTTGGAAAAGTCGTGAAGGATGAATGCAAAGTTGGATGTATAGCGTGCAAGATATGTGAAAAAACTTGTCCGTTTGATGCGATTCATGTGGAAGATCATTTAGCAAAAATCGATTACGAAAAATGCACAAATTGTATGTTGTGTGCCGAAAAATGCCCGACTAGATCCATTACAGCTTTATTTGAAGATCGAAAAAAAGCCTATATCTTGCCAGATAAATGTATTGGTTGCACAGTATGCGCCAAAAACTGTCCTGTGGACTGTATCTCTGGAGAAAGAAAAGAAGTCCATGTTGTGGATGAGGATAAATGTATTGGCTGTAGTGTTTGTTATGAAAAATGCCCTGTAGATGCAATTGAAATGAAATAGTACTAAAACACCTCTGAGAAGAGGTGTTTTTTTAATTAAAATGTTTAGTATATGTAAACACAAGAAGATATCGAATTATTTTGGTAGAAGATAATGGCTTAAAAACGAGTATTTACAACATTATATTGGAGCACATCTTTGTTTTGGGAAAACAAAAAATACTAGTTGACATATTGTCAAAATATGCTATATTTAGTTTTGTTAAATTTATAGATTAATAATACTAAACAGTGGAGGTTTGAAATGAAGATGGAGCAGTTGGGGAGACATATATTGGTTGAATACTATAATTGCGATGAATCCGTTTTAAATGATCATCAGACGATTGAAAGAATAATGGTAAGGGCTGCTAAAAAAGCTAAAGCGACGGTAGTAGAGAGTGTGTTCCATTTATTCAATCCATATGGCGTGAGTGGTGCTGTGGTCATTTCTGAATCTCATTTGACCATACACACTTGGCCGGAATATGGTTACGCTTCAGTTGATTTGTTCACTTGTGGAGACAAAGTAGATCCATGGGTTGCTTTCGATTATCTGTTAGAGGAACTGAAAGCAAAAAAAAGTGAATCTACTGAAATATCAAGAGGAATGGTAGATAAGATCAAAAGATTTTCAGATAAAGAGTTAGGTAGAATCACTTTCAAGCCTGAAGAAGAGATTGCATAGGGGGTAACGAATGGAGTTGTGGTTTACAGAGAATCACACACCAAATGTTAGGTTCGGTGTGAAGATAAAAGAGCACTTGATTAGCACAGAGAGCGACTTTCAAAAAATAGATATATTTGACACGTATGAATTTGGGAAAATGTTAACAATAGATGGACTGATTATGGTAACAGAGAAAGATGAGTTTGTATATCATGAAATGATTGTCCATGTTCCAATGGCTTCAAATCCCAACATAAAAAGAGTATTGGTTGTGGGTGGTGGAGACGGAGGAACGGTGAGGGAATTAACTAGATATCCTCATATTGAACAAATCGACATGGTAGAGATCGACCAAAAGGTGGTTGAAGTGTGTCAAACGTTTATTCCACAAACGGCGAGCAAATTAAAAGATACGCGGGTTACGTTGTATTTTGAAGATGGCATCCAATTCATAAAAAAAATGGATCAGGCATATGATTTAATCATTATTGATTCAACGGATCCAATCGGTCCAGGAGAGGGTTTGTTTACAGAATCTTTTTATAAAGATTGTTACGCAGCACTTACTGAAGAAGGGATCATGATTAATCAAAATGAGAGTCCTTATTACGAGAAAGAGAGAAGGGAACTGGTACGGGCTAACAAAAAAATCAAAAATGTTTTCCCGATTGTTTCTATCTACCAGTTTTTTATGACAACATATCCTTCAGGTCATTGGTTATTTGGCTTCAATTCGAAAAGCATCAACCCGCTGAATAATAATATTGATTTATGGAATCAACAAGGCATACAGACAAAATATTACAACACAGACCTTCACAAAGGTTCATTTATGCTACCAAATTATGTAAAGGAAATGATAAGAGATGATGAATGAAAAATTGACACTAAATGGGTTTAATTCTAGTTATGAAGATGCAAGGATGGTTGCTTTTGGGGTTCCGTTAGATGGAACCACCTCTTTTAGACCAGGAACTAGATTTGCCCCTGCCCATATTCGGAGTGAGTTCATAGGACTTGAAACATATAGTCCCTATTTAGACATGGATCTTAAAGAATACAAAATTCATGATCAGGGTGACTTATACTTGCCCATTGGAAACATAGAAAAGTCATTGGAAAGAATATACCAGAAATCAAAAGAGATTGTATCAGCTGGAAAAACACCTTTTATGATTGGTGGCGAGCATTTAGCCACATATCCTGCGTTTAAGGCCGTTTATGAGAAACACCCCGATGTATTTTTGTTGCATTTTGATGCCCACACAGATTTAAGGGATGAATTCTATGAATCCCCATTGTCTCATGCAACAGTGATAAAGCGGTGTTGGGACTTAGTAGGTGATGGCAGGATTTTTCAGTTTGGCATTCGATCTGGAGATAAGAAAGAATTTGAATGGAGCCGTGGACATACAGTCATGGAGAGGTACGGCGTTTCAAGTCTGTCAGCAATTATCAACAAGTTGAAAGGAAAAAAAATATATGTAACCATCGATTTAGATGTATTGGATCCTGCCTATTTTTCTGGAACAGGAACACCTGAACCAGGAGGCATTTCCTTTAAAGAATTGCTGCAATCCATTCATGAAATAAAGGAAGTTGAGATTGTTGGCATGGATATTGTTGAATTATCACCACATTATGACTCAAGTGGAGCTTCCACTGCAGTTGCATGCAAAGTCTTAAGGGAAATGACTTTAGTTGCAATGAAGAATTACAGGAGATAAGACAAATGACATCTACCGTCAGATATAGACCACAAAACATGATTGTTCTAGAAAAGGATTTATCGAGACAAGAGTCGGTGCCTTTGTTAGAGGCCATGAAAAAATATCGTGACAAGAAATGTACCCCATTTGACGTGCCAGGGCATAAGTACGGAAGAGGTTTGCCTGAGTTGTCAGATTATTTTGGAGAAGATGCATTGGCATATGACTTCAACTCGATGAAACCCTTGGATATCTTATCAAATCCTACTTCTGTCATCATGGAGGCAGAATCTCTTTTAGCAGAAGCCTACGGTGCAGACAGTGGTTTTTTTGTAGTGAATGGAACGAGTTCAGCAGTAAAGAGTATGATCATGGCGGCGTGTAGGCCAAATGACAAGATTCTTGTACCACGGAATGCACATAAATCTGTATTGAATGGTTTGATTGGTTCAGGAGCGATCCCTATTTATTTGCAACCAGAATTTGATCTTGAGTTGGGTATGTTTCATGGCGTTAATACAGAGTACGTCAAAACAATGATTGATAAAAATTTGAATGCAAAAGCAATCCTATTAATAAATCCAACGTATTATGGAGCAGTTTCCCAATTGAAAGAGATAGCAAAGTATGCACATAGTAAAAACATGTTGGTATTAGTTGATGAGGCCCATGGAGCACACCTTAGCTTCCATGGCGACTTACCGCCAAGTGGGATTGAGTGTGGAGCAGATATGGTGGCTATCAGCATGCACAAAACGGGAGGATCTTTGACTCAAAGCAGCGCACTGTTGTCTAGAAATGAGCGGGTTAAGCCACAATTGATTAGAAAATATCTGAATTTGAATGGAACAACCAGTGCGTCCTATTTGTTGATGGGGAGCTTAGATGCAGCTAGAAGGAATCTGGCTATCAATGGGTATGAAGCAGTTAATAGAGCTGTTGAGATTGCAAGATATGGCAGAAACAAGATTAATGAGATTGAAGGTTTATATGCTTTGGGAAGTGAGTTAATTGGCAAGAGAGGCGTTTATGGATTTGATGAGACAAAACTGGTCATCAATACAAAAGGGATTGGTTTAACAGGCTTTGAACTATACGATACTCTGAGAGATCGGTACAATATTCAAGTGGAATTGGGGGATACGTACAATCTGTTGGCCATTGTAAGTCTTGGAGACACATATGAGAGTATGGAAGTTCTCATTGAAGCACTCAAAGATATTGGGAACAATAAGCGAAGAATACCACAACAGATCACGCATCCAAAAAACGTAGGCACTTTGGAAGTGGCCATGTGTCCTCGAGAAGCCTTTTATGCTGAAACGGAAAAGGTGCTATTCAAACAATCTGTTGGAAGAATCAGCGGTGAATCAATCATGGCCTATCCTCCTGGTATTCCAATTGTAACGCCTGGTGAAGTAATAACGGAAGAAGTAGTCAAGTATGCCTTGCACTTGAAGAAAAACAAGGCACTGATTACAGACATTCAAGACATATCGCTTAGATTCATTGATGTAATAAAATGAGTCAGTCTCTATAATAGAAGACTGACTCAAGTTATTATTTTTTTTCAACTGAAGATTTCTCCCACAATTCATTCGCTTGAACAGCCCAGTGAGCAGCAATGGGAGCACATTTTCTTTGTAATTCTTCAGGTGGTTCCAAATCAACAGGTTGGGTGGAATGCGCTTGGCTATCATGAACGATCTCGACAATTTGATCAGGATTGTCCAATATGGGACAAGGCCTCAAGTGGTTGCAGTTGAATGGCTGTCTGTTCTGATACGCCTTGAAGATTGGCGAGTGTAAAGCTTCGAGGAGACTGACAGCATGAATGTTTGTGTCTGAATAATGGACAAAAGCACAAGGTTCTACATCTCCATGAGCGTTGATATGGAAGTAATTTCTTCCGCCTGCTATGCACCCATCAACGTATTCGCCATCATTCCAGAAATCCATCAAAAAGATGGGCTTGTTTTTTCTGAATTGGCGAACTTGATGATACATGTATTCTCTTTCTTCAGGTCTACAGCATAAGTCAGTATCCGCATTTTTCCCAATAGGCATATAAGTGAACAACCAAGTGAAATAAACGCCCTTTTCAATTAGGAAATCTATAAAGGCTTCAGAAGCTATTTCCTTGTAATTGTAGTGATGGTAACAGAGTGAAGCACCATACATCACACCTTCTTCTCTCAAATTATCCATTCCTTGCAACAATTTTCCGTAAGTTCCGCTGCCTCTTCTAAAGTCAGTATCTTCCTCAAAACCTTCAATGCTTATACCTGGTGCAAAATTGCCAACGCGTGCGATCTCTTGGGCGACTTTTTTTGTTATGAGTGTTCCGTTGGTAAAACAACTGAAGAAACAATCTTGGTGTTTTTCACAGAGTTTGATGATATCATCGATTCGAATAAAGGGCTCTCCTCCTGAAAACAGATAGACATAGATACCTAATTCTTTTCCCTCGGTGATAATGCGATCGATGGTTTCAAATGAAAGCTCATCTGATTTATCGTATTCGGCTGCCCAGCATCCTGCGCACTTTAAATTACATTTTGAGGTTGGGTCAATTAAAATAGTCCAGGGGATTGATACGTCCATGTTCTTCATTAGTTGTTTTCGTCGATCGATTCCGTAAACAACAGAGTTTAAGAAAAAATTATTGATAAACTTTTTTTGATTGGGAAGAGAAGTCTCATCAAAAAATCGGTAAATCAAATCGATCCATGGGCTGGATTCGATTCTCATTTCTTTCTTGATTCGCTTGATTACAGACATATCTCTTGGGTTAGTGACGAATTTTTCTGCCAAGTCGATAATTTTGGTTAGATTTTGTTTTGGATTTTTGTCAATATAGCTTATTGCTTGATTGACTGCCATTTGAGAGGCAAATTGTTTCAGCGTTTTCATAACTCCTCCTAACACACTTTTAAGCCATTGATCAGTTGCACAACAGAATGATAAGCTGTTTCAGGCTTTAGATTACGTTTTGAAAGCTCTTGAAGCGAGATGGCTTCTATCATACCAACAAGAACGACGGCTGTCGCGTTGGCATCAACCTGTATGATTTCGTTGTTCTGGATGCTTTTGTTTAACCAAGACGCAAGACTATCAATGATGGCATTGTAGTGCTCAACCATTTTCCCCTCTATGTCGCTATGATTGTGTCGAACCATGAGCCAAAAATCAAGGAACGCTTGAGAAACAGATTGGCCATTGATATTCATGATCAAAAAGTTGACTTGTTCAATGATTTTTTCCAAGTAGGAAAGATCATGATTGTTATTGTTTAGATCATATTGCATCCAATAAAACGAAATGCCTAACTCGAGAATATAATAATAGATTTCATCCTTGTTCTTAAAATACTGATAAAGAGTAGTTCTACCGAGATTGCATTTCTCGGCCACATCGACAAGATTGGTGTTATAATAACCCTTTTCGGAAAAAACATCGATTGCCATTGTTGCGATCTCTAATTTTTTTTCTTCATGGTTTACAATCTTAGGCATTTCATCACATCCAGTAGTTATTGACACATGTGTTTTTATCAACATGCGTGTCACTTATATTCTACTATTTGAGCACAAAAAGTCAAGTTTACCTTTTCAAGGGTGAATTTTTGGTAGACACAATTCAAACAGGTAGTGTATAATGATGTGTTGTTTTGGTTGTAAATGGACGATATTAATGATAAACTGTATAAGGTGATTTGATGACGAAATATGATAAGATTTTAATTATTTGCGTGTTGATTATCAGCATCTCAGGAATGGTTGCTGTTAATAACTATGCTCTAAACTTCAACAATGCATATGCTGAAATTAGCGTAAACAATGATTTGCACAAAAAATACACTCTTGGATATGGCTTGGATGAAACAGTGGTTATAGACAATGAGTTTGGCAAAAATACGATTAAGATTGAAAATGATGTGGTTTACATGCTTGAAAGTGATTGCCAAGATCAAATTTGTGTTCATATGGGTAGAATAAGCAGTCCCGGAGAATTGATTGTGTGTTTGCCCCATCGATTGATCATCATGGTAACAGGAGAACGACAGAATGTGGATACAATATCCCATTAAATGGTGAGTGAAAATGACAAGAAATAGAACTTTAATATTTTTAGCTTTATTGACTTCAGGTGCGTTGGTGCTAAGCTTAATTGAAAGTATGATTCCTTTCCCTTTTATTGTACCAGGCGCGAAATTAGGATTGCCCAATATGATAACCTTGTCTGTTATTGTAATTTTTGGATTTAAAAGTGGTATGACAGTGGCCATATTGAGAACCATCTTGTTTTTATTAGTGGCAGGCAATGTGGCAGCTTTTTTGTATGCTTTTTCCGGTGCTCTTTTAAGTACCGTGGTTATGTATGGTGTTTATCATTTTTTTGGAAAGCAGTTTAGTTTAATAGGAATAAGTGTTTTTGGAGCGATGGCTCACAACACAGGACAAGTTATAACAGCAGCTCTGGTTATGGAAAATATTCGCATAATGAGTTATTTGCCGCTGATGTATCTGGTAAGTCTTTTTACAGGCTGTTTTGTTGGGTATGCTGCAATTCTAATAGTGAAAAATTTGAACAAACAGTTTGAAGTATTAAGATGGAGCTAACATGAAAAAAAACACAAATGTCATAAAATGGATCTTTATTATTGCTGCAGGATCAATTATGGGCAACATTATTGGTCAGGTTCTCGCGGGTTGGATTCCCTTTTTGAAATTATCAGAATCGATTGGAATGGGACCTGCGACCCTTGACTTGAATTTTCTGACTGTTACGTTTGGGTTTTCTGCAAACTTGAATCTTGCAGGAATTTTGGGGATTTTCATTATCGTATTCTTTTTTAGGAAGATGTGACTATGGAAAAAAAGCAATTGATTTTAGCATCAAAATCTCCAAGGAGAATTGAGATTTTATCAAAGTATATTGAGGGTCTTGAATCAGTCAATCCAGAAGTAGACGAGAGGATTGACTTTCATCTAAAGCCAAAGGAAACAGCTATGGCGATTGCATTAAAAAAGGCACTGCAGATTGCTAATAATAAAGCGTATCAAGATTGTATTGTTTTAGCCTCGGACACAATTGTTTATTTAGACAGATTGATGGGCAAGCCAAAAGATAGACAAGACGCTTATAACATGCTTTGTGAACTAAATGGAAGAGAGCATAGCGTGATAACAGGTTTCGCAATAATCCACCGATTAATGAATCGATGTGTGATTGACTTTGATCAGACTTATGTTCAGTTTGAACAACTGACACAACAACAAATTGAAGCCTACTTGGATACAAGGGAGTTCAAAGACAAAGCGGGAGCTTATGGGATACAAGGTTATGGTGAGTTATTGGTCAAATCTATTGTGGGATCATATGCTAACGTGATGGGGCTGCCTATCGGTATGGTCAATAAATATTTGAGGACCGTATTTGAGTACAATTTATTGGATTGACAAAAGGAGAGTTACTTGAAAGACTTGAAATACACCATTAAGGAGATACCAATAGATGAACGACCTCGCGAAAAATTATTGAAATTTGGCGCACAGGCATTGGCAAATTCAGAATTAATGGCGATCATCCTAAGGGTTGGTAGCAATCAAGACACCGCCATTACTTTAGCTCAAAAAATTCTAAATCACCAAGGGAATGGACTTAAAAACATTGCTCAGTCTGATCCCTTGTTTTTGCTAGGATTTCATGGGATAAGCAACGCAAAGGCTGCCCAATTACTTGCAGCTGTCGAACTTGGAAGAAGGGTATCAAGAGTGGATGCTGATGATAGACAGAAGATTACTTCTCCTCAAGATGTCTCTTATTATTTGATGGATGACATGCGATATTTAAAGAAAGAACACTTTAGAGCAGTCCTTTTAGACACGAAAAACCAAATTTTAGATATCCCTACTATATCAATTGGAAGTTTGAACGCGTCAATTGTGCATCCAAGAGAAGTTTTTCTGGAAGCAGTTAAAAGATCAGCAGCTTCAATGATTTTAGTCCATAACCACCCGAGCGGAGACACAAAACCAAGTAGAGAAGACATACAAGTAACAAAAAGACTGATTGAAGCGGGAGAATTAATGGGAATTAAAGTTTTAGACCATATAATAATTGGAGATGGTAAATTTTTGAGCTTTAGAGAGGAAAAAATCATATAAAAGGAGGTATAGATGTCTTTTTTTGATGGGATTTCGAAAAAGATCGGAATTGATCTTGGAACAGCTAATACGCTTGTTCACATGAAGGGGAAGGGAATACTCATCAATGAACCCTCTGTGGTAGCTTTAAAAAAAAGAAACCATGAAGTCATCGCAGTAGGAATAGAAGCAAAAGAGATGCTTGACAAGACACCAAATGAAATCGTAACCATTAGACCATTGAAAGATGGTGTAATTGCTGATTTTGAAATCACAAAGATCATGTTAAAGTACTTTATTAGAAAGACCTTGAAGACTTATCAGATTGTGAAGCCAATTATTGTCATTGGTGTCCCGTCAAAAGTAACACCAGTTGAAAAGAGAGCGGTAGAAGAAGCAGCTAGATCGGCAGGCGCAAAAAAATCAATACTTATTGAAGAACCAGTAGCAGCTGCGATTGGCGAAGGAATTGACATATATGAACCTGTAGGGAATATGGTTGTGGACGTTGGTGGTGGGACAACTGATACAGCAATTATTTCACTCGGTGGCATCGTGACAAGTGAATCATTGCGAATAGCAGGAGATAAAATTGATGAAGCCATTCAACACTATTTTCGGCATCAACACAATCTAATGATTGGCATTAAAACGGCCGAAAGAGTAAAAATCACTATTGGTGATGTCATGCCGGACCCTCTAGAAAAACCGATGGAAATGGAAGTGACAGGGAGAGATCTTGTCTCAGGTCTACCCCGGAAAGTGAAAATAGACAACTTTGAAATTAGCATGGCGATAAGTGAAACAACAGAGGCAATTGTTTCGTCTATTAAGCGTGTTTTGGAAATAACTCCTCCAGAGCTAGCCTCTGATGTTTCTGTAAGAGGATTGATTTTGACTGGAGGAGGCGCTTTGTTGAAAAATCTTGACAAATTGATTAGTCGAGAAACACATGTTCCGGTAAGAAAATCTGAATTTCCTTTAGATTGTGTGGTAAAAGGGACTGGCGTAGTATGCAATAACATTTCAAAATATGGTAACATATATTGAAAAAACGGTGAGAGATTTGAAAAGTAAGAGAGTAAGGATTGCTATTTTTAGTGGGATTGTTCTAATAATGATCGGCATTATTGCCATAAATGCTTCTGACCCAGTTAATCCAAGAGGAACAGGATCTATAGGAAGCATTTTTTCGCCTGTCCAGAAAGTGGTTTATAGTGTGACTCAAACATTCTCAAATTCTTTTGATTCTTTATTGAACATTTCAAGGATTAGAGAAGAGAATAATCAGTTGAGAGAAAGAAACGCTCAACTGATGGAGGAAAATCGCCAATTGGCATATATTGTCAGTCAATCCCAAGCTTTAGAAAACGAATACAATATGCTAAAGAATTTTGAATACGATTACGTAAAGAGTCAGATTATTTCGAGAGATCCTAACAATTGGTTTGAAAGATTCACCATTGACAAAGGTGAAAACCAGCAGATAAAAATAGACGATATTGTGGTTAAAGCAGTCAGTACGGAGAGTGGGCTTGTTCAGGTAGGATTGGTTGGAAAAGTGGTTGATGTTGGTTACAACTGGTCGAAGGTGGTTACAATTAACGACATTGCTAGCAGTGTGAGTATTAAGATTTTGAGAACGAATGAAGGCGGTGTTGCAAAGGGCACTCTTGACCGACGGATAGAAGGTGTCATGTTTAATCAAACAGAAGACATAATAATTGGGGACAAGATTTTAACATCTGGGCTGGGTGAAATTTATTATCCGGATTTGTATATAGGAAAAATCACCAAGGTAGAAAAAACATCGGATTTGCTTACTGAAAAAATAACAATAGAGCCAGCAGTGGACTTTGAAAGGTTATATGAAGTGTTTGTTCTTAAGGTGGATAAGTGATGAAAAAAACATTGTTGTTATTAGGGTTGGTCACTAGTGCATTTATATTTCAAACAACACTGCTGCAATTCATGACTGTATTTGGTACAACTATTAATTTGATATTGGTAATGTTTGTCATGATCGCGTTACAAACAAACGAAATAACAGGTAGCTTAATTGGCCTTGGATTGGGATGTTTAATGGATCTGTTTTATGGACAATTCTTTGGAATTAATGTGTTGCTGTTTTTTACAATTGGTTTCATTGTCGGAAGCATTTCAAAAGACGTCTATCAGTTAAATTTCTCAGCCGATGTGCTGTTTGTTATTTTAGCAACATTATATTATCATGGCACATTTTTGCTAATCAATTACTTTTTAAGGATTGACACAGTTGCGATAAGTTACTTGATTAAACCATTAATCATTGAAATGGGTTTAAATATTTTAATCGTTTATCCACTATACAAAATAAAGCATTACTTAATCAGGCAGGTTAAAATTTAGGGTTGGGTGAGAAAATGGCATTGACTAAATTTAAAAATAGATATAATTTGTTCTATATTATTGTACTGATTTTGTTTGGAGTATTGGTGTTTAGATTAGCAACATTGACTATAGTTGAAGGTGAGGAGTATCGCGCTGTGGCTGATGTTAAGACAATACGCGATATCCCAATAAAATCTCCCAGAGGAAATATTTACGATAGAAATGGAGAATTATTGGCTGGAAATGTTCCTAGCTTCACAGTACAAATTAGAAAAGATGAGATAGAGAGCAAGGATTTAACAGATACAATCCTACTTTTAGCCAAGATACTGGATAGGAATAATGAAAGACTAATTGATGAGTTTCCTATTTCAATGGATAGGATTCTATTTGAACCTGGAAACGAGCCGGAAGGGTTCTACTATCCGGAAGAGTACATTGAGTTTTTGTTTCGTGAACATCAATTAGTGGAGGAGATTTTCTCCACATTTCGTCCAAAAACATCAACGATAAATGTTCATGAACGTATTTTATTGATTTTGGATGAAGAGTTTGAGAATTTAGGAATAGAATATACAAACAATAACTATCGTTATATCGATGAAAAAGTGGATCGGGAAGTAGAACCAATAGAATTTTTATCGAATGAGATTTACAAAGATGGCCGCTTAATCAATAGACTGCTTTCAAATTCGGAAATAAGGAGTCATATTTTTGGAATACTTAAAGCCAATGAATTGGTGGAAGGCATCGATCTAATCCCATATTCTTTTACCTATGATAATGAGTTTAGACAAATCAAGACAGATTTAATGAACATACTTGGATCCATTACTTATGAATCGGAAGCTAAAGATGACTTCTTGAATCTCGCAAGGCATTATATTTCAGGATCTTTTTTTAGAATGGCATTTGAATCAAATGACCAATTAATCATGCCTGGCGTTTTTCTGTTTGATGAAGTCGTTGAAAGTTATCCAGATTTGCCGATCACTTATAGAGTAGATGAAGATGCAAATATGGTTTATTTCAATTTCACTAATGAAGTGGCTAGGGATGAGATGATAGCAACATTTGGTTATTCAGCGGATATTTCGGCGTATAATGTGCTGATAGATTTAGCACAGCAAAGGAACCTGGATTTTAAGATTTATGAAATGGATGAAATCAAATTTTATGCTCAAGAGAGATTATTGACCCATGTTAATCCCATGATATCTGTATCAAGTTGGGAATACACTCCTGTTATACGAAAAGAAAATTGGATCAAGGAGAACTTAGGTCACAACTACGATGGCGACATTGAGGCGGAAACGATATTTTATAAGTTAAAAGAGCGGTTTTTATTAGGAGAAACAGATGATTACTTGTCCAGAAAATACTTTATAATCAGAGAACGATACATCAAGCAAGGTTATTTAGCCTTTCACCCAATAGATATTAGTTATGAAGTATCACAAAAGACAGTAGGTTTGTTGGCAGAAAACTCGGATAAGCTAAAAGGTGTTGAAGTGGTGGTCCAGCCGTTAAGGTATTATCCTTTTGGAGAATCTGCCGCTCATATTATCGGCTATTTGGGAAAAATCTCCCAGGAGCATGAAATTCAAACTTACATCCAACAAGCAGGTTATTCCCAGGATGACTTGATTGGAAAAACAGGTGTTGAAGAAAGTTTTGAGCAATTATTAAGTGGGACAAAGGGAAAAGAAACACTGAAGGTTGATGTCAATGGAAACAGAATTAGCACGGTTGAAACGGATGAGCCCGTTCCTGGCAACAATTTGCACCTAACTATTGATATTACTCTTCAGCAAAAATCTGAAAAAATGATGCAAGATGTTCTAGAGCAGATTAGGGTTGGCGGGATTTATGAAAGCAAATGGGGAGATTATGAGTTTGATAGGACCTATAAAAACGCGTATTCAGGTGCGTTAGTGGCAATAGATGTGCAAACAGGTGAATTGATTACCATGGTCAACTATCCTTCTTATGATCCAAATCTCTTTTCAACAGGTATTTCTCATGAAGATTGGATTAGTCTTACAAATGAATCAAGAGATTCTCTTGCCCCAAGGCCGCTATACAATATATCTATGTTGACAGCCATACAACCAGGCTCAACGTTTAAAGTGGTTACGGCATTGGCCGCACTGGAGAAAGGCATTTCACCTTATGAAAGAGTATATTGCGCAGGACACATGGAAGTAGGGAATCACACCTTTGGTTGTTGGATTTGGAACATGTACCGATCGATACATGGTTATGAAAATATGTATGAAGCAATTCGTGACTCCTGCAATTTCTATTTTTACTCGTTGACTTTAGGAGAAAACAGGGCGACTAATCAAAAAACATCTGTAAGGGTTGATCTTGAAGACATACTCAGCATGGCAACACAATTAGGACTAAACGATAAAACAGGCATAGAAATTGAAATACCTAATGAGGTGAC
>CAZIKK010000007.1:41683-105520 GCA_964539975.1 uncultured Clostridia bacterium
ATGACTGCAACCATAGCAAATGGAGGCTATTTGCGTAATGTGAGTACCATTAAAAAAGGAACAACCTATGACAATCGCTCAGTTGTTTATCAGCCAGACAGATTATCAGAAAGGATTTCACTGACTGATTATGGTTACTTGGACGAGATAACCACAGCTATGGTAATGGTTTCAGACGATAGCAAAGTTTATAATGACTTCCCTGTCAAAGTTGCGTCAAAAACAGGGACGGCTGAAAGAGATGGTGTTAACCCTGAAACAGGAGAGCTTTACGACGAGTTTTCGTGGTATATAGCTTATGCACCAGCTGAGGCTCCTGAAATAGCTGTAACGGCTGTGTTTTTTCAAGGAGGTTCAGGACGATTCCCGGCGCCATTGGTGCGAGATGTAATCGGAGAGTATTTAGGGTTGGAGCCACCTAATCCTATAGAGTAAAGGAGTAATTTATGAATAAATTGATTTTATTGGCATCTTGTGAGCAAAAACAAGGAAAAACGATTCTTGGTTTTGAATTGGCGAAGAAACTTGGAGAAAAGCACAAAGTTCAATATGTTGATATAGCTAGATCTGAAAAATCTCTAGCGATGTATTTAGGCATTGAAAGCAATGTGGTTTATGATTTTGTGGATGTAATGGAGGGGACCTGTCAAGTCGAAGAGGCAACCATCCCAGTGGAAATTAATGGGGTAAGAGCTTTTGATCTGGTTCCGTCTCCACGACTTAAGAGCAAAACGTATAGATCGTCAGAATTAATAGAAAAAATAGCTTTGATTTTTGGGAAAAGTTATGACTACACCATTATCGATGGGATTCACTTATATCAAGATGAAAATTACTTTGATTATAACTCAGTGCATAGAATATTATTTCTAACGGAATCTAAAACAGAAGATTTAAAAAAAATCGATGGCTGTATCCAGAAAATCGGGAAGGAAAAACTGGAACATGTGATCATGGTATTGAATAAACATGTGAAAGCAGATGTCCAAAAAGGCTTGATGTATCGTCAAAAGGAATTGGAGGAAATGTTGAAGATTCGAATACGAGGGACGATTAGTCAAGAAAACACATTGGATAATGTGGATCGCATAGAAGAAATTTCTGAAACAAGCATCAAAGAGTATCGAGATGCAGTATCGCTTATCATGAATCATTTGTAAAGAATTTCAATGTTGGCTAGTTCTGTATCAAAGCGGCGAAAAGAGAGGATTACAATGAAAATATTAATAGTGGAAGATGAGATTAAATTAACTCAAGCTTTGGAATTTTTGTTTAAGAAGCAGAAAATAGATGTTGAGATTGCCAATGACGGAGAAGAAGGCTTGATGTTGGCAGAAAAAGACATTTATGATGTGCTGGTTCTGGATATTATGTTGCCAGGCATAGATGGTTTGGAAATTCTCAAGAGAATTCGAGAGAAAGGTATAAAGACACCAGTGATTATGCTAACCGCAAAGGACACAGTAGACGATCGCGTTTTAGGTCTAGAAACAGGAGCTGATGATTATTTGGTCAAGCCTTTTGCGACAAAAGAATTGATAGCAAGAGTGAAAGCATTAGCACGAAGGAAGCATACAGAGTACATCAATGAAAAATTCGAGTTCAATGATATCAGTTATAATCCGAGTAATTTTGAATTGATAATCAATGACCGAATCATGAAAATGCCAAAGAAAGAAGGAGATTTGCTTGAAATGCTGATTGGCCGTCCAGGACAAGTTTTTACTCGAGATCAAATTGTCGATCGATTATGGGGCTTGGATTCGGATGTATTAGAAAACAATATTGAGATATACATTCATCATTTAAGAAGAAGACTAGAGCCGTCCAATACTAAGATTGAAACGATTAGAGGCGTAGGGTATATTTTAAAGGAGAGATGACATGTTCAGGAGGCTTAGACTAAGGTTTACATCATCTATTTTATTGGTGTTAATTGTTTTTCTGTCTGTCCTGTCAACAACGCTTTATATAGGAACAAAAACCTTGATAGAAACATCCTCTAAATTGACTCTTGAAAGATCTGCAAATGAAATCATTATTGGAAATTATAGAGGAGAAATTCAATTTGGAGATTCGACTTATGATGAAAATTTTCGAATTGTAGATCGATTCAGACAAACCCTAACATTTAATGATGCAAATCTCAAGCTCAGCTATGCAATATTTGACCAGAGCCTAAACATGATATACGTAAGAAATAATGGAGATATTTCCTTTGATTATTTTGAGAGATATGTTCGAACTGCTTATGAAAAACAAGGAAGAAGCTTTGATAGAGATAACATTGAGGATGTGGATTATAGAATTTATACTTTGTTTTTTGGAGATGGTGGTAAAATTGGTGTTTTGCAATTATACCAAGATATCTCCATGGAAGTCATGGTGTTGGCTCACTTAAAGAGAATACTAATGATATTGACAGTTGCCAGTGCGTTAGTTTTAACCGCAATCTCTTGGTTTTTAGCTGGGATGAGTATCAAGCCTGTTAGGAAAGCTTGGCAAAAACAAAAGGAATTTGTTGCTGATGCATCCCACGAGTTGAGAACGCCACTATCGGTGATTCAAACTAATTTGGATGCGGCGTTGAGCGATGAAAAAAGCACCATAGCTGAAAGGCATATTTTTTTAGACAATGCGTATACTGAAACACAACTCATGTCAAAATTGGTCGAAGAATTGTTGATGCTAGCAAAAATTGATGTAAAACAAATGGATTTAGATAAAACACCTGTTAACTTTTCGGAAATTTGTGCAAGTATTGAAGAAAGGTTTCAGCACAAACTGGATGAAAAACAGATTACTTTGGAATCAAAGGTGGAAAAAAATGTATTGGTTAAAGGAGACTCCTTGAGACTGATGCAACTTATCGCAATTCTTATGGATAATGCCATCAAATACAACCAAACCAATGGTGAGATTAAGATTGTTTTAGAAAAAGAAAAAGGCTGTGCTTTATTCATAATTACCGATACTGGCATGGGTATTGAGAAGAATGAGCTTCCCAGAATTTTTGATAGATTTTATAGAGGAGACAAAGCAAGACATCGAGAGAATGGAGGCACTGGATTGGGATTGAGTATTGCCAAGTGGATTATTGAGGAACATAAGGGAAGTATTGATGTAAGAAGTAGTTTGGATGAAGGAACTCAGTTCTTTGCAAGAATTCCCTTGATGAAATAAAGAGTTTTTTTTTCAGAGCTAATTGTGGTAGTATAAAAAACAAAATCGTTTGGAGGGCAAAAATTGAGCAAATTATTTGGGACAGATGGTGTAAGAGGAATTGCCAATACAGAATTAACAAACAAACTCGCCTATGAGCTAGGAAGAGTTGGGGGACATCAATTAACAAATGGCAAGAAACGACCCGTTATCATAGTTGGAAAAGATACCAGGATTTCATGTGATATGTTGGAGAGTGCGATCACAGCTGGGTTTTGTTCTGTTGGAATAGATGTCATGCAAGTTGGGGTGATTCCAACCCCAGGAGTGGCTTGTTTGGTACGAGAGATGAAAGCAGATGCAGGAGTAATGATTTCAGCTTCCCACAACCCATATGAATACAATGGGATTAAATTTTTCGATAAAAACGGATACAAACTAGCAGATGAAATCGAGGAAATAATTGAGCAAAAAATTCTAAGTGATGAGCCTATTGGGCCAGAAATCACCGGACACGATGTAGGACGAATTCTGCCTTATGTGACTGGACAAGACGCCTATTTAACCTGCTTGAAAAAAACCATATCCAAAGACTTTTCAGGATTAAAAGTGGCACTGGACTGTGCAAACGGAGCTGCCTTCGAATTAGCGCCAAGGCTATTGGCTGATTTGGGAGCAAAAGTCTTCGTATCATACAACCAGCCTAATGGGATTAACATAAATGTTGATTGTGGATCCACTCACCCTAAAGCAATTATTCAGTTGGTAAAGGACACAAATGCAGATTTAGGGTTGGCTTTTGATGGAGACGCAGATCGATTGATAGCGGTTGATAGCTCAGGTCAGATTGTTGACGGAGATCATATCATGGCAATTTGTGGTAGTTTCATGAAGGAACAAGGCAAACTAAGCCATGATACAATTGTGGGGACAGTTATGAGCAACATGGGATTAGATTTGTGCTTAAAAGAGAAAAATATACAGTTTATAAAAACACAAGTTGGCGACAGGTATGTATTAGAAGAAATGAAAACCAAAGGATACAAACTTGGCGGAGAGCAATCAGGCCATATCATTTTCTTGGATCATAACACAACAGGTGATGGTTTATTGACAAGCCTTAAATTGATGGAAGCTGTTGTGTCTCAAGGGAAACCATTAAAAGATTTGTCGTGTATGATGACGACGATGCCTCAAGTGTTAGTGAATGCAAAAGTAGCCAATGAGAACAAGCATCGATACATAGAAGATGAAGTGATTAGGGAGTCGATCAATCAACTAGAATTAGAATTTGAAGGGAAAGGTCGAATTTTGATAAGGCCATCGGGTACGGAGCCACTTGTCCGTGTGATGATTGAGGGTGAAAGAGAAGAAGTGATCAGCCAGAAAGCAATAGAGCTTAGTCAATTGATAGAAAGCAGACTAGGTTGATTAAATCAAATGGTTGACTTTTTTGACCCAATAATCTTTTTCAGTGATGTTGCAGATAGGACACTTTTTTACACCGAGTCTCTTATCTTTAATGAAGATAACTTTATTGGAGCAATAGGGACACCACAATTGATTACCGGACAAAGAAACACAGTCCGGTTTTTTTTGATCAGGAGTCTTATTGAATTGAACAAGCCGGAATAGGGATAACTGTTCAGATATCATTTGTTCACCTCAAACTAATTTTAATTGACCGTAGCCATAAAGACAAGCATAAATTGTGAAACAACGGTTAAAGACAAAGAAATGCCAAAAACAAGAGCGATAGATGGATATTTCTTGAAAAAAAATAAGAAGAGGGTATAATATAGGAAAACAGGAAAACAAAAGAAAAAAATAGAGAGGGTGAGTTGCATGGTTACGATTAAAGATGTAGCAAGGTTGTCGGGTGTTTCGATTTCAACAGTTTCAAGAGTGATTAATGATTCTAAACCTGTCAGCCCAGAGGTGCGTAAAAAAGTACTGAAGGTAATTGAAGAAACTGGTTATAGACCCAATGATGTGGCAAGAAGTTTGGTAACAAGAAGGTCCTATTTAATAGGCGTTATAGTAAATGATCTTTCAAATTCATATATTGCTGAAATGGTAAAAGGAATCGAAGAAGTTGGCAAGATGTACAACTATGACATTCTATTGTGTAGTTCTTATTACGACAAGGAAGCTCAAA
Organism: uncultured Clostridia bacterium; assembly: GCA_964539975.1. Lineage (GTDB taxonomy): Bacteria > Bacillota > Clostridia > Tissierellales > Dethiosulfatibacteraceae > 38-11. The sequence continues at coordinate 47,004 of CAZIKK010000007.1, forward strand.
AGAAACATCTGTCCTTACTAAACAGAAAACAAGCAGAAGGCATTATACTTATTGGCTACCATTTCGATGACGATGTGATTAACGAAGTGAACCAATATAACAAACACGCGATGTATTTTAGTAGAGATATTACAAATGATGCCATAGAATATGTAAAAATCGATGGATTTTTGGCAGCTGCAGAGATGACAAAACATTTGATAGATGAGGGACATACAAGAATAGCGTATTTATCTGACTTTGGCGAGGATTCCAGCCACGAAATGGAAAAAATGAAAGGCTACAAGAAAGCACTGGAGGAGCACTACATTGAAGACTCAAAAATTTTTGTTGCGGGTGGGAGAAGATACAGCGATGGTTACAAGATAGCCACAAGAATTATGGCGGAGATTAAAACGTTTACAGCTGTGTTTTGCACCAACGATGAATTAGCCATTGGTTTGATTAATCACCTTCAAGATGCAGGTTACCGTGTTCCTGAAGACATTTCAGTTGTAGGATATGGAAATTTCAAAGAAAGTCAATTTGTCAGGCCGACCTTGACAACAATTGCAGAACCCTTTTATGATATAGGAGCGGTTACAGTTAGAGCTTTGATAAAAAAAATCGAAGGCAAGAAAGATGCTGATACAAAAATTGAGTTGCCTTATAGTTTGATTAAGAGAAATAGCGTCAAAAACATAAAGTAGTAGGAAGTGAAGGAATGTTATCAAAAGAAAAAATTCAAAGAATTAATTTTTTAGCTAAAAAGTCAAAGACAGAAATGCTTTCAGAAACTGAAAAAAAAGAACAGGCACAATTAAGGAAAGAATACTTAGAAAATTTAAGAAAATCTGTCAAAAATCAATTAGACAATATTGAAATTGTGGACTAGGCAACTATCGCAACGAAGGACATACTGTGAGAAAAACTCTTCTTGAAACCAGATGAAAAACGGCTCAAGGAGAGTTTTTATGGTTTAAAAAAGAAATAGTCGAGGATTCCATCAACGATATTTTGAGCGATTGCTTCTTGATAGGAGTGGTTGGAGATATTTGTTTCTTCCCATGGATTGGAAATGAAACCTATTTCTATCAAAGCGGCAGGAACATGCGTGCTTCTAAGTACTTCAAAGTTACGATTGTGGGTCCCATCGCCATAAACAGAATGATTCATGACGATGCTACTATAAATTTTATGAGCCAACCGAGAACTCTCAGCACCAGAGCGATTGTTTCTTGTGTCATAATAAGTGGACATCCCAAAATAATTTCTATCATTCAAAGCATTGTGATGAATGCTGACCAAAATATCAGCTTGATAGTCAGTTGCTATGTCTGCTCTCTCGCTATTAGACAGATAGGTATCGGTACTTCTGGTTAATATGACATGGGCACCATTTGATTCCAAAAGGGATTGGACTTTAAGAGCAACTGACAAATTCACAGTTTTTTCAAATATTCCAGAAGGGCCAATAGCTCCAGGGTCTCTGCCACCGTGACCAGGGTCTAATACAATGGTTGAATCATGGAGGGGATTGAATGATTTCAAGTAATCCATGTGAGAGAAACCGAGTTGTCCGTTTGGAGCAAGCACCAAGTTCCAATCATCAACAACAGCCAACACTTGGACAGGAGTTCCTGTAGGAAGGATTTGCATAATGGTGCCATTTAGGCTTGGTGAAGAACGAAGTCTTAGGTTGTCGGTTGTGTGTTTAAATGGTTCTGTGCCCAGATCATTAAAAGATGAATCAAAAGAGGTTAACCACCCAGCGATATAGGCGTTCTGTTGGTTAGATAGTATCCCAAACCAACCATTTTTATATGAATGAACAGGAAGGACATCACCAGAGTAACTTAAACCAATCACAGAACTGGTTAATGAAGGGGATTCTCTTAAATTGACAACAGCTTCCTCAACGACCAAATGATTGCCTTTAGGTAGTTTAACATCTCCGTACCAACTAGCGACATATCCTTGAATACCATTATAAGTTACAATGTGCCAGCTGTGGTAGGTATCGACATAGTCTGCTACAGCGTCGGGCGGCATCTGCCCGATAATTAAGGATGATGTTGTGGGAGAACGTCGGATATTCAAGTTGCTTCCACAGGTGTTATGAAAAACCATGGCGGGTAGAGGGTTGATTATTCTTGAGTGAACCCAACCTGACTGACCACTTGGGGAGACAACCTGAAAGAAATCATTTTTTCTATCCAGAATCTTTAATTGGGTGCCTTTGTCTAAGACTTCAATAACGGTGCTGTCTAACTTGCTTGAAGCAAGCAATCCTGACTGATGATATTTAACATGACCTCTTTCTACGGCACTGGCATTTAAACCAAGCCCAAACAGGAAAGTAAAGGAGAGGATAGTCAATAAGAACACTTTTTTCATGGAGGACTCCTAAGAAAATTAGTAAATAATAAAAAGATAATTATATTATAATGAAAACGACCAGTTTAAACAATAGATAAACTCAATGAAAGACTATTCTTGATAGAAAAGGACAGCTATTATATAATAAGATAGTTTCAGTTTGAGAAAAGCTTTAAAATATGCTAGACTATCCATCACACAGTGGAAAGAAAGTATTTAAATTCAGTAACTTTGGAGGAATTGATGAGTATTAGAGTTAGATTTGCACCCAGTCCAACAGGATATGTGCATATTGGTAGCTTGAGAACAGCATTGTACAATTATTTATATGCAAAACAAAACAAGGGAGCGTTTGTTCTAAGAATTGAGGATACAGATAGAAGCCGATATGTGGAAGGTGCTTTGGAAAACTTGCTTGAAGCTTTAAACTGGGCAAGTATTTCATATGACGAAGGTGTTTTTCTTGAAAATGGGAAAATGATAGAAAAGGGTCAATACGGACCATACACCCAATCTGAAAGATTGGATATTTATCAAGAATATATAAAGAAACTTTTAGATCAAAGACATGCTTATCATTGTTTTTGCTCAAAAGAAAGATTGGATGAAGTTAGAGGGATTCAAAAATCTAAAGGCTTAACTCCGATGTACGATCGTCATTGTTTAGGATTATCCGAAGAAGAAGTCGACGAGAAACTTATAAAGGGAGATCCATATGTAATTCGACTTAAAGTGCCTGAGCGTGAAAGCATACAATTCAATGATCTAGTGCGTGGCCAAATTGCAATAGATTCTTCAGAAATCGATGACCAAGTGCTGATTAAGTCAGACGGATTTCCAACCTATCATTTTGCAGTAGTGGTGGATGACCATCTAATGAGAATCACACACATTGTTCGAGGAGAAGAGTGGTTGACGTCTACACCTAAACAAGTTGCTTTGTATAAATATTTTGGGTGGGAAGTGCCTCAGTTTGTTCATTTGCCAACTGTCTTGAATAAAGACAAGAAAAAACTTAGCAAACGTCAAGGGGATGTTTCTGTATCTGATTTTAAGCAAAAGGGGTATTTGCCTGAAGCTTTGATTAACTATTTGGCGCTTGTTGGATGGAGCCCTAAAGACAATCAAGAAATTTTCAGCATGGAAGAACTAGTGAAAGAGTTTTCTTTTCAACGCGTCTCAAACACAGGGGGTGTGTTTGACATAGAAAAACTCAATTGGGTGAACAACCAACATATCAAAAAGACAGGGAATGAGAGGCTTTTCGACTTGTGTCTCAAAGAGTTTGTGGCGTATGGAAAAGAAGATAAAGACACAATTATTGCGAAAAAAGACTGGTATTGTGACATCATTGAGTTGGTTAAGGAAAAATTAGACTATTTGTCTCAAATTAAAGATCATATAGAAATTTTCTTTGGTGAAGAAGTGACCTTTGAGGATGAAACCGTTATAGATGTGCTCCAGCAAGAACATGTCAAGCGGTTGCTAAACGCATTTCGATCAAAATTGATGAATGTAAAAGAAGTGGATAGTGACTTTGCGTCTACCGTTTTCAATGAATTGAAAAAGGAAACAGGTGCGAAAGGAAAAGCTCTTTTCATGCCAATAAGAGCGGCTGTAACGGGGCAATTGCATGGATCCGACTTAGGAAGGATTTTTGTGATCCTGGGTAAAAATGCGATGCTTAAGAGAATAGAATATGTACTAGATGCATTGGAAGAATAGAAGGAGCGTGTCGAATTTGAAACTTTACAATACACTAACGAGAAAAAAAGAGGTCTTCCATCCCATCAAACCGGGAGAGGTCAAGATGTACGTATGTGGGCCCACAGTTTACAATTATATACATGTTGGCAATGCAAGACCTGCCGTTGTTTTTGATATCTTGAGAAGATATTTCAAATACAAAGGTTACAAGGTGTCTTATGTTGTGAACTTTACAGACATAGATGACAAGTTGATTAACAAAGCGGTTGAGGAAAACACAACAGTTGAGGTGTTGGCTGAAAAATATATTGAAGAGTATCAAAAAGATGTTAATGGGTTAAATGTCTTGACAAGTGAAACCATCCATCCAAGAGCAACAGAGTACATAGGAAGCATGGTGAAATTCATCAAAGCGTTGGAAGATAAAGATTACGCTTACTCTGTAGATGGAAATGTGTATTTCGACACAACCAAGTTGATAGATTATGGCAAATTATCTAGAAAAAAAATGGAAGATTTGGTTTCAGGTGCACGAGTTGACGTAAATGATGAGAAACGAGCGGCATCAGATTTTGTATTATGGAAAAAAGAAAAGCCAGGAGAACCTTCATGGGAGAGCCCTTGGGGAAAAGGGCGACCAGGATGGCACATTGAATGTTCAGTAATGACAAGAGAGATTTTAGGAGATACCATTGATATTCATGCAGGTGGAGAAGACTTGCAATTCCCTCATCATGAGAACGAAATCGCCCAAAGTGAATCGTTGACAGGAAAACCCTTCGCTAACTACTGGCTGCACAATGCCATGGTAAATATCGATAATGAAAAAATGAGCAAATCACTAAACAATTTCTTTACTGTAAGAGAAGTGAGCGAGGAATATGATCTTGAAATTTTGAGATTTTTCATTTTGTCAGGGCATTATCGCAAACCCATTAATTATAGTCGCGAAACCATCCAACAGTCAAAAGCATCCTTGGAAAGGTTATACAATGTAAAAAGAAAACTGACCTATCTGAAAGAAAGAAACCAGAAAGGTGACATTGACCAAAGAATTTTGGGACAGCTGATGAAGCACAAAGAATCTTTTGAAATGGCCATGGAGGATGACCTTAACACAGCAGATGCTTTGACTGCGTTATTTGACATTTCAAAAACAATTAATTCGACAGTTGATGAATCAACTTCAGTTGAGACTGTAGAAATAGCCATAGAAGTCTACATGAAATTGGCAACGGTCTTAGGAATTCTCTATAAAAATACGGAGACAGAACTCTCGGAAAAAGCTCAGAATCTCATTGAAAAAAGAACAAAGGCAAGAAAAAGCAAGGATTTCCAACTTGCAGATAAATTACGAGATGAGTTGTTGGAAATGGGGATAGAAGTGGAAGATACGAGAGATGGGGTCAAATGGAAAAGAATAAATCAGAGTTGAATCCAAGTCTGTTATCACCTCTTCAATTAGCGTATGTTGGCGATGCGGTCTATGAATTGATGGTGCGTAGTTACTTGATTAAAAAACATGACATGAACGTAAACGATTTACATCGAAGAGCGATAGACTTTGTAAAGGCCGAAGCTCAAGCGAGGTCATATCGTTGGATAGAGCCAGATTTGACAAAAGAAGAAATGAGAATTTTCAAAAGAGGCAGAAATGCAAAGTCATTAACAGTGGCGAAAAATGCCAAATTGATAGACTATAAATATGCGACGGGATTCGAAGCTTTGTTTGGCTATTTGCATTTGTCGGGACAAACCGATAGGATGACAGAATTGTTTGAAAAAATATTAGAAAGTGAATTGAGGCAGATATGAGAACCATTATAGGAAAAAACCCAGTTTGTGAAGTGATAAAAAGTGGGAAAAGAATTGAGAAGATCTACTTTTTAAAGGAAAAACAGAAAGCAATTCTACCATATGAATTAGAAGCAATCCTCCAAGAAAAAGGCGTTAACATAGACTATATAAGTAAAAAAAGGCTGGATAAATTAGCGAATGAAGGCAATCACCAAGGAGTGGTTGCTGTTGTGGAAGACTTCAAGTACAGCACACTGGAAGAGGTGCATGAAAAAGCCAATCAACAAGGTAAAGCGCCGTTCATCATAATTTTGGATGGCATCACAGACGTGCATAATCTTGGAGCAATTATCAGAAGCGCTGAGTGTGCAGGAGTGGATGGGATATTAATTCCGGAAAGGCGATCTGCGCAGATCAATGAGACAGTTGCAAAAACTTCAGCTGGTGCTTTAGAACACATGTCAATTGTTAGAGTAGGCAACATTAATCAGTCCATTCAAGAGTTAAAAGATCTTGGGTATTGGGTTTATGGTGCAGACATGTCTGGAGATGCTGTTTATTACGAAGAGCAATATGACACAGCAGTAGCCATAGTGATAGGTGGAGAAGGGAAAGGGATTGCCAAACTTACTAGAGAGCGGTGTGACCGAATTGTAGAAATCCCAATGATTGGAAAAGTCAATTCGTTGAATGCCTCTTGTGCGGCTACTTTGCTGATCTATGAAGTATTGAGACAGAGGAATAAGTGATGTTCATTGGGAGAGAGTATCTTTTTGTGGATGGTTACAACATTATCAATGCATGGCAACCGTTACAAGTATTAGCGCAAGAAAACTTAGAAATGGCAAGAGAAGAATTGATCAATAGGATGATTGAGTATCAGGTTGTGAGAGATATCAACCTGATCATTGTTTTTGATGCGTATAAAGTGAAAGGAACCAACAAGAAGATTGAGAAACATGGGCAGGTAGAAGTGGTCTTTACAAAAGAAAATGAAACAGCTGATACCTATATAGAAAGAAGAATCACAGAGATAGGGCAATATAGAAAAGTGACAGTGGCTACCTCTGATGGCATGTTGCAGCAACTAGTTATGTCTCGTGGAGGATTGCGCATGTCAGCCAGAGAGTTGTATCATTTATTGCAAGATCTTAAGAATGAAATAGAACGGAAACGTCAAAAACTTGCCGAAAACAGCATAAATTTCAGGGCTACACTGGATGCGGATACAATTGAACAATTAAAGAAATTGATCAAGGAAGAAAAGGGATAGAAATGGTTGGGAAACCATTTTTTTATTGCCATGAGATAGTGACTGTGTTATTATAGTGTTATTCTAGTGATATATCACTAGAATAACAGCATCACCTGTTTAGGGGGAAAAGATGAAACATAGTGAAGTAGCTTATTCAAAAATTAGAAAGATGATTGTCCTTACGGAGCTAAAGCCAGGTGAGGAAATTATTGTGACCGATTTGATGAACAAGTTGAATCTTGGAAAAACACCTATTAGAGAGGCACTTAACAGGCTCTCCTATGAAGGGTATATAAAAATAATGCCGAGAAAAGGAATGTTAGTGACCAATCTTAGCGTTGATGATTTGGACAAGCTTAAAGAATTGAGACTATATTTCATCAGATTCATCAGTGAGCAAATTGTTTCGCACACAGGTGAAGAAGAAATAGAACGAATAAGGGAAATACAAGAAAAACTTAAGAAAAAAAACGAGAGCTTTATGAATGCGATAGAAGCCGATATTGAGTTTCATGAAGTGACATATGAACTTTGTCACAATAAGTATGCAGAGGAAATGCTAAAGACAAATCTTTACCTTAGCATCCGGTTGATGGTCGTTCAAAAACGCTTGGGTGTTTCGGTTAAAAGTATTATTGAAGACTATGAAAGTTTAATTAATTGCATAAGAAAGCGAAATGCGGATCAATTGGAAGAATTGTTTATGGATCATATATTAGAGAAGGCTCAAAAACAAACGATAGAAATTATCTAACTAACTAAGGAGGTTGCCATTTATGGGCATGTTTGACCACGAGAATATAAAGTTTGAGGTACTGAAAGAAAGGGCGTATAACATGAGGTGGGCTGAGGTTGAAGAGGGAGTGATTCCACTGACATCCGCCGATTTTGATTTTCCTGTAGCGCCTGAAATAGTGGAAGATTTGATAGATTATATCAAAGAAGGCTATTTTTCGTACACGCCGAAGCTTGGATTGCCAAAATGCAGGCAAAGCATAGCAGATGCTTTAAAAAGAAGAAAGAATGAAGATGTGAATCCAGAACTGGTATTGCCTATAGACAGTGCAGCGAGAGGTATGTTCATCATTTCTGAAACAGTCTTGTCCCCAGGAGATGAAGTCATCGTATTTGATCCTGTAGACTATTTATTCAAAGAGTCTGTTTTGGAGGTAGGTGCTACGCCTGTGTTCTTCCCTATTGAACTGAACGAAAAAGGAGATATCAGCTTTGATAATCTTGAGAAATATATCACACCCAAGACAAAAATGATTTGTCTATGTAATCCTCACAATCCTTACGGTAAGTTGTATCCTATGGAGGATTTAGATGTATTGTTGACATTGGCTGAAAAACACGATTTATGGATAATGAATGATGAAATTTGGGCAGATATTGTCTATCCTGGTGAAAAATTCAACAGTATACTGGAACTTGGCAATGAAAGAAACAAAAAAACATTGTCTGTATTCGGGTTTTCAAAGAGTTTTGGTATTGCTGGTTTGAGAGCAGGATGCATCTATGCTCAAGACAAGGAAATTTTTAATAAGATCATTGATAAAGCACAGGTGATGTCCACAGCTGGGGGGATCACTTCGTTATCACAAATTGCGATCATAGCATGCATGGAAAAGAGTTACTATTGGTTGGACGAATACATTAAACACTTAGAAAAAAACAGAGATTATGCTTTAGAAAGAATTGAAAAAATGCCTAAAATATCATGTAGAAAGCCACAGGCAACATTTTTGCTATTCCCGGATATTAGAGAAACAGGGATGAAAAGCGAGGAATTTGTTAAATATTTGAACGATGAATACAAGTTATCCATTGTACCGGGATCTGATAAATTCTTTGGACCGGGATCAGAAGGCCACGTTAGGATCAGCTTTTCAACAAGTCATGAAGTCTTGAAAGAAGGTCTTGATCGATTAGAGAAGGCACTGAACGCGCTTTGATGCATAAAAAGGAGTTCAATTTGAATCTTAAAATTTACTTTGATAAACCTTCAAACAGCAATCCATATTATGCTCAAAATCTGGAGTTGAATCAGCTATCTAACATTATTCAGCAGATCACACAGGACAAACAGTTTAAGCACGGGGTGGAAATCCAACAAATTATTGGTGGACAAAGAAATCAATCGCCCCATGAGTGTGAAATGACTGTGAGCATTACTCAAAATGGACCACACAACGAGATTGAACTGAAAAACAAATTGATCGAATTGGTTGGGAAGTGCCATGGAAAATATATGGAACTGCCCAATGAAAAGCCATAAGCTATTAACGAGTTATGGAATCTTTCACAAGGAGGAACAAAGATGTTTGTATTGATTGTGGATAGAATTGTAACAGGAGATGGGAAAACAGTCATTGAAAATGGTGCAGTTGCGGTTAATAAAGAAGGGTTGATTCACGAAGTAGGAGAAGCCGGTAAAATTCAAAGAGATTATCCAGATGCTGTGGTCTTACGAAAAGATGGATGTACAGTCATGCCTGGATTGGTTGATATGCACGTGCATATTGGTTTTTATGATAGGAAGCCAGATGCCAATGCAATACGAAGAAACCTTGGACATAAAGCTTTCATAGCTTATAAGAACATGCAAGATGCCATGTCAGTAGGAATTACCACCCTCAGGAGTGTAGCAGAGCCAGAAGGGTTGGGAAGTGCTTTGAGAGCGGCCTTGCATAAAGACTTTTTTGATGGTCCTAGGTATTTTACTTGTGAAAGAGGAATTGCCATTACGGGAGGTCATGGGACCGAACCTGATGTCATCCATCAAGACACAGTTATAGAAGCAGACGGCCCGTGGGAAGTAAGAAAAGCTATTAGACAGTGCATCAAAGATGGAGCGGATTGGATAAAGATTCTAGCAAGTCATAGAGAGCACTATTGTGAGTATACACTTGAAGAGCTACAAGCGGCAGCGGATGAAACCCATCGCTTTGGGAAGAAATGTTGCATTCATGCAGCAACAAGACAAGCCATAGAGTTTGCAGTTGAAGCAGGGTTTGACACAATCGAACATGGCGCTTTCCTAACGCCGGATTTAGCACAAAAGTGTGTAGAAAAAGGTGTTGCATGGATACCGACATCATATATATATCTGTACGCGGCTCAATATTTGAAAGATAAAATAAAGGAAGCGGGTAGAAAACCTACAAAACCAGAGTTAATAGAGATAAAGTATTTTGAAGACAGCATCACAGCTTACAAGAAAAATTTTATTGAAAATTATCGAGCAGGTATGCTGATAGGAACAGGGACAGATATCGTGTTTCCAGAACTGCACATCACGCCCATAGCGGAAGAGATAGAAACTTTATGTCTGTTGGGATTAGAGCCGATTGAAGCCATCATGTGTGCAACTCATAATGGAGCCAAGATACTGGGAAAAGAGGATGAATTTGGGCTTGTTAAGCCAGGGTTGGAGGCAGATTTGGTTGTAGTCCGTGGGAATCCAGTTGAGAACATTAAAGACATAGCAAATGTTTGTGAAGTATACCGACAAGGAAAGAAGGTTTTCGAGGATGAATGATAGAATTGAAATCATTAGAAAACACCTTGTTGACAACAACTTGGACGTTTTTCTTGTTTTGTCAAATGAAAACAGACGATATTTGACTGGTTTTACTGGTAGCAATGGTATTGTCTTAATTTCAAAAAATAATTGTTTTCTAATGACAGATTCTCGTTATACAGAACAAGCTGAAAAGGAAGCGCAAGCATTTGAAATTATAACCTACAACTTAAGTCCTTTTGAAGACATTGGTGTCATGTTAAAAAAGTGGGGCTTAAACAGAGTAGGTTATGAAAGTAAGTTGGTGACAGATTTTCAGATAAGACAATTCAAAAAATTGGACACGCGCTATGAATGGATACCGACAGAAGATGTTGTTTTGGAGTTGAGAAGCATCAAGACAAAAGAAGAGATAGCGTGTATTAAAAAAGCGGCTGAAATTGGTGATCAAAGTTTTTCAGAGATGATCAAGACCATGAAGGCTGGAATGACTGAAAGAGATTTGATGGTAGAGTTGGAATACCGTATGAGGAAAAACGGTAGCGAAGGGTCTCCTTTCTCAATAATTGTTGCTTCAGGAAAAAGATCTTCTCTCCCCCATGGTTTGGCTTCAACCAAGAGAATTGAGAAGGGAGACATGGTTACCATTGACTTTGGTGCAACTTGGAATGGCTACATGTCAGATATGACAAGAACCATCTGGGTTGGAGAACCTGAAAAAAGAATGCAAGATATTTTCAAAATGGTTGATGAAGCTATGGTAACGGCACTTGGCAGCATAGAAATAGGAAAAGCTTGTAAAGAAATTGATGAAGCTCACAGAAATATTTTTAGAGAATACGGTGTGGAACCGTATAGTCTAAGAGGATTAGGTCACGGTGTCGGATTACAAATCCATGAATTCCCAAGAGTAGTCATGCATAATGAGGCATTGCTAGAGGCCAACATGGTTTTTACCATTGAACCTGGTTTGTACATCCCTGATGTAGGTGGTGTAAGGACAGAAGACACAGTGGTTTTAACAGAATCAGGTGTAATATCACTGATGAAGACACCCAAAAAGATAGTGGTTGAATAGCGTGATAATAAGGAGGAAGCGAATGATAAAGATTAATGATGTGTTTAATTACAAATTTATTTCAGGATTGTCACTTTCACCAAAAAAAGAGAAAATTGGATTTGTCGTATACCAAGGTGATTTGGAAGAAAATAGATATCACGCACGCTTTAACTTTTATAATAGGAACAAGAAAGAGTTAGTGGAAAGCATAAAAAACAAGCAGATTGAACAATTTAAATGGATAGATGAACAAACGATAGTGATCTTTAAGAAAGAAGAATGGGAAAATGAAGGAGCATTGCTAGAGGGTACGGTTTTTTCCAAATTGAATGTAGAGAGCGGAGAAGAGTCGACTTGGTGTAGGGTGCCCTATCTAGTCAAATCATTTGAATGTCTTGAGAATGGAGATCTTATCATACTATCATCCTACGATGGTCAAGAAGACAAAAGTGAGGAGGCAATCATTATAGATGAAATTCCATTTTGGTCGGATGGGCAAGGCATTACAAATAAAATAAGAAACAGAATGTACCGTTGGCATTCTAAAACAGATGAAGTAACCCCCATCACAGATGAATTGACAAATGTGAATTTTATGACGCTACACAAAAATGAAGTCTTATTTGTTGCAAAGAGATTTACGGATAAAAGCAATTTAGTTCCAGGTGCGTACGCATATGATTCGCAAACAGGAAACACAAAGACATTGCTCCCAGAAAACCTATATAGAATCGAGTATTTGAACTATATTGGAGGGAAACCTTTTTTTATTGGGGCAGATTCAAAAACAGCTTTGGCAACGGATAATCCGAAGTTTTACTTCATTGAAAACGAGCAAGCAAAGCTTTGGATAGACACAGACTTCAGTTGTCGAGATACAGTTGGCAGTGACTGCAGATATGGCGAGAATCAAACGTTTCGTGTAGAGGGAGATGTCCTTTACTTAGTGTCAACTCACGAAAGAAGCTCTTTCATCAAGAAGATTAGTCTAGATGGAACGATAGAGATATTGACCAAAGATGACGGATCTATAGATGGTTTTGATGTCGCGGAAGATGAAATCGTATTTACCGGTTTAAGAGGCACAAAACTCATGGAGATCTATAGTCAAAAAAATGGTGTAGAAAACCAGCTCACGGAAATTAATCAACAAGCTTTAGTTGGCAAGGATATTTCAACACCTGAGCCAATGGTTTTCGAGAACAATGGATATAATGTGCATTATGTAGTATTGAAGCCAGCAAGATTTGATGAGAACAAGAAATACCCTGCGGTATTATACATACATGGTGGAGCGAAAGTAATTTACGGAACGGCTTTTTTCCATGAAATGCAAATGCTAGCCAACCAAGGATACTTTGTTATTTACGGGAATCCAAGAGGAAGTGATGGACAAGGAAGTGAGTTTGCAAGACTCCAAGGACAGTATGGCATTCCAGATTATAGCGATATGATGAAAGCTGTAGATACGGCTATGGAAAGATATCCACAGATAGATGAAGAAAAGCTAGGTGTTATGGGAGGCTCTTATGGGGGCATCATGACCAATTGGATTATTGGACATACAAACCGATTTAAGTGTGCCATTTCTCAAAGAAGTTTATGCAACATGGTCTCTTCATTTGGGACAGCGGATAATGGATTCAATTTTGTGGCAGAACAAATGAATTCAACGCCATGGAAAAATCATGAATTGCTATGGCAACAGTCTCCTTTAAAATATGCAGACAAGGTTGAGACACCAGCATTGTTTATTCATCCTCAAGAAGATTACAGATGTCATTATTCGGAATCTCTCCAAATGTTTACGGCGCTAAAATATCATGGTGTAGATTCTCGAGTATGCATCATTAAAGGAGAGAGCCATGGCTTGAGTAGATCAGGCAGGCCCAAAAGCAGAGTCAAACGGCTTGAAGAAATAGTCAACTGGTTGGCGAAATACTTAGGGGGAGAAGCATGCTAGATGAGAAATATTTAATCCCAATTGAAAAAACAGAACAATTGACAGAATTATTGGCAGATAAAAAAATAGATGCCTTGCTTGTTTATACAAGAGAAGGATCAGATCCAACGCTCCCATTTTTAACAGGTGATGATGCCATCCATCTGGCAGCCGCCTTTTTTAGACCGGATGGCAATCATATTATGCTGACATCTGTCAGTGATAAAAAGAAATACGAAGTGTCAGGAATTTTTAGCGAAGTCATCACTTACGAACAAGACACTCAAGTGGCCTTTAAAGAATTATTCGATAAGCTTGATATCAAGACATTGGCTTTGAACATATCTGAAAACGAAACGCTTTGCGATGGTTTGACACAAGGTTTGTACTTACAGCTTGAAAGCGTGTTGGGGAAAGATTTTTTAGAGAATCAAACAGTATCTAGTGAAGAAATATTGATCACTTTAAGAAGTAAAAAATCTGATACGGAGATCGCTCATTTGCGAGAAGCGATTAAGATCACACAGCAAATATATTCAGAAGTTTTTACACGCATCAGATGTGGCATGTCAGAAATAGAGATTGCAGAGCTGTTTGTTGAAGGGTTAAAAAGACATGATGTAGTTAATGGAATAGGTGGTGGATATGAATATCCAATCGTATGCTTGGTTAGAGCTGGCTTGGCTCACCGAAACCCTGGTCATGAAAAATCTCGACCGGGAGATATATTGATTGTAGATTTCAGTGTGAGATACAAAGGGTATGTTTCTGATATTGCACGAACAGCTTACTTTCTTAATAAAAACGAGACAAAACCACCGGAGTCCATTCAACACGCCTTCCAAACAGCATATGATGCCATCACGAATAGCATCAATGCGCTTAGACCAGGCAAAAAGGGACATGAAATAGATGAAGTTGGCAGAAAAACAATAGAAGCTGGGGGGTATCCCACAGTACGGCACTCTGTCGGACATCAAATCGGCATCGCTTGTCACGAGGTAGGAACAAGATTATCTCCTCCGACACGACCTCATTCGGATGGTGTGATAGCCTCTAGAGAAGTATATGCTATAGAACCAACCGTTATTCAAGATGAGGGGTTACCCTGTATGCTTGTAGAAGAAAATGTGTTGGTAAAAGATGAAGATTCGGAGATACTAAGCGTTAGACAAGATGAGTTGGTGCTGATCCCGTACACTGCAGGAGAAGCTAATGGTGAATGATTTTTGGAACCAAAATGCAGAAGATGAATTGATTGAAATATTTCAAAACTTGATTCGTCTAAAGACCATAAATGCGAAGAAAAATGAAATCATCGCTGTAAATTATTTGGCAGAGATATTTGAACGACAAGGGATAGACTATGAAATGATAGAGTCAGCCCCAGGAAGAGGAAACATCATCGCTAGAATTAAGGGTGGCAAGGAAAAGCCACTAATCTACTTATCACATCTGGATGTAGTAGATGTTGTGCAAGACAATTGGATTCGTGAACCATTCTCTGCCGATCGAGTGGATGGACGAATACATGGACGGGGCACCTTAGACACGAAACAAATGACAGCGATGGCTGTGATGATTATGCTCATTGTGAAGCGGAGCAGATTAAAATTGAATAGAGACCTAGTTTTTATTGCATCTGCTGACGAGGAAAATGGCAGTGAGTACGGCATGGCCTATTTATCAAAGAACCATGGACATCACTTTAAGGACGGATACGTCTTCAATGAAGGTGGAGGATTCATTCTTCCAAATTTGGACAAATCTTTTAGAATCTGTGCATGTGGTGAAAAAGGGGTATGTGAAGTGACTTTTGATTTTAAAGGTGGATCTGAAGGAATTGAATTATTCAACCAGATAATGTCTACGGTTACATCATATCAGTCTAAAGAAGTGGTTTGTCAAGTAAGTAGCCGATTCAAACAAATAGCTGGAGATTACATTGATCAAGATGCTACAATAAGAAATCTTTGGGAATATATGACAAGAGATACAATGACAATCAATGCCTTTGATTTAACAAAGCAGGATCTAATGGATGGCCAACCAATTCAGATTAAAGTAACCTACAGGTTTTTACCCGGTATGGATAGAGCTTGTGTAGAAGATAAGCTAAGAGATTTATTTTCTGATTGTGCAGCATCTTATCGTATCACAAAATATTTCGATGGTTACGAAAGCGATATAGACAGTGATTTTATTCAAATTCTAGAAGAGAAATCAAAGATGGATGGCAAAGATACATCACTTTTGCCCATCATTGCTCTAGGAAACACAGATGGTAGGTTTATTCGCCAAAACGTATATGGCTACACACCTTTGCTTGAAGAAGATTCTTTTGATCAAGTTTTGAAAATGGTACATGGACATAATGAAAGCATTGGCGAAAAATCTTTGATCTATGGGACCAAGGTGTTATTGGACACGACCATTGAAATGATGAATCGAGATGAAGGAGGATGCTGATGAGTAGAACATTGTATAAAGAAAAAATGGAACAAGCATTAAATTATTTAGTCACAGAAGATGTAGATGCATGGGTGATCTTTTCAAGTGAAGGCAGTGACCCTGCAGTGAATCTATTGACAGGCTTAAAAACAGTAGGGAACACTTTTTTCGTTCTTACAAAAGCCGGAAAAACCTACGCAATTGCGAGTATCATTGATGCACAAGAAAGCAAGGACAGTGGCTTGTTTCATGAGGTTATCAGCTACAAAGACAATCCTGGAGAAGTTCTGAACACTTTGCTTAAAAACATAAACCCAAGCACGATTGCATTAAATTACTCAGAGACAGATCACCTTTGTGATGGCTTGACTCGTGGAAAATATTTGTGGTTGTGCCATCATTTAGAAGAACGTTTTGTTCAGAAATTCATGAGTTCAGAGAAGCTTCTTAAAAAAATCAGAAGCATCAAAACATCAGAAGAGTTAGAAAGAATTCGAAGAGCCATTGAAATTACCATAGAGATTTATGATCAAGTATTTGACAAGTTGAAAGTTGGAATGACGGAAATTGAAGTTGGGGATCTGTTTGTAAAAGAAATGAAGAAACGACAAGTGGTGAATGGATTAACCAGAAAACTCACTCCTCCTATGATTCTTAAAGAGAGAATCGCTCATCGGGAGCCAAGTGATGCAGTCATTGAAAAGGGAGACTATCTGATTATTGATTTTTCATTAGATTACAAAGGATATGTATCCGATATTGCCCGAACAGCTTACTTCTTAAAAGACAATGAAACAGAAGCACCTCAGACGATGCAGGAACGATTCAAGACAGTATATGAAGCTATTAGTTTAGTGAAAGAGACAATCAGACCAGGGATGCAAGGATTTGAGTTAGATGAATTGGCTAGAAAACATCTCCTTAGCAAAGGAATGCCAGAAATCACACATGCTACAGGACACCAAGTTGGTAGACTGACTCATGATGGTGGCGCTTTGTTAGGGCCAAGATGGTCTAGATATGGCGATAGCCCTTATGAGAGGATCGCGGACAACATGGTGTTTACAATTGAGCCTACAATCTTATTCGGCAATGGCGATTATAGCATATTGACTGAGGAGATTATTGTAGTAAAAGAAGAAGGAGGTGATTTCTTAAGCAAACGACAGGAAGAGATTGTATTAATCAAATAAAATGAAGCAAAAACAAAATGGGAGGATTTTATGAGAAAAATCAGTTTATTATTAGTAGTGATGTTGCTCTTTGTAACTGTTATGGCAGGATGCTCAAGCAACGACACACCACCAGAACCAGCTCCAAATGGCTCAGATGAAACACCAGGTGAGGATCCATCAGATGATCCTGCAGAGCCTCCAAAAGACACAGTTGTAATAGCAACAGGTGCGGCGCCAAGTGAATTGGATGGAAATGGCAAGAATGACAGCGCTTCTTTGCAAGTAAGACTACAAATGTACGAAACGTTGGTGACAACAGATTCAGACATGAATATTGTGCCAGCGATTGCTGAAAGTTGGGATTATATAGATGATACGACTATCGTCTTCAAAATCAGAGAAGGTGTCAAGTTCCATGATGGTACAGAGTTGAAAGCTAGTGACGTTGAGTTCTCATTGGTAAGAGCGGATGCTATTGGCTACACGGGTAACAACTTGAAAGTAATTGACTTTGACAATAGTGGTGCAACAGGAGAATACGAATACACAATGAAGCTACACGCACCTTTTTCTCCAGTATTGTCTAGTTTGACAGTTGGAGCAGCGGGTATGGTATCACAAGCTTATGTTGAAGCCAATACAGAAGAATTTTTAGCTCGAAACCCAAATGGTACAGGCCCTTATACGCTTGATGAATGGTATGATGGTGACAGAATTGAATTGGTTAAGTTCGATGACTATTGGAGAGAAACACAAGGTGCTCAAAGACTAGTCTTCAGATTCATTGCTGAAGCGGCAAATAGAGCAATTGAAGTGGAAGTTGGCGGTGTAGATTTAGCATATGACTTGTCTCCAAATGACACAATTAGACTTCAAGAAGATCCAAATGTAGATGTATTCTTAGCAGACAACTTATCAACTACTTACATTGGGTTCAACTACACGAAAGAAAATCTTCAAGACAAATTAGTGCGACAAGCGGTAAGATATGCTCTTGATTTGGAAACAATCGTGGATGCTGTTTATTTCGGACTTGGACACACTGGTGTCAGCACAATAGCACCAGCAGTTTGGGGATTCAGCGACAATGTTCCAAGCTACACTTTTGATCCAGATAAAGCAAGAGATTTGTTGGCACAAGCAGGGTATGAAGATGGCCTGACAACTAAAATATGGACAAGTGACAACCAACAAAGAATGGTTATAGCTGAAATTATGCAGAATCAGTTAGGAGCAGTTGGCATAAACGCAGAAGTTGAAGTTATTGAATGGGGTAACTTCCTAGTAGCGTTGCAGAACAAAGAATTAGATATCTATATTCTTGGTATCAGTGCATCTACTGGAGATGGAGACGCGTTGTACAATAATCATCACTCAACAAGTCCTTTCTCAGGAAACACTGGCTACTACAACAATCCAGAATTGGATGTATTATTAGAACAATCAAGACTTGAAACGGATCCAGCAGAAAGAATGAAAGTATTAGAAGAAGTTCAGCAAATGGTTATGGAAGAGTTGCCTTGGATTCCAGTATGGCATGGTGTAAACGCAATAGGTATGGCACCAGGACTAGAAGGATTCTCAGCACATCCATCAGGAACGCATATTTTGACAGAGGTGCATTTCAGATAAATTTCCTTTGATTGTGAAGCAGAGTCCGTTTTGGACGGGCTCTGCCTAATCATAGCAAACGATGCAACTATTGAGCTATTGTAGATTCTTGAGCTGATTCGAAAGGAGATTATTGCATGTATAAATATATATTAAAACGTCTATTGATGATGATACCGGTATTGTTAGGAGTGATTTTGGTAATTTTTATCATCATAGAAATAACACCTGGAGACCCTGCCCGTATTATGCTTGGTGAATCTGCAACAGATGAGGCGGTTGCAAGAATGCGGGAAGAAATGGGTTTAAATAGGAACATTGTCGTTCGGTTCTTCGATTATGTAATCGGACTGATCACGCGACTTGATTTTGGTGTTTCTTACAGAACAAAACAGCCAGTTATTGGTGAAATAATCAATAGATTCCCTACAACATTTAAATTAGCCGGTCTGACAACATTGATTTCAGTTGGTCTTGGTATTTCAATGGGTATTATATCAGCGACAAAACAATATTCTATATTTGATAATTTGGCAACAGGTATTGCATTGTTTGGAGTATCCATTCCAAACTTTTGGCAAGGACTGATGTCTATCATTATCTTTGCGATTTGGCTAGGCTGGTTGCCGCCGTCAGGCTCATACGGTCCAGAATATTGGGTTTTGCCGGCATTGACTTTGGGAACAAGCGCTTCGGCAACGATAATGAGAATGACACGATCTAGCTTATTGGAAGTTATAAGACAGGATTACATCCGTACTGCAAGATCAAAAGGCCAAAAAGAGACGGTTGTAATTATCAAACATGGGCTTAAAAATGCTTTAATACCAGTCTTGACTGTGATCGGTATGCAGTTTGGATTCTTGTTGGGTGGATCTGTTTTGGTAGAATCAGTATTTGCGATACCAGGACTTGGAAAATACATGGTGGATGCCATAGGACAGAGAGACTTTCCAGTTGTGCAAGGTGGCGTTTTGTTTTTAGCAATTAGTTTTAGTTTTGTAAACTTATTTGTTGATATACTTTATAGTTACTTAGATCCTAGAATCAAATCTCAATACAAAAAGGATAATAAGGAAACAGCAAAAAAAGACAGACGGCACAAGGAGGTTCTCAATGGCAAACAAACTCAATAGTAAAAAGAGAGGACCTTGGAGAGAGGTCTGGAGACGGTTAAAGAAGAACAAAATGGCCATGTTTGGTCTTACAGTCATAATAATCTTGGCATTGGTTGCCATATTTGCAGATTATGTGGCACCTTATGGTTTTGATGATCAAAATTTAATGTTAAGGAATCAATTTCCAAGTAGAGAATTCCCGTTTGGAACAGATAATCTAGGAAGATGCATTTTAAGCCGTGTCATATATGGAAGCAGGGTATCATTAACGGTTGGATTTATTGCTGTGGGAATTGCGTTGGTTGTTGGAGGTTCATTAGGAGCAATCGCTGCATTTTACGGTGGAAAAACGGATAATATCATTATGAGAGTTGTAGATGTTATTTTGGCAATTCCAGGCATGTTGCTGGCCATTTCTTTGGCGGCTGCTTTAGGTCCAGGCTTAAGAAATATGATGATTGCAATTGGCGTGGGATCTATCCCCGGCTATGCAAGAATTGTCAGATCAACAGTGATGACAGTCAAGGAACAAGAGTTTGTTGAAGCGGCAAGATCGGTAGGAGCCAGCGATTTGCGTATAATCATTAGCCATATTCTTCCCAATTCTTTGGCGCCGGTCATTGTACAAAGCACATTAGGAGTTGCAGGAGCAATCCTTTCTGCCTCTGCCCTAAGCTTTTTAGGATTGGGTATTCGACCACCAGAGCCGGAATGGGGAGGCATGTTAGCGAATGCAAGACAGTATATTAGAGATTATTGGCATATGACAACTTTTCCAGGGTTGATGATTGTTATAACTATTTATTCGCTGAACTTATTGGGTGATGGTTTGAGAGATGCATTAGACCCAAGGCTTAAAAGTTGATAGGAGGTAGAAATGGACAATAAAGCATTATTGGAAATAAAAGATTTGACAGTCCACTACATAACTGAAGATGGTACGGTACCTGCTGTCAACAAGATGGATTTAAGGATTGGAGAAGGAGAGACGCTTGGTTTGGTAGGTGAGACTGGCGCAGGAAAGACAACCACAGCGTTAAGCGTTATCAAATTGATCCCAGACCCACCAGGTAAAATCGTATCAGGCGAAGTTTTGTTCAAAGGGGAGAATCTTCTCAAGAAGAGCAAAAAAGCCATTAGAAAAGTCAGAGGGGGCAACATCTCTATGATTTTTCAAGACCCAATGACATCATTGAACCCCGTATTGACAGTTGGGGATCAGATCTCTGAGGTCATTCGATTGCATGACAAAATATCTAGGCCAAAAGCCATTCTGAAAGCGCAGGAAATGTTGAAATTAGTTGGCATTCCTCCAGATAGATTCATGGAGTACCCTCATCAATTCTCAGGAGGCATGAGGCAAAGAGTAGGGATTGCCATTGCTTTAGCTTGTAATCCAAACCTACTGATTGCAGATGAACCAACGACGGCATTAGATGTTACAATCCAAGCACAAGTACTGGATTTGATGAAAAAACTAAAGAACGAATTGAAGACCTCAATGTTATTGATCACTCATGATTTGGGAGTCGTATCAGAAGTTTGCGATAACGTTGCGATTATGTACGCCGGAGAAATCGTTGAATATGGAACATTGAAAGATATTTTTGATCGAACAGCTCATCCGTATACAAAAGGACTTTTTGGATCGATACCAGATCTTTATGATGAAAGCACAAGATTAAACCCTATAAGAGGCTTGACGCCAGATCCGTACAATTTACCGGCAGGCTGCACATTTGCACCCAGATGTCCAAACTGGACAGAACTCTGTGACGTGAAAAGGCCTGATTTAGTTAAAATTGGTGAAAAACACCAAGTGAAGTGTGTCATGTTCCAGTCAATAGAGGAGGAGGGTGACAATGACTAAACCATTATTGGAAGCAAAAAATCTTAAGAAGTACTTCAAAACACCTAAGGGAATGCTCCATGCAGTTGATGATGTCAGCTTGGTGATAGACAAGGGCAGAACCTTGGGGGTAGTTGGAGAATCAGGTTGTGGCAAATCCACTCTAGGAAGACTGGTATTGCATTTGGTCGAATTGACAGATGGAGAGTTGTACTTTGAAGGAGAAGATATTACAGATGCAAAAGGAAAACAATTAAAAAGTCTGAGAAGAGACATGCAAATGATTTTTCAAGATCCTTTTTCATCGTTAGATCCTCGAAAGTCAGTTAGACAGATTATTGCTGAACCTTTAGAAGTATACAATGAATTTGATTCAAGGAAAGAGACAAACAAAAGGGTTCGACAGTTGATGGAGATTGTTGGTTTGGCTGAAAGGCTGGAAAACACATATCCTCATGAATTGGATGGAGGTCGTAGACAGCGAATAGGGGTGGCAAGAGCGCTTGCACTTAATCCCAAATTTATTGTATGCGATGAACCTGTGTCGTCATTGGATGTTTCCATTCAAGCACAGATTCTTAACTTGATGCAAGATCTGCAAGTAGAGATGGATTTAACCTATATGTTCATTAGTCATGATTTATCTGTAGTGAAGCACATATCAGATGATATCTGCGTGATGTATCTAGGTCAAATGGTTGAATTGACAACATCCAAGCAGTTGTTTAAAAACCCATTGCATCCATACACGCAAGCATTGTTATCTGCAATTCCTATCGCGAAATTAGATAAGGGAGATCAGAATAGGATTATATTAAAAGGAGAAATTTCTTCTCCCATCAATCCCAAACCAGGATGTAGATTTGCACCAAGATGTCTATATGCCATGGATAAATGTTTTGAGGTTGAACCTGAAAAAATCGAAACAGAGCCTAATCATCAAGTGGCCTGTCACTATGTAAACGACAAATAGAAAACGGGCACTCCATTATCAAATGGAGTGTTTTGTTTTATCTTAACCAAAGATGTGGTAAAATGAAATGAAATCTCAAATGGTTTAAATGACAGGAGTTGTAAATGAAGATGCAGGAAAATTTGCTGGATTGGTACCGAATCAACCATAGAAAGCTTCCGTTTAGAGAGAGTCATGACCCATACAGGATATGGGTATCAGAAATAATGCTTCAGCAAACTCAGATGGACACGGTTGTTCCGTATTTCATCCGGTTCATGGAGAGTTTTCCAGATGTATTTGCTCTAGCTCAGGCCGATGAAGAAATGGTTTTTAAAGCTTGGGAAGGGCTAGGGTATTATTCAAGGGCTAAAAACTTACAAAAAGGCGCAAAGATGATGGTTGATATTTATGAGGGGCAATTTCCTACAGAGTATAAAAAAGTGCTCGAAATTCCCGGGATAGGCCCCTATACGGCTGGCGCAATTATGAGCATAGCATTCAACAAAAAATACCCAGCGATAGATGGGAATGTTATGCGTGTCATTTCAAGAGTATGCCTTATACATGAAGACATCGGAAAACCTAAAACCCGAAAAACATTTGAGGAAGTGGTTGCCAACCTTATTCCTGAAAATGCGAGAGATTTTAATCAAGCATTGATGGAACTAGGCGCATTGGTATGTACGCCGACAAATCCAAAGTGCACCAGATGTCCAATACAGGTAGACTGTAGAGCTTTCCATGAAGGGAAAACACATGAACTACCTGTCAAATCAAATAGAATCAAAAAGCAAAAAGAGGAAATTGCCGTGGTGATTATCCGTAAAAACAATCAAATCCTACTCGTAAAAGCGATAGAAGGTCTATTGGCAGGCTTATGGAGCTTTCCATCAGAAAAAGGAAAAAGCAAAGAGGAAGCTAAAAACCGTTTAATAGAAGAGTTGGATCGATCTCATGGCATCAAGATTGAAGGAATAGTTGAAAGAGGAACAGAAAAACATATTTTCACTCACAAAACGTGGAGAATGACGGTATATCAGTGCCAACAGTCCATGAGTCAAGAAGACAGAGTAAAAAACAAGGGATTAAACAATTTTTCGGAATGGGTGAATGAAGATGAAGTTTCTCACTATGCCATGTCGACAGCCTTCAAGAAGGTATTAAAATATTTGGATTAAGGAGATTTTATGACGATTAGATTGTATGAGAAAGATGTATATTTAAGAGAAACGACCTGCAATATTATAGAAAGAATAGAGAATGGCGACAAAAAGTTGTTGGTTCTTGATAAGACAATCTTTTTCCCAGAAGGTGGCGGACAGCCTTCAGATACAGGATTCATAGGCAACAGCTCAGTAAGTCATGTTTTCGAAGAGGATAACATTATTTATCATCAAGTTGAAAAAATGCCAATTGGTCAAGATCAGATATGCACCATTGACTGGGATCGTCGATTTGATTTTATGCAACAACATTGCGGAGAGCACATTTTGTCAGGTGTTGTTCTCGATTTGTACGGGTATGCGAATAAAGGCTTTCATTTGGGGGAGGAGTATGTCACCGCAGATTTTGATGGAGAAATTTTTGACGAAGCAAAGATTGACTTTATAGAAGAACAATGCAACAAAGCCATATATGAAAATCGGCCAGTGGTTACAGATGTTTTAGATTCGACAGTAAAAGCCATACAATACAAACCAAGAAAAACACCGGAGCTAGATGAAGCATTGAAAGTGGTTTATATAGATGGGATTGACAGTGTGGCTTGTTGTGGGACCCACCCAGCTATGACTGGTGAAGTTGGATTGTTGAAGATCATGAAAACGCAAAGATACAAAGGAATGACAAGAGTCTTCTTTAAATGCGGGAAGCGTGCAAGGACAACTTTTAATGAAGAGCACAAAGTCATAAAAGAGTTAGGAGAAAAATACTCATCGGATTTGGTTCATTTAGTCCATCGAATCAGTCGAGAAAGTGATTGGTTAATAGAAACAAAAAAACAGCTTCAAGATTGCATGAATGAGCGAATTGACGAAGAAATCAAAGACATCCTTAATGACAACCCGGTGGGTATAGTAGTTTTGAGTTATGAAGGTTTTAAAGGGAAAGTGATGGATAGTATTGTGAAAAAGTTGATTAATCAAAAATCTCTCATTGTATTGGCAACATCACGTGAAGAGAAAAGATTGATATTGGCTCATGATGGGAGTTATGGACAAAATTGTGGAGGGTTGTTGAAGGTTCTATTGACAAGCATGAACGGGAAAGGGGGAGGTGGACCCAAATGGGCCCATGCCACTTTTCAAAGCGACGATGATCTCATTCAAGCAAGGCATCGGATGGAAGAGTTGATAGAAGAGAAAATGGAATGACATTGTAAGGAAGGACATGATAATTGACTGGCCGTTTTGAATGGGGGTGGACAAACGAAAGCCCACAGGCCCAAAGAGCAATTTGCGTCCAGCTTTTTTGTTTAACAAACGTTTTATTATATTTATTGTCTCCCCAAATAGCACAACCAGCATGTGATAATTGGACTCTTATTTGATGGTGTCTTCCTGTCTCAAGCTCAATTTCCACTAAAGCAAGGGGTCCAAATTCGGAATATTCTAATGAGGAATGCGTCTTGTAAGTGAGGACGGCTCTTTTTCCTTGTTGATGCTCAGAAGAAACGACTTTGGATAAGTTGATGGTGGATAGACGCTTCAGATGATTTTCAAGCTTGCCATTGGATGGAGAAAGAATCCCACAGGTGACAGCCAAGTAGCGTTTTTTGAAACTTCTTTCTTGGATTTGCTTGGATAAACTTGCTGCGGCTGGTTTTGTTTTGGCAAACACCATCAAACCGCCAACAGGCCGATCTAAACGGTGGACAATGCTTAGATATTTGTTTGGATTTTCTGGATTTGCCTTGTCAAGGTATGCTTTGAGCACACTGAGCATGTCCGGGTCTCCAGAAGGATCGCTTTGTGAAGGAACTTTTGGAGGTTTGACACAGACAATGATATGGGGATCTTCATGTATGATTTCGACTTTCAATAGCATCTCTCCTCAATGAGTATTATTAGGGGTAAAAAATCATTAGTCCGAAACAAGCACAGTATTAATGGTTTTGCAATAACCACCCACCCAAATAGCCCATGAAGATAGTTTTCTCTCAGAGATTGCGGTTATAGCGCTTAGATTTCCCATCAATTCTCCTTGCAATATTTGTTTTTCTAAACAATCAAGATCAGGGAAGATATGGTGATGCAAATAAGCAATTAAAGCACCGTTTGAAGTGCCAGTAGCGGATTCTTCATCAATCCCATATAAGGGTGCGAAGTTCCTAGCGTATATTTGTGTGCCTTCAATCGCAAAAGCATGAACGCCAACAACATTGACCAAGCTGGAAAAAGAAGCCAGTGCCTTGAAATCAATGGTAAGGCTATTGAGTAGGTCTCGGTTTTTCACAGGGAGTAAGATGTCTTCAAGACCAGTAGACCAAATCTCAATAGGCAAGTTTTCTGAAGTGGGATGAGAATCTTCAATTCCCATGATTTTCTTAAGTGTTTTTTGATCCATTAATGAAAGAGAACGATTTTTTGGTGAAGGTTGGGACATGATCAGTTTTAAACCAAGTGCATCTCGGGTTCCTTTTATGGTTAATAGCCCAGCTGCCGTGTCTTGATAAGCACAGGTCACATCTGCTCGTTGTTCACTGAGCAGGTGAAAGACGGCAAGTGTGGCATGTCCGCATAATGGGACTTCTTCGGTTGGGGTGAAAAACCTGACAGAATAAGTTTGTGTATCATCAGATTTTGAAACAAAAGCTGTTTCAGACAACGCCATTTTTTTGGCAATAGATTGCATTTTCTTACTAGACATCCCATTTTTTGGGAGGAATAGCACACCAGCCGGATTCCCGCCTGTGCCTGACACAACAAAACTATTTACAATAGATACCTGATACATAGCACCTCCTAGTGACATAGAATGGTTTTGCCTATATAATCTAGTATAACATGTTTCTTAGTATCTATTAAGCGATATCGGAGGAAAGAATGAGTGTTTTCATAAGAGAAATGAGACCTAAAGATTGGGAACAAGTACGGCTCATTTATCAACAGGGTATGGATACAGATATAGCGACATTTGAAACAAAAACGACAAGCTGGGAAGATTGGGACAACGGCCACATAAAAGCAGGGAGAATAGTTGCGGAAATGAATGATGAAATTGTTGGATGGGCAGCGTTGTCTCAGGTCTCCAAAAGAGCTGTTTACTCAGGGGTAATGGAAGTAAGTCTGTATATTAAGGAAAGCTTTCAAAGAATGGGGATAGGAAAAAAACTGCTAGAATCCTTGATTGATATTTCTGAGAAAGAGAAGATATGGACGCTTCAATCAGGAATCTTCAGAGAGAATGTCGCCAGTCAAAACCTTCACAAAAGGTGTGGATTTAGAAAGGTGGGAATTAGAGAGAAAATCGGGAATAGAGGAGATGGTGTTTGGCGTGACATTGTCTTGATGGAAAGACGAAGTCCTGTAGTGGGGCTGAATAACCAGAAGGATAAATCGATGTAACAAACCGATAAGCATTCTTTATGATTGAAATGGATTCATAGTACACAAGATTTATCAATTATTGTACAATAACTGATAACAAGCTATTTTACTGGGAGAGATTATGAAAATCAGTCGTTTCGCAGAAAAACATGGGATAACATCGGACACCGTCCGATATTACATGGAAAGGGGACTTCTTGTCACTAAAAAATCTGGTGGACAATATCATTTTGCTAAGAGTGACTCCGAAGACCTACAAAGGATTATTGAACTGAAAAGGTTGGAATTTTCATTGTCGGAAATACAAAAAATTCTAACCTTTCAAAGATTGACAGGTGCTAAGTCTGAAGAATTTAGAAAATTTTATTTGGATTTGCTTGAAGAGAAGAAAAAATTGGTTCATGAAAAACATTTAAAATATAAAGAGTTAGATGTCTTTCTGAAAAAAAGAATCGAAATCATGAATAAAGAAAAACAAAAATGCGGAAAAAATCTAGGGTTGCCTATTCAAGCTCTAGAAATACTGGCATGTCCAAGATGTGGAGACGCATTAAATATTTCATCAGGATCTATAAGTGATGATATGATTATTTCAGGTCATATTTTATGTCAATGTGGTTTTGATGCAGAGATAGAACAGGGTATTTATAGAGAAAACAAAGCAAACAGGAAAAAAATGCTCCATGGACAACCGATCCCAACAAAAGAAGCGTATCTTGCTGCCTCATCATCTAACTACATTAATTTTTTGTACCAAGGAATGACTTTAATGATTGATAGAATGGATCAATATATTGCGTCATCGAAGTATATATTAGAGCTTGAAAGTTGTGTTGGTTTTTTCTTGATGCAGTATATCGACCATCTACCACCTGATAAGACCTATATATTAGTGGATTACGACATAGATCGGATTATTAAGCTGAAGCATGATCTTGAAAGATACTATGAGCATAAAAACTATTTGTTTTTATGCTGTGAGTATAATGACTTGCCGATAAAGAAAGCAAGCGTGGATATCGGTCTTGAGTTTTGCATGAATCGAACATATAACGAAAACTTAGACAAAGATTTGTTTAGTCATCTCATGTCATTTATTAGACAAGATGGTGTGCTGATTTCATCCAATTTATGTTTGGTGGATGATTGGACTCAAGATTTCAATCAGACAAAGACAAATAACGAATTTTTAAAAAAAGACTCTATTTTACAAAATATGAAACAAGAAGGAATGGAGATTTTAGATATAGCTAAGGTAGGGCCTGTGGTTGAAGATAATCCTTACAATGGTGACTTGAACGGGAAAGAAGTATTTCAAGCTATAATTACGAGTGAAAAAAGAAAGTAGAATAGATAAAAAAGATGGAGTTGGCTCCATCTTTTTTATCTATTGAGTTGTTTTTTTGATAAAAACAAGGTTGACAAGGGGGATGCTCCACAATATAAAATGCTTGTGTAGAGATGTTTGTGATTTAACAAACTAATATTGCTACATAATCATTTAAATGGAGGATCGTACATGAATTATAAAAAGTCAAGAATTATAAGTTTGTTTCTGATCATAGCTTTGGTGTTGAGCATGGCGGCTTGTAGCCAACCAAGCCCACCTGAAGAAACAGAGGACCCACCAGCTGAAGAATCAGTTTATCAAGCTGGGACGTATACAGCAACTGTTCAAGCCCATAATGGTGATTTAACAGTAGAAGTCGTTTTTGATTCAACCAAGATTGTTGAAATCAATATACTAGATCATACTGAATCAGCAGGAATAAGTGACTTATCATTTGATAGAATTCCATCGGAAGTGCTTGATAAACAGTCATTGAACGTAGATGCTGTTTCAGGGGCAACTGTTACATCAAGGGCAATCCTTGAGGCCATCGAAGCATGTGTGGTTCAAGCAGGTGGAGATGTTTCGGCTTTAAAACAATCAGACACAAACAACCAACAGGGCTCAGAAGATACGACTTTAACAACAGATGTGGTTGTGGTCGGAGCGGGTGGTGCAGGATTGGCCGCCGCCGCATCAGCCTATCAGCATGGAGCAGACGTTATCGTATTGGAAAAATTGGCAACAATAGGAGGTTCAACAGCCTATTCAGGTGGTGGCATTGCGGCTACAGGAACACGTTTCCAAGAAGAACTTGGCATTCATGACACAAAAGAGTCATGGATGGAATTATGGCTTGAAAGACAAGCTTTCAGCTATTCAGAAGGGCTTTACCCCGATTACGATGTGGTGGATCGCTTTATGGATGAAGCGATTATAACAACAGAGTGGTTGGTTGATTACATAGGACATGCTTACGGAAGTATTGCAGGATTTGGAATGGACCCAGTAGAGAGACTGCATTTTCCAGTTCAAGATGCGGGAGGACCAGGCGGTGCTTATTTGACTGGAAATATTGAAAGTTTTCTTCTCGACAAGGGCATTCAGATTCTAACAGAAACCTCTGCGACTGAACTCATAACGGATGCATCTGGAAACGTCATAGGGGTGGTAGCTGAAGGAAGAGATGGACGAGTAATTATTGAAGCTAAAAAAGTGATCTTGGCGACGGGTGGATATGCAAAGAATGATGATATGCTTGCCGAGTTTATTCCTCAAGCTTCAGGCAGTGCAGAATTGAGTGCAGCGGCACCAGGAAGCATGGGAGATGGACAAAGAATGGCCATGGACATAGGTGCTGCAACCTATGAAGAACCTTGGGTGATTGGTTTGGGAATTGGCAGTAAATTTAGTGCAGGAAACGCATTTGCTTGGGATTGGACAAAAGTATATGTAAACGGACAAGGGCAAAGGTTCACCAATGAACAGCAGCACTATGCCATCATAACCAATGATGTGTTTGAACAAGAAAATGTTTGGATGATTTTTGACAGTTCAGAAGGAAATCAAAGTGCGATAGAGGCTATAGAAGCAGATCTTTCTAATCCAGAAGTGGCAAAAGGTGAGACATGGGCATCTTTGGCAGAATCTATGGGAGTATCTGTCGATAATTTCGTAGAAACCATGGAAGCATACAATCTCAATGCCAACAACGGAGAAGATTCATTAGGGAAACAGGCAATGTTCCTTGTTTCTATGGAAAATGCGCCATATTATGGAATTAGAATTTATGGCAAAACAATGGGTACTTTTGCAGGAGTAAAAACGGATGAGAATTATCAAGTCCTTCGCGAAGACGGATCAGTCATCAACAATTTGTATGCTACAGGGGAGACAGCTAACAAAGTGTTGTATGATCAAGTATACATGTCAGGAAGTGCCGTGCAATTTGCACTGACAAGTGGTCGAATTGCTGCGGAACATGCAGCTAATAGTTTGAACTAAACCAAATCATGACGGTTTAAGAAGCCTCACACAAAGTGAGGTTTCTTTTTTTGTGAAAAAAGATTACTAAAGCGATAAGGATGATAAATATACGGACAATTACATATATTCAAATAGTGTTCAATTGAGAAACAAATGATAAAATATGACTACAATCTTAAGACTACTTAAATCAGTAATTACATAAGTCGGACACACATGTTACATGTTTGTAACAGAGCATAAACAAGATTGACAGTGTATAATTATAAACATATAACAATATCAGGAATTGAAATTATTAGAAGTGGGAGGAAAAATTCTATGAAAAAAGGGTTAAGTTTCATATTAATCTTGACATTGATGATCGGAATGGTTGCTTGTGGGCCATCATCTTCAACACCGGAAGGACCATCTAGCGGAGAGGAGCTGTTTCCAGGGAAAATTGCGATCGTGACAAACACATTGTCACAAAACGAGGAAGAATATCGATCAGCTCAAGAAATGGTGGAAAAATATGGTGCGGATAAAATCAACCATGTTTTATGGCCAGATAATTTTATGACTGAGCAAGAGCAAATGATCAGCGTAATCAGCCGTATTGCTTCAGATGCTGATGTTAAAGCGCTGATTATCAATCAAGCGGTACCGGGAACCAATGCTGCAGTAGACAAATTGCTTGAAGTTCGAGACGATATTTTCATTATTTATGCAACACCACAAGAAAACCCACCAGACGTTGCAGCAAGGGCAGATTTAATTCTACAACCAGATGAATTGCGAATGGGTGTCAGTATCCCCGAGCAAGCACAAAAATTAGGAGCTCAGACTTTGGTGCATTATTCATTCCCAAGACATATGTCGGTGGTTATGTTGGCACAAAGAAGAGATATCATGATTGAAACCTGTGAAAGAATTGGTCTTCAGTTTGTTGATGCAACGGCACCAGATCCTACTGGTGATGCTGGTGTACCTGGCGCACAACAGTTTATACTTGAGGATGTGCCCAAAATGGTAGACCAATATGGTAAAGATACTGCATTTTTCTCAACAAACTGTGCGATGCAGACACCTTTGATTAAGGCTGTCGTAGATACGGGAGCGATTTATCCGCAACCATGTTGTCCGTCTCCATTCCATGGATTCCCATCAGCTCTTGGAATTGAATCTCCAGAGTTTAGTCAAGACAGTTTAGAGCATGTAGTAGCTGAAACAACACGAATATTGGCAGATCGTGGCATGAGCAATAGATTGTCCACATGGCCTGTTCCTGTTGCGATGATGTATACAATTGCAGGAACAGAATACGCAATCAAGTACATAAATGGAGAAGTGGGAGAAGAGTTGGATGTAGATGTTCTGGCAGAATTGATGTCAGAGTATGCGGGTTTGAGTGTGGTATCATCACCGTATGTAGAAGAAACAGCAGCAGGCACATCGGTTGAATACCCAACCTTCAGATTGGTATTTATGGATTATCTGACTTTCTAAGAATCATTTCATGCTATGACAACAGATGTTCAGAACTTCTTTTTTAGAGCTTCTGGACATCTTTTTTAAACGTTTAAGAAGAGGAGGCACTAGGTTGAAAGAGAACCTTCTAAGTCTGAAAAACATATCAAAAATGTATTACGGCAATAAAGTTTTAAAAGATATCAGTATCCAAGTTAAGAAAGGGGAAATTCACGCATTGATTGGAGAGAATGGCGCGGGAAAATCCACATTGATGAACATTCTGTTTGGTATGCCAGTCATTCATTCAACTGGTGGATATGAAGGGACTATCGAAATGGAAGGAGAACAAAAAGACATCAAAACGCCTTTTGATGCTATGGGAATGGGGATAGGGATGGTTCATCAAGAGTTTATGTTGATTCCAGGTTTTACCATTACCGAGAATATCAAGCTAAACAGGGAGATTACTAAAAAAAATCCAATAAGCAGAGTTTTGGGGAAGCGTCTTGAAACCTTGGATTTTAAATCAATGAATGCGGATGCGAGAAAAGCTTTGGATACTTTAGATATGAACGTGGATGAATTTTTGCCAGTTGCGGGTCTGCCTGTTGGACACATGCAATTTATTGAGATTGCAAGGGAGATAGATAAGGAGAATATCAAACTATTGGTTTTTGATGAGCCAACAGCTGTATTAGCTGAGTCGGAAGCAGATAATTTGTTAGCTGCCATGAAAAAGTTGGCAAGAAAAGGGATTGGAATTATTTTTATTAGTCATCGACTAGATGAGATAATCAAAGTAGCAGATCGAGTTACTGTATTAAGAGATGGCGAACATGTCGTGACAAAAGATACTGGTGAAACAGACAAATATGAGATAGCGCAGTTAATGGTTGGTCGAAAAGTCTCCATTGATAGAGTGGACAGCGATCGTCACCTAGATCAAAACGATTGTATTCTTAAAATTAGAAATTTGGAAGTTGGCATGCCAGGGGAACGAGTCAAAGGCATTGATCTTGAGATACGCAGAGGCGAAATATTTGGCATAGGAGGATTGGCAGGCCAAGGAAAAATCGGGATAGCCAACGGATTGATGGGGGTGTTTCCGGCAAGAGGAGAGGTAGAATTCAACGGAACTCCTTTAGACTTAAATAATCCGAAAGAAGCAATCAAATCTGGATTGAGCTTTGTGAGCGAAGATCGAAAAGGTGTGGGGCTGTTATTGGACGAATCGATAGAGTTAAATATTATTTTTAGTGCGCTTCAGATACACAACAATTTCTTAAATAAGATCGGTCCGTTTTGGTTCAAAGACAGCCATAGGGCTAAAACGCATGCTGAAAACATGATAAAGGAACTTGACATCAGATGTCGTTCGGGTTCTCAACGTGCGGGTAGTCTTAGTGGTGGCAACCAACAAAAGGTTTGTTTGGCAAGGGCACTAACATTGAATCCCAAACTACTGCTGGTATCTGAACCAACACGTGGAATTGACATTGGCGCAAAAAAATTGGTGATTGATTTGTTATTGAAATTAAACAAGGAATTGGGCATCACAATTGTTATGACATCTTCGGAACTGGCTGAGTTAAGAAGTATCTGTGATCAAATAGCCATTGTATGCGAAGGTAGAATAGAAGGAATCTTACCACCAGACGCTTCAGATGCTGACTTCGGACTAATGATGTCAGGCAGCTATAATAGAAAGAATGGCCTGGAAGAAAGGAGAGGATCCTGATGGCAGAATTGAAAGATAAAAAAAGATATGGCATTCGTGATGTGATTCAGTCTGTTGGATTGCCAACGCTGATCATCGGTGTTTTTCTAATTATGCTGCTCTTTGCAGGAACAGCTTTGGGGATACCTTTATCAGCTCTTTTAAGTGATACCATGAGGCGAGCAGGAATGAATGGCATACTGGTGTTGGCGATGGTCCCTTCAATCCAATCAGGAACAGGACCAAACTTTGCTTTGCCAATTGGCATTGTGTGTGGACTTTTTGGGTTGGTTCTTTCGATTGAGTTTGGTTTTACAGGGGTGACATGGTTTGTGGTTGCGGTTTTGTTGGCTGTCATTTTTGCTGTTTTTGTGGGTTATTTTTATGGGAAATTGTTGAATGCTGTCAAAGGTTCAGAGATGACCATTGCGACTTATACCGGATTCTCCATTGTTGCATTTATGTGTTTGTTGTGGTTGATGTTGCCTCTTTCTCATCCAAACATGCAGTGGTTTATGGGAAAGGGCTTAAGAGAAACGATTCAATTGGATGCCATTGGGGGGGCCCATATACTAAATGATTTTTTAAAATTTGAACTATTTGGCGTCATTATTCCCACAGGTCTTTTGATGGTTTTCTTTGCACTTTGCCTGATAATATGGATTCATTCGAAGTCAAAGATGGGGATTTCCATCTCAGCTGGAGGTATTAACCCACAGTTTTCTCATGCCTCAGGTGTGGAAATAAACAAGAACAGAATTTCTGCAAACATCATTTCAACAATATTGGGAGCCGTAGGCATTATTGTATACTCCCAAAGCTATGGGTATGCCCAACTTTATAATGCCCCTCTTATGATGGCTTTCCCCGCTGTTGCTGCCATCCTTATAGGTGGCGCCACAGCATCAAAAGCAAAGGTATCTCATGTCATCATCGGTGTATTTTTGTTTCAAGGGTTGTTGACAACGGCTTTGCCAGTGGCAAATCGCGTTTTTGAGGGAACAGATCTTTCTGAGATCATGAGGATGGTCATTCAAAACGGGATTATTCTATACGCATTGACACAGGTAAAAGGAGGCGACAAATGATGCGAGATGCTTTGAAAAATAACAAATTAAAGCCGAATATCGATTCGAATTGGTTGGCAGACAATATAGTAACGCTGATTTTCTTTGGATTCACAATATTTGGATTTATCGTTTCTGATGGCATGTCAATGACCTATTTTTTGACAGAACTGTCTAGTCGTTTTTTCAGGAACGCTTTTTTGGTGTTATCTTTGATCATACCAGTTGTGGCAGGACTTGGCTTGAATTTTGGCATTGTGGTAGGAGCCATGTCTGGTCAAATTGCCATTGCAATTGTGAGGTATCATGCGTTAGGTGGCGTAAGTGGCATCATATTGACTTTCTTGATTGCATTTCCTATCGCCGCTTTTTTTGGGTATCTTACGGGCAGGCTCTACAACAAAACAAGGGGACAAGAGATGATTGCAAGTCTAATTGTTGGTTTCTTTGCAAATGGCATTTATCAATTTTTATTTCTTTTTGCAGTAGGAGTGATCATCAAAGTGCCAGCCAGCCATCCAATGATTAAAACAGATGGTGTGGGCGTCAGAATGACGGTGGACCTAGTGGCATTTGA
The DNA here is from genome assembly GCA_964539975.1 of uncultured Clostridia bacterium. GTDB lineage: Bacteria > Bacillota > Clostridia > Tissierellales > Dethiosulfatibacteraceae > 38-11. The sequence continues at coordinate 82,481 of CAZIKK010000007.1, forward strand.
AGAAGGTGGACTAAAGTATGCGCTAGATAATCTTTGGAGAATGCCGTTTATGTGGGCAGTATTCTCTGTTTCAGTGATTATTCTGGGACTTCAACTTTTAAAAATAATGAAAAGTAAAAAAAGACCTTCAATCAGAATTAATAAAACATTGACAGGTTTTGTAATGATCGCATTTTTAGGATTGGGCACATTCAGCTTGATCGCAATTTTTTCAGGGTCGAGCTTGATGTATGTCCGCGATGTGCCTGTTGTTGTAGGTCTTCTGATTATTATTTTATGTGCGTTCAATGCATTGATATTGAAAACAAAAATGGGACAAGATTTTAGAAGTGTTGGACAAAGCCAGCATATTGCTGCTGTTTCAGGGATAAATGTTGACAGAACGAGAATTATCGCTACAATGATTTCAACCGTATTGGCTGCATGGGGTCAAATTATGTTTCTTCAAAATATGGGGACTTTAAATACTTATGGAGCACATACTCAAATTGGAATGTTTTCAGTGGCTTGCTTGCTGGTAGGAGGAGCTTCTACACAAAAAGCAGGCGTAAGACATGCTATTGTGGGTACAATTTTGTTTAATTCAATGTTTATCATGTCTCCTGAAATTGGCCAGGCAGTTTTTGGGAATGCCTTGTTGGGAGAGTATTTTAGGACATTCATGGTATATGGAGTTATAGGGATGGCCTTGGGAATGCATGTATGGAGGACAAATAAGAATGCAAAGATAACCATTGATTAATAGTTGTTCAGAGGAATCAAAAACGAACCAAAAGATATGAGTCTTTTGGTTCGTTTTTAAGAATGACCGAGACAATCAGTCTACTATGATGTCGTATGGCCAATCAAGAATGCCCCCAAAATCGAACACATGGATGTACCCCAACTCTATCAACAACTTGGCTGATTGAGCGCTTCGATTGCCACTTCGACAATAAATGAGGATTACTTGATCTGAACGGGGCAATAATTCACTAGCAGATTCTTTAAGCTGATTGTGGGGAATCAAGAGGGCACCTTCAATGTGTCCGGATTCAAATTCGGCTTGTGTTCGGACATCAAGAATCACCACATCATCTGTTTCCTGTATGATGCGGTAAGCCTCATCAGCAGTGATGACTTGGTAAGTTATTTGATCAACGGGTGGCGGCTCAGCCACATGGCAACCAACAACCTGTGTTAGAAGCAACAGAATCAAAAATACGCTTAATTTTCTTATCATAAATTTCCTTTCAAAAGTTAGATACTTATCATGGATTTGTTGTAACACTTACATTCTAGAGGAGTTAATTAAAATCTGCAAGAGATTTTTATGCGCTAGACCAACCATATCAATGCATCTATCCTGAAACATAGATAGCTGACGAGGAAAAATAGTGGGGTTTATGGTACAATAGATAGAAAGCAATAAGGAGAGTGAGTAGGTGGATAGCAAGAGCTTTTATGAAAACATGGCAGAAGTTTACCATCATATATTCCCTGTGGGCAAAAAAGCAGACTTCATTCAAAAAAAGATGGTTGCTAATAGTCGTGTGATTGATATTGGCTGTTCCGATGGAAGAGTAGCTAAAGAGTTGGTTGTTAGGGGATATGAAGTGACGGGTATCGACTTAAGTGAGGAAATGGTTCAAGTTGCTAAAAAGATAAGTGAAGATGGCAGGTTGTTTAAGGTCAAGACGATGGACATGATACAAATAGAAGCGTATTACCCGAAAGGCCATTTTGACGGGGCGTACTGCATTGGAAATACATTGGTTCACTTATCAAATGAAGGTGCTATTGACAAAACCATCCGATCTATGGCTAATATTTTAAAACCGGGTGGAAAGCTTGTGATCCAGATAATCAATTACGATCATATTTTTTCAGAACAGGTTAAAGTCTTGCCAATGATTGAGAATGAATTTGTCAAATTCGAGAGATTTTACGATTTAATGGATGAAAAAGTAGGGTTTCGGACAGTTTTAGAAATCAAGAGGTCCAATCATATAATCGAAAAGGAGACATACTTATTTCCAATTCGAAAAAATGGCTTGGAAAACCTCTTGCTAACAAATGGGTTTTCTCAAATATCATGGTATGGTGGATTCGATGGAAGGCCTTTCACAAAAGATAGATTGCCACTAATAGTGGTTGGCGTCAAAGCTTAGGTATGTGCTAAAATAAAAAAGAAGACTGTCAAAAGGAGGGATGACTTGTCAACTTATCGTCTAAATATGAAAAACAAGTTTGAATCAGATATTTTTATCGATGTACTGGAGAAAGAGAATATCCCATTTGCAGTGATTCAGAATGAGAGCTTGGCATACAACGGAATTTTTGAAATGACCATGGGGTGGGGTTACGTTGAAGTCCCATTGGCCTATCAAGAACGGGCAGACAAGATTCTTAAAGAACTATTGGAGTCATTTGATCAAAATATACAGTAAATTTTTCAAGGAGGTAACAATGATCGAAAACACAAAAATTAGACAACAGGTATCTGAAGCTTTGTGGTTCAGACACGCTACAAAAGTTTTTGATCCCAAAAGGGAAATATCAGAAGAAGATTTCAATTGTATTTTAGAAGCAGGCAGGCTATCACCAAGTTCTTTAGGCCTTGAGCCTTGGAAGTTCCTAGTCATTAAAAACGAAGCATTAAAAAAAGAGTTAAGAAAGGTTTCTTGGGGAGCAGAAAACCAACTGCCCACAGCAAGCCATTTTGTAATTATCTTAGCTAGGACAGAACAAGACACACGGTACGATAAGGACTATTTTGAAGATCAGATGATCAAGGTTCGTGGATTCGAACCAGATTTTTTCAAAGAAAAAGTCAAGCAGTACCAAAGTTTTCAGGAAAAAGATTTAGAGCTGCTTGAAAACGAAAGAACGATGTTTGATTGGGCTTGCAAACAAACCTATATAGCATTGGCAAATATGATGACCACAGCCGCTTTGTTAGGCATCGATTCTTGTCCTATTGAAGGGTTTGACTTCAAACAGGTGCAGGCAATACTTAACCAGCATAATCTGACAGAAGAAGGACGATTGGGCATATCGGTAATGGCAGCGTTTGGTTATCGTGAAAAAGACCCATCAAGACCTAAAACAAGAAGGGACATGTCAGATATCGTTCAGTGGGTTGATTAACAAGTGAATGAAAAAAGGAGAAAAAATGTCTCTTAATAAGATTCATGAACACATTGATTCAAATATGAACACTTATATCCAAGAACTAATGAACTTGGTAGCTTATCCAAGCGTAAGCAGTCAAAAAGAAGAAGTGAGATCATGTGGTTTGTACCTCAACGAGTTAATGAATGAGATAGGATTCCAATCAAGCCTGTATGAGACAAATGGAAATCCTATTGTTTTTGGAACGCTTCAAGGAGATTCTCATCAAGGACCAACCATACTTTTTTATGGACATTATGACGTTCAACCCCCTGACCCATTGGAAGATTGGCAATCACCCCCATTCAAGCCAGAGATTAGAAATGGAAGAATCTATGGTAGAGGCACAGGGGATAATAAAGGGCAATTTTTGTGTCATTTGCTGGCAATTAAGTCTTACATGGAAACCCATGGATCTTTACCGATTACCGTCAAAGTGATTCTGGACGGAGAAGAAGAAATTGGAAGCCCTTCTTTGCTTGGGTTTGTTCAGGATAACGAGAAAATGTTGAAGGCTGATGTTGTATTGACCTCAGATGGCCCCATTCATGATAGTGGGTCACCTATGGTGGTATTTGGGGTTAGAGGAGTGATGAACTTCGAATTGATTTTGGAAACAGGGAAAATTGACAATCATTCCGGAAACAAAGGAGGCATTATTAAGAATGCTGCCTGGGAGATGGTGAACTTGTTAAGCACAATGAAAGATGATGAAGGTAATGTAGTGATAGAGGGGTTCTATGACGATGTATTCAAACCCACTGATTACGATATGACCTTAATAGATGCGTTGCCATTTAATCCAGATAGTATGGCAGAGGTGTGCCAAGTCAAAAGCATTGACTTAGACAAACGAACCTTTTTTGAAAGACTTATGTTCTGGCCTACACTTACAATTAATGGTTTGAACAGTGGACATATAGGTCCAGGAACAAAAAATATTGTCCCTCATAAAGCAGTGGCGAAAATGGAAGTTCGATTGGTATTAGATCAAGATCCTGTCGATATCCTAAGAAAAGTTGAAAATCATGTAAAAAGAAGCCATGCAATGGTTCAAGTGGTTTCTCAAGAAGAAGACATGAGACCTTCCAGGACTTCGGCAGAACTGGAAGTTTCAAAAGCTGTTGTAGAAGCAGTTGCAAAAGGATTTGGTGAAAAACCAATTGTGATGCCTAGTATGGGAGGGAGTTTGCCGGATTTTGTCTGGACTAAAGGATTGGGTGTTCCATCCATTATGATACCCTATGCGAATGCGGACGAGGCCAACCATGCACCAAATGAGAACATGTCTATTGAATGCTTCAACAAAGGCATCCATGCTTCGGCACAAATCATTTATGAACTGAGTAAATTAACTGAAAAAATAGATTGAGTTACTTAAGGAGGATAAGATGAAAAAGTTTGTTTATTTTGCCTTTAATGGTGAGCTAATGTGTTTTATGCACGTGATGCTCAATGCTTTAGATATGACTGAAAAAGGCATGCAGGCAAAGATCATTATGGAAGGTGAAAGTGTAAAACTGATGGAAGAGCTTGAAAATTCAGGCAACCCCATTTATAAAAAAGCCAAAGAGAACAATTTGTTTGAAGGGATTTGCAAGGCCTGTTCCGCCAAACTAGGTGTGCTTGAATACAATCAAACAGTGGGGATACCTTTATTGGGAGAAATGAGCGGACATCCACCCATATCCAAATATATTGAACAGGGTTACAGTATTATTACGATTTAAGCCTTTAGACGGAAAACCAAACCTACCTTAGTCCAATAAAAAAGAAGACTTTGGAACGTTAAAAAGATAACAGTATCCAATTACAATGATCATAAGAAATTGGATAGGGAGGGCTTGGAGATGACGATGACATTGCCTATTTTGAATCTAAGGCTAAGTATCAAGGTTGAAAAAAACAAAAAGCCTGTCAATATGATGAAGAAACAAGAAATAGCCGAAAGGTTAGCACGAATTAAAGCGGTAGAATCAGACGTAGATAGAAATAAGGAATTTTACCACTACAGAGAATTTACTCGATAAGACAAGACCAATAACTTTTGATATTGCTTATAAGAAAATCTCAAGACAAATGTTGACACTTGTCTTGAGATTTTTGTTTGCATCATTTGTTTGAAAAACAAATTGCCCCTGAAAAGCGACACGCTTTTCTAAGGGGTGGGGCAATTTATTCGAAGCTTACTAGTTCAGTTTACTGGAGAGGCTAATTGTGCAAAAGAGTCTAGAGATGGCATCTGATTCAGACTTGAGATTGTTTAAATATCAGACTAAGGACCCATGCATAATTCATCTGTTAACAAAACTTTTTCACAAAAGAGAAGGTTTTTATGTATAATAGAATAAGAGGGATTTGACAGAAGCCTCCGCCTTAAGGCGGATAATAAAACAGCCCTCAGGTTAATGAATAGACGTTGGTATTCATTTATAATAGATATACCAACAGATTATTTGGTTAAGGAGAGGGTTGTAATGACCGTAACAATAGGCAAAAAACTAGTGGGAATCATACTGATTGTCATCGGCGGACTATATTTGATGTCGAATTTTGGTGTGGTATCATCGGGTGTTAAAGAAACCGTCCTTTCATATTGGCCTGTTGTGGTTGTTTGTTATGGGTTTATAAAGTTTATCGAAGCACTTTTTGAGAAAACCTATAAGAAAAGAAAATTCAATAAAGCGTATGGGGCCTTATCGATCACGTTAATTGGTCTGATATTATTGGAAAATAGACTTGATTTGTTCTTTGATGGGAGCATAGGAGTGTGGGCAACGATTTTTTCATTGCTCATCATTTATATTGGGATTAGCATCATCTTTTTTAAATCAAACACTTTTGAGATTAGAGTGGACGGAGATGACGACCAAGAAGACAACCAATCAGGAAATAGAGCCTATTCTTTTGAAGGTGTCAAGTTCAACAAGGGTGGCTTCAGTGCTATTGGAGAACTAAAGCTGGGAGACAAGCCTTGGGCTTTAGAAGATAGCAGTTACAATATTGGGATAGGAGAAATGGAAATAGATCTTACGACAGCTATGATTTCTGATGGAACCACCAACTTGAAGCTGACAGGTTGGGTGGGAGAAATACAAATCAAAGCACCAGAAGACATGGCTTTAGAGATATTCGCAGACGTGCGTGTTGGGAGTATACGGATATTTGATTTTGAGAAAGAATTTACAAAACATTCCAAAATGAGGAGGTCGGGCGCTTCAAGTAGTGTCACTTATCGAAGCGAAAATTTTGATGAAGCGACGAAAAGAGTGAGGATCAACGCCAGCATGAATGTAGGAGAAATATCTGTCAAAGGAGTATGATCCATGAAAACCATACGGGGATTTCCTTTAAGTGCCATTAAAGGAAAAAGCATCCAGTTTGATTTGATAAAACGATTTTTCATGACAGCTATGTTGTCAGGGTTGCTTATGATTGTAGGTGTTTTGATATTTAGTGTCGTCTGGGGTCGGTTGTTCCGGAGCGATTTTTTAGTGTCAAATTTCGGGTTTGATTTTTTTTCGACGACTTATTTTTTTATTTTGGGTGGCTTGGTCTTGTGTGGATTTGTAGCCTCTGTACTAGCAACTGTTATAGTTGGATTTCCAGTTGCAAGAATGATGAAGCAATCTTTGCAGGTTATCAGAGATGCCAATGAAAAGGTATCAAGAGGAAACTTGGCATACCGGCTTACAATGGAAGGATATAGGGAAATTGAGGACATATCCAATCAGTTTAACCGGATGGCAGATAGAACAGAAAAGCAAGTGGAGTCATTGCAAAGACTAGTCAATGAGAATAAAAAGCTTTTAGAAGGCGCGGAAGAAGCGGCATCCTCTGAAGAACGAAGAAAGATTGCTAGAGAATTACATGATGCTATAAGCCAACAACTATTTGCTATCAGCACGACGGTTTCAGCTGTTTCAAAGATGATGGATACCAAGCCAGAAGAAGCAAAAAGGTACTTTACAGTGATTGAAAAAATGGTCAATGATGCACAACAAGAACTGAGAGCTTTGATTATGCACTTAAGACCTGTAAGTTTAGAAGAACATAGTTTGAAAGAAGGCATTCAGAATTTATTGGATGAACTTGTTGAAAAACATCAGCATATGACTATTTCAACAGAGTTGCAAAATATTGAAGGGATTCCTCATGGTATTGAAAACAATATCTTCAGAGTGACTCAAGAAGCCATATCAAATATCATGAGACATTCTAAAGCCACAAGCTTTTCAGTACGACTGTTCCAGAAGGAGAAGGTAATGCATCTCATTATCGAGGATAATGGAATAGGGATCAAAGAGGATAACCGAAAAAAAACATCTTATGGCATGTTGACCATGAAGGAAAGAATTGAAGAAGTGGGCGGTCGTTTTGATGTTATAACTTTTCCTGGAAAGGGAACACGCATAGAGGTTCGAGTACCAATCGGATTACAGAGCATTTTTAAAAACTAATAAGAAGGGAGGATAAGCGAGATGCAGGACAAAATAAAAGTGATGTTGGTAGATGATCATGAAATGGTTAGGATGGGACTATCAGCGTATATTTCTACGGATGAAGAAATTGAAATTGTTGGAGAAGCAAACAACGGCAAGCTTGGATCGGAAATGGCTCTTGAATTGAAACCAGATGTCATCTTAATGGATTTAGTTATGGATGAAATGAATGGCATAGAAGCAACTAAAATAATTGTAACAGAAGCACAGAAAATTGGATGGGATGTCAAGGTGATCATTTTGACCAGTTTTATTGAAGAAGATAAAGTCATGCCTGCCCTTGAAGCTGGCGCTTTCAGCTATATTTTGAAAACAACAAGAGCTGAGGATGTCATTAGAACAATCAAGAAAGCCAAAAGAGGAGAGTCCATACTTGAAGGAAAAGTGAGTCAAGTCATGTTAAACAGCAATAAGAAAAAAAATGCGAAGCATGACATTTTAACAGAACGAGAGATGGAAGTCCTTAAAGAACTTGGAAGAGGGAAAACCAATAAGGAGATTTCTGAGTCTTTATTCATAGGAATCAAGACAGTGAAGACACATGTAAGCAACATACTATCAAAATTAGAAGTGGAAGATAGAACAAAAGCGGCAGTGTACGCGAATAAACACGATTTGGTTGATTAATACTGGGTTTAGAAGATTAGTAGGACTGTATTCAAGTGAAAACACTTGGATGCAGTTTTATATTTATTTCTTTTTGCTTGTATGGTAAAATGATTCAATAATCACATAGGTGAATGGCATGTTTGTTGATTCAACTCATGTTATTAAGCTGAATATTCCAAGAACTTCAGTTTAGTTCCCATATGGGAACACATATGGATGCTTCCGACCATATGTTGAAAGGTGTGAAGGCGCTAATCAATATGCAGGGTCTCATTTTTTTGAGGAAGCATTTTTTTGAGTATTAGAGATGAACCACACATTAGAGAAAAATTGAAAAAACAAAGATAGGAGGGAGGGTTATGGTTGAGAAAAAAGGACTGAAAGACGTTCAAAAAACAGTAGATGACTATATATCCCAATTTGAGGAAGGCTATTTTAGCCCATTGGCCTTGATGGCGAGATTGACAGAAGAAGTAGGTGAATTAGCAAGAGAAATAAACCACTGCTATGGAGAAAAACCTAAAAGGCCGGATGAAAAAGAAAACTCAGTTGAAATGGAATTAGGAGACTGCCTTTTCATTTTGACTTGCTTTGCTAATACTTTAGACATAGATTTAGAAGTAGCGTTTAATGAAACGATGAAAAAATTTGAAGATCGCGACGCAAACAGATGGACGCGGAAGTCATAATGACGAAAGAAGAGGGAATAAGTGGATAGAAAAGAATACATCAAAGGACTTTTTTTGGGGAGTATAGCATTTGTAATATGGGGATTGTTGCCTTTGTATTGGAGAATGGTGGCTGAGATTGGGCCATATCAACAATTTGCACAAAGAATTGTTTGGTCTTTTGTTTTTGTTTTGGTCATACTACGTGTTCGAAAAGAGCTAGGTCACTTTATCAAATTGGTTAGCAATCGAAGAAACTGGTCTGGAATTATTTTACCTGCATTGGCCATATCAGTTAATTGGCTGACATATATTTGGGCGGTCAACAATGGTTTTGTTTTGGAAGCGAGCCTGGGCTATTATATGAATCCTCTTGTATTGACATTGATTGGAGCCGTTTTTTTGAAAGAAACAATACGTCCTCTTGAACGACTTGGGTTAGCTTTTGCATTGGTGGGTGTCATCATTAAAACATTGCATTATGGAGAAATACCAATCGTTGCTTTAATCTTGGCGTTTTCTTTTGCTTTTTATGGAGCAATGAAGAAAAAATCACCTCTTAAATCACTATATGGTTTAGGTTTTGAAACAATGGCCGTCTGTGTCCCAGCATTGGGTTATGTCTTGTATTCAGAAGGAATAGGAAATGGAATCATGGGTAATCTGCCAGGATATTTTTGGTTTTTGATTGCTATTAGCGGCATTGCAACAGCTGCACCACTGATTCTCTATGCAGAGAGTGCCAAGAGACTTCCTCTTAATGTGCTTGGATTTTTACAATATATTGCACCGACATTTATGCTCTTTTTGGGAATCTTTGTTTTTGATGAACCGTTTGATTGGGTCTCGGCAATTGCATTTGGTTTGATCTGGATTGCATTGATGGTGTTTTCCTATTCGCAATACCGATTTTTGACAGACAAAAAAAAGACAGCTATTGAGCTACCTTCTTAAATGGAGCGGGTGATGGGAATCGAACCCACACAGCTGGCTTGGGAAGCCAGAACTCTACCACTAAGCAACACCCGCAAAGCTATCCAGATGGACTATTCTAGCATAATTAATGAAAGTTGTCGAGAGAATCTACAGGAGAGGAGATCAGTTGCACAATGAAGGGATTGAGCATACATGAAGGAATTGCTATCGGAAATGCATGGGTGATCCAAAATGAACCCGTGGAAATACTGATAGAAAAAAACCACTTGGCTTGCAAACATGAAAAGGCAGAAATGGATAGGTTCAATCGATGTCTAGAAGAAGTCAAGGCGCATTTGAGTCAACTTAAATCCGTTACTGAAGAAACCCTTGGAGAGGATGAAGCATTAATTTTTGAAGCACAGTTGTGCATACTGAGAGACCCTGTTTTTTATGAAAAAGCGACAGGCAGAATTTTTAATGACAATTGTTCAGCAGAAAGAGCCGTTTTGTATTGTAAGAATGACATTACAAAAGAATTTGATAAAATCAGTGATGATTTATTGAGAGAAAGACTGAATGATATTCACGATGTGATGGATCGATTAATCAGACAACTGCTAGGAATTGAAGTAGGGAGAACACCTAATAATCAGGCCGCTAATGTTTTGGTAACGGAGGATCTCAATCCATCTGAGATGATCACTCTTGATGAATCAATTGTGGGGGTTATATTGGAAGAAGGAAGCGCGTCTAGTCATGTTTCAATTATTGCAAGAGCAAAGGAAATTCCAATGCTCATTGGTGTGAAAGGTGCTTGTCAAAAAATACAATCTGATCAATTGCTGATTTTAGATGGATATGCTGGTGAGATCTTACTGAATCCAGATAAGAAGGTGGTTCTGGATTTTGAGAATAAAAAGCAAGCTCGCTTTGGCGTGAAAGCTAAATGGTTAGAGGGATTAAAAAACAAAGCAACTGCAACTAAAGACAATCATCCAGTGACACTATCTGGAAACATAGGTGTATTTGAGGAAGCTAATCAATTGAGAGCATATGGAGGCAAAGAAGTAGGGCTATTGAGGACTGAATTGTTTTTCATGAGCCAGAATCATTTCCCGACAGAAACTGAACAAACCACATTCTATAAATCAATGCTTCACTTTTTCTCTCAAGGGGTGAGCATACGAACACTGGATATTGGAGGAGATAAGTCATTACCTTATTGTAAAATGCCAAAAGAAAAAAATCCGTTCCTTGGGATGCGTGGAATTCGACACAGCTTGAAACATATAGATATTTTCAAGACTCAACTTAGAGCAATTCTTAAGGCCAGTGCTTACGGGAATATTAAAATTATTTTCCCAATGATCACGACAAAAGAAGAAGTGTTGGAATCAAAGAAAATTTTAGAGAGCTGTATGAATGAATTAGCCATAGAGGGAGTAGCGTTTGATGGAGAGATTCCTATTGGTATTATGATTGAAACGCCTGGAGCGGTAATGATAGCGGATCTTCTTGCAAAAGAAGTGGATTTTTTCAGTATTGGAACGAACGATTTATGCCAATATACTTATGCGGCTGACAGAATGAATCCCGATGTTTCAAATGCTTATCCCTATTATGGCTTGAGTATGTTAAGGTTGATAAATAAAACGATCGAAGAAGCTCGACGTGCCGGGATTCCTGTGAGTGTTTGCGGGGAAATGTCCAGCAATCCAACTTTAGCGTTGATTTTGATTGGACTGGGAGTCAAGGAATTATCTGTTTTTCCTCAAAGCATTCTTGCGGTAAAGAAAGCGATAGGAGAATACAATGCGAGGGAGATGGAGGAGCTAGCGAAAAAAATGCTAGTGTTAACCGAGCCTGAAGATGTCCAGCGCTTAATGCGACTTTACCAGCCTAGTTGTTAGGAAGGACTTGGATCAACAGGATGGTTCAACATAGCGTCTAAGGATTTGAGATTTTCGACAACTCTAGTCAGGTGATAATTGTAAACAAAATCCACATCTGCATTAGAAGTATTGGCAGAGGTGGTTATTTTTTTGCGAAAAAAAGACTCGATCAAAACTTTGTTATTATCATTGATGATAGGAGAAGTGTGAAAAGACGTGATGATGCTTAAATGATTGTACGTGTTTTCAAACAATACGAAGATTCTTTTGAAATCTATTTGGGTTTCTTGCTTGCTGGAATGAAGCTTCAGCTCTTTTCTCAAAATTTCATAGTTGTCTTCTATTTTTATCAAATCCTTTCTAAGCTTTTCAGGATGAACATCATGGTGTTGCCATATAATGATTTCCAGCATGTCTTTAAGTGCTTGGTAGGTTCTTATCATGGAAGAGACGACTTTTTTGGTGACATTATGAGGCAATACAAAGTAATTCACCAATGTACCAATGGTCAAGCCTAGCAGGGTGTCAAAGGATCGGTAGAGGACATAGTAAAACTGGTTCCCGCTTTCATAATGCAAACCAATAGAAAGAAAAACCATCGCTGAAATTTTTATGGACTCTTTCCATCTAAACTGATTACAAATATAAATGACGAGAATTGTTCCAACACCAATTACAATGGGATTGTTTGCAGGAAGAAAAATCGAGAAAATTAATGCAACCACACCACCTAACAGAGTGCCGTACATTCTATTGCGACCAGCTTTAAAAGATTGAGATACAGAAGACTCCATGGAAATTATTGCTGCGATACCAGCAAACAAGGGACTTTCAATATTGAGCAAACTGCCAATGAATAAAGTTATAGTAACTGCAATGGCAGTTTTAATTGTGCGCATGCCTAATCTATGTAGTTTCATAATGACCACCTTTTACTGGGATGGTCTTATTATACCAACGAGACCTGACTCGGACAAGATGATTCATACTAAACTATTTTTATAAAATGCCGATCTCTAATACGAAGTAAGATTTTGAGCAAAAGACAAGGAGATAAACATGTATGATGCAAAATACGACAACATTGACAGTGTTCAGTTAGATGTACTCAAGGAATTGGGAAATATAGGATCAGGTAATGCAACAACCGCCTTATCTGAGATGATTGATAAAGAAATCAATATGTCCGTACCGATTGTCCGAGTACTGGCATTTAAAGAGATTGCTAATATACTAGGAGGCGCAGAAAAACTAGTTGCGGGAATCATGATGGGGATTAAATGTGATGTAACAGGAATGATCATGTTTGTGTTGGAACAGGGAAGCGCACATCATTTGGTAAATATGTTGATGGGAAAAAAATTGGACAGCTTTGAAGATTTTGATGAAATGGATTGCTCGGCTTTGAAAGAAATAGGCAATATTATATCAGCAGCGTACCTAAATAGTGTTGCAGCGATGACAAATCTAAACATTGTACCTACTATACCTTATTTGTCTATTGACATGGCAGGAGCTATTTTGAGTGTCCCAGCAATTCAGTTTAGCAAATTAGGAGAAAACGCCTTGTTGATACAGAGCGAGTTTGAAGATGACAAGTCAAAAGTAACAGGATATTTCATTTTCATACCAGAAGAAGCTGGTTATATAAAGATTATGGAGAGTTTGGGGATTGATATATGAATACAATACTTGTTGGTATGGGAGACTTGAATGTCTGCAAACATCCTGATTCGCTAAAAACATTAGCCTTAGGATCTTGTGTCGGCATTGCTCTTTATGATCCTTTGACAAAAGTCAGTGGATTAGCGCATATTATGTTGCCAGATTCGACACTAATTAAAAAAAATTCTAACAAGGCAAAGTTTGCAGACACGGCAATAAAATTGATGATAGACAATATGATTCAAATAGGGGCTAGCAAAAGAAGGATTGTTGCAAAACTTGCAGGAGGAGCTCAAATGTTTTCTATCAGTGGAGACAGTGAGTTGATGAATATAGGCTCCCAAAATGAAGTGGCTGCTAGAAAAAATCTAATGAATCATGGAATTAGAATAATTGCTTCAGATTGTGGTAAGAATTATGGAAGAACGGTGGTGCTTTATTCAGAAACAGGAATCTTAGAAGTTAAGAGCATAGGAAAACAATTAAACCATATTTAATTAATTCCCGAATATGTTATAGTTTGAATAGAGTTTTATAACTTGAATTAACAATAATCAATATTCGGGGGATAATATGTATGCGACTATAAGAAAAGAAAATACAAAATCACAACAAAACAGTCACCTGATTGGAAGGCTTGAGGTAGAAGCTGGAGGTTAGAATGGCTGTTTTTTTGTGATCAAAATAAAAAGGGATCAAGGTTAAGCGTAGTAGAGTGAAAAATCAAAAATTTTGGAGGCCAAGATGTTTAAGATTGAGTCAATGAATAATAGGATAACCAAAGATGGAATAGAAAAAGTTGTTAATCCTACAATCATTTATGACAACGAAGAAATGATTCTTGTGGACTGTGGATTTCCAGACACGATTGATCAGTTTGAAACGGAAGCCAAAAGGCTGAACATTGATTTGGAACGGCTAAGTAAAATTGTGATTATACATCATGATTACGATCATGTAGGTAGTCTTAGAGCTCTGAAAGAGCGATTTCCAAACGCTCAAACGATCGCATCCAAAACCCAAGCTGAGTATATTTCCGGCAAAAAATCACCCTTGAGATTGCAATCGTTAGTTAAAAAAGTGGATAAGTTAAAAGGAAAAGAAAGAGAGCTGGCTCTTCAGATGATTGAGACGATTCGATCAGTTGAATACTGCCAAATTGATCGTTGTGTAACAGATAATGAGGAAATATCCAATAATGGCGATGTCATATGCATAGATACTCCTGGACATATGCCAGGGCATATTTCAGTATATATCAGATCATCGAAGACATTGATTTCGGGAGACGCCTTAAACGTGGTTGAAGGTGAGCTGAGCGGAGCAAATCCAGTATATACATTTGACATGGAAGAGGCAGATCGTTCAATAAAAAAAATGGCAGGTTATGAGATTGATAGGGTTTTTTGTTATCATGGTGGAGAACACAACCATGGAAGCCAAAGGGCATTGAATCGATTAGCGTATAAGAGCATCAATCTATGTCTCGTAGGATTTGGAAATGCCAGTCGGGCATTTTGCAAAATACTATTGGACCATCATGAATCAGTAAAAAACATGACTGGCTATGATGTCAAAGTGACGGCTATTTCAACAAAATCAAAAGGTTCTTTCATTAGCAAAGAGGGAATAAATCTAAAGAATGCGATAATGAGCATGGAAAAAAGCAATAGGATACATGAAACAAAGTCACTGGATATTGATACGTACACATTAATTGAACAATCTGGAGCGGATGTCATGATTGAAATGAGTGCGTTGTCTATAACGGATGGACAGCCTGCCATTAGCCATATTGAAAAAGCATTTGGATTAGGTATGCATGTGATTACAGCTAACAAAGGGCCCATTGCTTGGAAGTACAAAGCGCTTAAAGAGATAGCTGAAGACAAGAATCTCCAGTTTCTTTATGAGACAACCGTGATGGACGGAACACCTGTATTCAATCTAGTAAGATATACATTGCCAGGATGCAAGGTGGAATCATTTAAAGGAATACTCAATTCCACCACCAATTTTGTTCTCGAAGAAATGGAAAAAGGCAAGGATTACCAGAGTGCAATCAAACAAGCACAGCTTGAAGGTTTTGCCGAAGCCGATTCGTCATTGGATATCGATGGATGGGATGCGGCTGCAAAAACCGCTGCTTTAGCCAATGTTTTTTTGGGTGGTGAACTTACGCCACTCGCTATCGATAGACAGGGGATTGGGCATATTACAGCAGAAGACGTCGATAATGCCCTTAAAAAGAACAAAAAGATTAAGTTGATATGTGAGGGCTATTCTAAAAATGGTCAAGTAATAGGAAAAGTATCACCTCAACTAATAGATCAAAGAGATCTGTTTGCAAACATTGATGCGACTTCGTCATTAGTATCCATTAGCACTGATTTGATGGGAGAAATTATGATCATAGAGAAGAACCCTGAAATTCAGCAGACAGGATATGGAATTTACAGCGACTTGCTGAGGCTATTAAACGACATATAAAAGAATGGTTTCAAACTCTATGCCTAACCAACCAAAGGGATTAGATTCTTTTAGAGAGGCATGGCAGGATAAATAAAAGCAATAGGAAGGAAAGCAAAATGAGAGCAATTAAAATGATAACTTTTATCATTACAGTGCTATTGATACTGGCAACTTGTATCGGGTGTGGTACATCTGAACCAAAGGAAGTGCCTGATTTCCTTGAAGAAAAGGCAGAGTCCGAGCCTGATGATGAAGAAACTGAACCCAAAAATGACTCTATTACCATAATATTAGATCCTGGTCATGGAGGAGAGAATACAGGGGCAACAGCTGACGTAAATGGCAATGGCATGATTGAATATGAAAAAGACTTAAATATGATAGTCGCCAACTATATGTTAGAAATATTAGGACATTATGAAGGCTTGCATGTGACATTGACTCGATATGGAGATGAGGACATAAGCCACGAGGAAAGGGCTGAAATAGCTAAATTATTTGCGAAAGAAACATGGAGCAAAACGGTGGTAATGATCAGTATCCACAACAATGCAAATCCACATACCAATGCAGAGGGTGTGGAAGCTTTTGTCTCTGTTTTTGATGAGAAATATGACTGGATTGCCACTGATTTAGCCTATGAGATGGTTGATGGGATTTCAGATAATTTCGAATTGTTGAATCGAGGTGTTTTCACCAGGGTTGGAAGACGCCATAATGATTGGTATGGCATCATCAGAAATGGAATTGCAAGAGGTGTGCCTGTTATCATTTTAGAACAGTGTTTTATGGATAATCCAGACGATGCTCTAAAGGTACTATCAAGCAATGAAAAATTGCATAAACTGGCTGAGACAAATGTGAGATCAATTGTGGATTTTTTTAGGCTTGAATTAAGAGCGGAATTTCAAATGATAGACGCGTTGGATTGATATTTTGAAATCTTCTGGCTTTTTTCGCCATAATAATGTATAATATACGAGCAGAAAAAAACAAGTGCGCAGCAGTGTCTTGATGGGAAAAACCCCAATCAATAATATCGAGCCAGCGGGATGCTTTTAAAACAAAAAACGAGTGGAGTATTCGATAAATAAGTAGACTCTGAAGTCTAATGTTTAAAGAACGCATTTGATGCGTTCTTTATTTTGCAATCATAATACAAATCAAAGGAGAACAACTATTGTTATTTGAGAATCTTAACATTACGCAGCCTATTCTGAAGGCTTTAAAATCAGAAGGGTACACAGAACCAACGCTTATTCAAACAAAAGCGATACCTCCTCTTCTTGAGGGAAGAGATTTACTTGGGTGCGCCCAGACGGGCACTGGAAAAACAGCAGCTTTTGCCATACCCATATTGCAAGGGTTGTCGGAAGAATACAGAAATAAAAAAGGGAAAAGGCAAATAAAAGCGCTTGTTCTAGCTCCTACAAGAGAGTTGGCAATTCAGATCGGAGACAGCTTCAAAGCATATGGGAAATACTTGGATTTAAAAACACTGGTCGTCTATGGTGGCGTTTCACAGAACCCACAGACTAGATCGTTAGCTAACGGTGTGGATATACTGGTGGCTACACCTGGTAGATTACTTGACTTGGTCAACCAAAAATACATCCGTTTAGGCCAAGTGACGCATTTTGTGCTAGATGAGGCTGACATGATGCTTGATATGGGCATGTTGCCAGATGTAAAAAGAATCATCAAATTGATGCCAGAAAATAGACAGACTATGTTTTTTTCTGCTACAATGCCTGATGAGATTGTCAAACTATCAAATTCTATACTGAAAAATCCTATGTCTGTTTCAATCACACCTGTTTCATCGACAGTCAAAGTGATTGAACAATCGGTATACCAGGTTGACAAAACAAATAAAATCAATCTACTGGTCCATTTGTTGAAAAACAAATCTATTGTTTCGGCTCTTGTCTTTTCAAGAACTAAACACGGCGCAGATAAGATCGTCAGATTGCTGTACAAAGCTGGAATTCAAGCACAGGCCATACATGGAAACAAGTCACAGAATGCCAGACAGCTTGCCTTGAATAATTTCAAGGAAAGAAAGACGAGAATTCTGGTTGCAACCGATATTGCCGCAAGAGGTATTGATATAGAGGAATTGTCACATGTCTTCAACTATGATTTGCCTGAAGTGCCAGAGACATATGTGCATAGGATAGGAAGAACCGGACGTGCCGGATTAGGCGGTGTTGCTATCGCATTTTGTGATCAAGAAGAAAAATTGTTGTTGAGAGATATCCAAAAGCTCACCTCACAATCAATTAAAGTGGTTGGAGATCACCCTTTCCCATGGGATGAAAAATTGCGGTTCACCAATGCCAAACCAGTTACACCAAAGTCTAGAAGCAGCAAACAGGCCGGTTACAAGAAAAGCAATGTAGGGAAAAAAGAAAAATCCTATTGGAAGAGTCGCTAATTCAGTTATATAATGGAATTAACAACACAATGAACAACTGAAAAAGGGGATCAGAAAATGAGCATTGCCAATAATATTAAGGATGTAGCACTTATTTTTGAGGGTGGCGGAATGCGTGCCAGCTACACAGCAGGATTTGTCAATAATTTACTTGAAAATGAAATATACTTTGACTATGTTGCCGGTATATCTGCGGGGGCAAGCCACAGTGTCAATTATCTGTCTAGAGATACTAGGAGGACAAAAAGGTCCTTTGTTGATTTGGTTCTCGACCCTAATTTTGGTGGCTGGGCCTCATTCTGTAAGGGAGAAGGCTTTTTTCGGGCCCAGTATATCTATGAGGAAACTCCCAAACTTGATGCTTCATTGCCTTTTGACTGGCAAACTTTTGATTCAAACCCTGCACAGCTTAGAATCGGAGCGTTTAACCGTGATAAGGGAGAAATGGTCTATTATACAAAAAATGATATGCAAAGCATACAGGAACTGATGAAAATTGTCCGTTCCTCGTCATCTTTGCCTATTTTTATGCCACCAACTTACTATAAGGGAGATTACTACATTGATGGTGGAGTTACTGGAGGAATTGCGTTAGATATCGCAAAGAGTGATGGTTTTGAGAAATTCTTTGTTGTTTTAAGCCAGGAAAAAGGCTACAGAAAGAAACCTGCAAAAGCTGCCAGATTCATTAAAGCATTCTATAAAAAATATCCGTATGCTGCTGAAGCCATGTTAAAGCGACATATCTCATACAACGAAACATTGGAAGAGTTGGAAGAATTGGAAAAGCAAGGTAAAGCTTTGCTCATCTACCCGGATGAAATGCCGGTATCCAATAGAGAGTTGAATTATGAGAAGCTATCCAGAAGCTATGAGATGGGATATGAACAAGGGAAAAGAGAACTGTCCAAATGGAAGGAATTTTTGTATCATCCTGTCGTGGAAGGACAACACAAATAAGAATACAGTATTGACAGATCAGGGATATAATGATAATATTTACCTAAATAAATTTTACGCAATTAAATAGCGCAAAATAAATAGCGCAAAATAAATGGAGGGAAAACAATGAATGTCTATGATAAAGTAGTTGAAAAAATTGATGGTAATAAGATAGAATTAAAAGAGTACGAAGGAAAAGTCTTGTTGATTGTAAATACGGCAACGGGGTGCGGCTTTACACCTCAGTATGATGGTTTAGAAACTTTGTACAAAAAATACAAAGACAAAGGGTTAGAAATTCTTGACTTTCCGTGTAATCAGTTCCTAAATCAAGCTCCTGGCACAAATGAGGAGATTGCAAGTTTTTGCCAAGTAAATTTTGGAACTTCTTTCCAAACATTTGCTAAAATTGAAGTCAATGGGGATCAAGCGCATCCGTTGTATCAATACCTCAAAAAAGAATTGCCAGAAGATATAGACAATGGCAAGATGGAAGACTTGCTGAAACAGCTAGAAGGCAAGTTCTTTGTAGACAAAGGTGAAATTCAATGGAATTTCACAAAATTCCTAATAGATAAAGAAGGAAAACCTATCAAACGCTTTGCCCCTACAGTGACACCAGAAGAGTTGGAGTCACATATAGAGGAATTGTTGTAGAAAGAGGCTATTTATGAGCTATGAACAGTTAAAACTATCCAATCAATTATGCTTTCCCCTGTATGCTGCTTCCAGAAAGGTAACGCGTGCTTATGCGACAATTCTTGCTCCCTTTGGATTGACTTATACCAAATACATTGTCATGTTGGTTTTATGGGAACAAGATCAGCTTGGGGTAAAAGAGTTGGGTGCTTACTTGATGCTTGACTCGGGAACACTGACCCCTTTGTTGAAGAAGCTTGAATCGCAAGGATTATTGACACGAGAAAGAAGACAAGAGGATGAAAGAAATGTCAGTATCAGCTTAACTAAAGCAGGACAAGAACTGAAAGAAAAAATGGCTCATATTCCTTTTGAAATAGGCAAGACTTTAGGTTTGACACTCGAAGAGATCAATCAACTCCATCAACTTCTTTATAAATTATTGGGAGACGAATACATGAGGCGTCTTAAATAATACTATTTGTAACATATAAACAGGAATTTTCTTTAGAGAATTCCTGTTTTGCGAGGGAGATAGATATATGAAAAAACGAGCGAGCGGTATATTAATGCCTATTAGTGCACTTCCTGGAAGGTACGGCATTGGAGATTTTGGACGTAAGGCCTATCAGTTTGTTGACTTTTTGAGTAAAAGCAACCAACATTATTGGCAAATTCTGCCGATGGTAATGACTGGGCCTGGCAACTCACCATATCAAAGCGTTTCGGCTTTTGCAGGGAATCCACTTTATATTAATCTTGATGAGCATGCATCATACTTGGATGATACTTGGCACAGAACAGACTATGATAGGGCATGGGAAATAAAAGACAAGCTGCTTAGAAGCCTATTCATTGAAAAGAGAAAAGAATGGGAAGAAGAAATGACGTTGTTTTATAAAAAAGAACAGTCTTGGTTAAGGCCTTTTTCTCTTTTCTTGTCGATTAAAGCTCACATGAAGAATAGGCCTTGGCAGACATGGCCAGAGAAATACAAGGACATCAACTCTAGCCAAGTCCAGAATTTTGAACAAAGCAACCAAGACGAAATCAAATATTGGCACTTTACACAATACTTATTCTATTCACAGTGGAAGGAGTTAAAAAGATATGCCAACGATCGCGGTGTCAAGATAATGGGGGACTTGCCCATTTATGTGGCGGATGATAGCGCCGATGTTTGGGCTAGCCCCCAATTATTTAAGCTAGATTCAAACGGACATCCTCTTTTCAAGGCAGGTGTTCCGCCAGATGCTTTTTCGAAAGAAGGGCAACTTTGGGGAAACCCTGTATATAATTGGAATATCATGGAAGAAAGGGGTTATGACTGGTGGAAAAAAAGGATCGAACATAGCTTTAAATTGGTTGATTCATTAAGGTTGGATCATTTCAGAGGGTTTGAATCCTATTGGGAGATTGAATACGATGCGAAAGATGCCACAACTGGACAATGGGTGAAAGGTCCAGGCATGAAACTATTTGATGCATTGAAAGATGAATTGGGAGACCTGGATATTATTGCAGAAGATTTAGGACTGATAACAGATGAAGTTCAAGAATTGATTAAAGAAACAGGATTTCCAGGAATGAGAGTGCTCCAATTTGCTTTTGATGACAATATGGCCAATCCACATTTACCCCACAACCATGAAAAAAACGATGTTGTCTATACGGGGACTCATGACAACAATACAATCATGGGTTGGTGGGAGAATCTTTCAACTCATCGGCGAATGGATGTGCGAGAGTACTTCAAATTGAATAAAGATGAAGGGATTAATTGGGGGATGATCAGAGGGGCATGGAGTTCTCCAGCTTATTTGTCAATTGCACAGATGCAAGATTTTTTGTGCTTAGGCAGTGAGGCGAGGATGAACATACCAGCTACTCCGAAAGGTAATTGGACGTGGAGACTTGAACACTCCCTTCTAACAGATCAACTTGCTGAAAAAATCTCAGTTTTGACGAAACAATATGGTCGATAAAGCACCACAATAGAAGATTGCTGATTGATCAAAAAAGATGATATAATAAAGACAAATCATTTCAGGGAGGGTTATAATGGATCAAATAAGAGAAAACCTAGATTATTTCATTGAAAAACACCCAGAAATCTATGAAGCGTATCAAGCTTATGGAAAAATGGTTCATACTGAGGGTGGACCAGTAGATGAAAAGACCCGATGGTTAGTCAAAGTCGCAATATCTGCAACACAAGGATACACTTACGCCTTGCATACTCACATGAAAAAAGCTGTAGCTGCAGGGTGTGACAAAGAAGAAATTAAACATGTAATCATGTTGGTTGCCCCTAGTGTCGGATTTCCAAGAATGATGGAATCTTTGATGGTTTATCGAGACATGTTTGAAAAAGAATAATAGAAACTATAAATAATAATTGAAAAACATCACCTGTTGTATTAGAATGGTAGAGGTGAAGTCGGGGCATAGCTCAGTTTGGTAGAGTGCTTGACTGGGGGTCAAGAGGTCGCAGGTTCAAGTCCTGTTGCTCCGACCATATAAAAAAAGAAAAACCTTGCAATCTTTGGGATTGTGGGTTTTTTGTTTTAGGGTGAGTGCGCAATAATAGATGCATTTGGCAATCAATAGTGCAATTACCCATGCCGTTAACTTTTATTATGTCATTTATATAACTGTTTATCTTGGCAAGAGGGTCTTTTCAGTAATAGAAATAAAGCATCACCAAAGGAGACAAGTTTTGACTAAACATTTTAAGAGTACCTTGATCGTATTGGTGTCAGCTTTACTGATAGCGTTGTATTTTTTCTATAAAAATGGGTATGTAATAAGTGAGATGTTTTTCTTTGTGGGTTTTTGTGATCTTTGGGACCTTCTTCTCATTCCGATGGATGGGTGAAAATGCGAGTCTAATGGGCATTGAAGGGAACTTGGCGAGATTTCTTGTGTCACAATTCAGTGAAAGCATGTACTCGGATCAGAATGCTGATACGTTTAAGGGAAGTCATTTTAGCATGGACTTGATATTCTTGATTCTTGCCATTGCAAACCTTTTATTGTCATTTGTCGCGTATTACAGGGAAAAGTAAAACTATAAAATTAGAATATTGGGCTCTGTAAACTAAAAATGAAAGATTAGCACAATGTTTTCATAGAATAGCTTA
>CAZIKK010000008.1:0-96724 GCA_964539975.1 uncultured Clostridia bacterium
ATTCAGAGGATGTTTTTTTAATGGCATTCATAATAGCTTCTGAAATACAATGAGACAAATCATCAGGGGAGCAGTTTTTATGATTCACTTGATACCCTGAAACGTAAACAATGGGCTTTGTGGTGTTAGGTTTCTTCAAACAGGCTGACAAACAGCTGTTGACGAGTAAAATCAAATGCCATTCTTCTTCATCCCGATAGAGATACTCAAAGGCGGGATAATCCTTTTGCATCTTCTTCAACAAATCCTTGACATCATAATAAGGATTGCAATTTCCGCAAAAACGGACTCTGATTTTAACTGGAGGTGCTTTCATTTTATTGAGCCGTCCAGCCGCCGTCCACAGAAAAGACAGAACCGGTTACATAGCTGGACTCATCAGAAGACAGATACACGGCGGCACTAGCCACTTCATGGCCTTTGCCAAAACGTCTCAAAGGTGTTTTTCCCAGTAAATACTTTTGAACCTTTTCTTCCTTCAATACAGCTTCGTTGATGGGCGTCACCACATAGCCAGGTGCAATGGCATTGACGGTGATGTTATGTCGTGCCCATTCCAAAGCCAATCCTTTCGTCATTTGAATCACGCCACCTTTGCTGCACAAATAGGGCAACACGTTTTTGTCTCCCACTAAGCCAAACATAGAAGCCATATTGATGATACGGCCATACTGCTGTTGGATCATCACTTGACCAACGGCCTGGGCCATCATAAAAACCCCCTTGAGATTGGTATTGATCACAAAATCCCAATCCTCTTCCGTCAATTCCACTGCTGGTTTAGTCACAGCCACACCGGCATTGTTGATAAGAATGTCGATTCGGCCATATTGTTGTAGCGTATTGTCGATTAAATCTTGGATATTTTCTGATTGCGTAATATCACAAGCAAAACCAAAGGCTTTCCTGCCCTTGTCCTCTAGGTCTTGGGCCACGCGTTTGCAGTCATGAGCATTTCGACTGACTACCACCACCTGAGCACCAACACTAGAAAGGGCTTGAACAATAGCCAAACCAAGACCTTTGGTGCCACCTGTCACAATTGCCGTTTTGCCTGTCAAATCAAACATGTCAATCCTCCTTGTCGATACCAGCCAATTTTTTGGCCAAAGTCTTTTTATAAGCCACATTGGCTTGTCTAGCCATGACAACACGTTGAGCCTGAGGCGATCCTGCTCCGTGCATGCTTTCTACAAGAGCGGTTCCACCTGTCATGTTTTCAATTAATCGAGCCATTCTAAAGCGTTCCTCAGTAGTAAATTTACCAGATCCTTTCAAATATTTTTCCACATACCGGCCAAGCTTTGGATCTTTCAAATCTACTTCAGTTGGCATTGTGGCGATAAACCCACCAGCGATATCGTGACTTAATCGGCAAATTTCATAGATAAAACGCGTGACATTCTGCTTGTCTACGTTGGCCAATAAAGGATTGACATAATAAGCCCCCGAAGGCAATTGATGGCCATCGCAGGAACAAGCCAATGCACAACTGTAAAGGGTTTCTGTCAAGTGAACCATCTCTGTTAGTTTATCCTTCACATGGCTGGCTTTCTCCGCGCCGTTGTACTCAGCAATAGCGGCAGTTGCGCCGATGATGATGTCGCTGACTCCTCCTTTGCAACCACCGTAATTTTGACGATGGTAAGAGGCAAAACGTTCAACCATAGAGCCGGCAAATGCCGTTTCCCCACACATAAACACTTTGTCCCAAGGAACAAACACATCTTCCAATATGGTGAGGCACTCACCACCTACAACGCCAAACTGAGCGTTTCCTTGGTCGATATCTCCCCATTTTCTTTCATCATTCGTTTGGCGTCCAAAGATATGGAAAACCCCTTCTGCATCTACAGGTACAGCGCAAGCCACTGCGTAATCCGCATCTTCTGCAGCCAATGCAGTGGTAGGCATGATGAGCATTTCAAAAGAATTGACCATGCCGGTCATATGCATTTTAGCACCTCGAATGACAATCCCATCATCATTCTTATCAACCACATGAACATACATATCTGGGTCTTCTTGCTTGCCTGGTGGCAAAGAGCGATCTCCCTTTGGATCTGTCATCGCACCTGCAACCATGAGGTCATTTTCCTGAACATAAATCATATAGTCACAAAACTTCTTAAAATAATCGGTTCCTAGCTCCTGATCCATATCATAGGTAGTGGAATAAATGGCATTAAAGGCATCAAAACCTACACAACGCTGGTAACAAGAACCTGTTTTTTGTGAAATCGCACGAAGCATCTTGACTTTTTTAATTAAGTCATCTGTGCTTTGGTGAATGTGAGTGAATCGGTTGATGGTCTTCCCAGTTAAATGGGAAGTAGTCAGCATCAACTCTTGATAGGTTGGGTCATGGGCCATGTCATAAGTCATGGCAGCGGCATTGATATGGGGTTGAATCAGCGGATGCCCAACCACACAATCAATTTTTTCTCCTTTGAAATAGACGGTTGGCTTTAATTTTTTCAAAGCTTCCATATAGTCTTTTCCTGTTTTTAATGGCATGCGTTACCTCCTTGAATTATCATACAGTATGGTGACAACATGTAATGCAAAAAATATGCCATACCTTAGTCGACGAAAGGTGAACGTTTTCCATGGTTAGATTTGATTCCAAGAGATACAAATGTAGCAAAATAGGACAACCAAGCGACAACGAACGCCTATAATAAAACACGGTAAAAAGGGCTTGATTGCAATGATTGTATAATAAATCCGGTAAGTACAAAAATATTCAGTTTGTTAAAAAAGCTACAGAGCAGACACCAGCTGCTTTTTAGAAAATGTAGCGTTATAGGACACATTTTGATTTTTGAATCAAACGTCAATCGCAAAAATGGATTAACTGATTGGAATTTGGTAGAATAGGAAAAGTGTCTAAAATGGTACGGATTTTGCAATAATAAATCGGCATAAGCGCATCCGTAAAGCAATGGACAAAATAGAAATAAAGGTGGGATACAATGGATTACGAAGTGATGATCATTGGAGGAGGACCGGCAGGTTATACGGCTGCCATACGAGCCAGTCAGTTGGGTGGAAAAGTTGCTCTTGTGGAGCCAGGACCTTTGGGTGGCACTTGCTTGAACTGGGGATGCATCCCCACCAAAGTATACGCCCATGCCTCGGAGTTAATTGATGAGATAAAGAGTAGTGACAAGTTTGGGATACGAGCCCAGTATGAAGTTGAAACAGATGTATTAAGGGCAAAGAAAGAATCGGTTGTCAAGGCACTGGTTCGAGGTGTGGGTTATTTGATGAAATATAATAGAATCGAAGTCATTCAAGACACGGCTGAATTTGTAGATACCAACACCCTTAAGCTGACATCGGGCAAACATTATACTGCGAAAAAAATAATCATTGCGACGGGCTCAAAAATATTTGTGCCACCTATCCCTGGAGCCGATGCTTCTCGCGTCATGGATAGCCAGCAAGCCTTGGAAATGGAAAGTATTCCAGAAAGCATTGCCATTATCGGAGGTGGCGTTATTGGTTTGGAGTTTGCTTCTATTTATGCTAGTTTGGGTAGTAAGGTAACCGTCATTGAGATGTTATCTGAATTGTTGCCCATGTTGGATCGAGATGTGGTGAAAGAGTTGATGAAAGGATTAAAAGAAAAGAAAATCCAAGTGGTAACAGGAAGTCAGGTAACAGCTATCAAAGAAACGGACGCAGGGTTAAGTATTGTTTATCAAAAAGAGGGAATAGAAGAAATGGTTCAGTGTGAAAAAGCCCTGATGGCAGTGGGAAGAACCCCCAATGTCAATGGGATAGAAAGCTTGAATCTTGAAATGTCAGGCAAAGGCATTCAAGTCAATGAACACATGCAAACGAGCCAACCTGACATTTATGCCATTGGAGATGTGACAGGAGGGATTCAGTTGGCACATTATGCCGCTGAACAAGGTATAGTAGCGGCCCATCACGCTATGGGTCAAGAAAAGGGAAGAGATCTGAGCATGGTTCCCAGTGCCATTTACATGAATCCGGAAGTGGCATGGGTAGGACTTAACGAAACCCAAGCCAAAGAACAGTTTGGGAAAGTCAAAACGGCAGTATTCCCATTTGCAGCTTCGGGAAGAGCGAAAACTATGGGCGAAAAAACAGGACTCGTTAAAGTAGTAACAGGAGGCGATTACGATCAATTGCTGGGGATGCAAATGGTGGGTAAAAACGCATCGGAACTTATCCAGCAAGGCGTTTTAGCAATACACAACCAGTTGACCATTCACGAGGTCATTGATACGATTCACGGACATCCAACCATATCAGAGGGCATTAAAGAAGCTTGCGAAAAAATCGCAGGATTTCCCATCAATATGGTTTGATTGATAGACCATGACAAGGAACACCGGGCAAGCTACAAAATAGAGAAGTTAAATCGGAGTGTGATTGATTTGAGGGTTTAAAAGGGAGCCAACTAAAAAAATCGAATAATATATCGGGGGTAAAAAATGGATAAGCGTAAAGAAACTTATTCAAATTACAGATGGGTGGTAGAGTTCTTCATTGTAATGGGGACGTTGGGATTTGCGGCACTGTGGTTGGCACCTGCACCGTTGTTGCCTACCATAATGGGAGATCTCTCCATCAATATGGCGCAAGCTGGGCTGATTATATCGGTCTTGGCACTGTGTGTGGCGTTATTTTCTTCTTTGGGAAGCATTTCTGTGGACAAAGTAGGGGCTAAAAAGTCATTTCTGATAGCCTTGATACTGGTTGGTGCAGGTGGTTTGATGGTTCTCATTGCCAACAACTATCCCGTATTGATACTAACGCGTTTGGTTCTAGGCATTGGGTATGCCATGATATTGTCTATACCAGGTGTTTTGATTATGACCTGGTTTCCAGACAACGAAAAACCATATATTAATACCATCAACTCCAGTTTGACTTATGTAGGAATGACCATTGCCTTTTCACTCACCTTACCTATTTACAATGCCATGGGATCCTGGAAAGCACCATTGGCTATCTATGGAGGATCGGTGTTGGTGGTGGCCGCTTTGTGGCTAGTTATTGGAAAAGATAAAAAAGTGGAAATCGTTCAAGAAGTGGCGGCTGAAAAAGAAGAAGAAGTGATAAAAACTGAAAAAGTTGAAAGTGCTTTGAAGTTGGCGATGAAACGAAAAGAAGTCTGGTTGATGGCATTGGCATTATTTGGTGGGATGTGGGAGTTCCAATTTTTCACAACTTTTCTGCCAACTTATTACCAAACCTATTATGGATTAGATGCTACGACTGCCAGCAATATCACTGGAATTATTACTTCAGCAGGAATTGTAGGGGGTATTTTATGTGGTGTTGCCATGGGCATGATGGGAGTAAGAAAAATTTTCACATGGCCACTTCACACCTTATTATTGTTTGGACTCATTGGAGCCATTAATTTTCAACCGGGGCCACTATTGTACTTGTCAGTAGGTCTTATTGGATTCTGCGCCGCTGGATGGACACCGGCGTTGATGACCATTCCAATGGAGTTTGAAGGCATGACACCAAGAATGCTAGGTGGCGCGTTTGCATTGATATTTGGATTAGGCAATGCTGCGGCATTTATCTCACCTGTATTTGGCGGTTGGCTATCAGAGATTATTGGATTAAAACAGACGTTGTTCATATTTGCTTTTTCACAATTATTAGCCATTGGATGTACCATTTTGGTACCGGAGACAGGACCTAAAGGAAAAATGAAGAAACTTGGCCTTGCGGGGGAATAAAGGAGGTTCAAAATGTCAAAAATGAAAGCAGCTGTGTTTTATAAAGCCGGAGATATGAGAGTTGAAAACGTTGACATACCAGAAGTGGGACCCAATGATGTACTGATGAAAGTTTTGGCTTGTGGTATTTGTGGGTCAGATGTGCACAGCTATAAACTAGGCATGTATATTCAAAAGGGACAGATAATGGGACATGAGTATGTGGGTGAAGTTGTCAAAGTGGGAGAAAACATCAAAGGGATTGAAGCAGGAGAACGTGCTTTTGGAACGACCATAGAATTCTGTATGGAATGTTACTGGTGCAAACATCAATTATTTGCCATGTGTCCAAATCTGTTCAATGCTTGTACCGGATACGGCAAGCCAGGCGCTTTTGCAGAGTACATAAAAATTGAAAATGTGATGATGGGGATGAACATGTTCAAGATTCCAGACAACGTGGATGATATTTCAGCAGCTACCATCGAGCCATTAAGTGTTTCTGCCCACACCGTTGCATTGACGAATCCACAAGAAGGGGACAAGGTTGTCATACTTGGTGCCGGTCTTATTGGGAATGGAGCAATGCAAATCTACAAAACCCATCCGATTGAAAAAATAGTCGTAACAGAAGTATCCGATCTTAGATTGGAAGCGGCGAAAAAATTTGGAGCGGATGTAGTAATTGACGCAAAGACTGAAAATGTATTGGAAAGATGTAAGCAGGAAGTCGGAGTGGGACCTTATCACTTTAATGTGGGAGCCATGGCGGATATCGTAGTTGAAGCGGCGGGGGCGCCTTCAACCATACGAGATTCATTGGAAATCGTTAGATCAGCTGGAACCATCGCCATTGTAGGATTGCCGGAAAAAGAAGCTCTAATTGACACCACAAAGATTGTCCATAAAGCACCAAAAATATTAGGTGCTTTCGGTGGAGACACGGTGAAAGCTATTGAGCTTCTTAAGAACAAGCAAGTCAACACCAAAGATTTGGTCAGTCATGTCTTTTCACTCAATGATGTAAAAGAGGCTTTTGAAGTTCAATCAGATCCATCAAAATCCATTAAAGTCATGGTCAAACCTTAAAAAAAGGAAAGGAGAAAACCATGAGACTGAAAAACAAAGTGGCCATTATCACCGGGGCTGGTAGTGGCATGGGGAAAGCAGCTGCCAAAATGTTTTGCAAGGAAGGAGCCAAGGTGATCATAGCCGATTATCAAGGGGTTTATAATAGAGCAGTGGGCAAAGAAACCGAAAAAGAACTGCTGGATGCAGGCTACGAGGCCCTGTATATTGAGACGGATGTGTCAGATGAAGAGGCCGTCAAGGCAATGGTAGAGAAAACCGTACAAACTTATGGCAGAATCGATATCCTTTACAACAATGCCAGCCACGGTTACTCATCACCGTTTCAGATGGCAGATGTGGTCCAAACATCCTTAGAAAGCTGGAATAAAGTGGTGGCGGTCAACATGAATGGCGTGTACCTGTGTTGTAAATATGTGTTGCCACATATGATCAAGCAAAAGGAAGGATCCATAGTCAATTGTTCATCAATCAATGGGTTGGTGGCAATGCCGGGAGCCGACGCTTATACAGCTGCGAAAGGCGGAGTGATTGCATTAACTCGTATATTGGCTATGGATCATGCGACAAGTCAAATCCGTGTTAATTGTATCTGCCCAGGCGGAACGTTGACACCGATGATCGAAAAAGCGTTGCAAGATCCAGATATTTTGGCAGGAGCCTCGGCACAAGTACCTTTAGGACGGTTAGGGAAACCTGAGGAAATAGCAGCCGCCGCGCTATTCCTAGCATCAGATGAAGCCTCATATATCACTGGCGTCATCCTGCCTGTAGATGGTGGATGGACGGCGAGATAATATCAAATTGATTTTCTCCGTCATGACAACCATCAAATGTCGTGGCGGAGAATCAAAGATAAATTAAGAAGGAGGATGCAAAATGACTCAAAAAGTAAAAGCATTGGAAGATTGGGGACAATACCCTAAGGATTTAGTAGTAGGATTCTACAAGATGATGGTTCTAGAAAGAGCTGTTGATGATGGCATATTGGGGTTGATAAAAGAAGGAAGGACTGGATCTCATCATCCAGGAGCTGGTGAGGAAGCACCTGCAGCAGGTGTGATGGCCACATTAAGAAAAGATGATTACCTATACTACCATCACAGAGGGGTGAACTCTCAAGTGGCGAAAGGGCTGCCTTTGGTCGATATTTTTGGCGACTTTTTGGGAACCATGGCAGGCAGTACAAGAGGGTTCGGTGCGGGGATCATCCATATGATTGAACCTGATATTGGCATCTTAGGACAAGGCGGAACACTAGGTAGCAGTTTCCCATTGGCAACAGGCACAGGCATTACCGTCAAATACCGCAAAACGGATCAAGTCGTGGTTGTCTTTTATGGTGAGGGTACCTCAAACAGAGGAACCTGGCAAGAATCCATCAACGTATGTAGCGCTATGAAGTTACCAGTTATCTTCATTTGCCAAAACAACAATTACGCGGTTTCAGTCGATGCAAGAAAAACATGTGCAAAAAAAGACTACATCGCAGACAGAGCAGAAGGATTTGGCGTACCAGCTTACTACATTGAGGATGGCAACAATCCATTGACGATTTATGAAACAGCCAAGGAATGCGTAGAAAGAGCAAGAAAAGGAGAAGGACCTTCCATGATCGAAGTGTGTACTTATCGACACCACGGTCACTTCATGGGAGACCCAGGAGCCTATAAGAACCCTGAAGAAGCAAAAGAGTGGATGGCAAACGATCCTATCGAGAAGGCTTTCGAAAGATTGTCCAAGGCAGGTTATCTAACAGAAGAGGAAGCAAAAGCCATTAGAGAAGAAGCGGATAAGAAAGTGCAGGAAGCTATAGACGAAGCGGCAAAAGCGCCTCAACCGACAAAAGAAAGAATGTTCCAAGGTTTGTTTGCAGAATAACAGAATGGTTTCAGGATTAAATCGTGAAATTTAATTAGGAGGTTTAAGAGATGACACGTAAAATTAAAGGCGGTCAAGCGATAAATGAAGCATTGAAAGAGGAAATGAGACGAGATGACACCATCATCTGTTTAGGAGAGGATGTACAAGTCATTGGTGGCATGTATGGAACAACAGTTGGATTGGTTGAAGAATTTGGAGAAGAAAGATGCATGGAATTCCCCATTTCTGAGATGGCATTGGTTGGCGGTGGCGTAGGAATGGCGATCTCTGGCTTGCATCCTGTTATTGACTTGATGT
The DNA here is from genome assembly GCA_964539975.1 of uncultured Clostridia bacterium. Taxonomy (GTDB): domain Bacteria; phylum Bacillota; class Clostridia; order Tissierellales; family Dethiosulfatibacteraceae; genus 38-11. The sequence goes on from CAZIKK010000008.1 coordinate 8,985, forward strand.
TTGCGGACTTTTTCCAAAACTCTATGGATGAGATTTGGGGGAAAATGGCAAAATGGCGTTATATGCATGGCGGTCGGGTGGATGTACCCATGGTACTTAGAATGCCAACGGGTTTGTTTGGTGGTTCAGGACCAGAACACTCCCAATCACCGGAAGCTTTGTTTTTAGGATGTCCAGGTCTAAAAATTGTGGTACCTTCCTCTATATATGATCTTAAGGGATTAATGAAAACCGCATTAAGAGACAAAAACCCTGTCTTGTTCTTTGAGTCAAAAAACATGTATTTTGCAGAAGGAGAGGTACCTGAGGAAGAATACACCATTCCTTTTGGAGTGGCGGATATCAAACGAGAAGGAAAAGATGTGACGATTGTTGCAACGGGAGAAATGGTCAATCGATCACTAGCAGCTGCGGAAAAATTGGCTCAGGAAGGAATCGATGTTGAAGTGGTGGATCCAAGAACCTTGTACCCTCTTGACAAAGATGCCATTTTAGATTCAGTAAGAAAAACAGGCAGATTGGTCACTGTATATGAAGCACCTAAAACAGGTGGTTTTGGTTCTGAGGTGGCGGCTATCGTATCAGAAGAAGCGCTATTTGATCTGAAAGCCCCCATCAAACGAGTGGCTTCCTACGATATTCCAGTACCTGCCCATGTGGCATTGGAACAAATGAACATACCTCAAGTAGAGGATATTGTTGAGGGCGTGAAAGAAGTGATGCAGTACTAACAACAGTAATTGGACAATAAGGAGGATGACAAATGAAGATATTGAAATTGCCGGCATTTGGTATGTCGGCTAAGAAAGGGAACATTGTGGCATGGATGGCAAAGGAAGGAGACGCACTTAAAAAAGGAGATCCACTTTATGAGATGGAAAGTGAAAAGACGACCACTACCATTGAGGCCACATTTGATTGCATATTAAGAAAAATCATCGTGTCTTCAGGAGAGGTAAAAGTCAACCACCCTGTGGCCATCGTCTCACTGCCAGAAGAACCTTTTAGCCAAGAAGAACTGTCAAAGGCCCTAAAAGAAGCAGGCGAAGAAGAAAGCTCTCAACAAGAGAGGGAAGAAGCCAAGCCAGAGGCTAAAAAAGCAGACAGCGGAGAAGGTAAAAGTGTTCGCGCTACACCAGTGGCTAGAAAATTGGCTGCGGATTTGAATGTTGCTTTAGGAGAGGTTGAAGGAACAGGACCAAAAGGTTTGGTGACAGATAAAGATGTTAAAAAACATCATGAAAAGCAATCGGCAGAATTGGATAAAAAGAAAGAAGAACCCTTAGAAGAAAGCATAAAGGTTGAAAACACATATGAGAAACTGAAATTCACCAGTATTGAACAAGCATCAGCAGCTCACTTGACGAAAAGCTGGCAAACAGTGCCACACATTGTCCAGCACTTGTCCGTTGACGCAACAGAATTGATTAAAGCAAAATCCATGATCCAAGAAGCCATGCCAATTTCTTATAATGATCTATTGGCAAAGCTCTTGGCAAAGGCTTTGAAAGATCATCCAAGAATCAATGCCACCATGGAAAATGATGAAGTTAAATTATGGAAACAAGTAAATATCTCTGTGGCAGTTGAAACAGAAAAAGGGCTTACAGTGCCAGTCATCAAGCATGTGGGCGATAAATCCTTGGCTGAAATCCATGAGGAAATAGCGGCCAAAGCGGAAAAAGCCAGAGAGGGAAAATTGACAATGGAAGACCTACAAGGCGGAACCATCACCCTGTCGAATCTGGGGATGTATGGAGCTGAAACAGGTTTGCCAATTATTAATATTCCACAGGTAGCCTTAGTATACGTGGGCAGTATCCGCCAAGAACCATGGGTGAAAGAAAATGCCATAACCATTGTTCCCATATTGAAGCTATCCATAGCCTTTGATCACCGTGTGGTCGACGGGGCAGTTGGAGCCAGGTTCGCACAACAGTTCAAGAAGGTTTTGGAGAATGCGATCAAACATTTAATGATGTAGTTCTATTATTGGGGAGGAAACCATGAGTAGTTTGGAAAACAGGGTGGCATTAGTGACAGGTGCCGCCAGAGGAATTGGCAAAGCAGTCGCCATCAAGCTGGCCAAAATTTGAACGTAGATGGCGGTGTAGAGTTTCATTAGCGGATCGATTAAACGATTATGCAAACCACAACCGGACAGGAAATGCTCCTGTCCGGTTGTGGTTACCACATAAAATTAACAGATCTCGTTAGCAAATCCTTGTTCTTGATAATGATCTTATTTTTATCAAGCAGTATTGATCCCTCATCCTGGAACTCCGACAGTCCTTTTGAGACAGTACTGCGATCGCAAGACAAATACTTGGCAAACATAGTGATGGATTTGACATTTCTAATAACTGCGCCGTCAAATATATCACCCTCTTCAACGATTGCGAATCGGATTAATGTGCTGGCCAGCTTTCCCTTAAAATCATTAAAATGATTATCCGCTACTTTCAACATCAAGATAGTGTACTTTCTAATGATACTATGGATCAAATAATTGTATATTTTAGGATTATCAACGATTTCACCATTCAATGTCTCTCTTCCTACGATTGACACCTTTGTGTCATGATACATGGCTATGTCAATGGAACATGATTTCTCATATTTTTGGAAAAAAGGCATTTCACCAAAAATAGTTCCAGGGCCCAACAAAAACAAAGTGGTCTGTTTGCCATCCTCGCTGAAAATCTCTTCAGAAACCATTCCCTGAGTAACGATATAAATACAGTCCGAATTTGTTTGAATGAGGGTACGCTTCTTAAGCGTTATAATTTTACCCTTTCGTGACAAATTATTCAAGAAAAAATCAGTCATCTCATCTTGAAGTTCCTTATTGAAAAGCTCTTTAAGCATAAACAACCTCCTGTATTTCATTACATTCTAATATGAAATACAGGAGGTTGTCAATTTAGAGCTTGTCCAAAGATTTGAAGTCTTTCCAAAATCCATCTTCTATCAAATGGGTGTTATCTAAGAACTCATCAATGTTTGTTACATGGTAAAGATAAGCATCCGTTTTAATTTCTTGATTGTTTTCAACTTTGACCGTAATTTCCGTCCTTATGTATTGACTGTCATAGACATTTTCTGGATCATAGTCTTCCAGAAGATCAGTTTTACGGATAATCTCATCAAAACTATCCAACTCGTATAATTCTCCTCTTACTGATCCAGCACCCCGCATCAAAGCAGGACAATCGTATTTGATTAAATGATAGAGTTTGCCATTAGCAATAGCCCTCTTTTTTGACTTGTATTGACCCTTTAAATAAGCGTCATGGTTCCTACACCCCTTCATCAAAGTCCCATAAACGAATAAGTATCGTTTCATTTAACTAATGGTCCCACCAATCTCTTTGATGTCCTGATCTGTTGTGGCAATCGTCTCAATCATGACTTCAAATGCCTGTGTGATGGTTTCGAGGGACATGCTTGGCATATTGACTTTATCTATGACTTGTTCAGGCAAGAAGGGAACATGCACAAACCCACCCCTAATATCAGGGTATTTCTTGTCAATAAGATACATGGCACCATACAGAATGCAATTGCACACAAAGGTTCCAGCAGTATTGGAGACTGATGCGGGAATACCATTCTCCCTCATACGTTTAACAATTGCTTTTATGGGAATGGTAGAGAAGTAAGCTTCTTTTCCATCTGCAAATATTTTTTCGTCTATAGGCTGATCACCATCGTTGTCAGGAATCTTAGCATCGATTAGGTTAATGCCTATTCTTTCTAGCGATATATCAAATCTCCCACCTGCCTGACCTGTACAAACAACAACATCCGGTTTCACTGATGCTAGGGTATCATCCAACACCTCAATTGCTTTTTTGAAAATGGTTGGTAATTCTTTCGTGATTACTTCCACTGATGGATGATGGTTAGTGATTTTCTTTATCGCTTCATATGATGGGTTGATGCTTTCCCCACCAAAAGGATCAAATCCTGTTAATAATATTTTCACCGTTGCCAACCTCCTTTTAAAATCCTAATGTATACATCAGGACGATGTGTGTGACAAGCATGACAAGAGCCAATGGAGCTTGTGATATAATGACTCTATTACTATTTTTGGTATCTAATAGTGCGGCGGGCACGATGTTGAAATTAGCGGCCATGGGTGTCATAAGTGTGCCGCAGTAACCTGCAGTCAGCGCCAATATACCAACTACAGTAGGATTAGCGCCATAAGCATAAACAAAAGGCATCCCAATACCTGTCGTGATAACGGCAAACGCAGCGAATGCATTCCCCATAATCATAGTGAAGATAGCCATTCCAAGGCAGTAAGCGATTACGCCGGCCAAAATGTTGCCCTGTGGTATGATGCCACCTATACCAGAAGCAATTACCTCGCCAACACCTGCGGCATTGAATAATGCACCTAAAGCGGCCAAAAGTTGTGGCAGGATAGCGGCTGTACCAAGACTCAATAACAATCGGCTGCCCTCAAAAGGAATACTTTGGGTTTCCGTTTTAGTCATTGCCATTGCAATAATTGTTGATAACAAGGCACCTAATCCCAGCCCTACTAAGGCACCTAACGCTGGTATAAATTGACCCACGGCAAACGCGATCACACCTATGGTCATAGCGGGTATGAAAATTTTGTTTCCGATTTTTAGAGCACTGGCCTCTCTTTGGTCTTCATCTGCTGTTTTCATTCCACCATCTTTAACTCTATTCATTGCTGCCAAAACACCCATTGCTAATATCAGGATGCCTGTCACATATCCAGGAATGTATTTTCCAAAGATGAATGTCACACCGAAAATTCCCCAAAAAGCAGCTGTTTCTTTTGGATGTGGATGATTTTTGTCTTTTAATGCATAGAATGCTGCCGCAATACCAACCAAACCTGCCAAAATATACATTATTTCCAATAAAGTATTTTGCATGACTAAGCTCCTTTCTCTGGTTTGTTTTTTTGTAAGGTCTGATTCAATTTACGATCAAACAGAACACTTTGCACGATTGTGTAGATAAAGGCGATTACGGCTACAGGAATAGCTGCTATCGCAACTTCCATTGGAATTACTTCGATTTCAAGAGCCGCCAAGGTTCCTACCACAAGCAAAACACCACCTGAAGCTGGAAAAACATTCTGTCCGTAGAAGTTGCCATAATTCTCTCCAGCAGCAGAAATTCCCTTGATTTTCTCATCTGCTGTCTCACTAACTGACTGATAGTTTTTCTCTGCTGCGCCATATGCCATAGGATAAACCAGCGGTCGCACAAATTGGACATGTCCTCCAAGCCTTAAACCAAAGACAGAGGCCAGTTCTCTAAAAAAAGTATAAATAATGATCACTCTACCTGTCGTAGCTGATTTCATGGACTTGATCAACATGACCGATCTTTCCTTCAATCCATATCTTTCTAATATGCCGATGACCGGCAAGGTTAATAAAAAGATAGACATATACCTGTTTGTCACAAAAGTTTCTCCCAGTATATTAAGTATTGTGACTATTTCGATGCCGCTCACCAAGCCAGTAGTAATCCCAGCTACCAAAACGACTGCAATTGGATTATACTTTTTGTAAAACCCAATTAGAATAATTAAGACGCCAATTAACCGTATCATAAATCCCTCCTATAAAATGATTGATTCAATTATACGATGCGCGACTTAATAAAAATGTTGTCTGGAAAACGATTTTACAACTAAAATTTTGTTATAATCTCTCTAACAATAAATATTTAAGGAGGTCTTCGTGCAGACATTAGTTAACAGGATTTATCTAAACAATAAGGGCTCTATCGCAGAAGGTGTTAAAGCGTCCTATATCCCCGCTTTGGCCAATATACCAGATAATTTAGGACTGGCTGTGAGAGATCATGAATCCATCTATACCGCCGGAGATACTAGTTATCGATTCACTTTTCAAAGCATGTCAAAAGTAATGCTATTACTGGTTGCGTTAGAAGACAATGATACAGACTATATATTTAATCACGTTGGCATGGAGTCTTCGGGTGATTCATTCAACTCAATCTCCAAGCTTGACTTCACCAATGTCATCAAACCCTACAATCCATTTATCAATGCAGGTGCCATCTTAATCGCCTCACTGATCAAGGGATCGGATTACGCTGAAAAGCTAAAAAAAATCACGTCGCTTTGCGAGAAAGTATTTGATAGAACAGATATAGGCTTTAATGAAGAGATTTATTTATCTGAAAGAAATAACGCATATAGAAATAGAGCGTTGGCCTATTTGCTAAAAGAAAAAGACATCCTGGAAGGCGATGTGGAAGAACTATTGGATTTGTATTTCAAATGCTGTTCCATCGAAGTGAATTGTGTTGATCTTGCAAACTTAGGTTATTTTTTGTCTTTTAATAAAAAGGACATCATCAAGGATAATCATCTTCGAATCGTCAAGGCGTTGATGCTGACTTGCGGCATGTATGATTATTCGGGCGAGTTTGCTGTAAAAATAGGCCTTCCCAGCAAAAGTGGGGTATCTGGCGGTATTGTCACTTGTGTCCCACAAAAAATGGGGATAGGTGTCTTTTCTCCACGATTGGATTCCAAAGGAAATTCCATAGTGGGCGTTCAATGCATCAAGGAGTTGGACGAATCACTGGATTTGAACATATTCAGATAAATAAAAGAACCGTATTAGCCTATCAGTCGATTAATACGGTCCATTGGGATTTTATTTCACAAACTTTTTTGAGACACCATACTTGTCTAATTTACGATACAAAGTACTTCTGGCAATGCCCAAATCTTTGGCTACTTTCGAGAGATTGCCATCATGAGAATTGATAAGTGTCATCAATTTCTTCTCTTCAAATTCTTCGAAACTCATGCTAAAAGTTGGAGAATCTGGTGTGCCGTTTGGACGAATGGGAAAAACCTCTTCCGGAAGATAAGCGGGGTCCAATTGACCATCAGAAGACAGATTGATGCTTCTCTCAATGATGTTTTGCAACTCTCGAATATTTCCCGGGAAATCATAATTGGACAAAATATCGATATAAGCTTTTGGAATGGCGTAACGAGTACGGTTCATGGTGCCGATAAGCTGATTGTAGAAAAACTCAATTAAATCAGGGATGTCGTCTTTTCTGTCCCTAAGCGGCACCAAATGAATGGTGATGACATTCAATCTATAAAACAAGTCTTGTCGGAATCGATTTTGTTTGACTTCTTCCGAAAGATCTCGATTTGTCGCCACAATGATTCTTACATCTATTGGAATGACATCTTGACCGCCGATACGAGTCAGTTTTTTTTCTTCCAGGACCCTCAATAGGTGGGTCTGCATTTCTAAAGGCATATCACCGATCTCATCAAGAAAAATCGTGCCACCATCAGCCAATTCAAATTTCCCTACATTTCCACCTTTTCTAGCACCAGTGAAAGCGCCTTCCACATAACCAAACAATTCACTTCCAATCAGCTCGCGGGGAATAGCGCCACAATTGATGGCCACGAAAGGTCCTTGATGACGATCGCTATGGTTGTGGATCGCCTGTGCGATCACATCCTTTCCAGTCCCACTCTCTCCAAGTAAAAGGACCGTTGAATCGGATTGTGCAGCTTTTTTGGCAATGTGAATGGTCTTTTGATACTTAGCATTACCGCCGATCAAGTTGTCAAATGATATGGAAGCCATAGCTCCGGACATTTTCCGAATCATCTTACGAACACGCTTCAACTCATCCATGATCAAAACAATGCCATCATTGCCGCAGAATCCTTCCACATTTTTAATGCAATGGGAAGTGACATTGTACTTGAAAGCGCCTTTTCTCGTGTTCACAGTGATTTCTTCGTCTGCCACAAATCGCAAATTACGAATCAAACCCGCTAAAGAGTCGTTGCTGGTTGGGATTAATGAGAAGATGCTTTTGTTCAAACAAGCCACATCAGGTGAGATGCCAAGCATGGTTCTAGCTGTGGAATTCAAGTGATTGATGATGCCATTGCTATCTGTTGCCAACACCCCTTGGTTGATGGAATCGAAAACAATGGTTTTGTAAGTATCAGCCAACTTGATGCTTTCCTGGGCTTTATCCATAATCAAAGCATTTTGAATGGCATAGGCGGATGCAACCGCCATGCCTAAAGTGTGGCTGGTGACTCGGTTGTCATAGCCGGTTAGATTAATGGCGCCGATCACATGGTTGTTCACATCTCTAATGGGTGCGCAAGAACAAGTGGCAACTTGAGCAAAACGGCAAAAATGCTCATATGAGTATACTTGCATAGGAGTCGCTTCATAAAGAGCAGTGCCAATGGCATTGGTTCCAGCACTGGACTCGCTCCAGTCAGCTCCTTCCACAAAACTCCCTCGATACAGTTTTTCCTTGACGCCTTGATCACCAATGATTTTCAAAATCACCCCATTGTTATCCACCAATGAGATCACAAATCCCGAGTCTTTAACAAAGGCATATAGATTGTTCATGTAGGGTGTGCTTAGGTGGATAAAAGGTTGGTGTAATTCAAGTACACGCTCAAATTCTTTAGAAGATAAAATTCTTTTAACAGATTTTTTTAGAGGATCGATACCATCATCTAAACATCGCTGCCAAGATTCTAAGATGGGTTCACGCACATGAGCTACGTTGTTTTTTCTCTCAATGATAAAATCTTGCCATGATTCTTTAAGATTACTCAAATCAGACCCCTCCTTCATTACTCATTCTAGCTCATTATATCACAAAAAAACAATGAGATCAGGTGGCAATATACTGAACAAAAAACAAAAGGGACGGTTCCTTTTGTTTTTTGTGTGGTGCAAGAATCGACTATCCATAAATGAATTTTACTGAAACAGAACGAAAGGGACACAAATAGCCCACGTTGTGGCTATTTAACCGTCATAGATTGGAATAGTATGATATAATTAGGTAATAAAATATTACTTAAAAGAAAGGAGTCAGATTATGAAGTTAAATGATGTAGTAGTAGTCAGTGCGGCTAGAACCCCGGTAGGAGATTTTCTGGGATCGTTAAAAAGCTTTAGCGGGGTAGAGTTGGGCTTGGTGGCTTTGAAAGGTGCTTTGGAAAGAGGGGGATTGGAGCCATCTCAAATAGAAGAAGTCGCTGCAGGATGCATTTACAAAAGTGGACAAAAAGGAAACCCTGCCAGACAGTTGCAGATTCATTCTGGCATGCCATCATCAGGATGGGCTTATACAATCGACCAACAATGCGCTTCAGGAATGAAAGCTTTTGAAATGATTTTCCAATCTGTGGCTATGGGCAAAGTCAACATAGGTGCAGCGGTGGGAATGGAAAGCATGACCAATGCCCCTTATCTTTTGTTGAATGCCAGACAAGGGAGCCGAATGGGCAACGATACCATGAAAGACAGCATGCTTTATGACGGCTTGGTTTGTGCGATGGAAGGATACCATATGGGTATGACAGCTGAAAATCTTGTGAAGGAATACAATATTTCAAGAGAAGAACAGGATGAATTGGCTTTGATGAGCCACCAAAGAGCCATAGCGGCTCAAGACAAAGGTATTTTCGAAGAAGAAATTGTACCGGTGGAGATTAAAAGCAGAAAAGGGACAACCATTGTGGATAAAGATGAGCATCCAAGAGCCGATGTAACCCTTGAAAAATTGGCTAAAATGCGCCCGGCCTTCGATAAAAATGGAACCGTCACAGCCGGAAATGCATCTAGCATTAATGATGGTGCCACTGCCTTGATATTGACAACTTACGAAAATGCCAAAACACTGGGATTAAAACCAATGGCAAGAGTGTTGTCAACCTCCAACTTTGGTGTGGATCCAAGAATTATGGGGATAGGACCAGCCTATGCCATCCCAAAATCTATTCAGGATGCAGGATTGACAGCAGATGCCATTGATTATTATGAAATCAATGAAGCCTTTGCGGCTCAATTTATCGCAGTGAACCGTGAACTAAAACTTAGCATGGACAAAGTCAATGCCAATGGATCAGGAATTGGGTTAGGACACCCTGTTGGCTGTACAGGTGCCAGAATCATACAAGCTTTGATTGGAGAATTGAAACGTCGTGATGGCCAATACGGTGTGGCTTCCCTTTGTGTAGGTGGCGGGCCGTCTATGAGTGTTGTGCTGGAGAATATTAAATAGAAAAACAGCTCAAACATTGAAATGCCACAGACCTACCTGCAGGGTAGAGACTGTGGCATTTTCATTTCATATGGCATTTCCCTATTAAAATCAGTATAATAGAGTATAACATGTATTTTTGGAGATAAGATATGCTTAAGAAACTGTTGATCCCTAGAACTCTGCTTCTGCTAATTCCTGTATTATTGCAGTTAGCGGTGTTAATCAGCATTGTAATGAGATTCAATGAATTTTTCAGCTATTTCTACTTTGTCAGTGTGTTGATCAGCATGGTGGTAGTAATTGGTATCCTTAACAGCCGAAGCAATCCAGCCTATAAAATCGCCTGGATCATTCCTATCATGCTAGTTCCTATCTTTGGTGGGCTGTTCTATATTTTGGTAGGAAGAAACAAATTGAATAAACGAGAACGAGAGAGGATGACTTTCATTGATCAAAAAACGGTTGAAGCTTTGCAGCAACACGATGAAGTCTTATATCGATTGGCGGATATCAATCCCAATGCAGTCATCCAATCTAGATATATCCAGGATTTTGCCTACTATCCGCCTTATCAGACAGGTCAGGTGGAATACCTCAATATCGGAGAAGTGAAGTTTCTTCGACTGAAAGAGGAACTGAGAAAAGCACAGCACTTCATCTTTTTGGAATACTTCATCATTGAAGAAGGCAAGATGTGGAATAGTTTGTTGGAAATCCTTCTGGAAAAAGTTGAAGAAGGCGTCGATGTTAGGCTGATTTACGATGATGTAGGCTGTCTGTTTACATTGCCCAAGGACTACGACAAGAAATTGGAAGCCATGGGCATCCAATGCAGTATCTTCAACCCAATCAAACCAATTTTAACAATGAAAGGAAACAACCGTGACCACCGCAAAATAGCCATTATTGACGGGCACACCGGCTTCACAGGGGGTATCAATCTAGCGGATGAGTACATCAACGAAATTGATAAATACGGTCATTGGAAGGATACAGCCATCATGGTAAAAGGCAAGCCGGTATGGAATATGACCGTGATGTTTTTGTCTATGTGGGATTATTTGAGAGGAATCGATGAAGACTTTAGTCATTATAGAAATTTTTCGCATGCAGAAGAAACTGATGGTACCCATAGCTTTATCCAACCTTACGCCGACAGCCCATTGGATAACGAACCAGTGGGACAAACTGTTTATTTGAACTTGATAAGCAAAGCGACAAAGAGTGTCTATATCACAACCCCTTATCTGATCATTGACTACGAAATGGTGAATGCATTGACCACTGCGGCAAAAGGAGGTGTGGATGTTCGAATTATCACGCCTCATCATGGTGACAAATGGTTCGTCCATTCGGTAACCCGTTCCTACTACCGGATTTTAATGGAGAGCGGTGTAAAAATTTATGAGTATACCCCTGGCTTCATTCATTCAAAAACATTTGTGGTGGACAATGAATACGCAGTAGTAGGTACGATCAACATGGATTACAGAAGCCTGTATTTGCATTTCGAATGTGGGGTTTGGATGTTCCGGACAGAAGCCATCAAATTGATGACGGCTGACTTCATGGGAACACTGGCCATGTGCGAAGCTATTACCATTGAGACCATTCAGCAGACATTCTGGTTAAGAAGATTAGGCAGATTTATCTTGAGGATATTTGCACCATTGTTGTAATGGGGGAGTCATATTAGAGAGAAGTAGCTTAAGGCGGAAATGCCGAGGAAGATAGACAAGAACGAAGACACAGTAGTAAGGATAACAATATTTGCGGATAAGGAATCGTTGCTATTCATTGCTTTGGCCATTATAAATGAAACGGTTGCTGTAGGAGCGGTTAGCAAGACAAAAATGATACCCAAAGCATATCCTCTGAACCCCATTAATACGGCAACAACAGTAAAGATCAGAGGAGAGATGAAAGTCTTTATTGCTGTTGCCAGAAAGAGAGGCAATTTATTTTTGAACTCAAGGGAGTTTCCAAACATGGCACCTATGTTAATTAACGCTAAAGGTGTAGCGAGACCGGCGATGGAACGCAGACTTGAATCTAAAAAATTAGGCAAGGCTAAGTGTAGGCTTTTAAAACCCATTCCGAGGACAATGCTGATTATCAAGGGATTCTTGATGACTTCAAGCATTGTTTTTTTAAAATTTAGCTGAGTATTTGTCTTGTCAAAATAAGCTAATACGAAAACGGACAAAACATTGAAAAAAGGAATGACAAATAGTGTTAACAAGGACATTTTGATAACAACACCATCATCAAATAAGCTAAGCAAAATGGGATACCCAATAATCACATAATTGCTGCGGAAAGCGCCTTGTACAAAAGCTCCTTTTGTCCCAAAATCCCAGTTTTGTGATTTGGCGAATATAAATGAAAATAGAAAGACCAACCCAGAAAAACCACATGCAGATAAAACAAAACGCCAAGCCTCATAATCCAACAAGAAATCTGATGTAGCGCTAACAGTACTATGAAATATGGATATCGGCAAGGCAACCTTAAAGACGATTGCAGAACTGACATGAATAAATCGGTCATCCGTCATTCCGTAACGCTTTAGACAAAACCCTACAAATAACATGACAATGAGGGGCATAACGACATTGAAACTGAGGATAAAATAATGCATGACAAGTCTCCTTTTTCTTAGCTAAATAAAATCCGACAAAAACCAATGACAAGATTATCCTCTCATGATATTCTCAACAAGAATTTCAGAAATCTTTTCTTTCACCAAGGTTTTTAAATGCCTTGCATTTTCGATAGATCCTATGCATTGAGCGATGGTTTCTCTAACATTGGAATGTTCAATAATTTTCTTTTCCCAATGTTCCAGCTTTTCGTATTGTTCGGAATACTCTCTGCTTGCGATGTTTTCCATGGCTTCCCTAGATAAAGCGTCGTACTCAATGATGGCATCAAAGCGTGAATAGATAGGAGCCCCTAGACACTGGACAATATGATCAATAGAAGAAAAATTTGAAGTGCAGATAATGACGGTGTTCTCAAGTGTGACAGAATAGTTTTTGTCTTCATAGACACCTTCATCAAAAATCTGGTAAAACGCACTATAATAGACTGGATGGATCTTGTCGAACTCGTCAAACAAAATGATGTTGGACTCTCTTTCCAACAATTCCCTTGATAAAGAACTTTGGAAGTGTTTGCCACCGAATAAATAGGAAGCAAATTCTTCGCTGTTAAACATCGAGAACTGCTTTCGGAACAAAGACTCCTTGACAAGAGAACTCAATAGTTTAGCTGTTTCTGTCTTACCTACACCCGTTGGGCCGTAAAACAGTAAAACAACAGGCTGTTTATGATTCTTGTTGGTCACAGGGTACAATGCGTTCAGTAACCGGCGCTTGACGTTTTGTTGACCAATGATTGTTTGGTCAAACTGAGAATAAATTCTTTTCAAGGAATCCTGACTGAGTTGCTTATAGGCATAGTTGATGACATTGATTTTATATCCAGAATTGTATAGTTGTGAAGTAATACTCATAGGCGGATTTTGAAGAAAAACAGAATGAATATCAAATTGAGATAAAAAACTTAGAAATCCTTGAATGGCACTTTCGCTTAAAGCGGCGTACTCGTCTGAAAAGGCGATCAAGTATTTGATTTTTATTCTTTCTAGATTTAAAGAAGTATTTTCCTTCGGATCGTTCTTCTTTCGACTTTCCATTTTAAACAAATGCTCCCGCATTTTTTTATCGCTGATAATGGCCAGATTTGTCAAAGTTATGACAGGCTCTTCGAATTTTAGTAATTTCTGAAATCCGCTTTTAGGACCGTAGTAAATCGTTATATTTTGCATAATAATACACGAACAAAAATAATGTTCTCTCCTTTCTGTTATTGATGAGGATGTTATGAAATAATTGAGTGTACCTCCATACATATGCAATAAGTATGCCGACTTGTGAATGTACAATAATCTTGGTTTTTTTGTTTTTATTGTTATATAATGAGTTAAGATGGTTTAGAGAGGAGCATTATGAAAAGAATAGCTTTGGTGATTGGTGGAAAATTATCCCTAAAATCTGAAATGATGACAGATGTCAAGATGTTTGATTGTGTGACATTTGCGGAAGCGGTCAGCATTGCAAAAAAACTCGATAAAGACAAAGACATTGAAATTATTATCAGTCCTGCAGGAACAGCAGGAGAAATCCAAAGATACATTAACAAACCAATTGTTAAAACAGATATATCGGATTTTGATATTTTCCAGACAATTATAATAGCTCAGGAACAAAATCAGATTGAAAACAAAAAAGTGGCTTTGATCATGCATCAATCTAAAACCATCGATATAGAAAGGATGAAAATCTTCCTTAAAAATGAACTTATGTTTAAGAGCTATTCTAATGAAGCAGATTTGATAGCCATTATACACTATCTTAAAAACCAAGGTGTGGAATTAATTATTGGAGGACCAACTTCTGTCAAGTATGCGAAGGAAATCGGACTTAAAGGGGAAGTGTTGCTACTTTCAGAAGAGTCTGTTTTAATGTCCATTAACAAAGCTAGAGAAAGTCTGAACGTTAGCCATAGATACAAGCTTCAAAATGAACGCTTTAGAGTGGCTATATCTTTGTTTCATGATGGGGTTCTTATCGTGAACAAGGAAGGCAAAGTGACTGACTTAAACGCAGAAATCACAAAAATGTTAGATTTGAAACATGAAAGTATTATGGGACAGGATATCGAAAATGTCATTGATGATTTGAGATTGAGAAATGTTTATAGATTTGGGGACAAACTGATTGATAAAATAATTCACATTAATGGTAACGGATATTTTGCAAGTGGCATTCCTATCATAACAGACAATATGATAGAAGGAGCATTGATCACTTTCCAAGAAATCCAAAAAATTTCGAAATTGGAAAAAAAGATCAGAAATGTTCAAGCCAGCGGTTTCTTTGCTAGACATTACTTCAAAGACATTCTTGGAGAATCGAAAGCTTTGGAGGTAGCCATAAAAACCAGTATAGCTTTTTCTGATACAAATTCTGATATTTTGATTAAGGGAGAGACCGGCGTAGGAAAAGAATTGTTTGCTCAAAGCATTCATAACAGCAGCACTCGTAAAAAAGGCCCCTTTGTAGCTATCAACTGTGCAGCTTTTCCGGAGACATTATTGGAAAGCGAGCTGATGGGATACGAGGAAGGAGCGTTTACAGGAGCCAGAAAAGGTGGGAAAATGGGATTGTTTGAGTTGGCTCATGAGGGGACAATTTTTTTAGATGAAATCAATCAAATGGCGCTGCCTCTTCAAGGAAGAATCTTAAGGGTGTTGCAAGAGCGCCAAGTTTTGAGAATCGGCGGAGATAAAGTGACGCCCATCAACGTAAGAGTGATTGCTGCGACAAATGAGAGGTTAGAAAGACTGATAAAACAAGGAAAATTCAGAAATGATTTGTATTACCGGATCGCAGTGCTTGCTATCAACATCCCTCCACTGAGAGAACGAAAAGGAGACGTAGCGATCTTATTGGACTATTATTTCAACATGTTTAGCAGAACACATGGCAATACTTGGTCTTTTTGTGATAAATGCCTAGAATTGTTGAATGAGTACCAGTGGCCTGGAAATGTAAGAGAATTGATGAATTTTGTTGAACGTTATGTAGCGATAAACAAGAAGTTGAGAATGAAGCCTCTGGAGTATACGAAAGAATATTTGAGACAGGTTGAAACCGCAAATGAACAGAAAGACGAAAAAGCTTTTAATAAAATTGTGGTATCATTGGACACATACAAAGCTATGGAGAAACAATTGCTCCAAGAAGCGTTGAATCGTTTCGGCGGAAACAAACGGCAAACAGCGATTGCTTTAGGAATTAGTCGAACCAGTTTATGGAAAAAGATTAGTGAGTAATATATGAACAGTGGCACAGAATGTGTTCAATTTATGAACACACACGAGAGAAATCCTCAACAATAGACAGAAGAGAATAAAGAGAAGAAACAGGACTTACTATGAAAACGTTTCGATAAAAACCCTTAGAACTTAAGTCTAGAGGGTTTTTTTATGCAAAAATTATTAATAATTAAGCAAATAATGAAGAGCAATGATTATTTGGCATAAAAAATGCAACTATGTTAATTATAGAACAATCAATCTGGATTATGGAGGTAAAAATGAATAGTCAAAAAAAGAAACACATGACATTGTCAGGATTTCCATTGAAGAATAGTTACACCCCAGAAGATCTATCTGGATTTGAATACGAGAAAAATCTTGGAAACCCTGGAGAGTACCCATTTACAAGAGGCATAAGACAAGAAATGTACAGAGATAGTCTTTGGGTAATGGGTCAGTACTCAGGTTTTGCTTCAGCAGAAGAAGCAAACAAGAGATTCAGATACTTGATTGAACAAGGACAAACTGGATTTTCAATAGCTCTTGACTTGCCGACACAGGTTGGATTGGATTCTGATGATGAAATGGCAGAAGGTGAAGTTGGAAAAGTAGGAGTAGCCATCGATTCATTGGAAGACATAGAGCAACTCTTTGAAGGAATTGATCTTGAAAAAGTTAGGCAAATTAGAACCACTGCAAATGCAAATTCCATTATGATGTTGGGGTTGTATGTAGCTTATGCAAAGAAAAAAGGGATCGACCCAAACAAGATTGGTTTTTTTCTACAAAATGACTCTTTGAAAGAGTACATCTGCAGGGGGACCTACATTTTCCCACCAGACGTTGCGGTCAAATTGTCGGCAGACGTGATCGAGTATTGTGCCAACCATTTGCCAAACTGGACACCTATTGCGGTTAGCGGCTATCACATTAGAGAAGCAGGAGCGACAGCAGCTGAAGAAATAGCATTTACTATGGCTAATATGATGGCTTATTTTGATTCAGCACAACAAAGAGGCGTCGACGTGGATCAGGCGGCAAGAAACATCTATTTCTTCTTGAATTCTAAACCAGATTTCTTGGAAGAAGTGGCAAAATTCCGAGCGGCTAGAAGAGCGTATGCCAAAATCATGTCTGAAAGATACGGATGTGAGGACAAGGAGACAAAGAGTCTCAAGATTTTCGTGTTCACTAGCGGGGCATCACTAACAGCAGAACAACCATTGAACAATATCGTCAGAGTGACAATTGAAACAATGGCGGCAGTAGCAGGTGGTGTTCAAACGATCTCAACCTCTTCTTTTGATGAAGCATATGCGATACCGACGGAAGAAGCTGTTAAAGTGGCATTGCGCACACAACAAATCATTGCTTACGAGTCAGGGATAACAGAAACAGTTGATTTCATGGGAGGATCTTATGCTTTAGAGAAGTTGACGGATGAAATTGAAAAAGATATTTTTAATATTTTAGCAGAAATAGATAAAAACAATGGTGCGGTTGACTGCATTGAAAAAGGTTATTTCCAAAGAAAATTGGCAGACAATGCCTACCAGTATCAAAAAAGTATTGATGAAAAAGAACGCATTGTTGTTGGAAGCAACATGTTTAGAGACGAGAGAGAACCTGAAATACCGATTTTTGAGTTATCCAACGATACCGAGGAACAACAGCGTGTCAAATTGGAAAAATTGAGAGAAAATCGAGATAACATAAAAGTTGAAAGGGCTCTTAACAGAATTAAACAAGCTGCCACAGATGGAGAAAACTTGGGAGATCCAATGATTGAAGCGATTGAAGCCTATGCAACTCTCGGTGAAATCACGCGCGTTTTGAAGGACGTATATGGTGTTTACAAGCCACTAAAAATCTATTAAAAGGAGGTCCGCAATGAAAGTATTGATAGCAAAACCAGGGTTAGATGGTCATGACAGAGGTGCAAAAGTTATTGCACGAGCCTTTGAAGAGGCGGGCGCGGAAGTTATTTACACCGGAATACAATCATCCATCGATGATATAGTTGACATTGTGGAAAAAGAACAGGTTGACGTAGTGGGAATCAGTATACTCTCAGGGGCTCACAACACATTGATGCCAAAAATAATGGAAAAAATAAAAGAGAGAGAAATTGAGGATGTTGTGTTTATACTTGGTGGAATCATTCCGCAAAAAGACATTCCTAGACTAAAAGAATTGGGTGTGGATGAAGTATTTGGACCAGGAACGCCTTTAGATGAATGTGTTGAGTATGCTTTTGGCCAAGTGATGGCGATCAAGGCAGAAAAAGTTGTTGAAGATATGAGCCAAGGGAAAAGAGGCAAAACGCTGAATTTTTAAATAGATGAAAGGAGATAAGGGAATGAGCAAAGGTATTTTGGACGGAGTAAGAGTATTAAGCATTGAGCAGCAAGTGGCAGCACCATTTTGCACAATGATGTTGTCTGACCAGGGTGCGGAGGTTATCAAGATTGAGCGACCGGGGATAGGTGATTCGGCAAGAGAAGGAGCACCTGTTCTGCAGAATGAGAAAGGTGAGAAGACCAGTGGTTATTTTTTGAGGTTCAATCGAAACAAAAAGAGCTTCACTCTCAACACTCGATCACCGGAAGGCATTCAAGTGTTAAAAGATCTAATTGGGAAATCCGACATCGTACTTGAAAATTTCAAGCCTGGAATGATGGAGCAAATGGGATTGGGATATGAAGAAATGAAAAAAATCAATCCTAAAATTGTATTTGTTGCCATCAGTGGATTTGGAAAGATACCTCAATACGAAGGACCTTTCAGTCAGAGACTAGCCTATGATATAGTGGCTCAGGCAATGGGTGGCTTGATGAATTTGGCTGGACAAGAAGATGGGCCACCTACATGGCTTGGTGTTGCAGTTGGTGATGTGGTTTCGGGTATCTATGCTGCATATGCTGCGATGTTAGGTTACATACGGGCTATGAAAGAAGGAGAAGGTGAATTTATTGATGTTTCCATGTACGATTGTATGACAGCGTTAGGAGAAAGAGCCCATCACATATATTCATTTACTGGTAATGTCGTTAGTAGAGGACCGGATAAAAACATGGCACCTTGGGGACCCTTCAAAGCTAAAGACGGCTATGTCGCACTCATAGTACCAACTGAGAACATGTGGCATAGGTTATGCAATGC
Source organism: uncultured Clostridia bacterium (assembly GCA_964539975.1). GTDB lineage: Bacteria > Bacillota > Clostridia > Tissierellales > Dethiosulfatibacteraceae > 38-11. The sequence continues at coordinate 28,135 of CAZIKK010000008.1, forward strand.
CATGGATAGAAAAGATCTAATGGGAAACGAGAAATTTAATTCTGGGCCCAAACGTGCTCAATACAGAGACGAATGGGAGCCAGCTCTGATAGAGTGGTTGGCTGACAAAACAAAAAAAGAAGTGACAGAGCTGTTGATGGCGGAAGGCATGCCTTGCGGTCCAGTTCAAGATTCAAAAGATGTGTTTGAATGTCCTCATTTAGCAAAAAGAGATATCTTTGTTGAGATTGATGAGCCAACAGTAGGAAAAGTAAAAGTGATAGGCTCTCCTTTAAAAATGGCCAATTCTAAGACCAGCTATAGTAGACCTCCATTATTGGGAGAACACACAGACTCAATTTTGAAAGAATTGTTAAACTATGATGATGATAAGATAGATCTTTTGAAAAAAAGCAAGTCTATATAACAAGGAGGACAAAATGAAAAGAGAAGTCGTGTTTGTATCAGCAGTCAGGACGCCTTTTGATAAATTTGGAGGCTTGATGAAAGACATCCCAAACTTTGAATTGGGAGCAACAGTATTCAAGGAAGCTATGAAGAGAGGAAACATTGATCCTGAGGATGTAGATGAAATATTCTTGGGAATCAACATGCCAACCCAAAACCGATCGCTTGCTAGGCAAGCGGCGATCATTTCAGGGATACCCGCAACAAAAAATGCCACAACTGTTGATAGAGCTTGTTGCTCAGCCCTTGCGGCGATTGCTATGGGATATCGAGCGATTGCCCTTGAGGAAGCAAATGTGGCAGTTTGCGGCGGAGCCGAAAATTTGAGTAAGGTTCCCTACTTTCTTGAAGAGATGCGATGGGGAACCAAAATAGGACAAGTCGTTTTACAGGATATTGTACAGGTAGCATGTCCACTCACAGGAAAAGCAAGAGCAGTGCAAGCTGGAGAAGGCGCTATAAAGTACAATGTCTCTAGAGAAGAACAGGACGAATGGGCATTGGGAAGTCAGAAAAAATACCAAGCAGCTTATGAAGCCGGAAAGTTCAAAGATGAAATCATGCCTTTTGAAATCAAGCAAAGAAAAGGAGATCCGGTCATATTAGACAAAGATCAGAGTGCTAGACCAGACACGACATTAGAAGGGCTTAGCAAATTAAAGACAGTTTATAATAGTGCGACAGTGACACCCGGCAATGCGCCAGGATTGAACACGGGAGCGGCAGCAGTGGTATTGATGGCAAAAGAGGAAGCAGAAAAAAGAGGCATTAAACCCCTTGCTACGATTGTTAGTCATGCGCAGGCATCGGATCATCCAGATGGTATTGTATACACGCCAGCTTATGCAGCAATAAAAGCATTGGAAAAGGCAAAGATGACCATTGACGACATGGATGTGATAGAAATTAATGAAGCATTTGCAGCCATGCCTCTAGTTTCGACCATTGTTTTAGGAGATAATGATCCTAAGAAAATTGAACGAATCAGAGAGAAGACAAATGTGAATGGTGGAGCTATTGCAATAGGACATCCTACGGGTGCCACAGCGGCAAGACTTGTAATGACAGTTATTTATGAATTGAGAAGAAGAGGGGGTGGAGTTGGACTTGCTACGATTTGTGGAGGTATAGGCGAAGGCGAAAGCATGATTGTAAAAGTTGAGAATTAGTGAGGTAAAAAAGATGCTTCTAAAAAACCATATTGCCATAATAACCGGAGCGGGTGGCGGATTAGGAACAACCTTTGCTAAGAAATTAGCAGAGGAAGGCGCTAAAATTATTCTGACAGATGTGAACAAAGAACTACTCAAGCAACCTGAAACAGAATTGACCGAAATGGGGTTTCAACCGGAAAGCTATGTAATGGATGTGACAAATAAAGAACAGATTCAAGAGGTATTCAAGCAAGTTTTTGAGAAATACGGAGAAATCAATATTCTGATCAACAATGCCGGAGGCAGCCTATATACACCAAGAGAATTGGATAAAATACAAGAAAATGATTGGGACAAAGTGTTGGATGTCAATTTAAAAGGTACTTTTCTTTGTTGTCAAGATGTTGTACCGTATATGGCAAAAAACAATTATGGTAGAATCATCAATGTATCATCCATTGGCGGAAGAACAGCCAGTTTGGTGACAGGCGTTGCTTATGCGGCGGCAAAAGGTGGTGTCATAGCCTTTTCACGAAGATTGGCGAAAGAAGTGGGAAAGGATGGCATAACGGTCAACACGATTGCTCCAGGAACTGTTTTAAGTGGACAAAGAATGTTGGAATCATGGGAAAGCATGGCAGATGAAGATAAAAACGACATACTGAGATCCATCCCGTTGGGCCGACTCTCGACAGCAGAAGAACAAGCAGATGTAGCAGTATTTTTGTCAAGTAACAAGTCTTCATATATGACAGGAGCGGTAATTGACATAAATGGTGGAAGATTGATGTCTTGAAAGTTCGTTACAAAAATTTAGGAGGATAAAATGAAATCAAAAAGAAGAATCGCCTTACTATTGGTACTGGTATTGATTATGGTCATGGCTGCTTGTGACAATTCAGAGCCAGCAACACCTGATCCACCAGCACCATCCGGATCAAATGGGTCATCTAATGAGCCTGCACCTGCGCCTGCTGTCGACTTTCCAACAAAAGCCATCACGTGGGTAGTGCCATACGCAGCGGGTGGATCATCAGACATGAGTGCTCGACCTTTGGCAGATAAGCTACATGACTTAATGGGACAACCTGTTGTAGTAAGAAATACAGCAGGAGCAGGTGGCACGATTGGAGCAGCTGAAGTGGTTAGGTCAAGAGCTGATGGGTACACTGTGCTTAATGCTTCAATTGGACCATTGACCATTGGACCGTACACTTCAGATGTGGGTTATGATTATACAGCCTTCGCACCAGTTTCTCAATTGACAGATATTCCGCTGGCATTGGCAGTTCATAAGAATTCACCATTCCAGACATTGCAGGATTTCATAGACTATGCAAAAGACAATCCCGGATCTCTTCAGATTGGGAACCCTGGTGCAGGAAACGTGCAACATGTAGCCATGTCTTATTTTGAAAGTGTAGCAGATATTTCGATCACACATGTGCCATATGAGGGGGCTAATCCTGCAGTTGCAGCATTGTTGGGAGAGCATATTGATGGCATTATGACAGGCACAACAGAATTGACCCCACATTACAACGACGGTACTTTCAGATTATTAGCTATGACAGGAGAAGAGAGATTGGATTCTTTGCCTGACGTGAAAACGTTTGGCGAAGAAGGATATGCTGACGTGGTATTTGGGGTTTGGTACGGAGCGGTAGTGCCAAAAGACACACCTATCGAAGTGATCCAAATATTGGATCAAAACATCAAAGAAGCACTTGAAAGTGAAAGTGTCATACAAGCAATGGACAGATTGAATCTGATCATAGCCTATAGAAGTTACGAAGAATTTGGAGAAAGAATTGCACGTGATGCAGAAACAAACAAAGCGATACTTGAAAGCTTGGGATTAGCGGTCAACTAGATATTTAGAATAATAAAAAGGTAGGGAGCTGAAGGATCAGCTGCCTACCTCACCAAAAGGAGGTGTCGCATGGTTAAAAACATTTTAAGAGATAAAGATTGTTTAAGTGGACTAGTCGTACTGATTTTTGCCATTGCTGGTTATGTATATTCTGAAGTCAAAATATCAAGTGTTGCAACCGTAGGTGTCGCGCCAGATTTCTACCCGAAACTTCTATTTATCGTTATTGGAGGCTGTGGTGCGGCAACATTAATTCAAGGAATTAGAAGAGAACAGAAGAAGAATATGCCGTACTTCAACTGGAAACCGGTGTTAACGACTATTGGATTATTGGTTGGCTATGCTTACTTGCTACAATTGACAAATTTCATTATTAGCTCAATCGTCTTTATGGTGGCATTCATGCTGGTACTAGGTGAAAGAAAGCCGCTTAACCTAATAAGCGTTCCTGTTGTGACTTCTTTGCTAATCTACTTCTTATTTTCCAAAGCTTTTATGATTATGTTGCCATAGTTGAAAGGAGAAGAGAACGAATGGGTAATTTTCAAGATATCATTTCAGCATTAGGACAAGTACTAACGCTATCAACAATTATGTGGATACCATTTGGGGTTGTTGTTGGAGTCATTTTTGGTGCAGCGCCAGGACTAACAGCGACAACGGCAGTGGCTCTATTTACGCCAATGACTTTTTACTTGCCTTTGAACGCTTCCTTGAGTCTGTTGCTCGGAATCTATTGTGGAGGTTTTTATGCAGGTAGTATCCCAGCAATACTTATAAAAACCCCTGGAGCACCAGGAAATGCCGCAACCACATTAGATGGCCATCCTATGGCAAGCAAGGGAAAAGCCGGAGAAGCTTTGACCCACTCTGTTTTCTCATCTTGGTTGGGTGGAACGATTGGCGCGATTGCTTTACTTATCTTTGCCCCCATGCTAGGAAGAGTCGCCTTGAGATTTGGCGCACCTGAATACTTCTCTGTTGGGATGTTAGGGCTTGCTTGTGTAGCAGGCATTTCAGGGAAATCAATGCTCAAAGGAATTGTAAGTGTTACAATTGGATTGGTTCTTGCTACAATCGGAATGGATCCAATCGTCGGTAATTTTAGATTCACATTTGGCAACACCTACTTACTCGGTGGGATTGCACTGATTCCTGCATTGGTTGGGTTGTTTGCCATCACAGAAGTCATTTCTAAAGTAAATTTCTTTGGAAGTGATGATGGAACAATTATTTCGAATATCAAGATGTCTTGGCCAGATTTGAAATTCTATTGGAAAAGCAAAGTGCTTATTCTTAAATCAAGTGCTATAGGTGTATTCATAGGAGCTGTGCCAGGAATTGGACCAACCATAGCCTCATGGATGAGCTATAATGAAGCAAAACGAACGTCAAAATATCCAGAAAAGTTCGGAACAGGTGTGGCGGAAGGCATTATGTCAAGTGAAGCTTCAAACAACGCAGTCACAGGAGGCGCTTTGATTCCTTTATTGACCTTGGGCGTGCCGGGAGATACGGTTACAGCGGTTCTATTGAGTGCGTTGATGATTCAAGGATTGGTACCTGGACCAACTTTGGTAGTCAATAATTATGGATTAGTTGCAACTATTCTGTGGACATTAATATTTGCAAACATCATCATGTTAATGGTCGGGCTTTTGGGAAGTCGGTTTTTCCCTTACGTATTGAGAACAAGATGGCAAATCATGTTGCCTGTGATTGCAGTTCTTTGTGTTACAGGGGGATATGCTTCCAACAACTCATTCTTCGACGTTAAGATGTTGATGATTATTGGGGCAGTTGGATTCTTTTTCCAACAGTTTGATTACCCAGTGGCACCGATGGTATTGGGTTTGATTCTTGGACCTATCATCGAACCAAACTTCAGACGAGCGCTAATGGGATCTGATTGGACAATCTTTTTCACAAGACCATTTTCTCTGGGCATACTAATTTTGACAGTTGCTACAGTAGCCTTTATGAAACTAAAAATGTCGAAAGTTCAGTAACGCAAGAAGATTTCATGATTTTAACAGGAAATGCATAAAGTAGGTGAAATAATGAGAAAAATAGACAAAATATCAACAGCAGAAAGGGCGATGTCTGTTGTAAAAGATGGAGACACGGTTATGATTGGTGGTTTTGGGTTAAGGGGATGTCCTTTTGAATTGATTGAAGCATTGGTGAACACAAACAAGAAGGACTTGACCATTATCAGCAATGACTTGGGAAATAGTGGCGCAGGATTAGGAAAGCTATTAACCAACAAGCAAGTCAAAAAACTGATTGGGAATTACTACACTTGGAATCCAGATGTATCCAATGCCTATAAGCGAGGAGAGATAGACGTTCAACTCATCCCTCAAGGCACTTTTGCTGAAGCGATAAGAGCAGGTGGTGTTGGCATTCCTGGGTTTTATACCATGACATCGGAAGGGACAACCTTGGGAGAAACAAAAGACACAAGGGTTTTTGATGGAAAAAGATATGTACTAGAACGTTCTTTAAGAGCGGATGTGGCATTGATCAAAGGTCATAAATCAGATGGATTAGGAAATATTTTGTATTATAAAGTGTCTAGAAATTTCAACCCATTGATGGCCATGGCAGCTAAAATCACCATAGCGCAAGTTGAAGAGATTGTTAAAACTGGATCCATGGACCCAGAGTGTATTGTGACTCCTCATGTATTCATAGACTATATTGTGAAGGAGGTTGATAATAATGAATGTAGATGATAGAGTATTAGAAAGAAGAATTGCAATGAATGTCGCAAAACTATATCATGATTTAGACTACTCAATTCTTATGAACCTAGGAATAGGCATTCCTTCACAAGTATCGAATTATATTAACAACGAATATGTTTACCTCCATGCTGAAAATGGCATTGTTGGTGTTGGGCCTATGGCGACAGGCAATAATATAGACTTTCAACTTATCAATGCTGGGCGTCAGCCTGTCACTGAATGCAGAGGGTGTGTTTACGTAGATAGTGCTATGTCATTCGGGCTTATTAGAGGAGGCCATGTGGATGTAACAGTTCTAGGAGCTTTCGAGGTGGACCAGGAAGGAAATGTTGCAAATTGGATTATTCCCAACGGTAAGCAACTTGGAGTCGGTGGCGCCATGGATTTGATCAAGGGAGCAAAAAAAGTCATTATCGCCATGAAACATTTGAATAAGAATGGCAAGACAAAACTTGTCAAAAAATGTTCGCTGCCCATTACAGGCTATAAAGAAGCAGATATTGTTGTGACCGAAAAAGGCATGTTCTATTTTGAAAATGGAAGAATAATTTTGAAAGAAATAGCATGCGATACAACTGTCGAGGACATTCGGATCCATACAGAAGTAGATTTTGAAGTTGCAGAGGATTTGAAACAAATGATTGACTAAAGGAAGTCAGGTTAGGAGAAAAAAATGGACCAAGGAATTGATGTACTATTAAACCATACTTCAATTAGAAAGTATAAAGACCTTCCGATTGATCAAAAAACAAAAGAAATCATCATCAAGAGCTCGCAAATGGCGCCCTCTTCCAGCCACTTTCAAGCCTACACTATGATTGAAATTCAGAACAAAGAGCTTAGAAAAATGTTTTTTGACATATCTGGAGGCCAGAGGTGGATAGAAACTGCACCATTGGTTATCTTGTATTGTGCAGATCTAAATAGAGCGGAACAATACTTTGAAGGGGTAGATCGAAAAGTTTTAAGTAATCTGGAATCCTACACGGTAGCAGTGGCAGATGCTGCCATCGCTATGCAAAAAGGCTTTCTGGCAGCACAGATGATGGGACTGGGAGGCGTAGTGGTAGGCGGCATTAGAAATGATGTCAAAACCATATGTGAAAGATTGAAGCTGCCCCCAAAAGTAGCCCCCTTGTTTTTGCTATGCTTGGGTTATCCAGATGAGACAGTTGGGCTCAAACCAAGACTACCTGTCGAAGCAGTGTGTCACATCGATGGCTACAACAACGATCAAGATGCGTCTATTCATGTTTATAATGAACAAGTCAGACAATACTACTTAGAAAGAAGTGGCGGAAAGATTTCTGAAGATTGGTCACAAAGATGTGGAAGATTGTTGATGGCTAAAACTAGATATGAAGTGGGAAACGTCTTTAGGGAAAAAGGCTTGGCCACTGAATAACAAAAACAAAATTGAGGAAAACAAAAATCTTTGGTATAATCAACCAAAGATTTTTTAGTATGAAAAAATGAACAGGAGGAATACATATGGCGCATATCGCTGCATTCTTTGACATAGACGGCACACTATACAGAGAAGGACTAATTACCGCCACCTTTAAAATGTTGATCAAATCTGAGATCATTGAACAAGACCGATGGTTCAATGAAGTGAAAGAAAAATACACAAAATGGGACAAACGCATCGGAAATTATGACGATTACTTATTAAAAATGGCTGAGATATACGTTGAAGCCGTTAAAGGTCTGCATCAATCCCAAATCGAATTCATCGCCAAAAGAGTAGTGGAGCAAAACGGAGACAGAGTGTACACCTTTACCCGCGACAGGATTCAATACCATAAGGACCAAGGACATAAAGTTATCACGATTTCAGGTTCTCCTGAAGAGTTGGTGAAAGAAATGTCTCAAAAGCACGGAGTGGACAATTATATCGGCACCCACTACATAAAAGACGCCAAGAATTATTTCACTGGAGAAATCCGACCCATGTGGGACAGTCGCAACAAAGAAAAAGCGGTCATGGATTTTGTAAAGCAATACGACATCGATCTAAGTAAATCCTACGCTTACGGAGATACGGCAGGGGATTTATCCATGTTTAAAATGGTGGGACATCCAACGGCAGTGAATCCAACACGAGAATTGTTGACTAAAATCAAATCAGATCCTGATGTTGCTGAAAAAACAAAGGTGGCTGTTGAGAGAAAAGACATGATTTACCAGATGGATATGTCCTTCTTTGAATTTGAGTAATCAAATATAAACTCCCAAAGGAACCATTTTTGATTTGTCCTTTGGGAGTTTTTTTATGTTGATAATTTAGAACAAGAGGGAATAATATTCAGAAAACACTGTACGTACATTGAAGATATGGGTTTTCATCACATCTTCCGCTTTTTTCTTATTGCCAGCCTTAATCGCTTCATAGATCATGGTGTGTTCCTTAAAAGATTGCTGGTCTCTTCCAGGTATCAAAATGGTTTTTGTGTTGTACTTAGACATTCTATTCTTCAATTGAATGGTCATTTCAACGGCTGTTTTATTTGAGCAAGCTTCGTAAATAGCGACATGAAATCGATGATTACATTTGCTATAAGCTAAGAGATCTTTGTTGGCAATATGTTCTTTCATGGTGTCCAATAGTATTTTCAATTCATCAATGCCTTTTTCATCAAAAGTTTCAATCGACTTTGAAACAATAAAACCTTCAAGAACAGATCTTAGTTCAAGGAATTCAAGTATTTCATCCTTGGAATGGGAGCTGACTCGAGCACCTTTATTCTGTTCAATGGTTACTAGATTTTCTTTTTCCAGCATCAAGAGTGCTTTTTTGACAGTGTTACGGCTGACATTATACTGTTTTGACAAATCCATTTCAGTCAAAGGTTCTGAAGGATAATAATCACCTTTGACGATTTTTTCTTTTAAAATATCGTAAATAGTTTCTGATTGACTCCTCATAAAAGCTCCTGAAAAATAGTTTATTGGTGACAATTAAGATCTACAAAAATGAAGACAACCAGATTATAACACAAAATGGATTATTTAAAAACACAATAATAGCAACAAACGTGCAAAATCTCTTAGAAATAGTTGGAAATGAAATAAAGCAAAAAATGTGAAAAACGTCACAATATATTAATTGACAAATTAGAATAATAATGCTATCCTAACAAAAAAGGCGACAATATATACAACATATAAAACGACAAAATTGTAGAACAATATTGCCGCAAACATAAAATTAGAGGTGAAAAGATGAAAGAACTTATTGCAGGAGCATATGATTTACATGTTCATTCAGGTCCCGATTTGCTACCAAGAAGGATGGATGACTTAGAAATGGCACAAAGAGTTATAGATTCTGGAATGGCTGGCTACGCTATCAAGTCTCACTATTTTTGCACATCAGAACGCGCACAATTGGTAAACAAACTATACCCAGGTTGCCAGGCCATTGGAACGATCACACTCAACAGTTCCGTTGGAGGGATCAATCCAACAGCAATGGAGATGGCGGGCAGATCCGGCGTAAAAAAAGTATGGTTTCCCACATGTGATGGAAAAAACGAAAGAGAAAAAGTGATGAGCGGCGTATATAAGAAAATGCCTTATTGGGGTGAGATTGTTCTTCAACTCCAAGAAGAAGGGATTACCGTGCCAACTATCTCAATTCTTGAAGATGGAAAGTTAATAGACGAATGTTTCGATGTCCTAGACATAATTGCAAAGTATGACATCATTTTGGCTACTAGTCACATGTCCCATGAGGAAACGTTTGCCTTGGTTAAGGCTGCCAAAGAAAGAGGCGTAAAAAAAATGGTAATCACCCATGTAGATTTTCCAGGTACTTTCTACACCATTGAAGAACAATTGGAGCTTTCAAAATATGGTGCATTCATGGAACACTGCTATACAACATTTGCCACAGGTAAGGTTGACTTTGAAGTAACCTTAGCACAAATAAAAGCTCTTGGATCGGAAAGAGTTATACTGAGTACCGATTTAGGACAAAAGACAGCAAAATATCCAGACGAAGGATTATTAGAATTTGCGATGAAACTATATGAAAATGGTTTTTCTGAAAAAGAAATCCAAGAGATGACGACTAAGAACACAAGATGGTTATTAGGCAAATAACACATTAGAAATAATGGGAAGGTGGGAATGAAATGTCAAACAAAGATATTATGTTGGTAGTGAGCGCGCATGCGGCAGACTATGTTTGGAGGAGTGGTGGTACGATTGCCAAGTACATCAATTTGGGGGCAGAAGTACATGTAGTGATACTGAGCTTTGGCGTCAGAGGTGAATCCAATGACCTGTGGAAACAACCAGAACAAACAGCTGAAAATGTAAAACGAATGAGAAAAGCGGAGACATTTCAAGCGGCCGAGATATTAGGGATTAGAAATATTGAGTTTTGGGATTATGAGGATTACCCGATTACGTTTGACCGACAGAGAGAAGATCGGTTGGTTGAGAAAATCAGACAGGTGCAACCCAACATCATTCTAACACACGACAAGTTTGATGTAATCAATCCGGATCATAATAAAGTCAGTGAATACGTTTTCAATTGTAGTGTCATGTCCAACTCAAATGGCGTGGAAATTGGCGAAACAAAAACAACCACACAAATGCAAATTTTCGGATTTGAGCCTCATCAGACCGAGCTGAGCCATTACAAGCCTGGCATGTTCATAGACATTACAAGCACCTATGATCAGAAAGTAAAGGCAATGGAATGCTTTCAAGCGCAAGGTCATTTGATAGAATACTATAAACAGCGGGCATTCATGCGGGGAAATCATGCAAGAAGATTGTCCGGAAACAAAAGTTACAAATATGCTGAAAGCTTTGCCAGATACTTTCCAGTAGTTGGAGAGAGATTCGTGTAAATCGATGAAGAAAGGGGAGCAAATGAGAGCGTTGAAAAAATACTTAAGCATTGATGTCATAATGGCGGGTGTGATTCTATTGATTATTGGAATCATGGCATTCAACGGTTATGTCATGTCCAACTTATCAGCCACGAGTTTGAGATATCCAACATTTGTCTTTACAGTATGTCTTGTAATCGGAACCTTGGAAATAGTCAAAGGGGTAAGAAAAAATGCAAGAACTGAATTCAAAATGCCTGTATTCACAAACAAGAGAAACTTCTTTTTTGTCTGTGGAGCCATTATAGTTTATGCAAGTTTATTGACAATACTTGGATTCATAATTGCCAGTTCAATATTTACAATATCGTATATATTGTATACAAGATATGAAAAACCCGTTCGTATCATTGTGACTTCTTTGGTGATTGTAATTGTTATCTATGTTGTATTTACTCAATTCCTGCATGTCAACTTGCCCCAAGGATTGATTCTAAGAGTGATATTTAATTAGAAAGGAGGTTGGATTTATGTATGGCGTAATTATAGAAGGCTTATTGGAATCATTGTCGATAACAAATTTGATCCTAATTTTTTTAAGCACATTCATTGGTGTTATCATTGGTGCTTTACCGGGGCTTGGTCCAACAATTGGAATCGCGTTGTTAATTCCAATTAGTTATGGAATGGAAACCACTACAGCTTTGTTGCTTTCAGCAGGGATTTATGTAGGAGCTGTTTATGGAGGATCGATCACGGCCATAGTTTTGGGGATTCCTGGGACACCCACTTCTACAGCAACGGTATTAGATGGATTTCCTATGTCGCAGCAAGGCAGGAGTTTGGAAGCTTTAGCAGCATCAACTGTATCATCAAGTTTTGGTGGATTTGTAAGCGCATTGTTTTTAATGTTTTTCACACCTATGCTGTCAAGAGTTGTGTTAAAGTTTGGTGTGGCTGAACAGTTCATGCTGGCCATGTTTGGATTAAGTGTAATAGCGGTTTCGTCCAGAGAATCCTTTTTCAAAGGATTATTGGGAGGTTTTTTTGGATTAGCTATTGCGACAGTTGGCTATGACCCGATTACAGGTTACAATCGATTCAATTTTGGAGTAGATTATCTTGCAGATGGGTTTCCATTTATGGTAGTCGTGATAGGGTTGTTTGGAATCTCCCAAACCATATCAATGGCTGAAAAAGCACAAACCATTTCAGGAAGCACAGAATTGTCTGGAAGCATTTGGACAGGAACGGTAAAGGTTTTTAAGAATATGCGGGTATTGATTCAGTCTACACTTATAGGATCCTTTATGGGAGGAATGCCAGGTGTAGGTGGAGGACCTGCTAATATGATAGCTTATACAACTGTTGCCAATAGCTCAAAAGACAGAGATTCATTTGGGAAAGGAAATATTAAGGGCGTTATTGCGGCAGAAGCTTCCAACAACGCAACAGTGGGTACTGCTCTAATTCCAACACTAGCATTTGGAATACCAGGCAGCACCGTGGCAGCAGTTCTACTAGGTTTGTTGATGCTTCACGGAGTGGAACCAGGACCTAAAATGTTTATAGAAATGCCTTTGACTATTTACACATTTTTTTGGGGATTATTGTTCACAAATTTGATTTTAGTATTGGTTTGTTTCCCACTACTGAAGTATTTTGCTAAAATAACGATTGTACCTTATCAAATACTCGTACCTAATATCTTTATGCTTTGCGTTCTCGGGACGTATGGCATGAGAGGCTACGTATTTGACGTCTTTGTAGGGATTGCATTTGGAGTGTTGGGGTATTTTCTAAAAAAAGCAAATTATCCAATGGTATGCATTGTGTTGGGACTGGTTCTGGGAAGATTAGCAGAATCCAACCTAAGCAGATCACTGATGATTCACAGAAACTTGGACTTTCTGTATAAGCGACCAATTACGTTGACATTGTTAATACTGACAGCTGTGATTATGATCATTCCTTACATCAATATCGAGAAGATTAAAAGAAGACTAAGGAAAAACTAGGATTGTTATGGAGCTAAATCCATTTCAAATAATAATGGAGGAATTCAAAATGAAAACCAATAAGAAGAGATTTATGTTAGTGGCTTTGTTGATTTGCTTTATATTTGTCACAGCTTGTGCGCAACCAGCGCCAGCACCAGATCCTGCGCCTTCAGAACCTCAACCGGAAACACCAGGTAACGAGACAGAACAACCATCAGGACCAACATTCCCCACCAAACCAATTAGAATCATTACTCACTCTGAACCAGGTGGTGGTGTTGACATTTTCATTAGAGCGCTCCAGCCATACATTCAGTTTGAACTTGGACAGCCAATTGTCATTGAAAACGTACCGGGAGCTGCAGGTAGAATTGGAACAACTCAAGTTTGGAACTCTGATCCAGATGGGTATACCTTATTGAGCCATACGTTACCATTGACAACAGTTGGAGACATTGTCTATGACGCAGAGTACAACATTCTTGAGTTCGAGCACTTGGTAGCATTTGACAAGACGCCTTATGTTATTGCTGTTAAAATCGATTCTGACATCAATACGTTTGAAGACTTAGTTAATGAATCAAAAGAAAGAACCCTTACAAATGCAACATCAGGAGTGGGTGGATCCATGCACTTGCAAAGTGTTGTCATGAAAGATGCATTAGGGATCGATTATGCAGATATTCCTTTTAATGGTAGTGCGCCGGCGATGATGGCTGTTATGACAAACGATGTAGATTTTGCCATACTACCGTTTGACATTCCTCTTACAAACCTTGACGAAGTAAAGGTGATTGTCGCAATGGATACCAATAGAATGCCCCAATACCCAGATATCCCTACTGTACTTGAAGAAGGATACGAGTTTGAGCTAATATCTATTAGACGATGTATCGTTGCACCTAAAGGAACCCCACAAGAAATAAATGAAATATTGATTAATGCCTTTGAAAAAGCAGCTGAAAACCCAGACTATTTGAAATGGGCGGAAGATAGAGGTGTGAATCTAGAAATCTTAACAGGTGATGATTACTATCGTATTGCGGAAGAAGCTTATGAGATGGTAGACAAATTCAAAGATATATTCCAATAATCAATAGTGAGGTAAAACATGAAAAAATTTGAAGAATATGAAAAATTGATGGAGATAATAAAGAAAAGACGTAGTTGTAGAGAGTTTAGCAATAAACCTTTACCAGAAGGTGCTCTTGAAAACATTATCGAAGCTGCTAGATGGGCACCATCAGGGGCAAATTCTCAGCCGTGGACTTTTATTTTGGTGACGGACAAAGGGAAAATAGCAGAATTGTTTGAAGCCCATGTCAACGATAATATGGATTATGCATTTTGGATGGAGCAGCAAAGATGTTTTGAAATGAGGCATCCAGGATTTATGGTGGATGCTGAAACAGCAGATGAAGCTTTGAGAATCAAACAAACCAGAAAACTATGGAGAGAAGTTCCAGGAGTGATTGTGGTGTTGGGAGATGGACGGAAGCAATGGGGGTCATTGATCTGCACAAGCACATCTGGATCTAGAAACTGCCACATGACGGATTCACTAGCGAATGCGAGCACTTTGATTCACTTGACAGCTGCCTCATTAGGCTTAAATACCCAGTGGGTGAGTGTTCACGTTGAAGAGACATACAAGAGGATTCTAAACATTCCAGACTCTATGATGGTGCATACATTGATACCGGTTGGATACCCTGAAAAACCTGTAGGAGGAAGCTGGAGAGAGAAGACAGAAGATTTGATTCATTACAATGAATACGATAGATCAAGACATTTATCTAATAAAGAAAGCATAGACAGATTGGTTCAGTTAAGGAATAGAACAAGGGCGCCTTACAAACCGATGATGGAGTAAAAACCTTCCATTAAGATAAAATATGAACCAGTAGAGCGATTAAAGACAATGATATGATCTTTAATCGCTCTACTAATAAAAGTTGCTGGAGGCATATATGTCAAAAAATACAAGTGGAAAAATAGGGTTTTGCATAAACCAACCAGAGTTTGAACGAATAAGCAACCAAGTGATTGAAAAGCTGAAGAATATTGGAACACCAGCTCTCAGCGACAGCCTGAATAAATTCAATACGTTGGGACCAGAAATCAAACCAGTGTATGATGATTTAATATTAGTTGGTCAAGCTTTCACTGTAAGAATGAGACCAGGAGACAACTTGATGTTGCATAAAGCGATTAGCATGGCAGGCCCAGGGGATGTAATAATGGTGGATACATGTGGATGTCAAAACTATTCGGTGCTAGGAGATCTAATGGTATCAGCTGCCATGAAAAGAGGGATCAGTGGAATCGTTGTAGATGGTGGTATAAGAGACATTAGAGAACTAAGAGAAAAAAAAGCCTCAATTTTTGCTAAAACACATACACCAGCTGTAGGAGATAAGGATGGTCCAGGAGAGATCAATTCACCCATTTCTTGTGGGGGCGTTCCGGTTCTGCCAGGGGATATTATAGTAGGAGATATTAATGGGGTGGTGGTTATCCCAAAACATCAGCTAGACATTGTAATTGAAGGAGCAGAAAAGAAGCTGGCTTATGAAGTGATCAGAGCACAGGAAATAGAGGATGGATTGGTCACAAAAAGAGACATTGATAAAAAATTGAGGGCTGCCGGAATTATTGAATAATACCGATACAGCTTTAATTCAGTCAAAAGAAGACAGAATGGAGGTTGCTTTGGAAACAGGATTAGGAATTGTGCTAGCAGTAACAATCACCGTTGTTTTTTTGAAGGTGAGTTTTTTCAAAAAAAATATATTGAAAGGGTTTTTGTTGGCTTTCATAGTTAGTTTGCCAGCTTGGTTTTTAGGAACAAGATTTCCAGTTGTCGGAGGACCTATTTTCGCTGTAATAATTGGTACGGTCATTGGGATGAGGGGATATCCTTTAGAAATGGCAGAAGGGGTTCAACTCACTTCAAAAAGAGTGTTGCAAGTAGCCATCGTATTTTTCGGTTTCAATATGAACTTGAGATTATTGGGCGAAATCGGCTATATATCCATTCTTATAATACTGATAGTGATAGGAGTTACTTTGGCGACAGCCTATTTGGTAAGCAAATATCTACATACAAATAGAATAATGACCATTCTCATAGGGGTTGGAACGGCCATTTGTGGTTGTTCGGCCATTGCAGCAGTGGCACCGGTAGTGGACGCAAAAGACAAAGATGTAGCGACATCCATTTCAACGATTTTTATCTTCAACATACTCGCTCTTTTCATTTATCCATTCATTGGAAGGATAACGGGAATGAACGATATGAATTTTGGCATTTGGGCAGGAACGGCGATTAATGACACGTCGTCCGTCGTAGCGGCAGCCTTCTCATTTAGTGATGAAGCAGGAAACGTGGCAACAATTGTTAAACTAACGAGAACATTGATGATTGTTCCCATCATTTTTGCTTTAATTACACTGAAATCAAGAGTTCCAAAAACCGCAACAGGAAAACTGAGAATATTGAACATGGTCCCTATTTTTATTATAGGATTTATTGTAGCTAGTATCATCCATTCAATAGGCATCATACCGGGAGATACTTCAAAACTAATGGCTTCCATAGGTAAATATTTCGTCATCATTGCATTGGCTGCTATTGGACTGAACACAGATATTAATGAACTTATCAAAAGCGGGAAAAGCGCCATAGCTTTGGGTGGGGTGTGTGGTGTTGTAGCTTCAGTGACTTCATTATTGTTAATAGGATTGGCAGGACGTATATTATGAAGAAGTTAATCGAAAGCAGTATTATTAGATGAAAGAGAATGCAACGGAAGAAAAATATATTAGAATGACACAAACCCCCGTTCACAAGTTGATTATTAAACTATCCATTCCTACCATTGTAAGTATGTTAATCACGGCAGTTTATAATATAACAGATACCTATTTTGTGAGTCAGATTGGAACAAGCGCATCTGGAGCGGTAGGGGTATCTTTTGCTTTAATGGCAATTATTCAAGCGGTTGGATTCACATTGGGTATTGGATCAGGAAACTACATCGCGAGACTGTTGGGGGAGAAAAATTATAAGAAAGCTGAAAGAGTGGTTGCCACCGCATTTTTTTCTGCATTGATACTGGGCACTTTGCTGAGCATCCTTGTAGTATTATTTATTGATAAGCTGGTATTCTTTCTTGGTGCAACAGAAACGATTGCACCTTATGCCAAACGGTACATACAATATATTGCCCTTGGCATGCCATATATGACGGCTTCATTTGTTATGAACCTTCAAATGAGATTCCAAGGAAGCGCTTTTTATTCAATGATTGGCATTGCAATAGGAAGTGTGATCAATATTATTCTTGATCCCATATTTATTTTTTATTTGGGTTGGGGGATCAGCGGAGCTGCGATTGCCACTATCATAGGACAACTGATAAGCTTCATCATTCTATTGTATATGGTTCAAAAGAAGCCGGCAGTGGTTAGGATCAAATGGAAAGGATTTTCACCTAGATGGGCCATTTACAAAGAAATTTTGAGAGGTGGGCTACCCTCCTTTTATAGGCAAAGCTTGAGCAGTGTTTCAATGATTTTTCTTAATCAGAGTGCAGGTATTTTTGGAGATCCAGCTGTCGCGGCGATGGCAATTGTCATGCGGACAATGCAGTTGGCGTACTCTGTCTTACTAGGTTTAGGACAAGGATTTCAACCGGTTTGTGGGTTCAATTTCGGAGCAAAGAGATTTGACCGTGTGATAGAATCATTTTGGGTATGTGTAAAAATCGCTTTTGTGGTTACGCTTACAGCAAGCCTCGTTGGAATGGTTTTATCTAGACAGATTATCACTGTTTTTAGAAGAGAGGACATAGAAGTTATACGAATAGGAACATTGGCCTTAAGGCTTCAATGGATGACCTATCCACTTTTGACTTGGATTATTATTGTCAACATGTTGTTACAAACCATTGGAAAAGGAATACCTGCGTCAATTGTATCGATTTCTAGACAAGGGATGTTTTTCATTCCGGCAGTCCTGATTCTACCAAAGATAATGGGTGTGTTAGGCATACAAATAAGTCAACCCATTTCAGACATATGCTCTTTTTTATTGGCAGTGCCTATTGGACGCTATGTGCTTAAAGAATTAGAAAAGCTGAAAAACGCAAATAATACCTAACGATACAACATCAAAAAATAACTAGTGGTATTAAAATAATCTCCAGGCACGATATCATAAGCATTTTTGTGATGCAGCAGAATCTGTTCCGAATGGCCAATAGAATCCAAATAAGTCAAAAATGCGATTAGCGTTTGAGGTGAATCCACATGATCATTGGTGAACCTGGAAATAGCCAAATAATCTCGATTATTGATGGCCTCCAATGTTTCAGAATCCTTCTCATAGGCTGTATCCACAGACAAATAATGGCTGAAGTCGATAGAAGCCACCAAAAGTGTTTTATCAGAATCCAAGGTATCTTTCAAAAAATGGCCTAATTCAATGGCTTGGTTTCGTGACAGGGTTGGCGGTAGGATCATAGAATTAATGGAAACATGAGGAAAATAATAGGCGACATAAGGAATAATAGCAGTGATGGCATGATCGTCTGCTATTTTTTTATTGTCAACAGCCATGTAAGGCAATTGAATAAGAGAAGTGTGGAAAGAGTCATTCAAAGGCAGAAGCCCAAAAGGAGTTTGCCAGCCAGTATCTTCTGTGTAAACAACTACACCATCCCGATTCTTATGGTCGGGACCCATAACAAGCACATGATCGTAGGTGCTGCCTTCAACAGAAGCAAACAAATCATGAATCAAATGAGAAGCCAGCAAATGATGGGGGGTGATGATCCCTTTTACGTCATCATAGACCAGCCTGTCTTGGTGGGTATTTTGGGTAGACAAAAAAAGACCCGGATCAAAATCAACCACTTTCAAATAAGAGGCGCTTTGAGGAGGATCTTCTAGTGGTGTTTGTGGTTCAATAGGCTGGCAACCAGAAAGGGCCATGACACCCAGCACTATTAAAATCGTACCTGTTAAGCAAGCTTTTTTAATGAACATGAGACATACTCCTAAAACATGGCATCATGTATTCTCTTTCAACAAAACCGTAGAAGTCGGATTCTTGCTTTTGATAACCTTTTTTTGCCAGGTTCCTGTCAAATAAATGCCTAGGCCCACGATACAAATAAGACCGTTGCTAATAATCATAGCATACCAGACAGACCTTTCAGCCAAGTTGGTGTAATAACCAAAGAGAGCGATCATAGGGATTCTCAGAACCCATAATCGGCCTGACATCAAGATCATAGCCAAGAAAGTGTGGCCAGATCCTTGAAAAGTGCCGACAAAAATTTGGAAAAACCCCATCAAAGGCAAGGTAGCACTGAGAAGCTTCATAAAATAAGTTCCTTGAACCAGCACTTCTGGACTATCTGTAAATTGTGCAATGATGGATTCGGAAATGTTGAACATCAAAGTGCCCCCCAAAGCTAAAAACACGGTGGCTAGAATGGTGCTGGTACGAACCGCCCCCTTGGCTCTGGAAACATTGTCTGCGCCTAGATTTTGTCCGACAACAGTCGCCAAAGCATTTCCAATTCCCATGGCGGGCATGAGAATCAAAGAATTGATTCGATTGCCGATACCAAAAGCCGCTACGGTAACCTCTCCAAAAGACATGATAAACATGGTCAATATAGTGAAGCCAAAAGCTTCTGTGGAACGACCGATGGAAGAGGGCAAAGCAACCACCAACAAATGTTTTAAGGCGGGTTTGTTCAAAATTAGATATTTTTTACGTAGAGAAATGCCCGCTGTATCCTTGGACAATTTATACATGGCGTAAATTGCAAGAGTACCTCTTGACAACACAGTAGCATAAGCAGCACCTTGGATGCCCCAACCGAAACCAAAGATGAAAAGAGGATCCAACACAATATTGGCTATGGCAGAAATCCCAGATAGCTTCATAGGGGTTACCGTGTCGCCTTGACCTTGTTTGATGGCCATATAAGAAAAGAACAAAAACATGGTAGGCATGCCAATAAAAATGATGCGCAAATAGGCCACAGCCTCTGACAATAATTCTCCGGTGCCACCCATGGCGCGAACGATGGCAGGTGTGGCAAAAGCACCTACAACAGCAACCCCCACCGAGAAAATAAAGGAGAAACTGATCATCTGGCCGGCAATTTCATTGGCTTCTTTCATTTGATGAGATCCAACGTATTGAGAAATTAACGCAGTTCCGGCAATACCTACCCCCATCCCGATAGACATCATCAGAAATATAATCGGCCAGATGAGCGTGATGGCAGCCACTTGAGTGTCACCAATCTGACTCACAAAATAAGTATCAGCCAGATTGTACATAGTTTGTATAAAATTCCCCAACATAATGGGCCCAGCTAGTGTTAGAATCACTCGGGCCATGTTGCCGTGTAAGATGAGATCTCGCTTACCATTGTCGTCCATATTATGCCTCCAATATACTTTTACAATCTTTACATTATACCATGAAAAACAGAAAATGAAAACGGAAAAACACGAACAAAAAGCAGCTAAATCCGAAGAAATAGCTGCTTTTGAAATTCAGAAAAATCAGGTTTTTATCGATCTAAGATAGATTCTTTCGCATGTCTTCCGGCAATGGCACCTGTGTGAACGGCAATGCCCACGCCTGTTCCAGATGCAGGATAGTAGCGGCTAAAGGTGTTGCCAAAAGTCAATTCGCCAGCAGCGTAAAGGTTCTCAATCACTTCACGATCGGCATTAAGCACTTGTGCATGCTCGTTGACTAAAAGACCTGGGATAGATCCAATGTGCAAGGGTCGAATAGGAATGGCATAGAAAGGAGCTTCTACAATTTCAACCATTCTGTCATTTGGAACCCCAAATACAGGATCGTCATCACCAGCTTGCTTCACAGCCAAGTAGTCTTCCATGGAATTTAAGAAGGCATCTTTATTGATATCCAATTGATCAGCCAATTCTTCCAACGTGTCTGCTTTGTATACCCAGCCTCTTTCCAAGGCGATTTCCAAATCGTCAATTCTTGTGGACTGACCATCAACAATCCCATAAACTGTTTTGTCAGTTTGGCGATTGATTTGAATACCCATTTCACTATAGAAAATACGCTCATTGGTGAAACGCTCGCCTTCCTTATTAAGCAAAATGCCAGGCTGGTTGACTAAACCACCGATATTTCCGTAGTAACCAACGCTTGGATTCATCCCTCTTAGGTTCATCATATCTGTTCCAACGATTGGGATATTCAAGTCTCTGGTCATGGTGATGCCGTCTCCATCACTTCCGGCACCTGTAAACGGAATGTTATTGGTGTATTCCGGTGCGAATTCTGCGATTAACTCTTCGTTTCTAGTGAAACCACCAGTAGCCAAGATGACTTTGTCCGCAAAAATATTGTAAGTGTGTTCCAGATCCTCGGCTTTGATGCCTGAAACGGCACCATTGTCCATAATTAGATCGGTAGCTTTTGTATTGAGACGAATATCAACACCCAAATCTAAAGCCAAGTCTGTAAAGAAATCCATTAGGACACCGCCACCGTAACCTGTACCTGTGTTGACAGGCGACAATGTAAATAGATTAGAATCGGCATGGCCCACAGAATGTCTATCGGGATTGAAAGGGATGCCTTGATCCAACAAATAACCTGCATAAGAACCTGATATTTCAGCTATGCTTGTTAAATAAGGGCGATTCAATTCCATGTCTGACCGCCATTCCATAAAGTCGATCAAATCTTGAGCAGTGAAATTAATTTCTGCTTCTTCATTTCGGTACGTGTCTGTCATCCACATGGCACCACCAGCTACTCGAGTTGAGCCACCCGTGTAGGCAAGTTTCTCAATGACCAACACAGACAGATCAGAGTCTCTTCTGATTTCTATGGCTGCATTCATTCCTGCTCCACCAGCCCCAACAATGACAACATCGTAAGTGACATCATCACCTTGAGTGATAGCAGGTTTTTCAACAGGAACTCTCAATGCAGAGACATCTGCACCAGCTTCTCTTAAAGCTTCTGTGGTGGCAGATATAATGGCAAAACTTGTTAGCGTGGCACCGGCCACGGTATCTACAGATAATGATTGGTGTTCCACGATGGCCTTAGGTACCTGGTCAATAGCCACGTCGGCGATTACAGGAGTATCCATATGCTCAACCACTTCAACACTTGAAATGGCATCATCACCAACAGTGACAGATACAGTCAGGTCGCCTCTCATAGACATCACCGTTGCAGAATAGGTTCCTGCATTGAATAATGGATCGGGCTCATCCACAGGATCTTCTGTTCCATTAGGATCCTCTGGTGGGGGTGGCGCAGGTTCTTCAGCTTGTTGACAAGCCATTAAGCTAAAAACAAGCGCGATGATCAGTAATACTGCAAACGATTTCCTCATAAACATTCCTCCTTGAAAATTTGTGATACTGTAAAGACAGTTCGTAAATAATCGTACCACAAATTTCCAAAGATTGCTATAAAATTAACAATAAAATCATCCATGTTTTTTTGAGGTGCTGAAAGAGCTAGCTTTCAACACCTTGATTTTATCTTACTTCTAGCAACTCTTGTTCTGTGTAATTCAAACCGGTTTCACCCATTTGGGTGATAACGGTATGATCTGCTTTGTATTGTCCAGGTAATACTGCTTGCATGTAGTAAGTGATGGGTTTACTGGTGTCGTGGTGCCAATAGTAAAAAATAATTTTCTGTTCTTGTTGCTCAAACCAACCGGTGTCATGATCTCCTCGAATAAACCGGAAACCAGCAGGGACAAAGTCAGTGATCTGGTAAACATGGGGACGATCGCCTTGGATGGTTGGAGATAAAGTGACTTTGATCAAATCAGATTGGTTAAAGGAGGTTTGCAACTGATCATTAACCGAGTAAGACTTTCTTAAGCTATAATCGGTGACTCTATTTTCAGCCAAGTCATCTGCGCCACTTAAAGCGTACACATAAGCTCCCATATCGCTTGTAAGAGACAAAAGGGTCATGTCCGCCAAATCCTCTTTTGAAACCGTCAAAGTAGCAGTTTCAAATCCAAATACGTCAAAAGTCTTTTCCGTGTCCTTATATGAAAGCGTCACACTGCCGCTTAAAGCTTGAATGGCTTCGGTGGACATAATATTACGGTCCATGAGGTAGGCTAGCATTTCCATATTGACCAAAGCATACTCAGAAGGGTTCTCGTATAGATAGTCAAAAAGTGAGTCTCCAGTGTCAAAATCCTTAAGGCGTCCAGCCAACACAGTCAATAAACCAGTCGCTACGTAATTGTCGCCAGGGCTATCAAAAATAGTCACAGGTTGGTTAGGATCGTCTGTAGTCGTCTCTTCCAGCACTTCTTGGTAAAGGGCATGAGCCAGTCGTTGATCACCAATGGATTCTAAGGCCAAAGCCAAAACAAGGGTGTGTTGATGGTTCAAGTCGGTTGTTTCCATAAGCTCATAAATATCCAGCAATACCGATTCGTTTAAATAAGCCAAACCGGCGTATCCATTCACCACACTGTTTAAGTTGGAGGCTGGATGTTCCACTACTCTTCGAAAATATAAACGAAGGGCTTCTTTGTTAAAATGATCTGGGTTTAACATAGCTACTTGCATGCTGACAAAAGAGTTGCTATCGGAGTAAGGCAACAAACGAATGCCACCATCCACATTTTGATAAGGATTAAGAGAAGTAGCCCATTCATGCAACTCAGGATCAAAATGCTGTTGAATGAAGCGACGCGCCTCCAAAGTTGCCAATTGTTGATCCACTCTTACGCCGGATGTGTAGCGCAAATCCAAAAGAGCATTGTAGAAACTGGATTCGCTTTGATTGAAAAAGGTGATCTCAGCAGGGGACAACACGGGCTTGAATTGGGTGTTCAAACTCAGATCATAATATTGTTTGTGGTTGAAACTAACAGAAGAATCGATGACTTCAAAACTTTGTTGAAGGGCATCGGTGTGTGTGCCATCTGTCCCATAAACGGTGATAGTATAACGCCCTTTCTTCAAAGATCCAAAAGAAACATTGGTGTAGGCACCAACAAGCCCAGATTGATCCACATCGTGAATCAGGTTGCCGGATGCGTCTTCCAACACGACGCGATAATCCACGGTACTGTCCTTGACCGCCTCTTCACCAAAGACCCGCAAACTGATAGAGGGGACATCCCCTGTGAGAAAATACTTGCTTAGGATGGTAGATATATGGAACGGCAGCTTGGCGTTGATTTGAAACCAACCAGTGGCGCCTTCCATCTTGTCGTTGATCCCTTGATAAGTGATGCGCCAAGCGGTAAGATTATCGGGCAAATTAAAGGTGACCGTGCCATTGCCGGAGGCATCCGTAGAAAGGGTCATGAATGTGGCGGTATCTTTGAATTCACTACGAATGTAGTAATCTGCCGACTCACCACCCATCTCAGCCATGTCGGCACCAAATCTTCCGAAATCGCCACTATCTGAAGACACATAATCGGTGAGGATGCCACTTCCATGAATGCTACTGTACAAATTCCCCATAAGATCCGCTGTTTGAGCGTACAAGTTGAAATACGCCTCGTCAACGATGCTGATGTTCACATCTGCTGGGTAAGGGTTGCCGTCGGCATCGGTGGTTGTGACAGACAAAGTCACTTCATCTCCAGGGCCATAGTCTGTTTTGTCGGTGGTCACATCAATATGGATTTCTCTCTCAGAATAATCGTAGCTGATAGGCTGAGTGGAAAAGGTTTTGTGCAATACCCCGCCAGACGCATACACCCCTTGTAAAAGGATATTGGGAATATAAGTCTCAACAAACTCGAAAGAGCCACTTAAAGTGTCCTTGATCTCATGATGTAACAAACCGTCTTGCAGATATAAAACCAATAATTGATCCATCGGTTGGGTTTCCACACGACCGCTGTTGTCTAAATAATAAGCCACTTCTTCCTGCAATTTAAATTGGTATTGGTCGCCCTCTGTGCGCAAAGTATGGTAATTTGCGAATGGATCCGACTGAGGCAACCTGTAATAGCTAAAAGAGGTGCGTTCCACAATTTTACCGCCATGGCCATCTTCCATGGAAACCGTTACTTCGTAATATTTTTCCTCATCTGTGGCGTATGGCATCTGTAGAACCAGTTGGCCATTGGTTAAGGAATAAACACGGTCATCCAATACTTCCGTCCGACGGATGGATTCATAAGTCTTTCGGTTAACCTTGTTGATGTAATCGTAAACCTGGCCAATTTCTCGTTGTTCGTACCAGACAGCGGTTACGTTGACTGAAACCTGCGTGTCTAAAGGTTGGCCGCGCAGGTCTTCATAAGTGAAATCATAATCCCGTCGATAATTGTCGGCTTCCAATGTATGGGCAAAAATGGATAGTTCAGGAATAGTTTCATTGGAATGAGACAATTCTAGCATTCTGTCCTTAGGAAGAAAGACAAAGTCTGCGTAACTTGTGATGGGGTAATTCTCCGCAGTGGCGTTGTAAATCTCCATACCAGCATGAACCGGTCGCCAAGAGTCGGTGCTAAGAGAAGGTCTAAAAGTTTCAGAAGCTTGGCCATTTTCCGCAGTGGTCAATCGTCCTGAAGATTGGTCTCCCAGGTTTAAGTAATAGTCAAAAGTCATCTCGGGAACAGGGCCTCCTTCAAAGAATTGAGAAGTCACTTCATAGGTGATGGTATCCCCTGCCAAAATATGGGTTTTATCGAATGCTCCAGTTACTTTATACACGGGCTTGGTGTATTCATTGATATGGAATTCATGTCGCAATACCACATCCTCATCATCGGTTAGATAAATCACATACCAGCCTGGTGTTAAATCCTGCCAGCTGAAATGGTCAGTAAACGTGCCTGTGTTGGTAGGCGTAACGCTTTTTTCATCCAGCAAATAAGTGCCATTGACTGTGGAATACAGGCTCATGGTATAATTGCCGGAATGGCCCACTTTAGGTTTCACATAGCCATACAAATGAAGCGTATCGGTTGGTAGATAGGTGCTACGATCTGTGAAAAGATACTTAAAATATTGGTTGGGAATAGCTGGAAAAGCCATATGGTCATTTGCGGGACCATGATCCATATAATAAGGATTGAACCTCTTCACATAGCGTATGATAAAATCCTGATACCCAGGCGCAGACACTTTTCCATAATGGATATAGGTGCTAGGATCATCGGCATAAGACATGATGGCCGTGCCATCCTCCCGGGTTTTGCCTGTATAAGTCTCGTCAATGGTGACAGTCGCATTGGAAACGCCTTGCTGGTCTTTGCTATCTAACACCCACGCAAACCCTTCATCTTCGAACAAGCTGCTATAAACCAACAAATCATTGATTTGTAAGTAAGTGTAATAAGACTTGTCCTCATAGGAAACGGCCACCAAATAATACCCAGGATCTAGAGGTTCTGGCATCTCAAAACTGTAGTACTGCATATAACCGTACCGAACTTCGCGGGGACTAGTTTCAAAAGTGGAGACCAGATCCAGATAAGCTGGTATCTGTTGAGGTAGGTCGTTATAAAGGGAGTCATAGGCATAATGCGCATCCACTTGCTTTAAATCTTCCAAAAAAGACAGGGAACTGTCAAACGCGTATACCGAAACATCATAGAGATAAGATTCTGCTTGTCTGCTCAAATAAGCAGACACAAAATGAGTCTGAGAAGTGGTGTAGGTGCTGACCACATCATTGAAGTAAACCAACTGATCTCTACCGGATCCTTCTGTGGTGAAAGAAAACACGTAATCTTCAGCCAAAGCAAGATCGCTATTTTTTACTTTTGCACCAGCTTCAATGGTGACTTTATAAGTAGTGTTAGGCTCTAGCCGATCTGGCACAAAAATTTGGGCATGTCCATTTTCTGTGAAAGAACCGTTGACTTGTGGCTCAATCGAAAAAACAGATGAAAAATTCTCCACGCCGGAATGGCTGAAAATCACTTCGATTCCCGTTTTAACAGGCACATAAGTAGCTTGGCGTCCCGGAATGGTGCCGGAAATGGTCAGATCCTTTTTCGTCTGGAAAGCCCATTTATAGATATAGTCATCAGAAGCATCTGTCAATTCGACACGATAGATGCGATCCTTTTCTAAAAGGTCTTCAGGCTGAATGGTAAAAGAACCGTCTTCGTCTTCTGAGATAGCATAGGCAACCTGAGGATGGATTTTGAGGGCTTGGTTGATAAAATCAACCGAAACCGTTTCGCGTGAAAACAGCTTAAAGGCTGTGTTTGTCGAAATCCCAGTTGCGTCTTGATGAACCGCTTGCAAATCAAAATCCCATTGCCCAAAATCCGGGAGAATTGGATCAGGAATCGAAGGCTCAGGTTTTGGAGAGCAGGCCGCCAAAGCGAGAAGAACAACCAGTAAAACAGAAAGAACTTTTCGTTTCAAAAATACCACCTTCTTATATATTTTTTTAGTTGAAATGAGGGGTCATATCTTAAGTGTATCACTTTATTAGACGATTTCACAGAGGATTGGTTCCAAACGAGAAAATAAAAAAAGGCATTGAGAAATCAATGCCTTTAGGAGCATAAACCGATTAATTGATCGTCAATTTTCCCGAGGTGGTATTGACACGAACCGTGTAAGTCCCAGCCCCTTTGGTGGCTGTGATATTGTTATTGCGGATTCTTTCGATAGTCAATCGATCTTCACCATCAAACCCACCTGTCACCGTTGTGAAATGCAAGGAATAATCCGCCTGGCCTCGAATATCCAACAATACGGAACCAGACACACTGGAAAGGTGCAAATTTCCCTTTAAGTCCTGCAATCGGACTTGAATTCTGCCGGAAGTAGTCTTCGCGGTTACGCGTTCCATGTCACCGGCAATTTCAATGCCACCGGAAACCGTTTTTAATTCCACATGGTCTGTAAAAGCATCGGTCAAGGAAATTTTACCGGAAACCGTTGAAAAATCAAGACGATTCGCCTCTAGAGACAAACTTTCAATGCCACCAGAAACCGTCGACCATTTCAAAGTGTCTCCCTTTATGTTGCCACCGGTAATGGCACCGGATACCGTAGATAAATGTAGAGAGGTCAAGGCCAAATCGGATGCACTGATTTTACCAGAAATGGTGGTACCGTCAATATGACCGTTGAAGCTTTCAGGGACGGTGACAGTTAGAATCAATTCATTTCTCACAATGTTGGCGCTTTTCAAGGTAGACTCATGGGTCCGAACGGTAACCGTTCCTCCGGAAGTTTCGACCATGAGTTTGGGTTTGAAATTGGCGCGGATAGTTCCTTTAAGCTCAAATTCGAACTTGTTTCCTGTGCCGGGCACAAGGCGCATTTCCTTCACATGGCCGTTCAGATTCAAATACTCAAAGCCATCTATGGAAAGGCTTGCCGACTCGTTGATGGTATAGCTTCGAGAGGTCAGGAAACTGAAGGGATTAAAAACTCGCAAGCCCGGGCCGAAAGGATTGTTCCACATGCAGCCTGTCAGGACAAAAGCAGTTAGTAATAAGAGTGCCAATAAAGCGGCAGATTTTTTACGGTTCATTGGGGGGATCACCTCTAATTCAATTTGATGGGTTTAGAATATCATATAATCCTAAACCCGTCATTAACCCATAATTAGAATTCAATTAGAGAGATTCAAAAATGCCTGCGGCGCCCATGCCACCGCCAATGCACATGCTGACCAGACCATACCGACTCCCGCGTCGTTGCATTTCATGGAGCAGTTTGATGGTCAAATAAGACCCAGTGCAACCTAGGGGATGTCCCAATGCGATGGCGCCGCCATTGACATTCACAGTAGCTGGATCCAATCCCAAAGTATGCATGCTGGCCAAAGCTTGAGAGGCAAAAGCTTCATTCAATTCAATCAACTCAATCTGATCCAGGGACAGGTTGGTCAGCTTCAATACCTTGGGGATAGCTTCAATGGGGCCAACTCCCATAATGTCGGGAGCCACGCCTGCCACAGAATAACCTACAAATCGGGCTAAAGGCTTCAAACCCATTTCAACAGCCTTTTCCTTGGACATTATCAAAACAAATGCTGCGCCGTCACTCATTTGGGAAGCATTTCCCGGTGTCACCGACCCGCCAGTTTTAAACACAGGGCGCAACTTGGCCAAAGTCTCAACGGTCATATTGGGGCGTACCCCTTCATCCATTTCAAAAGAGACCGGTTGAATTCCTGGATTCCCTTTTTCATCCACCGTGGGACGGTTAGCGATTACAGGGATGATCTCATCCACAAACTTGCCCTCTGAGATGGCTTTTTCGGCCTTGTTGTGACTGGCGGCTGCAAAGGCATCCTGCTCTTGTCGCGAAACGCCATATCTAGAAGCCACACGTTCGGCAGTATGTCCCATTGCCATATAAACATCTGGATGCGTGGTCATCAATCCCGGGTCTGGGAAAAATGCATGGCCACCCATGGGCACGGTGCTCATGGATTCAACACCACCTGCTAATAGGATATCTCCTTGTCCAGCCATAATGGCATTGGCAGCAGTCGCAATGGTTTGAAGACCTGATGAACAAAATCGATTCACCGTCTGAGCCGGCACACTATCTGGGATGCCTGCCTTTACGGCAATATTTCTAGCCATATTAAGCCCTTGTTCTGCCTCGGGCATGGCACAACCGATGATCACGTCATCGATGGTGGTTACATCAAATTCAGGTATTTTGGCAAACAGGCCTTGTATGACCTGAGCCCCTATATCTTCCGGTCGGGTATATCTCAAAGTGCCTTTTGGTGCTTTGCCAATGGGAGATCTTCCCATGGCCACAATTACAGCTTCTCTCATTTTTATCACCTCTAATTCCTCAATGGTTTGCCTTTTTTCAGCATATGTTCAATTCGTTGGTGGGTTTTCGTTTCTCCGCAAAGACTGACAAAGGCCTCCCGTTCCAGTTCAAGAATCCACTCCTCGTTTACGGTGCTGCCTGGCACCACATGACCACCCGTCATGATATGGGCAAGTCGACCTGCCAGATAGCCATCGTATTCGGAAATAAATTGGCCTTCAATCATAAAGGCGATGGTATTGTCCAAAACCCCTTTTCCTGTGGTGCCTGTCACCACAACCTCAGCGGGGATAAGGGGACGGAAGCCATCTTCAAAAAGACGAATCACTGCTTGTTTGCCACGATCTAGCAAATGATCGCTGTTCATGACAATCGAATCTTGCTCAGTGAGAAACCCTTTCTCTCTAGCGTCGAAAGCACTGCTCGAAACCTTGGCCATAGCCACTGTTTCCCAAGCTGTTTTAATCAAATTGATGCGCTCAGACAGGGTGGGTTTGCTAATGGAAGGGGTATGTCGCAGCAGCATTTCTTTCACACCACCGCCTCCAGGAACCAATCCTACGCCCAGCTCCACTAAGCCCATATATGTCTCGGCATGGGCCACTTGCTGGTAGCCACTCATGGCGATTTCCGCGCCGCCTCCAAGCGTCATGCCGTGAGGACAAGTAACGACGGGTTTTTTGGCGTACTTAATCGCCATTCCCGATTTTTGAAGGCCAGCTACCAATGCTTCTAACTGATCCCATTTTTTGGCCATCGCCAACTCCGCCACCATCATTAGATTGGCGCCAGGAGAAAAATGCTTGCCTTGATTGCCCACAACCAAACCTCTATAGTCTTTGATTTCAACAGTCTCAATAGCTGTGTGGATCATTTCTATCACAGCTCCATCCACAGTGTTGCCGGAAGAAGTAAACGCCAAACAAAGCACCCCATCGTTCAGATCGATTAATTGAGCGCTCTTGTTTTCCTTTAAAACAGGAAAAGCATCACGATGGTTCAATTGAATGAAGGAAGAAGCTTGGCGGTCACCCTCATAAAAGCGTTTTTTGCCATCAGCAAGCCGTTGATGAATCCAATCCGGCAAAGAGTCGCCCTCGGAAATCATGCGTTCAGAAGCTTCTTTGAATCCTAGGGCATCCCACACTTCAAAAGGCCCCATTTCCCAGTTAAAACCCCATTTGATCGCTTGGTCGATAGCGGTGCAAGTATCGGAAATTTCCGGCACTTTGTTGGCAGCATATACCAAAGTGGATTTTAATACCTCCCAAACAAATCGGTTTTCCTCTTCTTGCCCCCAAGCCATTTGGTGGATTCTTTTTGCCAAAGTGGCTTCTTTTTTTGCCAGAGACACCGCCTTGTTACTAGCTCTTTCAAGTGGCACATACGCTTTAGTGGCAAAGTCCCATACCAAGCGTTGTGTCCCTTTTGACGTGCGTTCTTTTTTATAAAACCCGCCTTTCGTCTTATCTCCTAGTTGCCCCTTCTCAATCATGTCATGGACATAACCGGGCACGGTGTTGGCGCTCACTTCATACGAATCATCCGTCTTGGCCAATACATTGCCTGCCACGTGGACCAAAATATCGATGCCCACCATGTCAGCTAATCGAAAAGTACCTGTTTTAGGACGTCCAATGATAGCGCCCGTCAATAAATCTACTTTTGGGATAGAGTAACCATAAGATTCAGACAAGGTCATGACGCTTGCCATGGCTTGAACGCCAATGCGATTGGCGATGAAATTAGGGGTGTCCTTGGCAATGACCACGCCTTTGCCCAACCGTTTCTCAGAAAAATTGGCCATCCATCTTACCAATTCCGGTCGCGTCTCTTTTGCGGGAATAATCTCAAAGAGTTTCATGTACCGAGGAGGATTGAAAAAATGAGTTCCCATAAAATGCGCCTTAAATTCAGCATCCATAGGTGCCACAATGTCATTGATGGAAACACCCGATGTATTGGTAGCCACAATGGTACCAGGCTTACGATATTTGGCAATTTGTTTCATGAAATCTTGTTTGATGGCCAAATTTTCTACAATCACTTCCAAAATAAGATCACAAGCGCCAATTTTTTCAAGATCATCTGTGAAATTTCCCGTTTCAATCAACTTGCCAAATGAAGGGGTATAGATGGCTCTGTTTTTTGGGTTAAGAACCCCTTCTTTACC
This sequence comes from uncultured Clostridia bacterium, assembly GCA_964539975.1. Lineage (GTDB taxonomy): Bacteria > Bacillota > Clostridia > Tissierellales > Dethiosulfatibacteraceae > 38-11. The sequence goes on from CAZIKK010000008.1 coordinate 60,185, forward strand.
CGCATTGGCAAGTCGATTGCGCACAGCTGAATCCTCAAGGGTCAGCCCTTTAGCTTTTTCTTTGTCGGTCAACGTTTGGGGCACCCTATCCAAAAGCAAAACTTGGAATCCAGCGCCTGCAAAATGAGCGGCTATGGAAGCACCCATCACCCCTGCTCCTAGAACGGCAACACGATTTACATAATGATTCATACAACACCTCTCATGCTAAAATTTGGCTTGCGTTTTTCTGCAAAAGCCATAATGCCTTCTTTGAAATCCTCTGTTTGGCCACAGAGTTTCTGTTTTTTGGCCTCAAGAGCCAAATAAGATTCGAAATCTTTGAAGTCACTTTCAAAAGTTAGTTCTTTCATGTAGCGCAAGGACAATCCAGGTCCTTTCGCCAAACGCCCAGCGAATTGATAGGTGGCCGACTCTAATTGTTCATCGGGAACCACATCCACAACCAATCCCATAGAATGGGCTTCCTTTGCATCCACAGGGCGACCAGTCATGACCAACTCAGTGGCCCGACTTACGCCAATAGCTTTGTTTAGCAGATAAATACCGCCAGCGTCAGGAATCAAGCCAATCTTCACAAAAGCTTGAATAAAAGTGGCGCTTTCAGCCGCCACAATAAAATCACATGCCAAGGCTACATTAAAACCGGCGCCTGCTACAGGACCATGAACAGAAGCAATAACTGGAATGGGTAGTTTTTTCAAAGCCAAAGACAATTGACCCACCTTATCTACCCCTTCAAACAAGCCGTCGTATAGGTTTTTGGTTACACAGTCGATCATCATGCGTATATCGCCACCTCCGCTGAAGCCTTTGCCATCAGCTGCCAGCACCAAAACCTTGACTTCCGGGTCTGACGCCACTGTTTCCAAAGCCGCCATGATCTCATCCACCATGAATGCATCGATGGCATTCAGATTTTTGGCAGAACTTAACACAATCTTAGCCACACTTTGTTGTTTAGAAAAAACAATCTTTTTATAATCCATACAGCACCTCCATTGATCGTTGTGGATAATAAGAGCAAGAATCATGCCAGTAAAAGAGAAAAGACAAAACCTGTGCAATTCAAGGCTTTCAAGGAAAGGGTCTTTTGCTTCAAAGAAAAAATGGGCAACGTTCTTGCACAACTTGTGCAAAAGTGTGCAATTGGTGCAAAATGTGCAAGGTGGTTAAGGCACTCTTTTAAAGAAGGATTGCATTTCTTGTGTGAAAAGAGTATAATGCTTAGGCTGTCACAAGCAAATACGATAATAAACCTAATAATTAAGGTTGGAATAGAAAAGGAGTTTGGCATTGATTACAGTAACAGATGTACAATTAAGTTTTGGAGGGCAAGAGCTCTTCAAGGAAGTGGACTTGAAATTCACGCCGGGAAATTGCTATGGAATCATCGGCGCCAATGGCGCGGGAAAATCAACATTCTTAAAGATTCTTTCTGGTGAAATCGAACCTTCCAAAGGAGAAATTCATATTACAAAAGGGGAGCGTCTAGCTGTCTTGAAACAGGACCATTTCGCATATGACGAATACCCTGTATTAGAAACAGTGATTCGAGGACACCAACGGTTGTTTCAAATCATGCAGGAAAAAGACGCTATTTACATGAAGTCTGATTTTTCTGACGAGGATGGCATTCGAGCATCTGAATTGGAAGGAGAGTTTGCAGAGCTCAACGGATGGGAAGCCGAAACAGAGGCAGAAAAACTGCTTACCGGTTTGGGAGTTGACACCCAACATTTTCACAAAAAGATGGGAGACATCCCAGGAGAAGACAAGGTAAAAGTTTTGTTGGCTCAGTCTTTATTTGGGAATCCCGACATTTTGCTCATGGATGAGCCCACCAACCATTTGGATTTTAGAGCCATCAACTGGCTAGAAAATTTTCTGATGGATTATGAAAAAACAGTGATTGTGGTTTCTCATGATCGTCATTTCTTGAATAAGGTGTGCACCCATATGGTGGATATCGACTTTAAGAAAGCCAAAATGTATGTGGGCAATTATGATTTCTGGTACGAATCCAGTCAATTGATGGCCAGATTGCTAAAAGAGCAAAACAAGAAAAAAGAAGATAAAATCAAAGAATTGCAAAGCTTTATCGCGCGATTCAGCTCGAATGCGTCAAAAGCAAAGCAAGCCACATCCAGAAAAAAATCTCTTGAAAAAATCAATATAGAAGACATTCAACCCTCAACCAGACGGTACCCATTTGTAGGGTTTACGCCAGAGAGGGAAGCAGGAAAAGACATCTTGGCAGTGGACGGCATCACCAAGACCATAGAAGGCGAAAAAGTATTGGACAATCTTTCTTTCACAGTTAACAAAGGGGATAAAATCGTCATCTTAAGCAAACATCCCTTAGCTCGAACCACGTTGTTTCGCATCTTGGCTGGAGAAATAGAGCCAGATGCAGGCAGCTACAAGTGGGGCGTGACGACAAAAGTGGACTATTTGCCAAATGACAACAGCGCCTATTTCGAAGGGGTGACGATGAACCTGATTGATTGGTTAAGACAGTACTCCCAAGAGAAATCGGAAGCCTATATTCGTGGTTTTCTGGGCAAGATGTTGTTTTCTGAGCAAGAGCCGTTAAAAGAGGCATCTGTTTTATCAGGGGGAGAAAAAGTGCGTTGTATGTTTTCTAAATTAATGGTGTCAGGAGCCAATGTGCTACTTTTGGACGAACCCACCAACCATTTGGATTTAGAATCTATCCAAGCAGTCAACGATGGCTTGATCGCATTCAAAGGCACGATGCTCTTCACTTCTCAAGACCATAAATTCATCAACACCATAGCCAATCGTATCATAGAAATAACCCCAAAAGGGGCTTACGATACGTTGATGGATTTCGACGATTACTTGGAAGATGTCACCATACAGAATCAAATAGACGACCTGTACCGATTATGATCAATGATACGACACTGTGCCAGGACCCTTTGGGTTCTGGCATAATTTTTACCAATCCACTCTCCCAAAGGTCCCATCAAATGCTGGTAACCATCAGGTTGTGGCTTTAGATAAGGATCGATCAAAAAAACAGAAGGTGGATAATCGGGCATTAAAGCAGTAGGATTGTCGATTTGATTCTTGGGGCAAACCAATTGGCAAATATCGCACCCTAGCAAGCGGTTCCCCATCAACAAAGCATACTCCTCAGGCACGGGTTCTCCCGACAGCATATGATGGCGCAGACACTTTTCCCGCTCTAACTGGAACGGGGTGGACAAAGCGCCTGTCGGACAAGCGCGAATACATTGATCACAGTCGCCGCAGTCAGAATCCTTCGGTTGGATAGGATCCCAATCGACCTTCTCCAACAGAGCCACGCCGTACAAAAAATAAGCACTGCCGAACACATCGTTATGGGTAATGGCATTTTTGCCATAAACCCCTATTCCCGACAAAGCCACCAAAGGCTTTAAAGGCAGATTTTTGAGAATTCGTATGGGACTGCCCTCGACAATCATGTTTTTGAAAGCACGGGATAGTTGACGGTGGTATTGATTCGAAAAATAGTAATAAGGCGAAAGGGTCATGAAACCCTTAGGTGCTTTCGGAGCCGTCAAGTTGTATTGGAACGCCATCAAGCACACACCAGTCACTTCTTCGTTCAATTCAGCATCGACCAGCCCATGGGCCAGAAGATCTTCTTTAGAGATCAAACGCAGCAGATAGGGGGCGGTTTCAGAAGCAATTTGATGGATTTGATTCACCACTGTCATCATCAACCTCCTAGGTTTAAATGGTCCACTCACCGTGGATAACACCTACTAAATACCAAAGGCCATTGTCGTTTTCAAAAACAAGGGTTAAGCTTCTCCAATCCATGCCTTCGTAGGCAGGATCCATGCCAGTAAGGTGGAATTCCACAAAAGCGTCTCCTGGATACGCATCGGCCACATTTTGAATAGTATTGCCAAAACTCACAACTTGGTTAATGCCGATAATGTCCGGGTTGGCAAAATCCGCATCGTAGACAAATCGAAGATAATAATCTGAGAAAGTCATTTCAATAGGGTCACCTGTACCATCAAAATAACCCCACAAATGTTCAGTGTTGTCAGAAAACAGGGTATGAATGTCACTGCCGACATAAAACACCACATCTTCATCCACATCGACATAAGGGTAGGGCGTAAATCGCACCCCTCTATCAGGACTGACAAAAGCATTCAAGGTGGTAACATCCTGTTCTTTAAGAATGTCGATGACATTCAAGGCTTCATCCAACAAGGAATTTCCCAAGACTGGAGCCGTCTTCAATTGGCTATCCTCCAAATCACTGATGATTTTTTCCTTGTCTTTAATGGTCAATCTCAAATCATTGATGGTGTCGCTGTATTCCATCAAGGTGGTTTCAAGCGTTTGGTTGCGGCTGCGTTCCGCGCTTAGTTCCCGTCTCAAGTCGTTCAAGTTTTCTTCCGGTGAAGATTGGTCACAACCGGTGGTGGTGACGAATAAGATTAAAACAAAAGATAATAACAACCATTTCAATTTCATAAAATCCCCTCTAATTAATAATCACACTCATTATATCATCTTGGAACAATTTATAAACAAAAAAAACGACTCAAAATGCAGAGTCGTTTGAATTTATTACTTTTCGTTTTCATCTACCCATTCCTTAGAGGCGAGGACACTTTCTATTGAAGGCATTGAAACGCCTGTTATTTGATCTTTTTTGCAAGGGACTGCCCAAGCTTCTGGAGGATTGGCGCCCACTAATTTGTTACGAATATTTTTCATCTGTTTCACATCCTTAACATGTTGTTATATATAAAATGATACCACAAATGATAATGATTGTCAACAGTAACATAATTTCATTTCTTGAAATCCTGATCAAGATCGTTTAAGATATTTCTAGGATTTTGAAGGAGGAACCACATGAGTATTTCAAGTGTAAAACAGCAATTCAAGCAAGAAGATCTCCCTCTTGAGGTGGTGGAATTCGACACATCCACAGCCACTGTGGAGTTGGCGGCCCAAGCGTTAGGTGTGGAGCCTGCTAGAATCGCCAAAACCATGGCTATTCAGTTGAAAGACCGCAATATTCTATTGTTGGCCAAAGGCGATGTGAAATTGGACAATCGAAAATTCAAAGACACATTCCTAGAAAAAGCAAAATTTATGAAACCAGATCAAGTAATGGCCATCACCGGCCACCCTGTAGGTGGGGTATGTCCCTTCGGGCTTAAAAATGCTTTGCCCATTTATTTGGACGAATCCCTGAAAATTTTTGACTATGTATACCCTGCTGGAGGCGGTGCCAACACAGCCGTCAAGATTCAAGTGGATGATTTGGCAGATTTGACCCAGGCTACTTGGGTAGATGTATGCAAGGAGACTTGAGAAATCAGGTCTGAATGACCTATAATAGAAGAAAGGATCACACAACCTTTCAAGGAGGATGAAATGGAACTGTTACCCTATTATAAAATGTTGTCTAAGCAGTTTCCCAATATAGACGAAGTCAGCAAAGAAATTATCAATCTCAGCGCTATACTGAATCTACCAAAAGGAACAGAGCACTTTGTCACAGATCTACACGGAGAATACGAAGCCTTCACCCATGTCTTGCGAAACGCTTCCGGAACGGTAAAACGGAAAATCAACGAAACGTTTGGCGATGATTTGGAGCCTTGGGAGAAGGAACGTTTGGCGTCTTTGTTGTACTACCCAAAAGAAAAGCTGGTGTACCTCAAAAAACAGGGTGTGGTGGATGACAAATGGTACCAGGACACCATTTATCAATTGGTTCTGCTCCTTAGGAAAGCCGGTTACAAATACACCCGATCAAAGGTTAGAAAAGCCTTGCCGAAAAGTTTCAACTATATTATAGAAGAACTAGTGAACGAACAAGAAACATTGGAGTCAAAGAAAAAATACTATAAGGAAATCATTAAGGCCATTATTCGAACTGGTCGAGCAGAAGACTTCATCGTCGATATGGCAGAAGTTATTCGCAGCCTTGTGGTAGACCGACTTCATGTGGTGGGAGACATTTACGACCGAGGACCGGGAGCCCACCTTATTATGGATGATCTATTGGACCATCATCAAGTGGATGTCCAGTGGGGCAACCACGACATTTTATGGATGGGTGCCGCGGCCGGATCAGAAGCTTGTGTGGCTAATGTGTTGAGAATTGCTTTGAGATACGGAAATTTGGAAACCATACAAGACGGGTACGGCATCAACATGATGCCCTTAGGGCAATTTGCCACAGAAATCTATGGAGAAGATCCCGCCTTGTGTTTTCAGCCCATTCTTAAAGACGACCACAATTTCAAAAAACGGGACATCCAATTGATGGCTTTGATGCAAAAGGCCATCTCGGTGATCCAATTCAAATTGGAAGGACAAATCATCCACCGACAACCTGGTTTCAAAATGGAAGATCGACTGTTGTTGGATAAATTGACCCCAGACATGAAACAGGTAACGGTGGAAGGTAAAATGTACCCCATGAAAGACAGTCACTTCCCAACCCTTGACCCCCAAAACCCTTACCAACTGACCGATGAAGAAAAAGAAGTTATTGAGACGCTGACCGGTAGCTTCAAACACTCAGAAAAGCTCCAAGAGCATGCTGCTTTTCTGTTCTCAAAAGGCAGTGTGTACCTGGTTTGCAACAACAACTTACTGTACCATGCCTGCATCCCTTTCACGGAGGAGGGAGAATTTGACAGTTTCACTATTGGCGGCAACAGTTATGTCGGTAAAGCCCTATGTGACTACTTTGATTCTAAAATGCGGGAAGCCTACTACCACCAAGGAGAAGACAGCAATTATTTTGATAAAGATATGTTGTGGTATGCCTGGTGTGGCCCGTTGTCTCCTTTATTTGGAAAAGACAAGATGACAACCTTTGAACGTTACTTTGTAGCAGACAAGGACACCCATAAAGAAACATCCAATCCTTATTTCAAATACCGAGACCGTGTAGACACTTGTGAAATGATTTTGGAAGAATTTGGCGTGGATAGAGGGAAAGGTCGAATCATTTGTGGACACGTGCCAGTAAAAACGAAAAAAGGGGAAAGCCCCGTGAAAAGCCATGGCAAGATGTTTGTTATTGACGGAGGCTTTTCAAAAGCTTACCAATCTGTCACAGGGATTGCCGGCTATACGCTGATTTTCAATTCCCAAGCCATGATCTTGGTTTCCCATGAACCCTTCGAGACCCACGAAGCCTCTATCAAGGAAAACGCCGATATGGTGCCTAAGGAAGTTTATGTGCGAGAAGAGGAAAAACGTATTTTGGTGGCGGACACCGATGTCGGCAAAGAATTGAAAGATCACATTGAAATTCTACAAAATTTGCTGGAAGCCTATCGAAAAGGCATCATCGAGCAAAAAACACCATAAAAAGGCTTATAAAAAGAGGTTGTCGAAACAATCTCTTTTTATTTTTAGAATTTGTTAAAAAAATGATTAATGAATAGCTAGGTTTTATACCCATATTCGATTGACAGGCTAGCGTCCCTATTGTAACATAGAAAAAATCGTTTTCAATCAGCAAAAAAATTCGATGAAATAAAGGAGAAAGTATGAGTGAAACGAAAAACAAAGGTTTGATTGTTATCCTAGCAGGATTGGGCATCAATTTAATGCTAGGGACATTATATGCCTGGGGAGTTATCTCAAAAGCCCTAATCACCGAATACGGCTGGACAGCCACCCAAACACAGATCCCCTATATGGTGGCCTGTGCCATTTTCGCATTTTCAATGATCCCTGGAGGCAAACTTCAAGATCGACTTGGACCAAGACCCATCATTATGACCTCCGCCATTCTGGCAGGGATCGGATTTCTGGTTTCCGGCTATTTTTTAACGCTTAGCGCTTTAGTGATTGGATTTGGACTGATTTTTGGGACAGCCATGGGAACGGGTTACGCAGCGCCTACACCAGCGGCCATCAAATGGTTCCATGCCAGCAAACGAGGCATTGTATCTGGCGTCGTGGTCAGTGGGTTTGGTTTGGCACCTGTCTATGTGGCGCCACTGACTACTTTTTTGTTGGATAATTTTGGCATCGGCACCACATTCTATGCATTAGGCATCGGTTTCTTTGCCGGCATCATGGTTTTGGCCCAATTTGTCAAGAATCCACCTGAAGGCTATGTGCCAACCCCACCGGCCAATACTCCGTCACAGGATACAACGGGTAATAAGCCTGTGGCAGCCAAAGAATACAGTTGGCAAGAGATGTTTAAAACCAAGCAATTCTTTATGATTTGGGGGATGTTTTGCTTTGGGACTTTTGCAGGACTGTTGGTCATTGGTCAGCTTTCCAACATTGGATTGGAACAAGCAGGCATTCAGTCAGCCTTCACCCTTACCATCATCTATGCGGTATTCAATGCTTTTGGCAGAGTGTCCTGGGGTGTCATCATGGACCGTATTGGAGGCAGAAAATCTCTCATCACCATATTTGTCATTCAAGTGGTCGTGTTTTTCTTAAAGCCATTTATCAGCACCCCCCTGTTTTTGATGATTAGCACGGCATGGATCGGCTTTACGTTTGGAGGCATGTTAACCGTATTTCCTGCCATGACGGGAAACTTCTACGGCATGAAAAATTTTGGCATGAACTATGGCATGGTCATTACTGCATGGGGCATTGGAGGGGTGTTAGGTCCACTGTTGGGGGGGATTGTAAGAGATGCCACCGGTGGTTATACCATCAGCTACATCGCCTCAGCTTTGATTAGCGTCTTGGGAGCATTGATCGCTATGAAAATCACAGCTCCAGATGAAAAACACGGCATAGACCCCTCGGATATTGCAGGGTACACACCGGATGCAGAAGTTTCACCATAAATAAATAATAAACGGGGTATTTGCTTGAGAGCTTTTATTTGAAGTCAAATTCAAGTATAATGGAGGTATAAATAAGGAGTAGCGACAATATGGGGTATACTTATGGGGAAATTGTATGGGCGATTTGTAGCCATAACAGGAGTTTTGTTTATTTTATTGACGGCAATATTTATTTTCCAATTCAATACAATGGACCGACTGGTTTTAGATCAAATCGATGAGGTGAGTCGATCTAGAGTAGAAGACATGTCAAATATTATTGGTCTCCGGCTATCTTTAGCTAGAAACCAAATATTGGATATGGAGAATTTCATCCTTCATTTTGGTCAAGATGTCCAGAACATTCAAGCCTATTTAGACAGCAAATTAGAGAACACCGTTTCTTTTAGTTTGCTGTTTTTTATTGATGAAAATCACAAGATCACAGCCACTGAAAATGACGCAACCTTTTTGGACAATATGATCCACCAATACAGGCGTCAAGCAAGCAACGTAACCAATAACGTAGAAATGACAAGAGTGGTGGCATCTGACACATCGCATGAAGAAGGCGTTTTTTTCTCAAAAGAAATTTATGACAAGTCCAATAATCGCATAGGTATTGTGGGAGGATGGATATCTTTTGAGAGGGTTCAGGCATTGATGCCTTCCTTGGAAAACACGGTCAACTATACCGCCCTTGTGTTGGACTGCCAAAAAAATGAAGCTTTGATCACAAGCTATCGAGAGCCAGGAACAGAATGTCACTTGTGCTATTTAGATTTTGAAGAATTATTTAATCAAGGAAGCCAAGACGTAGCAGTATCCGATTTGATGATCATCGACGGGATAGAAACCTATGTCTCTACCAAATACATACCAGATACCGATTGGAGAGTAGTAGCCCTCATTAATTTACCAGAAATGATGGTAGGCCGCAATACTTTGTCAAGAAGCTATTTTTACCTAATCGGCGTATGGATAGCAGGGTTTATCATCCAGATAATTCTGATTAATAGACAAGTGGCGAACCCTTTAAAAAAACTGTATCATGGCATTCAAGACATCGACCTAAAAGAGAATCCTACATATCGCTTGCCTCAAATGAATCTGGTGGAATTGAATCAGGTTGGCAATAAGCTAAATGATTTATTGGAGACCACCTCCAATTATCTCAAAACCATCTATCAGGAAAAAGACCATTTAGCTCGCGTTGTCCGGGAAAGAGAAGCATTGATTGTCAACTCCCCCAACGCCATCGCCACTTTTGACAGCGATCATCGCATCATAAGCATCAACCAGTCTTTTCAAGATTTGTTCAAATATACCGAACAAGACGTTCAAGGAAAAGATCTAGACGAAGTGGTAGGGTACGATCCGATCAACAGAAAACTCACCCAGAGAGTATTCGATGGTGAAAAAGTGGAATGGGAAGACAAGCGTTATACAAAGGTAGGCGAGCCAATAGACGTTCATATTATTGGGGTCCCCATACTAGAGGAAGGAAAAGTCGTTGGTGGGTACGGTATCTACATAGACATCAATGAAAGAAAACAAGAAGAAAGAGACATGCGTTATCTAAGCTACCAAGATGTCTTGACAGGTGTGTACAACCGACGGTTTTTCGAAGAAGAATTATTAAGGCTGGATCAACCCAGATACTTACCCATCAGTCTAGTCATGATAGATGTCAACGGCCTGAAATTGATCAACGATGCCTTTGGGCATAAAACAGGGGATAAAATGTTGGTGAAAATGGGCCAACTGATAAAAGAAGGTTGTCGAGCGGGAGAAATTGTGGCTCGATTTGGAGGAGATGAGTTCATCTTGTTACTACCCGCAACATCCGCTGAAGAAGCCGAAATAGTCGTGGAACGGATTCATGAGAAAGCAGAAGCAAATGCCGACGGTTCTCCCTACTTTTTGTCCTTTGCTTATGGCATCGCCACAAAAGAACAGACAGACATTGACATTCAGGACGTGTTGAAACAAGCTGATGATCGCATGTACAAGCATAAGATTCAAAGCCATATCAGAGTTCGACGACGTTTGTTGGCTCATCTGTTAGACTTTCTGTACACAAAATCTCCAAGAGAAAAAACCCATGCCGAGAATGTGAAAAATCTTTGTCAGTTGATAGGAAAAGCTTTGGGATATGACGAGGAAAAGCAGGCAAAATTAGAAACATTGGCTGGAATCCACGATATTGGGAAAGTGGGAATAGATAGAGAAGTCCTAATAAAAACGGAACCTTTGAACGAAAAAGAATGGGAACAAATCAAACGGCATCCAGAAACAGGCTACCGAATCATCGGTGAGATGGATCCTATGATAGAACTTGCCCAATCGGTATTAAGCCATCATGAATGGTTTAACGGCACTGGCTATCCGGAAGGATTAAAAGGCAAACAAATCCCGGAATTTGCGAGGATACTTGCCGTTGCCAATGCTTATGATAGGATGACCAGTCGAGAAGCCTACAACAGACAAATGAGCTCAGAAGAAGCTTTGGCCGAGTTGGACCAATATGCGGGCACCCAGTTTGATCCTCAAATAGTTCAACTCTTAATCCGTGCCCTGTCTTGACCCTAACTGTACAGAATGATAGAATACAGTTGGGTTTTTTGTACCTAAAATTAGGAGGTTACGATAGAATGAAAACAACGGTATATGTACTCTGTGGTGGAAGAACTGTAGAACATGACGTGTCTTTAATTAGCGCCACAGGGATTATTAATTCCCTTTCCAGAGAAAATTACACGGTGATACCGATTTACATCAATCAAGCCGGTTGCTTTTTCAGCCATGGACCCGTGTTTGAAAAAATAGAGAATCCCCAAGATTTGAAGATCAGGTGGGAGGGTGAAGACGAAAAAGATGAAACAGGAAAGATTCTTCAAATAATGCTGGCCCAAACAGGTCCAAAAGTGGTTTTCCCTGCTTTGCACGGCACATTTGGTGAAGACGGCACGGTCCAAGGGTTGTTGGACATGCTTAACATCGCCTATGTGGGAAACGGGGTCATGTCATCTGCCATAGCCATGGACAAGGGTGTCACCAAGGATTTATTCCATCTTCATGGCATTCCTCAAAGCCGGTACCAGGTATTTACCAAATCAGACTGGCAAAATCGGCAATTATCGGTGATAACCAATATTTCCAAAGCCTTTGATTACCCTCTGTTTGTCAAACCGGCTCGGGGAGGTTCTAGTGTGGGCATCAGCCAAGCAAATGATCTAAAGGCATTTCAGCAAGCCGTGGACAAAGCCCTTGAATTTGATGATAAAATCGTGGTGGAAGAAACCCTTGTGGGTCGAGAAATGCAGATTTCAGTGGTAGGCAACCAGCAACCGGAAGCCTCCGTCGTAGGAGAGTTTATTCAAGAACGGGCCTTTATGGATTATGCCGCCAAATACTTGGACGGCAAACTGATACAAGTCATCCCTGCTAATTTGACGGAAAAAACTGCCCAAGCTATGCGAAAAACTGCAGTGGATGCCTTTCAAGTCTTGAATTGTCAAGGATTGGCCAGGGTAGATTTTTTTGTTTGCCAAGGAGAGCGCTTCTATGTCAACGAAGTCAACACCATGCCTGGCTTTACCATGAAAAGCATGACACCGGTGTTATGGGAAAGAACCGATGGCACCACCTACAGCCAATTGGTAGACCGTCTTATTCAACTGGCCATAGAGCGCCATGAAGAAAGAAACAAGTTGTGTTATGAAAGAGGTGACCAATGATCACCCGTACATTAGACCAAGTCCGACAAATGGTGGCAGGAAAGCTGCCATCTTTGGAATGGGGGCAAATAACGATTTCAGGCGTGACCATCGACAGCCGAAATGTGGCCCAGGGGCAACTGTACATCCCCATCAAGGGAGATCGGTTCGATGGCCATCAATTTGCCAAAGACGCGATAAAAAAAGGAGCTGCTGCTTGTTTGTGGCAACAAGACAAACCCCTTCCTGAGGAAGGTTTTCCCGTGATTCTCGTGCCAGACACAGAAAAAGCCCTGCAAAAGCTGGCGGCAACCTATGCAAAAGAAGTGGGAGCCAAAATCATCGGAATCACAGGCAGCAATGGAAAGACATCTACCAAAGACATCTTATGCAGCATTCTGAAAACAACCTTCATCACCCATGGTACGGCAGGCAACCTAAATAACCAACTAGGGGTGCCTCTTACGTTGTTAGCCATGGGACAGGACACAGAAGTGGCAGTGGTGGAAATGGGCATGTCCGCATTGGGAGACATTCGGTTGTTGTGTGAAATCACGGCACCAGATATTGCCATCCTTACCAATGCGACAGATGTCCATATCAATGATTTAGGCAGTGAAGAAAACATCTTAAAAGCCAAGATGGAAATAGCCCAAGGTTTGAAAAAAGGAGGCTTGCTGGTTCATTATGGCGATAGCCAACCTTTAAGAACAGCCGTTCAGAATCTGAAACGACCTATCCTCTCCCAATCTTTTGGAGAAGCATCCCACAACCACTGGGTGGTCACTTTTGTTTCCCAAGGGGCTGATGGGGTAGTTTTCAAAATAGGTACACCAAGCAATGAAGCCACTTTTCACATAGACATGCTAGGAAGACATCAGATTTTTAATGGCGCTGCAGCAGTTGCAGTGGCTAGATATTTAGGATTGTCAGATACCGTTATACAAAAATCCATGGAGCGTATCGAAAAAACAGGATTGAGAAACGAACTCATGCAGGCGGAACATTTCCATATTCTCAATGATACTTATAAATCTAACGCTATTAGTCTTCAGGCCGCCTTGGAAACCCTTTATTCTATGGCAGGATACACCCAGAAGATACTAGTGTTGGGGGACATGTTTGGAACGGGAGACGATGAGATTCAACGTCACCAAAAACTTGGAGAAAGCTTTGATCCTGAGCAAATTGATCATCTTTTCACCATTGGACAATTGGGGGAACACTTTGGAATAGGAGCCAAAACTCGATTCCCAGCCCATCGCATCCATCATTGCCAGACAAAAGAACAACTGGTGGACGCTATCATTAAGGTACTAAAACCGGGAGCCATCGTGCTGATGAAAGCTTCCCGAATCATGGCTTTGGAAGAAGCCGCTGAAGCATTGATGAAAAAAGGCGCAGCCAGCGTCAATACAATAGATAAGGATAAAAAATGAGCCTATTAACCGTCGAACAAGTCAATCACGACTTTGGAGGTCGTAAAATTCTGGAAGGGGTGTCTTTCCGTTTATTAAAAGGAGAACATGTGGGACTTATCGGTGCCAATGGAGAAGGCAAATCCACTTTGCTCAACATCATCACCGGTAGTCTTATGCCTGACGAAGGCACGGTGGAATGGTGCAACCGCATCACGACTGGCTATCTGGACCAGCAAACCACCCTGAAAAAAGGCAGCACCATTCGAGACGTATTAAAGACCGCCTTTGATGGTATGTTCCAATTAGAACAAGAACTGATCAAACTCTATGACAGCATGGGAGAAGCCGGTCCGGAAGCATTAGAGAACCTAATGGAAGAAGCCAATGAGCTCCAGCATATTCTGGAAAACAATGGCTTCTATATGATTGATGCCAAAATAGAAACAGTCGCCAAAGGCTTAGGCTTGACCGAAATTGGATTAGATCGAGAAGTTTCTGAACTCAGTGGAGGACAACGAACCAAAGTGTTGCTGACCAAGTTGCTTCTAGAAAACCCTATGATTCTCATATTAGACGAACCCACCAACTTTTTGGATGCAGAACATATCCAATGGCTTCAAACCTATTTGCAAAACTACGAAAACAGCTTTATTCTTGTGTCTCATGACATAGAATTTCTCAACAGCGTGGTCAATGTCATCTACCATTTAGACCAAGCCACGCTTATTCGATACAAAGGAGACTACGACAATTTCTTGCGGATGGACGCTCTGAAAAAACGACAATTGGAACAAGCTTATGAGAAACAACAAAAAGAAATCGACAAACTGGAGACCTTCATTGCCAAAAACAAAGCCAGAGTAGCTACCACCAACATGGCAAAAAGTCGCCAGAAAAAACTGGATAAAATGGAAGTCATCCAATTGGGAAGAGAGAAGATCAAACCTCAGTTTGCTTTCAAAGAAGCCAGAGCCGCAACCCGCTATATTTGTCAATCGGAAGATCTGGTCATCGGTTACGATGCTCCCTTGACTTCTTCCCTGAAAATCACCTTGGAAAGAGGAGAGAAAGTGGCCATCAAAGGGGTAAATGGATTGGGAAAATCCACTTTGCTTCGAACCTTGATAGGAGAGTTGACTCCTTATGAAGGGAAGGTGCAACTGGGGGATTATCTTCAGATAGGCTATTTCCAGCAAGAATCAGCAGAAGACAATCGAAAAACCGCTCTTCAAGAAGTCTGGGATGAATACCCGGCTATGACCAACGGAGAGGTTCGGGCAGCCTTGGCTAAGTGTGGCTTGAATTATGAGCACATTGAAACCAAAATGATGGTTTTAAGCGGAGGAGAAAACGCCAAGGTCAGATTGTGCAAGCTCATGCTAAAAGAAGTGAATTGGCTGGTGTTGGATGAACCCACCAACCATTTGGATGGGTTGGCGAAAGAATCCTTGAAAGAAGCATTGATGGCTTTCAAAGGCACCATTTTGCTGGTAAGCCATGACCCTTCTTTTTATGAGGATTGGGTGACAGACATTTGGAATGTGGAAGACTGGACTACGAAAATTGTATGATCAGGTAACAATTATAGGAGGAAGTGCGTTGAACAGAACATTGGGAATCATAGCCGTCATGGTGGCGGCTGTCATATTTGGCAGCATGCCTTTGATGGCGCGTATCATATATGCTGAAGGGGGAAACCCCATGATGACATCTATTATCAGAGGGGTGTTGGCCATGCCGGTATTGTATCTTTTAGCCCGGTTCAAAAGTGGTGAAACATCCATGAAAGTTTCAAAGAAAGATTTCAAGCAGTTGTGGCTGGTAGGGGTGTTGGGCTACGGCGCCACAGTGTTGACTTTGTACGCCTCCTACTTGTACATACCAGTGGGAGTGGCGACTACCTTGCACTTTGCCTACCCCATTTTTGTCATCTTAGGCAGCATTATCTTTTTTAAGGTACGACCTAGTGGCGTGGTAAAGATAGCAGTGGCGTTGTGTCTGGGCGGGATGCTGTTATTCAACCCAGTGCATACCAATTTGGACCCTTTGGGGGTGGCTTTAGCTTTTGGTTCTAGTATTACCTTTGCTTTCTATGTTCTTTTCATAGAAAAAAGTGGGCTCAACCAGATGGGTCTGTTCAAGCTCACTTTCTATCTAAGTCTTACAAGTTCTTCTGTGATCTTTCTTATTGGATTGGCTACCGGCACAACCCTTACAGGATTGTCCTTGTACGGATGGGGGGTGGCTTTTCTGCTAGCCATGACCGTCACGGTTGGAGCCATTGTTTTGTTTCAACTGGGCATTCGCACGGTTGGCTCTCAAAACACAGCCATACTCAGCACCTTCGAACCTATCACCAGCATTATCATTGGTTTTACCCTGTTTCAAGAAGTGATCGACATCAAAACCATTGGCGGCATTTTGTTGATCCTATTGGCGGTATTGCTCATCGCATTTTTCGAAAAATAAGGGAGTTACAAATAGTTCTTTTCCAAAGACTCCAGCAGATGAATGTAATGATCTTGAACCTTCTTTTCCGTTTGTTTGGCTTCAAAATCGGCACATTGGGCGTCAATTTGAGCCAATGTTTCGGGAGACAATTCCCGCTGGGCAAAACGATACACCACATGATCTTCTTTGTCGATGTGTCGGGACAAAAGACTGGCGTAGCCGACTGCATTGGCGATTACATCTATTTTCGCTTCATCATGGCCTTGAGCAACAGATGCTAAGGCTTTTTTTAATTCCGCCATGTAAAAACGACCCATATCATGTTCAACCAGCATGCCATTTTTAATGATCACTTCACCAGTATCTCCCAATTCATCCACCATGCGGTTAAAGAGCAATTGTTCCTCTTTCCCATGGTGGTGATCATCGGCGTAAGTCTTCACAAAATCTGCCATGTTGTAAAAATCATCGTAAACAACAGGCTCGCCTTGCAAAATACGATAAGACGCCTTACGCAATACGACCAACATGCGTTTAATGTATCGATGTTCTTCAATCATCAAATCGATGCCATTCATATTAAGCCACCTCCTGAATCAGATTGGTGCCTTCCGGAGTGACCTGGAACTGAAATCGGTCTCCGGCTCCTTTTACAAAAGCGTGAATCAAGGCATCCCGCAACCGGTAAAACACCGACACATGTCCACCCACCTGGTTCCAATAATCTTGGTGAATACACTGGGTGCGGACCCAACCAAAGTTATGATCATCAGATACCACCGGTTTGTTAATGCTGTCGCAGGGCATGCCTTCCAACAAATGATTGTTCAACAACTTGAACAAACCAGAAGGACTCAAATCATCAGATACCGGCAAGGACGCAAT
The DNA here is from genome assembly GCA_964539975.1 of uncultured Clostridia bacterium. GTDB lineage: Bacteria > Bacillota > Clostridia > Tissierellales > Dethiosulfatibacteraceae > 38-11. The sequence goes on from CAZIKK010000008.1 coordinate 77,477, forward strand.
GGTGATTCGGCCATGTTCGGCAAACACATGGGCCAACTGAGATTCTGTAAGGATATCCTGCTTAAGAAGGGCAGTCACCACATAAGCAATGCGGGTTTCAACACTGGTGACTCGCTCTTGGAGCCAACCGTGAATGTTGTCGTGGGCAATCACATCTCCTAATTCACCGGATGCGGGAGAACCATAAGCCGCCTCTGATGCTGACAGGATGGCGGATGTGTCCGGGCTTTGCCTTAACCCTTCAGCCTGAATGCTGGACAAAAGGGCTTCGTGCCACAAGATTTTATGGTACATCCAGTAGTGGATCGGTCCTAAAAATGCGCTCATCAGCCACCTACCTTCTCACTCAATTCAGCCATCAGGCTGTTCAAGTCGATGCCGTGAACCATGCTAGCTTGCTCAATGGTTTCAGATTGAGAAGAAGGACAGCCGATGCAGCCCATGCCGTAGCTGAAAAGCACCTCTGCCGTTTCTGGATATTGTTTAATTAAATTGCCAATCGTCATATTTTTATTAATTGTCATAAGAGTACCTCCAAATTTTTTAGGATTTAACAGATGCCATACTTGATAATGATTATCCTTAGGTAAAATATACCAGATTTAAAAAAGCAATGTCGTAACAATTGTTACGCACTACAAAAATCTTCCATTGCTATAGCAAGCCTTTATGAGTATAATAATATATAATATTGCATAAATTAATTGAGAAGGAGTGTGACCCATGTATCCGATAAAATTTCACAGTATTTATAAAGAAAAAATTTGGGGCGGTAGAAGACTGGAAGCCTTTAGAGACGATTTGCCTGCCAATGTCAAAATCGGTGAAAGCTGGGACATCGCCTGCCATAGTTATGCAAATAGCGTGGTGGCATCAGGTCCATTTAAAGGCATGACGTTAAAAGACCTGATCAGCCAGTATGGAAAAGATCTAATGGGAGCCCGGCTGGACACGAGCTGGTTTCCGCTCAGCATTAAGATTATCACTACCGATGAAAAATTGTCCATTCAAGTCCATCCTTCGGAAGCCTATGCCAAAAGCATGGGACTTAGCGGTGGACGAACAGAAGCTTGGTATATCATCGATGCTGACCCAGGAGCCTTTCTTTATCTAGGTATCAAGGATTGTACCAGAGAAAGTTTCAAACAAGCCTTGGAAGACGGTACCTATGAAGACTGCATCAATAAGATTTTTGTGAAGCCTGGAGACATGTTCTATGTAAAAAGCGGGTTACTTCACGCTATAGGTGGTGGGATCACCCTGCTGGAAGTGCATCAAAATGTGGAAAAAGAATTCAGAATTTTCGACTATAATAGAGGCAGAGAACTGGATTTGAAACAAGCCTACGAAGTCTTAGAATTTGAACAAGCCGATGTGGAAAGTGATTACCGATTGCTGACTCACAAAGGCAATCAGATCAAAGAATACAATTTGCCAGCAGATTTTAACATTGAGGTTTACACGGTAAGAGACGCTCTCTACCAGACATCCGACCGAAATCGCTTCCATATTTTCACTTGTGTGGAAGGAAAAGGCGTTATCCGATATGGCGAACAACAGTCTACCATTGAAAAAGGTGATTCCTACCTAATACCAGCTGTACTAGGCCCTTACGAATTAGATGGCAATATGACGCTGGTGAAAAGCTATGTTCCCATCTAAGCTGTTACAATTGGCTTTCGAGGCAGGAAAACTGATTTTGTCCGTTTATGAAACAGATTTTCACGTTTCTTACAAAGAAGACCATTCTCCAGTGACTCAAGCCGACCATTTGGCCAACGACCACATTGTCACCTATTTGAAACACCATTACCCTCAGGTAGCTATATTATCAGAGGAGTCTAAGGACGATCTTTCTCGGCTATCAGCGGATTGGTGTTGGCTGGTAGATCCTTTGGATGGCACCAAGGAATTCATCAAGAAAAACGGAGAATTCACCGTCAACTTGGCACTGGTTCACAAAGGAGAACCGGTGATGGGCATCATCTATGTCCCCGCCTTGGATGATATGTACCATGCCCAGAAAGGAGAAGGGGCTTATTGGATTCCCGATTTTAGTTGCAATCCTGACCATGAGCGCGGCCAACGCATTCATGTGACCCAAAAGACAAAAGATTTAACCTTGCTGCATAGCCGATCCCATGTTTATCCCAGGATCAAAGAGTTGGTGGCCATGAACCAAGACAAGATCAAGGGCATCTTGTATGCAGGCTCTTCTTTGAAAGGCTGTCTCATCGCACGAGGAGAAGGAGACCTTTACTACCGATTTGGCCCAACCATGGAATGGGACACCGCCGCCATGCACTGTATCATTGAAGAGGCTGGAGGTATCTTCCGCATGATGGACGACACCCCCATGATCTATAACAAACCCAATGTACTCAACACCAAAGGCTTTTATCTATTGAACCGAGAAGAAAACAAGCTTCGACTAAAAAACGACTTAAAAGAATAGCTGTTTCATTTATGACATACCTATGATATAATCAATACCACACAAACCACTGGCATAAAGTTCATAATACAAGGTGAGCACATGAAATTGTATATCGACACATTGGGTAGATTTGATATTCGAGATGATAAAAAAAGTCATTTGAGCGAGACTGCCCGTACATATCGGTTGTTCAAACTATTTCAGTATTTCATCACATTCAAGAATCGAAAAATTCTGGCCGAAACCATCATGGACCACCTTTTGACTGACAGTGAGACAGATGACCCCAAAAACGTTTTAAGAACACAAATTTTTCGATTAAGGCAGCTATTGAAAAAAATGGAAAGCCACCATGACGATCAGGGGGCTCATTTAAATGTTGTTTTCACAAATGGCAACTACTGTTTAGAAATTGGGCCATCTGTCCAAGTGGATGTAGACAGATTCCAACACTTGATACAACAGGGAGACAATAGAAAACCTGATGAATTACGGAAAGCGGCAGACGACTATTTGGCCGCCCTGTCTCTTTACAAAGGCACCTATTTGGCAGAAAACCCCTACGAAGTCTGGTTGGTCCCTATTCGAAATTATTACCAACGCCTGTATATCAAAACCATCGACAAAACAGTGGATATCCTCAACGAACTGGAAGCCTACGATGAAATTATATCTTTGTGCGAAAAGGCATTAGAAATTGAACCTTACGAAGAATCCATCCATCTTCACTTGATGCGCGGCATGCTCAGATCCGGAAAAAGCAAATCCGCCTTGTGGCATTATGAATACACCGAACAATTGCTGAAAAAGGAATTGGGTGTGGAACCTTCTCCTATTATGAAAGAAATGCTTCGAAAAATCCAATCCCATTTCATTGAAAAAGTCAATTTAGACATCCCCATTATGGACGAAAAATTTGTAGAAGGTCCTGACACAGGGGCGTTGAAATGTGATGATGAGATGTTCAAATTTCTTTACAACATTCACAAACGTCAATCTCAAAGAGACAAAGAGAAAGATTACATTTGTTTGATCACCTTAAAAAGTCCTGAAAATTTTCCTCAAGAGCAAAAACAGATGCAACACTGGATGACCGATATGGAGGTTGTCTTATCTGAATCCTTAAGAAAAGGGGACGTTTTCACCTTTTGGAACGACACCCAGATTCTGTTGTTGCTTCACCGAGTAAAGGAAACAGGCCTTAAGACCTTAGAAAGTCGTATCAAACGCAATCTATTTGAAACAAACCGAAAGAGATATATGGAAATCAAAATGCAGTTCCATCCCATCACAGATAGCCAACATATCATGAGTGGAACCAGTGCCCGATGATTTGAACATGCTCCAAATTTTTTTAGATGTAATTAAAATGTAATTCCCGTCGTATAAAATGGATGCAAGTAAATAACCATTTGACGGGATAGAAGAGCAAGGAGAGCGCGAGACAGAGCGGTCTCCGTTTAATCGTCTAAAAATTAAGGAGGTGCAACAACATGAAAGGCAAAACCATGAGAAAAGTGTTAGCATTGATAATGGTGGCAGCCTTGATCTTCAGCGCTGGTGCGACAGCATTTGCTGTGGGAAATGATCTTACCTACACATCTGATTCTGCTGTGCTAGATACTGAAGGAGAATCAACAAATGGACAGACAGAAGTGCGACTGATATGGATAAAAGACAATGTTCTTCACATTGGTGTGATTGGACAACTCAAAGACGTTATCCGTGTGGAATACAATGGAACCAACATTCCTGTATTCAGCGTAGATAAGACAGAAGATCCCACAGATCCCTTAGTGATCAACGATCAAACCTATACCGTCAATTATCCGCAAGCCCCTAAAAAACAAGGAGCCTACTGGATGGTTGTCAAATTTAGTTTGACAGGACTCACACTTACCAGTCCATTCACTTTAAGCATCATAACAGAAGCCACAGGAGGACACGGCATTCAGACAGTGTCGGTAGATATTTTAAATGGCTATATCATCAACTATTACGAAGCCGGATCCACCACACAAGTGCCTGGTATTACGCCAAATCCAGTATTGGTTTATACCGCGCTCACAGGTTTACAAGACTTGCCCCTTCACCCAGAAGTGACAGGATACCGACTGGCTGACGACCAACCGACCACCATCAACGTCACTGGGGAAAATGACAGCATTGACATTTACTACATCAAACTGATTAGTGTGACCGGAACCAAATCCTGGGTAGGGGGCAGTACGCCTAGGCCCACTATTCAATTGCAATTGTATCAGGACGGGGGGGCGATCAGAGACCCTGTAACACTCTCTGATGGCACCATCACGCATACTTGGATCCTTTTGGACAAAACAGACAATGATGGCAATGCCTACACCTATTCTGTGGATGAATTGCAAGAACCACAAGGTTATACGAAAACAAACCCAAATGCCACAACCGTTGTCAATACCTACGATGTTTCTAAAATTGACATTACCGTCAATAAGGTATGGACAGGAGGCATTACGCCAAGGCCGGACATTCAATTTGTCTTGAATCGAGAAGGCAGTGTATACAAGACATCACTCGTCATTTCTCACGGAACGACTAGCTACACATGGGTGGATGAAGATGCGGAAGATAGTCAAGGAAATCCCTACACTTTTACAGTGGATGAAGTGAGTGTACCAGATGGCTACACAAAAATGGTGACAGATTTCACTATTGAAAACACCGCTCGAACCGACTTGATGTACACCGTGGAATACTATTACAACAATATCTTGGACCCAGAAAAGACAGAAATTCTATATGGAGAATTTGGAAGCGTCATTAACACATATCCAGAAAAACCAATCACAGGTTATTTATTGGATTCTGATGATGGCGTGCCGTTGACCATCTCCCATGTTGAAGCAGACAATGTGATCAAAGTTTATTACATGCCTGTCCAAGGGTTATATTACACCGTGCGTTATCTAGAACTAGAAACCAACCAAGTGTTGCATCCACCCAAACAGGTAGACAATCAAACCTATGGAGATACTGTAACAGAATCGGCTATAGCCATTGTGGGTTACACTGGGCAGACACCTACAACCAAAACTTTGACCATTGGAGAAGCAGACAACTTGATCACTTTTTACTACACCTTGAATTTCCATCCGGTGACGGTCTATTATGTCTACGCTGAAGACGGTCAAGCAGCACCAACCATTACTCAGAACTACGCTTATGGAGATAGCTACCAGATCTTGTCACCTACCCTCACAGGTTATTCCAGAGACAAAGATGAGGTCTCCGGAACCATGCCTGATGAACCAGTAGTGGAAACAGTTACTTACACACCCATTGATTATGAGGTTACCTACCATCCCAATGGTGGAACAGGCACGATGACAGATGCCAATAGTCCTTACCATTATGAGGATAGTGTGACCATCCTTCAAAACGGATTCAGCCGATCGGGCTACGTCTTTAATGGATGGAACACGGAAGCAAATGGCAGTGGGATTGCTTATGGAGCAGGAGATGAAATCAGCATGCCAGCCCACAACTTGGATCTTTATGCCCAATGGAGAGGTACCTCAGGACCATCACCTACTTACAGAATGACTTTGTCTAAAACAGCTGACATGAACACTGCCCAAGTAGGAGACACCCTCACTTACACCATTACCCTGAGAAATACGGGCACAGCCACTCTCACCAATGTGACGGTAGAAGACCCCATGTTGGAATGGGTAGAAATAGTGGCGACTTTGGCTCCAAATGCCTCCGTATCGTTTACACAAACCTATGTGGCTACCACACCGGGAACATTAACCAATACGGTTACCGCTTCCGACAATCAAGCTCCTTTCACACAAGCATCTGCTACAGTCGTTATCACAGAGGCGGATATTGTGATTGAGGAACCAGACATCCCATTGGATGTTCCGGAAATTGAAGAACCAGAAGAAGTTGTGGTCATTCAAGAAGTAGAAGTACCTTTAGACATACCACAAACAGGTGTGGGATCTCCAATTTTCGCCTATGGTGCTGGTGCATTGATTTCTTTGTTAGGAATTTTCAAAAAAAGAAAATAAGCAAGCTTCACCACCATTAGAATCCAAAAGCGCTTAGATCAAACTCTAAGCGCTTTTCTTTTTCAAAAAAATATCAGATTAAGTTTTCGACACTTTAAAGCCAAAAAAGTGCATTTAAGCTCAAAACACGCCATATAATGAATAATGATGGTATAATTTTATATCATCAGAATGGCACGACTGATTAATTAGACAGTCGGTTTGGAGGTTAAGTCCATGAATGAAAACAAACAAGTCGGGATCATCTTTGATGAAACCATGATAGAACAGTTGCCTACTCCTCTTATTATGGTGACCAAAGAAACCGGTGAGATCATATACGTCAATGAGTCTGCTCAAAAAAAATGGTCGGGATTATCTCATGAAACCCAACCTAGTATGATTGTTGATTTTTTTCAAGAACCACAGGACAAAAAATATGTGAACCAAAAAATCAACGGCGAAGAGGTCATCAAAGAAAAGTTGCCTAATCTTACGGACAAAGTTGGGAAAAATTACTGGGTGAAGATGGGCGCTTCAGAGGTAGAAATAGAGGATCAGACCATTGTGATGCTCACTTTGAATGACATGACCGAACAAGTCGAAATAGAGCAGAATTTATTAGAAGAAAGAGCTTACTGCAAAAAGAGAATACGGGAATTGAAATGTGTTCAAAAGGTAATGAAATTGACAGAAGACCCTAGAACTCCTTTGGATACCATCGGTGTAAAAATTGTGGATGAAATTTCCAAATCGTTTACCCATCGAAAATTTGTCAATATCCATTTGGTGTTGGAAGGGAAAGATTATGAAAGTAAAGGGTACCGTCCATCAGACAAAGGCATTCAATCCAAAAAAAGAACGGCCTATGGGAGCTATGTTATCCTGAAAGCTTCTTATCAGCTTGAGACTGGAGAAACCGCCTATTTTTCAACGGAAGAAAGGGCTTTGCTGGTGACCATTGTGAAGCAATTGGTCAATTTTTTGAATGTGCGACATCTTCTGAAAGAAGTGGATGTCTAATCACACTTCAATAAGGTCTTTTAACCCTTGAAGTTTGATTCGGGAAACAGGAACCAAATCCTTTGTTCCCAACAACTTGACAGAATAGGTTCGATCTACATTTTGGACAAATCCAATGACTTTGGATAGATTGACGATAAAATTCTTATGGCATCTAAAGAAACCATAAGAAGTCAGTTTTTCCTCCCAATATTTCAAGTTGCCCCGTTGCTGGTGGGTACTATGCGAAAGGGTAAAGTGAACCATACCGCTGTCTACGCTTAAATACAAAATCTCTGAAGGCTTGATCAGGAGCGCTTCCTCGTCTTGCCACAGGGATATTTTTTTGAGTGGATCCATTTTTGACAACGGAGTGTTTGATTGACGTTTTTGATATTGCGCATGGCGGCTAAAAGCCATTTCAAGGGCAATCTTAAGCTGAAGCTCATCCACCGGCTTTACCAGATAGCCGTCTGAAAGACTTTCCTTTGCTTTGTCCAAAGTAGCGGAGTCGCTATGAGCAGTTAAAAAGATGACAGGCAAGCGGTGGTGTTCATCAATAATTTTGGCCGCGTCAATGCCATCTAATGCTCCCTGCAAACGGATATCCATCAGAACCAGATCCACTGGATGGTCTTCTAAATAAGCCAAGGCATCTTCTCCCCTTTTGCAAATTTTTGCGACAGCGTAGTCTAAATGCTCTAGGCGACGCTTGATTTCCATGGCAATAATGGCTTCGTCTTCCACAACTAAAATGCGTTTTGTCGTCATTTCGGCCTCCTAATTTAAGGGGATTGGGAACATAATGGTAAAACGGGTGCCTCGAGACACTTCCATTATAAGGGTTCCGTCCAGTTGTTCGGTCAAACTATTCACCAGCTGCATGCCGAGAGAGGTGGACCTGGAAAGATCAAAGTCTTCAGGCATGCCGATGCCGTTGTCATAAATCATGATTTGAACCATATTATGGGGCAACGAGGTGATTTCAATACCCAACAAACCTTCCTTTCGTCCAATAAAAGCATGTTCCATTGCATTGGTGACCAATTCGTTGACAATTAAACCACAAGTAATGGCATGATTGGTGTCTATGGCCAAAGACTGGACTTCAGGCTTAAAATCAAGAGAAAACCCGTCTTGCAAATATTGGTCGATCAGTTGTTGGCTGACTGTTTCAATATAGACCTTAAAATCAAAATCTTGCAGATGCTTGACGCCGTAAATCTTTTCATGAAGCAACGAAATAGCTTTGACACGGTTTTCGCTGTTCTTTAATATTTTCACCAGCTCGGGGTTGTCCACTTGGCAAGATTGAAGATACAACAAACTGGAAACGACTTGCAGGTTATTTTTCACTCGATGGTGGATTTCATTCATCAATACAGCCTTTTCTTCCAAGGATTTTCTCAGCATATTCTCCTGACGCTGTCGTACAATGACATTGACGACCATTTGGGCGTACAGTTTCAGCATGCCGATTTCGCTGTCTGAGAATTGTCGGGTAGTCTTTACGACATCAAAACCAATATGTCCCAAACATTGATTATCCATCATCATAGGAACCGCTACCACGCTTTGAATGGATTGATCCACCAACATTTGCTTGACGGTAGAAGAATTGAAAGGATAGTTGGACACATCGGGAATGTTGATGATCCGACCTTGGCGATGAGCCAAAACCCAAGATTTAATGCTTTCAAGGGGAATGTTTTGAAGGTTGTTGATCTGAGGAGTAATGCCGTGGGCACACCATTCATAGGTATTGGAAGTGGCGCCACGCTTAAAATCATAATCAAAGATATAGACCCGATCGGCCATGACAAATTTCCCCATCATTTCAAGGGATTCGTGGATGGCATCATCGATTTGTGAGAGGGGAATGTTGATATACCGAGTGGCAATCTTCATCAAAACATCCTGCAAGACAGATTGATGGTGCAGTTTTGTTTTTACTTGATTAAATTCTGTGGTATCAGTTAGTGTGGTAAGAAAATAGGCATGGCCATTCATGGTGATGGATTCGCCGGAAAGCAGCCCATCCAACACTTCACCGGATTTGCAGACGATTTTCGTCTCCAAATTTTTAAAACGACCGTTTTTCCGAAACACATCCATGATGCGTTGGGCATCCATAGGATCATAAAATAACCCTACTTGTTCGGGCGTTTTCCCCACCACGTCTTCTTTGTCATAACCGGTAAACTCGGTGAAAGCGCGATTAATATACAAGTAGCGTCGGTCTTCTATGGCTGTGATAGCCATAAGCGACGGGTTGCTATTAAAAAGGGCTAAATCGATCATTTCATAACCTCAATCATAAAGCGTTAGGGTCATTATACCACAAAAACCCTTAGCCAGACCATCATAGCCACCATAAACCCGGTCAAAGACAAGCAAATGCCATTAAAATCCAACTCAAAAAGACTCAGTTTATAAAACAAATTGGTTTTCAAAACAAACTGCTTGTAAATGACAAAACCTGCTACAAGCGTGATGGCATAAGTCACAGATTTTTCCAACTGGGTCATCACACCAATGGTCATGACCTGGTCAAACAACAAGCCAATCAACTCTTGCCCCCAAATACCACCAATCAAGCACATGGCGCCCATTACCAGCAAACTCAACTTTTTCCAAGGGTCCACTTGGGATCGACTCTGACAATCTGCAGGAGAAGACCCAAAAAAGATGGTGGAATACTTGATAAAAGAAATAATGGTGCCTAAATTGATCAACAAAATGCCCCACTCAACCACACTTCCAGACGTGCCGGATTGAATCAAATACTTGGAGATGCTGCCATTGAAAAAAGGAGCGCCCGTAATGCCTAAAACGGCCATGATGGAAGCCAATGCCACCGCAGGCATTTTTCGGAATACCCCCTTGATCTCCCAAATATTTCGGGTCCCATACACATCGATGACAATCCCCGCGCCTAAAAACAGAGTAGACTTAAAAAAAGCATGATTCAAAATATGGTAGACACCCCCCCAAAAGGCGTAATCGGTAGGATAATTTAGCCCGACCATGATCAAGCCAATTTGAGAAATAGTGTGATAAGCCAAAATCAGCTTAATATCCTTCTGGCTGATGGCCAGCAAAAACCCAATGACAGCGGTGATAAAGCCCACCATCAGAAAAAACTGCCAAGTGTCCAAAGTGCCAGCAAACATGGCATTGATTCGGACAAATAAGTACACACCGGTTTTCACATAAAGCCCTGACAAAATGGCAGAAACGGCCGAGGGTGCACTGGGTGTGCCGTGAGCCTTTGGCAGCCAGCTAAACAAAGGCATAATGGCAGATTTCAAAGCCACCGCCGTGATCATCAAGGAATAAGGAATGATTAAAGCCACGGGATTTTGAATCTGGTGCATCTTACTCCCAATGGCGTGCATGTCTAACACGCCAAAAGTTCGGTACATAAAAGCCACGCCAAACAAAAAAAGGTTCATGGCCACAATGTTCACCAACATGTACACAATGCCGTCGTAAACCGATTGGCGATCTTGCTTGAACATGATTAATATGGCTACAGTGATGGTAGCTACCTCTATCAACACAAAAATATTGAACAAATCATTAGACAAAAAGATAGCAGAAACTAATGCCTGCAACACCATGAATAAAAACAGGTACAACTGGTTGGTGTGGGTGCTGTTGTATTCGTACAACAACATCATGGCAAACATAAAAGCCGTAAGCATCAACAAAGTCATGGACAACATGTCCACTCGCATGTAAATGCCCACCTGGGCACCCCACTGACCCAAAGACGTCACAAACGCACCATGGGTCTTTACATAAACAAAACCTTGAACAGCAGCGGCAAACAACCCAAAATGAACCAATAATGCCAATCTTCGCACATGGTGGCTATTAGACAAATACAGCACCGTGCCGGTAATCACCGGAATGAGCAAATACAAAGTCACATCAATCATGGTCGTCCTCCCTTCGCTTGATCATCAATTCTCGCCAATTGGACGTGCCATATTTGTGATAAACAGAATTGGCCATCACAAGCGCTACCGCCGTAATGGCGATGCCAATCACAATAGTGGTGATCATCAAAGCCTGAGGCAAAGGATCTGCCACGGCACCGGACAAGTTCTCTCCAATAGGCGGCACACTGCCCTCCTGGAAATGAATGGTCAGAAAAAACAAAATGATGGCTGTCTCCATGACAATGATGCTGATCACCGATTTAATGATATTTCGTCGAGACACCACGCCGTACAAGCCCACAAAAAACAAGAGGATGCTAACCGTTTCGCCGTTAAGTTTATCCATTGCCATCACCTGCTCTCAAAAAACACAAACCTAAAAAACACAAGGCTCAATCCGCAACAAACCTTTAACGCAATCAAGGCGTTCATGGCCACCATATAGGTTTCCCTAAGCTGGGGATAAGCCTGATTCAACCCAAAAATAAAAAATAGTAAAGCAACAGATACCGCCAACACAAAAGCCAACTTCTCCACAGCCTGAAAATAGTCAAAACCGACAAGGACCTTAGAATTCACCAAGTACCGGCTCATGAACACACAAGACATCATGGCCCCTCCTTGAAAACCACCACCAGGAGATTGGTGACCATTGAGAATCACATAAAAAGAAACCAATAGAATAAAAGGATACAGCAATCCCACAATCATGGACAACAGATTTGAATGCTTACTCATTTTGGTTGTACCCTCCTTTATATCGGGAAAAATAAATGACACCAAACACACTCACCAATAGCATCAACGCCTCAAAAAGCGTATCAAAGATGCGGTAATTCAAATAGATGGCTCCCACCACATTTTTGGCGCCAGTTTCGGCATAAGCCTGTTCAATATAATAGGTGTACAAATCCCTTGGAAAAACCATTTCTGAATGGCCATGTAGCTGAAAAAAAAACACCGTTACGCCTCCAATGAAAAAGAAAATTAGCCACTTGCGCATAAAGTACCTCCCATATGATTGGTCCAATTAGTCCACATATTTATACAACGCCACCAAATACAAAATGGTAGATAAGGTGCTGCCGATAATCACTTCCGCCAAAGCCACATCGGGAGCGCTGAACACTAAAAACACAAACGCACTAGCCATGGAAAAAACACCTAGGTAGATCGCACCACGCACAGGGCGCTCTGTCATCACCGCAGCCACAGCAAATCCAATCAACAACACATAAAAAACTTCAAGCATGGTCATCCTCCTCGTCAAGAACAGGATCCTGAGAACTGAAGTACGCTGTACGGGCCACATAATGAGTCATCAATGGGGCCACAAACAACATCACCAACAAGACCAAAAGTACTTTCAAAGAGAAAAAGTCCAAGCCTTGAATCAACACCACGCCCAAGCTGATGCTAATCATGCCAATGGTATCTACTTTTGAAGTCAAAAGAATTCGCGTGTAGAAATCTTTGTAGCGAAGAATACTGAAGACACCTGTCGATATGAAAAAAATCCCTAAAAGAATCAATCCTTTGCCTATCATCGCCATCTATCAAATCCTACCTTTCTTCAAAATGAAATTTCCGATGAAAATTACACCGATAAAACCCACCAGAGAAAACACTAACGCGATATCCAAATAAAAGGGGATCTGTTGTTTCAAAGCATACACGATCACCAACATGGTCAATTTAGAAGCCAGTAGATTAAACCCCAACAAACGATCACTCATGGTGGGACCAGTCAACATAATAGAAGCACTGGCTAAGGACAACAAAGCCAAAACCAACAACACCACATCAAGAAACATCCCTTATTCCTCCCATCAATCTTCGCTCTAATCGACCTTTAATGAGCTCGCCAGCCTCATCCATGTCTTCAGTGACACAGTTCAACCACAAAACCGTAAGGTGTTGACCGGTGCAATCAATGGTGACTGTGCCCGGTGTCAAAGTAATGGAGTTTGCCAGAATAATTCGTCTGAAAGGATCTGTCAAATCCGTGTGAATGGTCACTACACCCGGATTGACTCGACCAGTGACGATAAGCTTAATTGTGGCCCAACCGGATTTGAATATTTCTATCACTAAAAAAACCAAGTAACCCATCAACAAACCTAAAGGAATACGGTACACATTCCGATAATTGATACCAGTGAGATATTGTTCTGACATATAAATAGCGCCAAGCCCAAGCAAACCACCTAGCGCAAAATGGGCAAGGCTCAATGTTTCGTTTAGTACAAGCCAAACAAGGCCACTAAAACCAAACAAGCCCAAAGGATAAAGGATGCGAGACATAGAATCCTCCCTTTTCAGTCATAATTTTGTGTATTATAACACAAAAAAATACCAAAATAAACCATTGTTGCTCTCTTAATAGCCCAATGATATAATCGAGGCGTGACAAAAAGCATTCCGACAGGGGGAAAAGATGAAAAAAGAAATGAGAGGCCTCATGTTGATGGTGACAGATGTGTTTTTATTGTCAGTAACCATTGTCATGGCCTATTTTATAAGATTCGAAGGATTCATACCAGATCAATACTTACCTATCATCCGCCAAAATATTTTGGTGACAGTCATGATCAAGATTGTCATCCTTTATTTTTTCAAACTTTACAGCAGTTTGTGGATATACGCTTCCGTTGAGGAAATGATGCAGATTATTATGGGGACCCTCCTTGCGAACGCAGGAGCAGTACTGTATCTAGTATTGAATCAGGTGCAGATACCCAGAAGCATCTACATCATTGTTTTGATTCTAGACATGATGGCTCTTGGTGGATTCAGAATGAGCTATCGAATACTCCGAAGGGCAAAAAAAGGAAACTTATTTAGTGGCAGCAGAAACAACAAACGTGTCCTAGTGATAGGTGCCGGAGATGCAGGAGTCATGGTCATCCGAGAAATGAAACGACACGAAGAACTGATGAGCAAGCCAATCGCCCTTATTGATGACGACGAGATGAAAAAAGGCATGTCGGTGAATGGGGTACCCGTGTTGGGGACTAGACGGGATATTTTCCATATCGTCAAGACCAAGAAAATAGATGAAATCATTATCGCCATTCCCTCAGCTACCAAAAAAGACATACGAGACATTGTCAGGGAATGTAAAAACACAGGAGCCAAAATAAAAATTCTTCCAGGCGTTTACGAACTTTTGGACGGAAATGTGACCATCTCCCAAATTAGAGAAGTAGAAATAGAAGACTTATTGGGACGGGAAGAAATCCATTTGGAAACGCAACATATCGACGAGTTTTTAAGCAAAAAAACGGTGATGGTCACAGGTGCCGCTGGATCCATCGGATCAGAACTGGTGCATCAGATCATTAAATTCAAGCCAAATCAAGTGGTGTTGTTTGATATCAATGAAAATGGTCTCTACAACTTGCAGCAGGAACTCAAACAACACGACATTCAACTGACCTATATCATCGCTTCTGTTAGAGACTTGAAACGGCTGGACTATATTTTCAACAAATACAAACCCCAGGTAGTCTTTCACGCAGCGGCTCACAAACATGTGCCTTTAATGGAGGATAGTCCTTACGAAGCAGTCAAGAACAATGTATTTGGGACATGGAATTTAGCCATGACTTCGGATAAACACCAAGTGGAAAAATTTGTCCTTATTTCCACCGACAAAGCAGTCAACCCAACCAATGTCATGGGTGCCACCAAACGCATCTGTGAAATGATTGTCCAATCCTACAACAATGAAAGCCAAACAGAATTTGCAGCTGTTCGCTTTGGCAATGTATTGGGAAGCAACGGCAGCGTCATTCCATTGTTTAAAAAGCAAATTCAGGATGGCGGACCTGTCACCGTCACCCATCCCGATATTATTCGATACTTCATGACCATTCCTGAAGCCGCCCAACTGGTCATGCAAGCAGGCGCGATGGCAAAAGGCGGGGAAATCTTTGTTTTGGACATGGGAGAACCAGTCCGCATTATGGATTTGGCAGAAGATTTGATTCGATTGTCCGGACTGAAACCCTATGATGACATCGACATCAAAGTCACAGGTCTTAGAAAAGGAGAGAAGCTCTATGAAGAGCTCCTGCTCAATGAAGAAGGGATTCAAGAAACCAGGCACCACAAAATTTTTGTCGGAAAACCTGTCCATACCGATATAGAAGAATTACGCCAACACCTTGAAACATTAAGAAACATCGTCAATCAAGGCAAACCAAAAGATATTCGGTTGCATCTGAAAACCCTGGTGCCCGAGTACCAATACAAACCTTAAAGCACTTCCTGCATGGAAGCCACCAAACGCCTCAGGGCGTTTGTTTTTGTGTTGACCACTGTGCGATAAGCAATGCCCAGTTCTTTGGCCACCACATGCATGTTCTTGTTTTCAACGAGATTTAGCAAAATCACCTGTTTTTCTCGAGGTGTCAACTTGGCCAGAGCCTTCATCAAAGCTTGCCGTTTTTCTTGACGCAACAAAGGCTCATCCACCAAACTGTTTTCATCAGGAATCAGATCCACATACGACAACAATCCGTCAGAAGTGGGAATGGTCTTGTCCAGAGAATCGCACCGTTCTTTGATGGTTTTGCGACCCAAATCCATGAAATGAAACTTCAAACGGCTTTTTGCAAAACCCAGAAAAGGAATCCCCCTTTTAGGGTCGTAAGACTGAATGCATTCGGATACCACCAGATACCCCTCCTGAAGGAGGTCTTCTGCATCCATGTTGCTAAGGAAGTAGCGCCTAATAGAAGCCTTCACCAAGGGTGTCAGCATGGTCAATACATGACCTTTGGCTTTGACATTGCCCAACCGGGCCCAATTCAACCAAAAGTCAAAATCATCATTGGTATTGCGTGGATACATTTTTTTCTCCAATTTGGAGAGAGCTCTCACCTGATATTCCGGTAGGACCATCATAGCGAAGCAACCAACAAAAGGAAAAACAGAACTTTGGAAAACACCAAGGTGGACTCTGGTCTAGTTGTTAAGAGATTTAGGACAAGTCCCGTGGGAGTTCTCAAAAAACAAAACAAAATTCTTGAAAAAAGAACTAATGTTTGGTACACTGATTCAGACACACAAATTTAATCAGAAAGGAAAATCATGAAAAGAATAGAATACGACAAGATAGTAGCCATGCAGCCAGTCTATATCAAAGGATCAGGGGATTGCACCCAAATCATCTACGAAAATGGCAACCTGCATCTGACACAACGCAACATCAAGACCTGCATTACTGCCATGGCAGACTACTACTGTGTGAACATGCAAGCCAACCGGCGAGTCTATGGCAAAACGCTGAATATTGCCAACAAAGTGCCCTATGTATTTTCAGACAAACGCATCATGGTGCAGTATAAATCAAGAGTCCCTATTTGCAAAAAAGATGGCGCCAGTGGCTATTTTGATGTTCATTACTTCGATGGCTTTGTGGAAGAAGATGGTGGGGGCTATATTTTGCTAAAAAACGGCCATAAATTAAAACTGGAACAAAAAATAGAATCCTGCAAGAAATACGTGAACTACGGTGAGCTTTTAAAGTACGAAAAGAGATAAGGCTTTATAATTAGAGACAAACATGCTATAGTTAAAAAAGAAGCTATCATCTGGGGGCCCTATGTATTGGGAGACATAAGTATGGTCATATTTATGATGTTCACAAATGCAAGAACTCCGGAGATATCGGAGTTCTTTTAATATATAATAATGGAAAGGAAGCAATTTTAATTGCTAAAGGAAAGAGACAATGAAAAAAGACAAGACAACATGGGCAGTCACCATTCTTTTAATGGTGACATTCTTACTGACAGGATGCAGCGGTGGCAATGAAAAAACGCAAGACGAAACGATCAAAAACAGCATTTCGCTGAACCTGTTTAATAAAGGCGTTGTTATAGGCAGGCAAAATGACGACAATTTCTTGCTAAATGAATCGGGCGAGGTTTTGGGCGTTTTCGACTTTATATCGGATTTTGCTAGTGAAGGCTTTTTCTCGGTAAGACAAGGCGACTACATTGGATATGTGAACAACAGAGGCGAAATGATGGTCTACCCAGCCTATGAGGGAGGGTCTATTTTTAGTGAAGGTCTGGTGGCCGTTCAAATCAACAACAAGGTGGGCTTTATAGACAAAGACAACAATATGGTGATTCAGCCTCAATACAGAGATGCAGAATTTTTTGTGTCAGGCGTATGCCCTGTCAACTACGATGGCCAATGGGGAATCATCAATCGAGAAGGCGAATGGGTAGTGGAACCGGAATACAGCTTTATTACCCACATACCCAAAGATCTTTTCTACGCAGGAAACGAACAAGGAGACTTTGTTCTCAATACAGAAGGAGCCGTCCTAAATGATGTGCCCTTTGACCATGTTCTCTACAGAGGGATATCAAGGCTGGCCAATTTAGAAACTCTCAAGGTGAAAATTGGAGATAAATTTGGAGTGTTTAATAATGACTTAGCCGAGTTGGTTGTTTACCCTATATATGAAGATTTGACGCTATTCACCAATAACATCTTCGCAGTGAAACTAAACGGAGAATGGGGCATCATTAAAAGCAGTGGGGAATGGTTGGCACAACCTCAATACCAATACGTAGAAACAGACTACATCCATCTAATCCTACACGGCAAAACAGAAGAAGAATCCATATATATGACAAGAAATGGAGACATCCACAATACGATGGCAAATGCGTTCAATGAAGGGTTGATGCCTTATCAAGAAAGAGATGAAACCCTACCCAACTATCAAAAAATGGGGTATGTGGACGCCAAAAACAACCAAGTTATTGCGGCGGAATATGATTTTGTCAAACCATTTGAAGAAGGCATTGCTGTGGTGTCCAAAGACGGTTTGATGGGCGCCATAGACAAAAAAGGAAAATCAGTAATTCCATTTGAATACACGTATATAGATAATTTCTATGAAGGAATGGCCGCTGCTAGAAAGAGTGACGATGCAGAAGGTTTTATCGACACTCAAGGCAACTGGTTGTTTGACATGAAACTGGACAGTACCAGAAAAGCCACTGACATTGTCTATATTAACGACAATATGCGAATTGGAAAAGAAAGAAGCCGTTTCTTTGACGATGGCTATGCAAGAGTAGAAACCGAATCAGGCATGGGCGTCATTAATCAAAAAGGTGAATATGTGATTCAACCTATCTACGACAAAATTTATATCATCTTGGATCCCTTGAAAATGCTGGAATAGTCGCTCATTTTGTTTACACCTATGTAAAAAAATGATATAGTGATAAGGTGTATGGGCTAGGGGATCAACATTTTGGGAAAGCACATCATAATAATATTTCAAACCCCGGTAAAATCGGGGTTTTTGACATTAATGGACATAGAGCAAGAAGTGCCGAAGTGCTATTACTCAAGAGGATATTCTCGAGGGACGTTCTGAAATCGGGAATAAAGTAATCGCCAGAGATTTTAGAGAAAGGTGACTTTGTGGATGTGAGTTTGTATCGGGATGTTGCATTGAAAAAAGTTACGGCCTATAAAGAAAATAGCTATACCAATCATCAAAAATCCATAATTATGATTGTTATGCAAGATGTAGATCTGATAAACGATTTAGTTAAAAATATCTATACATAGTATAATCTAAATGATGAAGGGAGTGATCTTGTGAAAAATAAAAACGATATTGCAATTCGCTCAAGTGCAGCCGAGTACCTAACATACATTGCAGCAACAGGTAATGATTCTCAAAGCTTTGAGATGAGATATGAAGACGAGAACATTTGGCTTACACAAAAGATGATGGCTACACTATATGATGTTTCGGTATCAGCAATAAATCAGCATATAA